>CAJUTH010000041.1 GCA_910589275.1 uncultured Dorea sp.
AATTATAGAGGGATTCAGGAGATTAGAAAATCCGCAGGAATATTTGGCGCTTACAGTATAGAAGTGTTGATATATAATTATATATATTTTTCGGTAAATATAAAAAAGAGGCTATTGTTGAATTGTCGGACAGACAATGGAAAAATGAGGTAAAATGATGAGGATCCAGCATAATATAACATCCTTGAATGTATACAGAAACTTAAATGTAAATAATGGAGCAGTAGCCAAGAATTTAGAAAAGCTTAGTTCGGGTTACAAAATCAACCGTGCTGGAGACGACGCGGCGGGTCTTGCTGTGTCTGAAAAAATGAGAGCCCAAATTACTGGATTAAAGCAGGCTAAACAAAATGCGGAGGATGGTATTTCTTTGGTACAGACAGTGGAAGGAGCGACAACGGAAGTTCATTCCATGTTGAACCGGATGATGGAGCTTTCAGTACAATCTGCAAATGGAACATATACCGATGAAGAGCGCATCATGATGAATCAGGAGATGCAGCAATTAAAAACAGAGATTACAAGGATTGGAACTACCTCAAAGTTTAATGGCATTCAACTTTTTCCAAATGGAAGTTCAGACAGTGCAAAGGAGAACGTTACTACATACAATCTCACCGTGGATTTGAAAAACAGGACATGCGAAGTAAACTCTGTGGAACGTGCAGGAGCAGCGTCCGCAAGTGGTCAAACTCGTGCGGCGCAAGGCTATGACCAGCTTGCAAAGAAAATTGCCGAAGAATACTTCCCAAATGCTATCAGTCAGATTCTGTCTGCATTTCCTTCCCTTAATGCAGCGATTGGGACGGATAAGATTGGTATGGAACTTAAAATTGAAAATATTGACGGGACCGGAAATATCCTTGCCTATGCGCAGTTTTCATTTTATCAAACAGGTAAGGCGGGAAATATGTTGATTAAAGTCGATTCTTCTGACTTTTCAGATGCGTCTATTGACAGTGAAAAATTAGAATCAACCATTGCCCATGAATTAATGCACTCCGTGATGCAATATACGATGACGGATGGTATGAGCGGTCGGAACGGCGCAGCAAAATTCCCTGAATGGTTTACAGAAGGAACCGCACAGCTTGCAGGCGGAGGATTTCCGACAAATTGGAATTCTGAATTGGAAGCAATTGCAAAGAAACTGACTGATGAAAATGATACTTCTCAAGATGCCGCAATTGCTAACTATTTAAAAAAATATACGGTGACAGGACGGCCATATGGACATGGTTATCTGGCCAGCGCATATATCGGCTATCTTGCAAATGGCGCAGGTGCAGTTATCGGTACGGGGATTGCGGCCGGAATGGATAAGATATTCGCCGAGCTGACGAACGATAGTAAGAATGGCGTATTTACGGCAATCGGAAAATATACCACAATTAAGAGTCAGGCTCAACTGGACGGTTTGTTTAAAAATCCAACGACAAATCTTGTAGAGTTTGTCCGTAAACTTGCTGTTGCATCCAAAGATGGAGCAGGTTCTGTGATTACTGCGAATTTAAGCGATGGCGGAAATTCGCTTATCGGTAATAATCCGAATCTGCCGGAACAGCCGTTTACCGTGAAAGACATTGCAACAAAGCCCAATGGTACGGGATCAATTGGAACTGGTGGAAGCGGGGCTTCAAGCCTTCAATTAATGGTTGGAGACGAAGGGATCGATGACAATTTAATTAAAGTAGATTTATTCCAGATGAATCCGGCATCTCTTGGCCTTACGGAAACGAACGTACTGACAAGTGAAGCGGCTCTTACTGCAATCAATAGTGTGAATACGGCAATTGATTCGCTCAGCTCTATACGAAGCTACTATGGCGCACTTCAGAACCGATTGGAACATACGATTAACAACATTGGCAATACGGTGGAAAATTTAACGGCATCGGAATCCCGTATTCGCGATACAGATATGGCGAAAGCGATGATGGATCATATACGTAATTCAATTCTGGTACAGAGCAGTCAGGCAATGCTCGCTCAGGCAAATCAACAGCCAACATCGATTCTTCAAGTGTTGAATGCTTAAAAGTGCTTAATTATAAAAGAGGAGAGAATTTATGGGAAAAATCATCGAATATGTATGCCCGTCTTGTGAAAATTCATGGCAGATTCAGATTGGCCATGGTATGACACACGGAGTTCTGGAAAAAGTTTTAGATGAATTCTCAGAAAAGACCCAGCAGCAAATCCTTACAGATACATATGGGGAAGAATTCCCTTCTTTTGAATTTAACTACCATCCGGCGGTATGCCGGCGCTGCCGAAAGCTGTTTTCAATTCCGTCGATTTATTTACATCAAAGCAGTTGCACTTATTCGTCTATCTGTCCAGAATGCGGAAACGCTGCCTCAATCCAGACAGAGGAAGAGATTATTTGCCCCCATTGTGGAGAAGGTATTCTATCAAAAGAAGAGGTTGGAAGATGGGATTAGTAATTATCATGGCTCACAAACCGTCTATACTTTTTTTCATGTAGGCATAACTGCAATAATATAAATGTTTGCAGCACCGGAAATATGTCACATACTTGGTGATATTTCCGGTGCATTACAACTTATAACTGCTGTTCAAGTAATTTGATTCTTTATTCTTCTTTTTCTAGTTTTTGGCGGTGATAATTTCTTTTTGCCTCCTCTTTTTCCTCATCTCTCACTTTTTCGATGCTTGCCACTGTTGTGTCGTCTTTTAAATTAATCAGCTTCACACCGGATGTGATTCGTCCAAGTATTGATATACCGCTGCAAAACATTCTTATGATAATTCCGTCTGTGTTAATTATCATAATTTCTTCATCCTGACTAACAGCCTTGATGCCTACAACATTTCCTGTCTTTTCAGTAATCTTGTAACATTTTACACCTTTGCCGCCGCGATTTTGCGCTGTAAATTCTTCTAATAAGGTACGCTTACCCATTCCCTTTTCCGATACGATTAGAAGCTCATTTCCTTGGGTTACAAGCTGCATTCCTATTACCTCGTCACGGTCTGCAAGGTTAATGCCTCTTACTCCCATAGAAGTCCTTCCAGTTGCTCTGACGTCGGTTTCTGCAAAACGGATACACTGACCATATTTGGTTGCCAGAATAATTTCCTGTTTTCCATCGGTAAACTTTACTTCAATTAATTCATCATCTTCACGGAGTGTAATTGCAGCCAAGCCATTTTTTCGTATATTAGAAAAATCAACAACCGAAGTTTTCTTTACAAGACCTTTCTCCGTTGCCATTACAATGTATTCTCCCTCTCTATATTCATCCAAAGGGATAACAGCGCTGATTTTTTCATCCGGCATTAACTGAATCAAATTAATGATTGCAGTTCCTCTTGAAGTTCTAGAAGCTTCCGGTATTTCGTATGCCTTTAACCGATATACGCGTCCTTTGTTGGTAAAGAACATAAGATAATGATGGGTATGCGTCATAAATAACTCTTCCACATAATCCTCTTCTATCGTCTGCATTCCCTTAATTCCTTTACCGCCTCTATTTTGTGCTTTAAACGTATCCTCGGACATTCTCTTAATATATCCAAGCTTTGTCATGGTAATAACAACATCTTCCTTTGGAATCAAATCTTCCATAGAGATATCATATTCGTCAAATCCAATAGAAGTTCTTCTCTCATCACCATATTTATCACGAATAAGTAAAATTTCTTCTTTAATAACTTTAAGAAGAAGCTTTCTGTCTGCCAAAATAGCCTTTAATCGGTCAATCTTTGCCATCAGTTCTTTGTATTCGCTCTCCAGCTTTTCACGTTCCAAGCCGGTAAGTGCTCTCAGACGCATATCTACAATTGCCTGAGCTTGAACATCTGACAATTCAAACTGCCTCATTAACTCTGCCTTTGCTTCTTGTACATTAGCAGAATTTCTTATAATGTGGATAACTTCGTCAATATGATCCAAAGCTATCAGTAATCCTTCAAGGATATGTGCGCGTTCCTGTGCTTTATTCAGCTCATACTTTGTGCGTCTAGTTACCACCTCTTCTTGATGTGCCAGATAATATTTAAGCATATCAAGAATATTCATAACCTTTGGCTCATTATTTACTAGAGCCAGCATAATAACTCCAAACGTATCCTGAAGCTGCGTATGTTTGTATAACTGATTCAGAATAATATTTGGATTTACATCCCTCCTCAGTTCAATACAGATTCTCATTCCTTCACGGCTGGACTGATCGCTCAAATCGGTAATACCATCGATTCTCTTATCACGTACCATTTCAGCTATCTTTTCAATCAACCGGGCTTTATTTACCATATAAGGAAGTTCTGTGACAATAATACGATTTTTACCATTGGCCATTGCTTCAATGTCCGTTACTGCACGTACGCGGATTTTTCCGCGTCCGGTCCGATAGGCTTCCTCAATTCCTCTTGTTCCAAGAATCATAGCTCCTGTTGGAAAATCCGGTCCTTTTATAACCCTTAATATGTCTTCTACAGAAGTCTCTCCCTGTTCGTCAATCTGATCGTCAATGATCTTAACAACTGCATTAATAACCTCTTTCAAATTATGAGGAGGAATACTGGTTGCCATTCCGACTGCAATACCGGAAGTTCCATTTACCAAGAGATTGGGAAATCTGGATGGAAGAACTACAGGCTCTCTTTCTGTCTCGTCAAAATTTGGTATAAAATCAACCGTATCTTTGTTAATATCCGCAGTTAGTTCCATGGAAATCTTACTAAGACGGGCTTCTGTATAACGCATAGCAGCGGCTCCGTCTCCATCCACTGAACCAAAATTACCGTGGCCGTCAACCAGCGGATATCTGGTTGACCATTCCTGCGCCATATTTACCAATGCGCCATAAATAGAACTATCTCCGTGAGGATGATATTTACCCATGGTATCACCCACAATACGTGCGCTTTTTCTGTGAGGCTTATCCGGTCCATTATTTAATTCAATCATAGAATAGAGAATCCTTCTCTGTACCGGCTTCAAACCATCCCTCACATCCGGAAGGGCGCGGGAAGCAATTACGCTCATAGCATAATCAATGTAAGATTTCTCCATCGTTTTCTTTAGATCTATCTCATGGACCTTGTCAAAAATATTATCTTCCATACTTCCTCCTGTCTGTTATATATCAAGATTTTGTACATATTTTGCATTTTCTTCGATAAATTCACGGCGAGGCTCTACCTTGTCTCCCATCAATGTGGTAAATGTAAGATCAAGCTCAGACGCGCTCTCATCATCCATTGTAACTCTGAGAAGGATTCTGTGTTCCGGATCCATTGTCGTATCCCATAACTGATCCGCATCCATCTCTCCAAGTCCCTTGTACCGCTGAATTTTATTATTGTTATCCCTTCCTACTTCTTTTAATATCGAATCAAGCTCCTCATCACTGTATGCATACCATATCTTTTTATTTTTCTCCAGTTTATAAAGAGGAGGCTGCGCAAGATATACATATCCCTGTTTGATTAATTCCGGCATAAACCTATAAAGGAATGTAAGTAATAGGGTACTGATATGTGCTCCATCCACGTCGGCATCTGTCATAATAATAATTTTGTGATATCTTAATTTACTGATATCAAAATCCTCATGAATACCTGTTCCAAACGCAGTAATCATTGCTTTGATCTCTGCATTGCCATAAATACGGTCAAGCCTTGCCTTTTCGACATTTAATATTTTACCGCGAAGCGGCAGAATAGCCTGCGTATTACGGTTTCTTGCAGTCTTTGCAGAACCTCCCGCAGAATCTCCCTCTACGATATAGATCTCGCAGTTTTCCGGATTTTTATCTGAGCAGTCCGCCAGTTTCCCAGGCAGAGACATACCATCCAAAGCAGATTTTCTTCTGGTAAGCTCCCTTGCTTTTCTCGCGGCTTCTCTTGCCCGCTGAGCGAGCACTGATTTTTCAACAGTCATTTTTGCAACTGCGGGATTCTGCTCCAGATAAATAGAAAGCTGTTTGCTTACAATGCTATCTACTGCGCCTCTTGCTTCGCTGTTTCCTAATTTTTGCTTTGTCTGCCCCTCAAATTGAGGCTCTTCTATCTTAACGCTTATAATTGCCGTGAGACCTTCCCTAATGTCTTCACCAGATAGATTCTGCTCATTATCCTTTAACAGCTTATTTTTTCTTGCATAATCATTGAACGTCTTTGTAAGGGCATTTCTAAAACCGACGATATGAGTTCCTCCTTCTGGAGTTGTTATATTATTTACAAATCCATAAGTCGTCTCATTATAAGAATCATTATGCTGCATAGCAACCTCAACTTGTACATTATTTACTATGCCCTCACAATAGATTACATTTTCATAAAGAGCCTCTTTACTGCGGTTCAGATAGGTAACAAATTCTCGGATTCCTCCCTCATAATGAAAAATCTTCTCAACAATTTCTTCTTTCCTCTCATCCCTAAGCGTGATTTTAAGGCCCGCTGTGAGAAACGCCATCTCACGAAAACGCTGCTTTAATATACCGTAATCAAAAATAGTTTCCTCAAATATCGTATCATCCGGCATAAAGGTGACCTTTGTTCCGGTCTTTTCCTTTTCACAATCACCAATAACAGCTAACTTTTGAGTAACCTTTCCTCGTTCATAACGCTGTTTATAAACTTTTCCTTCGCTAAAAATCTCTACTTCAAGCCAATTGGACAACGCATTTACAACAGAAGCTCCAACTCCGTGAAGTCCTCCTGATACCTTGTAGCCCCCTCCGCCAAATTTACCGCCGGCATGAAGAACGGTAAATACAACCTCTACGGCAGGAAGCCCTGCTTTATGATTAATACCTACCGGTATGCCCCTTCCATTATCAACAACTGTAACCGAATTATCTTTATTCAAAGTAATCGTAATCGTGTCGCAGAATCCCGCCAAAGCTTCGTCGACAGAATTATCCACAATCTCATATACCAAATGATGAAGCCCTCTCGATGAAGTACTCCCAATATACATACCTGGTCTTTTTCTTACGGCTTCTAGGCCTTCCAAAATCTGAATCTCATCTGCGCCATATTCATGCTGTACCTTTTCTGTACTCATAGTGCCCTCCTAGTTTTCTTTTACTACCTTACCTTTATGAACATAAAAAATTTTATTTATGGAAAAACGATGATTTACAAACTCTTCTACGCCTGTACAAGTAATAAGCGTCTGTATATCATCTATACTATCTAATAAATAGTTTTGCCTATGTTTATCAAGTTCAGACAATACATCGTCAAGTAAAAGAACCGGTTTTTCCTTCGTAATCTTTTTAATAAGCTCAATCTCTGATAATTTCAGGGATAATGCAGCAGTCCTCTGCTGTCCTTGAGAGCCGAACTTTCTTATATCGATTCCATTTATCTTAAAACAAATATCATCCCTATGAGGTCCTGATGAAGTGCTCATCATTTTCAAATCTCTATCTCTGTGCCTTCTTAACACCTCTTCAAAAGATTCGTTTTTTATATTTGGTTCATAGATTACTTCTATATTTTCTCTTTCACCAGTTATTTTTTTATGAATATTAGAAATTATTTCATTTACATTTTTTATAAAATCTTTTCTTTCTTTTATAATTTTATTCCCGTAATCTATTAGCTGCATATCCCAGATATCCAGAGTTTCTTTTAAACTAGCATTATAATATATATCCTTTAGCAGATGGTTTCTCTGATTTACAATTCGATGATACTTTGAAAGGTTATTCAGATATACTCGGCTAATCTGGGACAACTCCACATCTACAAACCTTCTTCTCTCCGCAGGCCCGTTTTTTATAATATTCAAGTCCTCCGGAGAGAAAAATACAACGTTTAAAATACCAAATATTTCGCTGGCTTTTTTAATCGGAATATGATTGATTGCGATCCCTTTTGGTTTATTTTTTTTTAAATGCATATCAATTTGATATAAAATACCTTTTTTATCAACAATCACTTCTATATGGGATTCATCCTGTCCAAATAAAATCATATCCCTGTCTTTTGTTCCTCTGTGGGATTTTGAAGTCCCGCAGAGATATATAGATTCCAGTATATTTGTCTTTCCCTGTGCATTATCTCCATAAAAAATATTTGTTGCCGGATTTAGATCTAAAGACAATAATTCATAATTTCTAAAATTTTTTAATTTTAAAGAATTAATCTTCAATTTTAATCTCTTCCCCATGAAAGACTACAATATCACCTCTATAAAGCTTTCTTCCGCGCCGCGTGTCAACTTCTCCGTTTACAGTTACAAAACCTTCTATAACAGCTTCTTTGGCTTCTGTTCCTGATCCTACAAAACCTGCCGCTTTTAACGCCTGTCCAAGCTTAATATATTCTCCTCTCAGCTTAATAACTTCCATAACGATACTCCTAACTATATTACATTAAAATTTACCGGAAGAATCAAATAAATATAACTTTCTGTTTCATCCTTAATAAAGCATGGAGATTTTGCGTTCATAAGATAAAGCTCCACTTCTTCATCATCAATAACACGAAGCGCGTCAATCAAAAATTTCGGATTAAATCCTATCAGCAGATCTTTCCCTTCTTTTGTAATATAGATATCTTCATTCATGGAGCCAAGCTGGGATTTAATCTTTAATTCCATCATTTCATCTGTAATATTGATGATAATTGGTTTTTTATCTCCTTCTTTCACAAGAAGAGTAGCCCTGTCTATACAATTCAAAAACTCTTTTTTATTGATTCTGACCTTTGTATCATAATCACTAGACAACATTTGATCAATTCTAAAATAATCCCCTTCAATCAATCTCGATACAACGATTGTCTGGTCAAACTCAAATACAATGTGATTCCTTGTAAAATAAATACTTACTTCTTTATCTGTTTCTCCTGAAAGAATCTTACTAATCTCAATTAACGTCTTTCCCGGAACAACAATCTTCTGATGATCATAAAAATCCTTTAATTCAATCCTTCTAATAGAGATCCTATGTCCATCCAAAGAAATCACACGGAGAATATTTTGATTGATTTCAAATAATTCTCCCGTCATTAATTTGTTGCTTTCATTATCTGCGATAGAAAAAATCGTCTGCCTGATTACTTCTTTTAATGTAAACTGAGATAAGGTTATAGTCTGTTCTCTTTCAATAACAGGAAGATACGTAAAGTCTTCTCCTGATTTTGCAGCGATGTCAAATTTTGCTTTTTCACAAGTAATGATAGCCTGATAATTCTCATCTGTTTCAATTGTAACTTCATTGTCAGGAAGTTTTCTTACAATTTCAGAAAAGATTCGCGCATCAATTGCTATCATGCCATGGTTAATAACTTCGCCTTCTATTTCTGTTTGAATACCTAGCTCCATATCATTTGCTGTTAACTTAATCTTATCTAAAGTTGCGTCGATTAATATACATTCCAGAATAGGCATAGTTGTTTTAGATGGAACTGCCTTATAAACAATACTGACTCCTTTTGCCAAATCAGATTTCCTGCATATAATTTTCATGTGGAAAACTCCCTTCACTAAAATTTAATTTAAAAATTTATAAATATATAAAATAATTTCAGTAGTATTAGTAGTAGGGGATGTTGATTAGTGGATAACCCCTAAAAAGCTTTATTTTATCGCAAAAACTCATGAAAATAAATCTGTTGAAAGTATGAAAATAATATGTTTATTTTTTGTGGACAACTATTTCGTTTATTTGGTGTGAAAAGTTATGAAAAAGTAATCACGACTTATCAACATACTTATCATAAAATTTATGAACAAATACAAAGATAAACTTTTTAATTTCTTTATAATGGACTTATTTTTTTCTTAATGATATCAATGGAATTAGCAAGCTGTTCATTTTCTTCTACTTCTCGTTCAATTTTTTCAATTCCGTGTTTGATTGTTGAATGATTTTTACCGCCTAATAATATTCCAATTGATTTTAATGGTACCGTTGTCATCTTTCTGCACAGATACATGATAATCTGTCTTGGAACAACAATATCACTGGATCTTTTGTTGCTTTTTAAATCGGATATAGTAAGGCCGAAATGATCGGAAACAATGTCAAGAATTAGTTCCGGCGTTATCTCCCGATTATTTCTGGAAGATATAATATCCTTCATAGCTTCTGCAGCCAGATTAATGTCAATTTCCCTGTTATCACTTTTTAATTTATAGAGGGCAATTAATTTGTTGAGGGCGCCTTCTAATTCCCTGATATTGTTTTTAACATTCTCGGCAATATATTCCAAAACGTCGTGAGGGATATGGTAATGCTGTAAATGTTCTAATTCAATCTTTTTTTGCAGGATGGCCATTCTGGTCTCAAAATCAGGAGCGGACATATCTGCTAATAATCCCCATTCAAATCGGGTACGAAGTCTTGCTTCTAACGTTTCGATATCCTTGGGAGGACGGTCGCTGGAGATGATGATCTGCTTGCCTGAAGCATGCAGATGATTAAAGGTATGAAAAAATTCTTCCTGTGTGCTCTCTTTTCCTATTATAAATTGAATGTCATCAATTAATAAGACATCGTTATGTCTGTATTTTTCCCGGAAATCCGTCATGGAAGATTCTTTACCATTTTTTAATGCATGGATTAGCTCATTAGTAAAAGTCTCGCTTGTTACATAGACAACCTTTTTATTTGGATTGTAATCCAGAATAAAATGCGCAATGGAATGCATCAAATGTGTTTTTCCCAGTCCGACTCCTCCGTAAAGGAAAAGAGGATTGTAAACTTCACCTGGAGATTCTGAAACTGCCAGTGATGCGGCATGTGCAAATTCATTGTTATTGCCTACTACAAAGGTGTCAAAGATATATTTGGGATTCAGTCCCGCTTTTTCTGCAGCGGATCTGTTTCGCTTATTCTTGGGCGAAGATATCTTTCTAAGCTCGTCCATTCTTTCATCGTCTTCAGAAAGAAATATAATGTCATATTCATTACCTGTAATTTCTGCAATGCATACCTTGAGCGGAAGCGAATATTTTTTCTCTATGTAGTCAACGCTGGCGTTCATATTAACCAATATATAGACAGTATTGTCTATTACGTTGAAAACTTTCAATGGCTGGATCCACGTTGAGAAAGAAACGTTGGACAATTCGTGTTCTATACGCAGGTGTTCAATTATATCAGGCCATTTTTCTTCCACAACGTTCATTATCTTACAACTCCTGTATTCTAGTATTATGATTATGGATTGTCATAGGTATAAAAATCCACTCTATTTTATTCTACATCAAAACAAGTATTAAGGCAATGGAAAATACAAGAATGAAGAAAAGAAATATAGTGCTTTTACTTGACTTAATGCAGGTTTTCTAATATAATTAGATACGATGTCTTTAGAAAAGAAAATAATAAAAAGATGATATAAATTGTATCATATGAGGGAGGTGTATATCAGTGAAGATGACATTTCAGCCGAAGAAAAGGCAGAGGGCGAAGGTTCATGGTTTCCGTGCAAGAATGAAGACTGCAGGCGGAAGAAAAGTACTTGCAAACAGAAGATTAAAAGGAAGAAAAAGATTATCAGCTTAGGTCGCATGTATTGTGACCTTTTCTTCTATAATTATTTATTATGATGGAATTGGGAGAATTAGGATAAATAAAATGAATTTTTCCGAATCACTTAAAAAAAACAGAGATTTTCGAAATGTTTATCAGCGAGGAAAAACATATGCCAACAAATATTTGGTAATGTATATTCTAAAGAATGATATAGATAAGAACAGAGTAGGAATTTCAGTTAGTAAAAAAATTGGGAATAGTATAGTAAGACATCGCTTAACAAGATTAATTAGAGAAAGCTATCGGTTGAATGAAGAAAGATTTTTTTGTGGATATGACATTGTAATTATTGCTAGAATAGGAGCAAAAGAAAAAAATTGCAGAGACATAGAAAGCGCTCTTATCCATCTAGGTAATCTTCACAAAATTATTGATGGCTGAATGGAGTTGCAAGAAGTGAAGAAGATAATGTTGTGGCTGGTCAGATTTTATCAAAGATATATATCGCCAATGAAGGGATATTCATGCTGTAAATATTTCCCTACTTGTTCCAGATATGCGGTAGAAGCAATAGAAAGGTTTGGTGCTTTAAAAGGAACAGGGCTGGCTGTATGGAGAATACTTCGGTGCAATCCATTTTCAAAAGGAGGATATGACCCGGTTCCTGAAAAGAAAATCAGGTATATCCGATACCATTAACGGAGGAATCAAATATGGGTACATTATTAACAGCCGCAAATTGGCCGATTGTCGGTCAGATTGCATGGGTATTGGGTAAGGTTATGAACCTTATTTATAAGACTCTTAGTAGTATATTGCCGACTGATCATGGATTGATCGGCTGGTCAATTATCATATATACAATTATTGTATATACGCTTATGCTTCCGCTGACGATTAAGCAGCAGAGAAGTTCAAAGCTTATGGCTCTGATAAATCCTGAAGTACAGGCAGTTCAGAAAAAGTATAAGAATAAAAGAGATCAGGCATCTATGATGAAACAGCAAGAAGAGGTGCAGCAGATCTATGATAAATATGGGACATCTATGACAGGCGGATGCCTTCCTATGTTAATACAGGTGCCGCTTTTGTTTGCTTTATATCCGGTTATCTATGATATGGAGAGATTTGTGCCTGCGATTAAAAACGCTTCGGCAGGTGTAAAGGCGTTTCTTACGATTCCGGATGTGACGATGTCGCCGTCACAGATTATGCATGCAAGAGATACATTTGACATTGCGCCTGCAGCAATTATTATTACGTGTATTGCATTGCCGGTTATATCAGCTCTCACACAGTATGGAAGCGTTAGATTATCTCAGGCGGTTTCGGGACAGCAGATTGATAAAGATAATCCGATGGCCGGAACTATGAAATCTATGAATATTATGATGCCGCTGTTTTCTTTGTGGATGGTATATTCTTTGTCGGCAGGTATTGGTTTATACTGGATTTTTAGTGCGGTTATCCGTTGCATTCAAACTGTTTTTGTTAACAAATATCTGAAGAATATGTCTCCGGAAGAATTGATTGAGAAGAATAAGGAGAAAGCGGCGAAGAAACGTCAAAAACGTGGCGAAAAGGCTGAGAAAATTAATGCTATGGCTCAGGCAAATACTAGGTCTATTTCTTCTTCTGCAAGGACGGATGTATCTCAGTCAGAGAAAAATGAAAAGATTAAAGAGGCTGAAGAGAAGAGACGATATGCAAAGGCCGGAAGTCTTTCAGCTAAGGCAAATATGGTAAAAGATTTTAACGAAAATAGAAGATAGGAGGTTAAAAAAATGGAAGAGATTACAGTATCCGCAAAAACACTTGATGATGCCATTACAGAAGCGCTGGTGCAGCTTGGCGTGACGAGCGACCAGCTTGATTATGATATTATTGAAAAGGGAAGCGCCGGCTTTTTTGGAATAGGAATGAAGCAGGCGGTTATTAAGGCCCGCCGTAAGGTTGTGAAACAAGAAATTGAGGAGCCGGTTATTGATTTTTTAGATGCGGTAAAAGGCGTAAAAGAAACATCTATTGACAATTCCCGCTATGCCAAGGATAATAAACAATCGAAGGATAGTCAGTTTAATAAAGAAAATAGGGATAATAGAGATAACCGTAAAAGGAAGGATAAGAAAAATAGGGATAGAAACAGGAATAGACAGCCAAAGAGAGAAGAGAATATAGAAGCAAAACCAGAAGTACAGACTGTTTCTTTTAAAGAAGAGAAAGCAGAACAATTGGATAAGCCTGCAAAACCTGTTGTTGAAAGAAAAGAGATTGAACTTGCAAAGGTTGAAGACGTAACAATAAAAGCTTGTGAAGAATTTTTACAAAATGTACTTAAAGCCATGGGAATGGAAGTTACAATTACATCCGTTATTGATGAAGAGGGAGCTCTCAGTATTGAAATGAACGGAGAAAATATGGGGATCCTTATTGGAAAAAGAGGACAAACATTGGATTCTCTTCAATATCTTACAAACCGTGTCGCTAATAAGATGCAGAGCGGCTATGTGAGAGTTAAGCTGGATACGGAGGATTATAGGAGAAGAAGAAAAGAAACTCTTGAAAATCTTGCAAAGAATATAGCTCATAAGGTGAGAAAGACAAGAAGATCTGTATCGTTAGAGCCTATGAATCCATACGAGAGAAGAATTATTCATTCTGCTCTTCAGGGTGAAAAAAGTATCACAACCCACAGCGAAGGAGAAGAACCTTACCGCAGAGTAGTAGTAACACTTGTAAGAAGATCATAATTCATTTATTATAATAAGTAGGAGTTTTACTCCTGCTTATTTTAGTGCAGCTAATTTTATATTAGAAAGGGAATATATATGTTTATAGAAAAACAGACAATAGCTGCTATATCTACTGCTGTTTCTGAATCAGGAATTGGAATTATTAGGATGTCTGGAGAGCAGGCTATTGAAATTGCAGATAAAGTTTATAGAGGGAAGCATTATAAACGCCTTGCAGATCAAAAAACATATACGATTCATTATGGATATATTGCAGACCATGATGAAATAATAGACGAGGTTCTTGTTATGCTTATGAGGGGACCAAAAAGCTATACAGGCGAAGATACTATAGAAATAAACTGCCATGGCGGAGTGTATGTTGTAAATAGAATATTGGAAATTTTAATTAAATATGGGGCCAGACCTGCAGAGCCTGGTGAATTTACAAAAAGGGCTTTTTTGAATGGAAGAATAGATTTATCACAGGCAGAGGCTGTTATTGATATTATTCAGTCTGAAAATGAATATGCATTAAAGAGTTCCGTTCACCAATTACGTGGAAATGTAAAAGAAAAAATTTCAAATATACGCAAGAAAATATTATATCATACGGCGTTTATAGAAACTGCGCTGGATGATCCGGAGCATATCAGCGTAGATGGATATGGTGATAAATTAAGGGGAGTTATTTTGGATTTAGTTTGTGAAATTAAAGAATTGATTGATTCTTCATCAAATGGCCGGGTAATAAAGGAAGGAATTAATACCGTTATTATTGGTAAACCGAATGCTGGAAAGTCTTCGCTTCTTAATGCTTTGATTGGCGAGGATAGGGCTATTGTTACTGATATCGCAGGGACTACCAGAGATATTATAAAGGAGCATATTAGACTTCAGGGTATTTCACTGAATATTATGGATACGGCTGGAATTAGAGATACAGAAGATGTTATAGAAAAAATTGGAGTGGATAAAGCAATTAGGTCTGCAAAAGAATCAGATTTGATTATTTATGTTATAGATTCTTCTGTTTTACTAGATGATAATGATATTTCTATTTTAAAGCTATTAAAGGAAAAGAAGTCAATTATTATTTTAAATAAGTCGGATTTAGATATGAATGTTAGCATTAGTGACATAGAGGATAGATTTTTGAAGGAAAATGATTCCTTAGATAAATTCAATATTCCTGTCATAGAAGTATCGGCAAAGAATGGGTACGGAATAAATATTTTGGAGAATAAAATAAAGGAAATGTTTTATCAGGGAAATCTTTCTTTTAATACACAAATATATATTACAAATATACGCCATAAGAATGCTCTTGATGAAGCATATAAAAGTTTAAAGAAAGTGATTGAAAGTATAGATAATAATATGCCGGAGGATTTTTATTCCATTGATTTGATGGATGCTTATGAAGCTCTTGGCAATATTACCGGAGAGACAATGGGAGAGGATTTGATTCATGAAATTTTCAGCAAATTCTGTATGGGAAAATAGAGATGGATATGATGTTATTGTAGTTGGGGCAGGACATGCGGGATGTGAAGCAGCGCTTGCCTGCGCGAGATTAGGATTTCAAACTTTGATATTTACAGTTAGTGTAGATAGTATAGCTTTGATGCCTTGTAATCCAAATATTGGAGGCAGTTCAAAGGGGCATCTTGTAAGAGAAGTGGATGCTCTTGGAGGGGAAATGGGAAAGGTAATTGATAAGACCTTTATTCAATCTAAGATGCTGAATAAGTCAAAGGGACCCGCAGTCCATTCCTTGCGCGCTCAGGCTGATAAGGCAAACTACAGCAGAACGATGAGACGTGTTCTTGAAAATCAGGAAAGACTTGATATGAAGCAGCAGGAGGTTGTCCGGATATTAAGTGATAATGATAAGGTTACTGGTGTACAAACTTATTCGGGGGCAATATATTCTTGTAAGGCTGTTATTCTTTGTACCGGAACTTATCTGAAGGCAAGATGTATTTATGGTGACGTTAGTACAAATACAGGGCCAAATGGATTGCAGGCAGCTAATTTTTTGACAGATAGTTTGAAAGAATTAGGAATAAAAATGTATCGCTTTAAGACGGGAACTCCCGCTAGAATTGATAGAAATTCAGTGGATTTTTCAAAAATGGAAGAACAATTTGGTGATGAGAAAGTCGTGCCTTTTTCATTTTCTACAAATCCTGTGGATGTTCAGATTAGTCAAGCATCTTGCTGGCTTACTTATACAAATGAAAAGACGCATGATATTATTAGAAATAATTTAGACCGTTCTCCATTATTTTCAGGAATGATAGAGGGAACAGGACCTAGATATTGTCCTTCTATTGAAGATAAGGTAGTTAAATTTCCTGATAAAAATAGACATCAGGTATTTATTGAACCGGAAGGTCTTGAAACGAATGAAATGTATATAGGAGGAATGTCTAGTTCGCTTCCGGAGGATGTTCAATATGATATGTATCGGACTGTCCCCGGATTAGAAAGAGTAAAAATTGTAAGAAATGCTTATGCAATAGAATATGATTGTATTGATGCGAGGCAGTTAAAACCTACTTTAGAATTTAAAGCTATTGAAGGTTTATTCAGCGGCGGACAGTTTAACGGCAGTTCTGGTTATGAAGAAGCTGCAGCGCAGGGATTAATTGCCGGAATTAATGCTGCAATGAAAATAAAGGGAATGGATGGTATTGTTTTAGATCGTTCGCAGGCATATATTGGTGTGTTAATTGATGATCTTGTTACAAAGGAAAGTCATGAGCCTTATCGTATGATGACGTCTAGAGCGGAATATCGTTTACTTTTAAGACAGGATAATGCTGATCAGAGGCTTACAAAAATAGGACATGATATTGGTTTAATATCTGAAGAAAGATATCAAAAATTTATTGAAAAAATGAAATATATAGATTTGGAATTAGATCGTTTATCAAATGTTTATGTAGGTACATCGGAGGAAGTGCAGAATCTTTTAAAGAAGTATGGAAGTACGCCGTTAATATCTGGTATTTCTTTAAAAGAATTAATATGCCGTCCGGAATTATCCTATAGTATATTGTCTATTATAGATAAAGACCGTCCAGAATTTCCGGAGGATCTAAAGGATGAAATACAAGAACAGGTAAACATAAGAATTAAGTACGAAGGATATATTAATCGGCAGTTACGGCAGGTTGAGCAATTTAAAAAGCTTGAAAATAAGAAAATCCCAATGGATATAGATTATGATTCAATTAAAAGTTTGAGAATAGAGGCTGTACAAAAACTAAAGGAATTGCGTCCTGTATCAATAGGACAGGCATCTAGAATATCAGGTGTTTCTCCTGCTGATATTTCTGTTTTATTAGTGTATATTGGAGGTAGGGAATGAGCTTAAAATTTGAAGAAATGCTTGATGAATTTAATATTTCTTATACAGATAGAATGATTGAGCAATTCAATTTATATTATGATATTCTTATTCAATGGAATAAATTTATGAATTTAACAGGGATAACAGAGTATTATGATGTGACCGTGAAACATTTTATCGATAGTTTATCTATAGTAAAAATAATAGATATGACAAATGTTACTTCTTTAATTGATGTAGGTACAGGAGCTGGTTTTCCAGGTGTTCCTATAAAAATAATTTTTCCTCATATTAAGATTTGCTTATTGGATTCATTGAATAAAAGGGTTAAATTCTTGAATGAGATTATTAGTAAATTGGATTTAGATAACATCTCTGCATTGCACGGACGGGCAGAAGAGATTGCAAAAAGAGGAGAATATCGTGAAAAATATGATTTGTGTGTTTCACGTGCGGTTGCTAATTTATCTTCGCTTTCCGAATATTGTCTTCCTTTTGTAAAAAAAGGCGGTCAGTTTATATCTTATAAGTCTAGTGATATAGATAAAGAACTATTATCTTCTAAACATGCGATAAGTGTTTTAGGGGGTGAGATAGAAGATATTATAAAGTTTAAACTGCCTAATACTGATATTGATCGTTCTCTTATATTAATTAATAAGGTAAACGAGACAAATAGAAAATATCCTCGTAAAGCTGGAATGCCAACGAAAGAGCCTCTATAATGTATGAGGTTCTTTTTATTTGAAATATATTATTTATTCTATTTATGTTTCACGTGAAACATCTTTTATTTACAATTATATAATGTTTCACGTGAAACATTATATAAAAAGTGAAAATGTATTGATTTTCCATATTTATCTATTTTAGTAAAAATATTTTCTATAATTAATATACAAATAACATGTAAATTTGCAAAATGAATAATCATGTTAAACTATATTCTAATTGCGGTTTTATCAATATTTCTATATCATTGTGTATAAAATGAAAAATATCATGTTATACATTTATTTAGGTAGAGATGATTTAATTAATGGTTACTATTTGTAGGGCATTTTTTAGACAGTGGGATAAATCAGTGTATTTTCTCTAAACAGACAATTGAAAAGCACTTTAAATAGAAATGAGTATTAACCTATTGTGACTTAGTCATGAAGGTTCTCTTTAAGTGACTTAGTCTCGGTTAGTTGATAGTTCATCGGAATATTGCTTTGTCTGATTATAGAGAGTATACAGATTTAACCTGCGTCCTCCAATTACTATGCAAATAATAATAATTAAAAAAATAATAATGTTTCACGTGAAACATTATAGCTTTCAAGTATAGATTCTGTCTTTGAAATGTGTTATAATAGTCAAGCAAAGAAAGGGGAATAAAGATGGGAAGAATTATTGCAATAGCCAATCAGAAAGGTGGAGTTGGTAAAACAACAACAGCTATAAATTTGTCAGCTTGTCTTGCAGAAAAAGGAAAAAAGGTTTTGGCAGTTGATATGGATCCGCAGGGAAATATGACAAGCGGTCTAGGATTAGATAAAGAAGAAATTGAAAAAACTGTATATGACCTAATTATAGGAGAAGCAGGCATAGAAGAAGTAATATGTAAGGATGCATTGGAAAATCTAGATATACTCCCTACTGGAATAGATTTATCGGCTGCAGAGATTGAATTGATTGGTGTTGAAAATAAAGAATATATAATTCGTGATGAAGTACATAAGGTTAGAGATAATTATGATTTTATAATTATCGATTGCCCTCCTTCCCTTAATACACTTACGATTAATGCAATGACTACAGCAGATAGCGTTATTGTACCCATTCAATGTGAGTATTATGCATTGGAAGGGTTAAGTCAGTTGATGCATACGATTGAATTAGTTAAGGAACGATTAAATCCAATTTTGGAAATGGAAGGTATTGTTTTTACTATGTATGATGGAAGGACAAACCTTTCGCTCCAAGTAGTGGAAAATGTAAAAGATAATATAAAACAAAATATATACAAATCGATAATCCCAAGAAATATACGTTTAGCAGAAGCTCCAAGTTATGGTATGCCAATTAATCTATATGATGAAAAATCAGCAGGAGCAGAACACTACCGAATGTTGGCAGATGAAGTGATACATAAATAAATCGTATATAGGAGGGGAATAATATGGCAGTAAAGAAAAAGGGATTAGGAAAAGGTTTGGACAGCTTGATTCCAGATAATAAGTCTGTAAAAAGCCAGACAGTTATTAAAAAGGAAATAGGAGAGCAAGGTACGGGAGAACAAATGCTGAAGCTGAATATGGTAGAACCAAACCGAGAACAGCCAAGAAAATATTTTGAAGAAGACAGTCTTTTAGAATTAGCAGATTCTATTAAACAGTATGGGGTACTTCAGCCTTTGCTCGTAAGAAAGAGGAAAGATTATTATGAAATAATTGCTGGAGAAAGAAGATGGAGAGCTGCTAAACTTGCAGGAGTAAAAGAAATTCCAGTAATAATAAAAGACTATACAGAGCAGGAAGTTGTAGAGATTGCTTTGATCGAAAATATACAAAGGGAGAATTTGAATCCAATTGAGGAAGCTATGGCATTTAAAAAGCTTCTTACAGAATTTAATTTAAAACAAGATGAAGTTGCAGAAAGGGTTTCTAAAAGCAGAACTGCAGTCACAAATTCAATGAGACTTTTAAAATTGAATGAAAAAGTTCAACAGATGATTATTGACGATATGATAAGTACCGGACATGCAAGAGCTCTTTTAGCAATAGATGATCAACAGCAACAACATATGCTTGCAGTTAAAATATTTGATGAGAAGCTGAGTGTGCGTGAAACTGAAAAACTAATAAAGAATATCAAGTCGCCAAAAGAACAAATAAAGAAAGAAAAGAAAATTGAAAATTCATTCATTTATGAAGATTTAGAAGAAAAAATGAAAATGGCGCTTGGGACTAAAGTTAAAGTACTTGCTAAAGGAAATGGAAAAGGAAAAATAGAGATAGAATATTATTCAGACAGTGAACTAGAACGTATGTTCGATATTATTACATCTGGACGAAAAGAGGAGTAGTATACAAAACATAAGGAGAGTTATATATGGAAAGTAAAATATTAGCCAAACTGGGGATAGATCCAGCATTTATATTTTTGTTTCTCTTGATATTGATTATTGTACTTTTTGTATTATATGTAAATATCAGTTTGAAATATGATCGATTAAAGACAAGCTATGCTTCGTTTATGAGAGGAAAAGATGGGAAAAATCTAGAAGAGAGCATTCTTAGTAAATTTTCTGAGATTGATACTTTGGCTAAAATGGCTAAGCAAAATAGATCCGATGTGAAGACAATGTTAAAGATGACAGAGAATTGTATTCAAAAATGCGGACTTGTTAAGTATGATGCATTTAATGAAATGGGCGGAAAATTGAGTTTTGCATTAGCTTTTTTGGACAGCAATAATAATGGATGGATTATGAACGCAATGCATAGCAGAGAAGGATGTTTTACTTATGCAAAAGAAATTGTAAAAGGGGAAAGTTATGTAGAACTTGCGGAGGAAGAAGCAGAAGCTTTGGATCGTGCAATATATAATGAAGATTATATGATGGAAGCTGCGGCGAAGTGAGAACTAAGAGAAAAAGAATAAAGAGAATAGAAAGGATAAAAAAATGTTAGATATTAAATTTGTTAGAATGAATCCAGATGTAGTAAAAGAGAATATTAAGAAAAAATTTCAGGATGAAAAAATTCCACTGGTGGATGAGGTATTAGAGTTAGATAAAAAGAATAGAGATATTAAACAGGAGGTTGAAGCGCTCCGCGCAGAGAGAAATAAGATATCTAAGCAGATTGGAGCATGCATGGCTCAGGGAAAAAAAGAAGAAGCAGAAGAGTTGAAATCACAAGTTCAGAAAAACGCAGCCAGAGTAGAGTCTTTATCTGCAGAGGAAAAGGAAGTGGAGGCCCAGATTAAGAAAAATATGATGATCATTCCCAATATTATAGATCCGTCGGTTCCGATTGGTAAGGATGACAGCGAAAATGTTGAGATTGAGAAATTCGGGGATCCGGTTGTGCCAGATTTTAATATTCCATACCATACAGATATTATGGAAAGTTTTCATGGTATTGATTTGGAAGCAGCGGGAAAGGTGGCTGGTAACGGATTCTATTATCTGATGGGAGATATAGCGAGACTGCATTCTTCTGTGATAAGTTATGCACGTGATTTTATGATAGACAGAGGATTTACTTACTGTGTGCCGCCGTTTATGATTCGCAGCAATGTGGTTACGGGAGTAATGAGTTTTGCAGAAATGGATGCTATGATGTATAAAATAGAGGGCGAAGACCTGTATTTGATCGGAACAAGCGAGCATTCTATGATAGGAAAGTTTATTGACACCCTGTTAGAGGAAGATAAACTTCCCCAGACACTGACCAGCTATTCTCCATGCTTCCGCAAAGAAAAAGGGGCGCATGGCATAGAAGAAAGAGGTATTTATCGAATTCATCAGTTTGAAAAACAGGAAATGATCGTTGTTTGTAAGCCGGAGGAAAGTATGAAATGGTATGATGTTCTCTGGAAAAATACAGTAGATTTATTCCGTTCTTTGGATATTCCGGTACGTACGTTGGAATGCTGTTCCGGAGATCTGGCAGATTTAAAGGTAAAATCCTGTGATGTAGAAGCATGGTCTCCGAGACAAAAGAAATATTTCGAGGTGGGAAGTTGTTCTAATCTTGGAGATGCTCAGGCAAGAAGACTTAGAATCCGTGTAAAGGGGGCAGAAGGAAAATATTTTGCACATACTTTGAATAATACCGTAGCCGCGCCTCCGAGAATGCTGATTGCATTTTTGGAAAATAATCTTCAGGCGGATGGTTCTGTGCGGATTCCAAAAGTACTCCGTCCTTATATGGGTGGTATGGAGAAAATTGAACGAAAATAAATATATAATGGGTAGAGAAAATGCATAAATATCTTAATGCCATTGGATATGGCAGATTAACTTCGGAAAAAGAATTGAATGAGTTGTTGAAGGAAGCAGAAAATGTTTATTCGCATCACGAACTTGTAGCTCTTGATCCGGATATAGATTATTGTGAATACCGCACAGAATGTGCAGACGATATTGGGCTCTGTATTTGTGGAACCTCCGATACGGAAGAGCATTTTGAAAGACATTATTATTATCCGTATTTTAAAGGAAGCGGCGTAACTTCTAATACGGACGTGATGATTGAAAGAAGAATGGATAAAGAAGCATATGCGGGAATCTGCGAGGATGCAAAGCTGGGAATCAGTTTGATTTTTCATTTGCAGAATACATCGGAATGTATGCGGATAGCAGGAGGGCAGGATCAAGAAATTAAAGAAATATCTATTACATTATCCGGTTTATGCAATTATGGGATGATTCTGCTTCCTATTATGAAAAATCCGGAGCAGGAGAAGATAAGAAAAGAGGAATCTAAAAATAGAATGATGCTGCTTAGTGCAGCGAGAAACGGTGACCAATCTGCAATGGAAAGTTTGACTTTGGATGACCTTGATACCTATACAAAGGTATCAAGACGTCTGGTAACAGAAGATGTATTCAGTATTGTGGATACATATTTTATGCCGTTTGGGATAGAATGCGACAATTATTCTATTTTAGGGGAAATATTGAATATCCGAATAACTGAAAACTGGCAGACAGGAGAAGAATTGTATATCATGCATCTTAACGTAAACGAATTAAAATTTGATGTATGCGTTCCAAAAGCAAATGTTGTGGGAGAACCAGCAGTAGGAAGAAGATTCAAAGGAACTATCTGGCTTCAGGGAAGAATAAATATTTAAGAATTTAAGAAAGATCCGCCTATATAGTCTGAAATAATTTTGGCTGTATAGGCGGATTTTGTTACTAAGATTTATGCTATATTTCTTTTATTTCTAATTTTTTCATTTGCTCCTTCTACATTCATTCTAGAGAGTATCACCATGATAATAATATTGATGATCAGCGGTATCCACAGATACATGATATGCAGCATGTTAATACAGGATTCCGGCTGTACTGCCAAGGTGCCGTCAAATTTGCTAAATTCTAACAGCCAGCCGGCTGCGGCAGTTCCGAGTCCTCCGCCGAGTTTTACTCCCAGTGAGGTACAGGAATACATGGTGCCGTCTACCCGCTTCCCTTTTGTCAAGAAGGTATATTCCGAGCAGGAGGCAATGACAGCGTTCATATCGCCTTGCCATGGGCCTTGTCCAAGAGCTGCAAGAGCTGTGAAGAGAAGCATAAGAGGAACACTTCCAATATAACCGGCCGCAACTACAAGGGCTCTGCCAGCAACAGCAATAATATAACCTCTAAGATTCAGTTTGTACATTCCTTTCCATTTACCCACAAGGGTAGGAGTAAAGATTAATGCAATGATTAATGGAATATTAAATGCCCATGAAAATACACCGTAAAGATTCTCATTTTTCAGTACATAGGTCATATAGTAGATTCCGGAATTAATCATGGCTCCATAGAGCTGCTGCAGAATATATACTGCGCAGATCATCAGATAAAATTTATTGGAGATCAGAAGGCGGAACGCTTCAAGTAAACCGTATTTTTCTTCTGCTGACTCTGCACTGTCTCCTTCGTTAAGTTCAGATTCCGGCAGCTCTTTTACAGAAAGAGCTGAGATAGTATTGATAACGAGTCCAAGAATGGCGTATACAATCGCTACGGTCCTCCATGCATTTGCTCCTCCGCCGCATTTTGCGACAAAGCTGATGGTAACGGATTGAATCAAAAGGCTTGTAGAGAATGCGAATATGAACCGGCAGGAACCCATTTGGACACGTTCTTTGCTATTTTTTGTTACTAGAGACGTAAGAGCGGAGTAGGCAATATTATTTGCTGTGTAGAAAACGCCGTTCAGTAAAGTATAAGCAATGAAAAACCATGTATACTGCGCGGTGGTGCCCCAGCTTGTAGGAATTGCAAAAATTGCCGCTAAGGTAACCGCACAGCCGATATAACCGTATAACATCCATGGTCTTGCTTTGCCAAGCTTTGTGTGGGTCTTATCAATCATTGCGCCAAAGAAAATGTCGGTAATGCCGTCAAATAATTTGGAAAGTGCAATAAGCGATCCAACAATACCTGCGGAGAGTCCGATTGTGTTGGTTAAGTAGATCATAACAAAGGAAGACAAGAAAGCATATACTACATTGCCTGCGATATCTCCGGAACCGTATCCGACTTTGTTGTACCATTTTAAGTATGTTTTTTCGTTCATAATATGAAATCTCCTTTCGTAAGAGGGTTAATTTGATATGTCAAATGGTATCAGTTTTAATTGAAAACAAAATGCCGTATCACGGAAACAGTAGCGATCGAGAACCTCCGGTCCGCAACTATTCGACCCAATTCCATGAAGTGCATAATCCAGACATAGTATCGTATTTCCTGATTCCTTCAATTCAAAATGGTGGGCTTTGCTTTCTAGCTCTTCCTGCGAATAGACGGATGCATGAAAAGAGAAGCTTCTGGGTGATACGGCGGTTAAACCAAGCTGCTTTCCATATAGTTTTACATAATCGCAGTCGGAACGATTCCCGTTTTCTTGTGGGAAAATATAGTCTTCGTGAAGTTCTGCAACACCTGCAGTATAGAGTCCATGTCGGGAGGCTCTGTGCTTGTCACAGTAATTTTCATAGGGGCCGTATCCGTAATAGGTTACAGTTTCAAATTCTTTCGGAAGAAATAACCTTAATCCAAATCTCGGTAAAAAAGGAAATTCTTCATTCTTACTGACATCCAGTATTACTTGAATGCCCCCGTTGTTATCTACGAGCCATTTTGCCTGTATATTCAGGATTCTTTGTATGGAGGCTGCTGAAACAGACATGACAGAGGAGATTACAATTCCATTTTCGGAGCGGGTAATAAGGGTATCGTAAGCCCTTGCAATGGAATTATGATAATGGGCTTTTTTCCACTCTGTGCGAATGTACATGTCATTGTCTGTAGGAGCTCTCCAGATATTAATTTCCATCGGCTTATCCAGATATTCTTTTCCTTTATAGACCATACTTTCAAACATACCGTTCTTTTTGCTGTAGGTGTAACAGAAATTCTTTCCGAATAGCCGGATATGGGAATCGGTTTCTTTTGTAAAGATTGCGGTGTCTGTTCTTATTTTTTGGCTCAGCCACTCTATTGCGGTAAGATTTCTACCGTCTTCGTTTTCTAAAAGAATCTCGTCGAAGCCTAAAGAATGTCCTGCCGGAACCAATGGGGAATCTTTTAGGAGAAGATAATATATATTTAGATAAACCCGTCCCATTTTTGGAATGGAAATATCAAGCTTTATGGTTCCTTCACAGTGGGGAGGAATGGAACATACGGGTACGGAGCCTTTGTCAGTACAGATACCGTCGCAGGTTACTTCATAATAAATGGAAATATAATCCTTTAAGTCGGTAAAATCCAGATAATTATGAAGTGTTAATTCCTTTGTGTCGGTATGGCAGGAGACTACTCTTGCAGGCCGGTGTACGTTCTTATATTCGAGCAGACCGGTGTGTGGCGTCCGATCTGGATAGACCAGCCCGTCTATACAGAAATTTTCGTCATGGATCGTTTCTCCAAAGTCTCCGCCGTAAAGGTATTTTGTTTTACCATTTTCTGATTTCCCCGCTTCAATTGCATGGTCGCACCATTCCCATACGAATCCTCCGCATAGGATATCGTGGCTTTCAATAAGCTGGAAATAATCTTCAAAATCGCCGGGGCCGTTTCCCATGGAATGACAGTATTCAACTAAGAGAAATGGCTTCGACGCGTCTTTTTCCAAATATTCCTCTATTTCTGAGAGAGCGGGATACATTCTGCTGTACAGATCCAGATTGCTATAGTTATAGATTTCGTCGTAATTGCGGTATCTGGCGCTTTCGTAGTGTGTGATCCGCTGAGGGTCAAATTCTTTGGTCCATTGAAGGGCTTTTTCAAAATTACACCCATAAGCGCTTTCATTTCCCATGGACCAGATTAGGATGCAGGGACGGTTTTTATCCCGCTGTACCATAAGCTGTACCCGGTCAAGTATTGATTTTTCCCACAAAGGATTGTCGGCAATCGGTTTATTCCAATTCTTAAAGCGGTTATAGTCGGTATCTTCTCTGTAATGCAGCATGAAAGGTCCATGGGCTTCGATATCCGCTTCATTTATGACCATGAAACCGTATTTATCGCATAATTGGTAGAAATACGGTGCGTTTGGATAATGGCTGGAGCGAACCGCGTTAAAATTATGCTGTTTCATCATGGTAAGATCCTTCATGATTTGGCAAATATTAACTGCCGCACCGGTCACAGGGTCCGAATCATGACGGTTTACACCGTGGAATTTTATCTTTTGATTATTTAGATAAAGGATCTTATCTTTGATCTGAACTGTGCGGAAACCAACAAATTCAGTAATTATTTCGTCTTTTGTTTCTATGACGAGAGTATAAAGGTATGGATGCTCCACATTCCATAATTTGGGGTGTTTCAATTCTAATACAAGGTGATTTAATTTGACTTTGCCGGATGCCATGATATGATTGTGCTGATTATATAGAATGACTGTTGTATCAATTGGCTGACCGAAGTAAGAAAAATTTATTATTGTTTCTGCTGTATTTTCATGGACTGCGGTGGTAATGTGGTAGTCCCTGACGTACTGTCTGGGACGTTTTAAGAGATAGACGTCCCGGAAAATACCGCTCATGCGGAATTTGTCCTGATCTTCTAAATAGCTGCCGTCGCACCATTTTAAGACAAGAACCGACAGAGTATTTTTACCTTCTTTCAGTGATGATGAGACATCAAATTCGCTTGTGGCATGGGATACCTGACTGTATCCGACATAGGAGCCGTTCAGCCATACATAAAAACAAGAATCAACTCCCTCAAAATTCAGATAAGCCTGCGGCGTTAGGTTATCTTTTTGATAATTAAATTCACAGATATACGCACCGCAGGGAATATCCTGTGGGACATAGGGTGGGTCAAATGGGAATGGATACCGGATATTTGAATACTGATGAGAATCGTATCCATATATCTGCCAGATACCGGGAACTTTCTGTTCGTCAAAATCAGATGTGTCATAACCGGGTTCGAAAAATCGGTCATGTACATCATAAATGCTCTCATAATAGTGGAATTTCCAGTTGCCATTTAAGAATTGTATCCGATCAGATTCTTCCCTGTGTTCGGTCAGATTGTCCATCCTCTTTGATGCGGGGATATAGTATGCTCTGGCAGGCATAGTCCCTTCATGCAGAATATCGGGATTCTCATAATGTTTTGGTACAATCATGTTTTCAGCCTCCTTTTCTAAATATTCACTTTTTTGTTTGCCAGTTTTTTCTCTTCTTTTGCTTCGATTGAAGCATGCGTTCACCTTTTCTCTTATATATTGGTTTTATTATAAGTATCATTTGGATATAAGTCTATAAACTCGATTGGACAAAACATACACAAAATGATACAATAAGAAAAACTAAAGAGGAGGTGCAGAGATTATGTATATAAATTCGGGATATTTGAATAATTCTCATGTGGATTTTAAGGATAAAACGAAGCCTTTGATTGTGGGGAGCTGCGGCACATACCGCTTGTATAAGCATCCAAGGCTGCCTACGTACCGCCCACGCGGAAGGGTGGATTTTCAGATTATCTATGTGTCTGCGGGAGCCGCGCATTTTCATTTTGATCATCCGGAGAATGATACGGTGGTGACTGCCGGAAACATGGTGTTGTTCCGTCCGAAGGAATTTCAGAAGTATGAATATTACGCTGTGGATCAGACGGAGGTATACTGGGTTCATTTTACAGGGGGAAATGTAACGAATATTTTGAGAAGCTATGGAATGAAGGATGATATGAGAGTATTTTATACAGGCGCTTCACTGGAATATGAGCGGATATTTAAGCGGATGATATCTGAACTGCAGCAGCGCCGGGAGGATTATCAGGAAATGCTGGTCCTTCTTCTTAAACACCTTTTCATTTTGATACACAGGCATATAACAGACCGGCATGTACGAAAGAATGAATATCTGGAATGTGAAATGGATATGGCGGCTCAGTATTTTAATGATCATTACAATACGGATATCAGCATTGATCGGTATGCAAGATCCCACGGGATGAGTGTGAGCTGGTTTATTCGAAATTTCAAAGACTGGATAGGAATAACGCCGATGCAGTATATTGTTTCTATCCGGATGAGCAATGCACAGGCTCTTTTGGAAACGACAAGCTATTCGATAGCTGAAATCGGACGGATCGTGGGGTATGAGAATCCACTGTATTTCAGTAGGATTTTTCATAAGCAGAAGGGTTTTTCACCGTCTGGATATCGGAAAAAAATTAAGAGTTAATTCAATTAAGTTCCAGAAGTTTCTACGCAGTTAGAGACATTACTTTTTCCAATCCAGCATTTCTACCAAGAGAATGCAGTAGAAATATAAAGCATCTTAGAGCTGGATTTTCCAGACACAATCTATCTGTTCCAAAATCAACGGCATAATATTCAGCCAGCTCTTACAACGGTTTAGAATAATAGCGTCTCCGCTGATTACACCCGCCATTTGTTCTAAAACCCGGTCCACATCCGGGATGATCTGTGTCTGCACAGATATATGATATTCGAGGGAACACTCCCGGATTAATCCCGACAGTCTGCCGGAATTAGATACAGGCGCATCTAAATAAAAAACGGCTTCCGATATATTCAGAAGTTCCAGATGTCCGAGCAGCAGCCTGATCGCTTCCTGCGTCTTATTAGTGATGCGGTATGTCCCCCGTAATCCGGCTAGATCCCGCAGCGCACCATCCCTGCAGTAAAATACAGGCGAGCCGGACAATGCTACTTCTAATGTGATAATCGTATTAAAGCCGTCTATATGCACTGTTTCTGGAAAATATTTACTTCCCCTTTGCAACAATTCTTTATTTATCCGTTTTTGAATACATTCCTTTGCCGACACTGATCTTGCCAGAGCCAAACGCTGCCGTTCTGAGAACATGTAATGATTACCCACAAAGGTTGTGACGGGTTTGACATCATATCCCCGGTTTAAAAGAAACAGAACTTCATCCGCCGCTTTTTGCAGCAATTCCAATTGTCTTCCGGTAAACTGCTTTTCATCCTCCGGCGCATATCCCCTTCTGCCCATAATTCCCTTAACCCTTTCTGACGATTCCCTGGCCTGCAAATACAGCCAATACTCCAAGCAGAACACTCAGTACCGTATAAATGACAGCCAGATGCATTTTCCCATCTTTCACCAAATCTGTTGTCTCCAATGCGAAGGAGGAAAATGTCGTAAAACCTCCGCATATCCCAACCTTCAGGAATAATACCGTTCTGGGATTCAGAAAATTTGTTTTCATAGCCAATGCGGTCACAATTCCAATCAGAAATGATCCCACAATATTTATTATTAGTGTTTTGATTGGAAATACATATCCTTCTTTCAACGGGAACATTCCGATTAAATATCTGCAGACTGCTCCCATAAATCCCCCAGCCCCAACAATGATACATTCTATCATGACAGACACCCTTCTCTAATTCAAGATAGGTTAATTATACTTGCTTTTCAGCTCCTTTGCAATGTCTGGCATTCGTTCTTCATTCAGTACCGGGTATTGGATGTGGACTTGTGACCGCTGATTTTAAGGTGTTTTAGATACCTCTTTTTTGTGTAGTTCTCTGCACATAACGGTAGGCCCACAAAATGTTGCTCTTACAGATGATGGACACTTCTTCTATACCGCTGCAATTCTTCTTCACTGACGTCTCCAATGATTTCATCGAGAAATACCAACAGCTTTTCCTTGTCTTTCGGCAGTTGCCCGTGAAATTGGAACGCATTGGAAGCTCCCATTGCCGCAAAGATGGTAGGTATCTGCAAATTTTCAATGAGCGTCCGTACCTCTTTGTATTTTTCAAGTTCGCCTTCCTCTTGCCAGTTCCCACGCTGTATTTCAGCATAAAGTTCAGAATCGGGATAAATCGTAAGCATATTTGCCCCGATAAGTGTAGGGTGTATCTGATTGCATATATCAGCCGTCAATTTTGCTCCAATCTCTCCACGACCTGCCCCAGAAATGCTCACCAAATAAAAGAAACTGTAATGAATGCCTGCTGCATCTAATCTCTGGCATTGCTCTATAATGTCCGCCGATGTATATCCCTTATTCATAAACCGCAGGGCTTCATCATCGCCTGTTTCTATTCCTAT
>CAJUTH010000042.1 GCA_910589275.1 uncultured Dorea sp.
AACCAGGTACCTCAGGGAGTTCTTCAGTTGTTACAGTAATTTCTCAGGGTATAACAACAGAAAGCGCCAGTCCATTGGATGGGCGCTTTCTTTCACATAAAAGACCTTTATCTTGCTTGGATTTTTTATGTGGAAGAAAACGCCTGTCCTTTTTTGCTTGCAGACGTTATTTAACCCAAAATTCCAAATTGGAGAGAGGAGACCCAGCTATGAACATACAGCTCAGTATTTCCTTACTTGCATCGGACAGGCCGGCGGCTCTTGAACGCTGTCTGGATTCCTTGAGGCCTTTATTGATGCAGGTGCCCAGTGAATTGATTGTAATTGCAACCGGAACGGATGAAAAGGTGCGTGAAATTGCATCGCGCTATACGGATTTGATCATTCCATTTGTCTGGTGTAATGATTTTTCGGCCGCCCGGAACACAGGCCTCAAAATGGCTAGGGGCGAATGGTTTATGTTTCTGGATGATGACGAATGGTTTGAAGATACGACGGAAATCCGTGATTTTTTTCTGAGCGGAGAATATAAGAATTATGGTACAGGTTTTTATAAGGTAAGAAATTATCTTAACTGGGATGGAATCCAGTATTTTGACTTCCATGCATTTCGTATGGCGAAGCTGACATCTTCTATCTGCTTTCAGAATGCAATCCATGAAGAATTGGTTCCAAGAACCGGGGCGGTTAGATTTTTCGATGAATATGTCCATCATTACGGATATGTGCTGAATGTTCCAAAAGCCGGCGCCGGGAAATCCTCCCGGAACGTGCCGATGCTTTTGAAGGCTATACATAAGAATCCAGGCTATATTAAGAATTATATCCAGCTTACTCAGGAGTATTATGCGGAGGGCAAGCTGGATGAGGCGGCCAAATACTGCCAGAAGGCCCGCAGGATGTGCCGCGGAAAAGCCGGAGCTGACGGTTATATCGAATGGCTCCAGATACAGTGGGCGGATATCTGCCGCGATAAAGGAAATCCGGAATATGCGGCGGCTGAAATAGAAGCTATTCTGGAAAACGAAAAACCGAATGAACTCACAAGGCTCTGCCTTTACAGCGAACTGCTTCTTCTCTGTACACAGCTCAATGAACACAGGAAGACGCTTCATTATGGAAAAGAATTTGAACTGCTTTTGGATTATATGGACCGCACCCCTGAGCTGTGGATGCGGCAGAGCTACGCGAATATCACAGAGGGCAAAGTAAAGAAGCCGGAAACGCTTTCGATGGGAAGGCTTCGCTGTATAGAAGCTTCGCTGCATTTAGAAGAGGCCAAAGAGGCTGAATATTTCTTGAACCGCCTGCCATGGGAGGATGAAGCATGGATACAGCGCTACTATACTCTGTTTGATCAGTGGAGAGGACAATTTCCTGTCTTGTTCAAAGAAGTATTAAAGAAACTTTCAAGGGAGAACCCTTATCTTCGTTTTCAGAAGGCGCGTATTCTTGACAGGAAAGAAGATCATGATAGTAAAACAGCACAATTCCTCCAGTGTATGGAAGAAACGGTGTCCCCATATCTAAAACGTCAGATTATAACGGATGCTGTTTATGGAAACATGGAATTGTCCGGATTTGTAAAGCTGGCGGATCTGGAAGCATGGAAGCTGTATATGAGGCAGATCATAGAAAAAGCCTCTATGGATCAGCTTCCGAGACTTCGGGAAACCGCGCAGAATCTGAAAGAGACAGCTCCTCTGCACGGATTGTGGGTGGAGAAGCTGATTTGGGAGAAAAGACTGATTCGGGAATATCCGTCAGGTCTTGCGCTTATAGAAGGCTTGTCTGAGTATATTCAGTCTGTTCTTTTCTATTATAAAAGCCAGTACCGTGAGGATATGTTTTCTGAGGAGCGAAGAAATCTTCTCCCGGAAGACTGCCGTTTTGCGGTTCTGGTATCGGAAGGACTGACATGCATAGAAGAGCAGAAGCTTCCAGATGCCGCAAGGCTGTTTCGTCAGGCTCTGAAATATTATCCTTCCATGACAAGTGTGATTCACGAAATTATCCGGCAATTGAAAAACTCCGTCGATAATCCGGCGCGGAATGCAGGGCCGGAATTTGAATCGCTTGCCGGACAGATGAAAAACAATCTTTCCGCTATGATTGAACAGGAGCAATATGCACAGGCATTACCTGTTATGCAGCAGCTCTGTGAATTACTTCCGGAAGATCTGGAATTATTAAAACTTCGTCAAAGATTTTATCAAAAAATGGATAATCACAAATGATAGATAGAGTAGGAGATTTGAGATGAAGGCGATTTTACTGGCGGCAGGAAGGGGAACAAGAATTTCCCGTATGGTAAAGGAGATACCAAAGTCTACATTACCCGTTAAAGGAGTGCCTTTAATCCGGCTGACCGTTGATATGCTCCAGAGAAAAGGGATTGAAACAGTTGTATGTATCGGCTATCAGCAGAACATAATCCGGGATGCCTTGAAGGATTATAAGGTGACATATTACGTCAATCCGTTTTACGATGTCACAAATAGTATAGCAAGTCTGTGGTTTGCAAGAGAGGAATTAGAGGGAGACTGTCTCGTTATTAATGCTGATGTATTTTTTTCTGATGTGATTCTTAAGATGATTGTGGAAGATCCGCATCAAGCTGTAATGCTGGTAGATAAATCAAGACGAAAAACCGGAGATTACTTCTTTTCGACTACGGATAACGGGTGTATCAGGAAATACGGCAAGGAGCTGCCATTACAATACAGAAGCTGCGAATATGTAGGAGTTTCTAAAATAAGCAGAATGTTTATGCCGCATTTTACGAAACGTTTGAATGAACTTATCAATGCATCCAAACACAATTTGTGGTGGGAAGATACATTGTATTCCTTCACAAAAGAAGATGAACATCAGATTTATACAAGAGATGTAGAAGGGTTATTTTGGTCGGAAATAGACTATTTCGATGACTATGAGCGGATACTGAATTATTGTGCTACCCAGAAAGAGGACCGGCTATGAAGCTATTTACAGTAGGACCAGTTGAAATGTTCCCGGATACTCTGAAAATGAATGCAGAACAGACGCCGTATTTCCGAACGCCGGAATTTTCTGAAATTATGTTGGAGAACGAGGTGCTATTGAAAGAAAGCGTCTGTGCACCAAAAAACGCTAAGGTAGTTTTTCTGACTGCCTCGGGAACTGCGGCAATGGAAGCTGCCGTCATAAACTGCTTTACTCCGGATGACAAGCTTTTGGTCATCCAGGGCGGAAGATTTGGAAAAAGGTTCGGGGACATCTGCAGGATACATAAAATCCCTTTTGATGAAGTAACCCTCTCTTTTGGAGAAACGCTGACAAAAGAACGATTAGCTCCTTATAGGAAGAACGATTATAAAGGGCTGCTTGTCAATATACATGAAACGTCTACCGGACAGCTATATGATATAAATATGCTGTCAGAATTCTGTAGAGAAAATAAAATGTATCTGATTGTGGATGCTATCGGGGCATATGGGGCTGATGAGATAAACTTTGAAACACAGAACATAGACGTGTTGATCGTAAGCTCGCAGAAGGCGCTGGCCCTTTCGCCAGGCGCCTCAATGATTGTTGTCAGTGAAAGATTATATCGGGAACGGGTGGTTTTGATTCAGTCAGGTTCTTTCTATCTGGATTTTAAGCAGCATATTGATAATCTGAAAAGAGGGCAGACGCCCTTTACTCCTGCTGTAGGAATTTTTCTGACTCTGAATCAGCGGCTGAAACAGATGCGGCAGATTGGCATGGAAGAGATACGCAAGGATATGCATAGCCTAGCATGCCGTTTCAGGCAGGAGGTAGTCAGGCTGGGATTTCTGGTTCCGGAATATCCTTTGTCGAACGCGCTGACGCCGATTGCGGCAGATCCGCATGCAGAAAGACTGTATCAGAAGCTCAAGGAAGAGTATGGGATGATCGTGACGCCGAGCGGCGGAGAACTTAGGAAGATTCTTGTAAGGGTCGGACATTTGGGCAATGTAAAATGGGATGATTATGAGGAGCTCTTAACAGCTATTGATCAGGTGAAACATGGGTTTTAGCGCATGCAGATGATGTTAGAAATATTAGAAATAGATGGAGGAAATACTGTGGAGAAATACAATCGTGTATTTGTAGAAATCTTCGGATTGAAACAGAATTTTTTACCGGAAAATGTGACACGTAATGGAATAAAAGATTGGGATTCTATCGGACATATTTCTCTAATTACTAAGTTGGAAGATGAATATGATATTCTGTTTGATACGGATGACATTTTAAAATTTAATTCTTATCTTACCGGAATCGATATATTGAAGAAATACGGAGTTAAGCTGTAAAGATGGAAGTAATAAAAGCCGCGGGAAATACGATCTATATTTTCAAAACGAAAGTAATCGATGCGAATACCTATTGTTTTATAGAGGGAAATGATGCGTTATTAATAGACGCAGTACAATCGGATGAATTGCAGAATTTCTTGTTAAGCCTGGAAATCAAGCGTATTGCTGTATTGTTAACACACGGCCATTACGATCATATCATGAGTATTCCAAATCTGAGAAAACAGTTTGATACCGTAGTTATTTGTGCAGAAAGCGGAAAAGATATTTTAGAAAATCCTAGAAAAAATTTGTCGGCAGTCGCAAATCATATTAATTTCTTTCGGAAAGATAGTATATGGGAAAAAGAAGAATTAGATAACATTATACCGTTTCGTGTTACCTGTGATTTTACCTTAAATGATAGAGATGTGTATAAGTGGAAAAATCTAGAATTTCAAATGATATGTACGCCCGGCCATTCTGCAGACAGCGTCTTCTATCTGTTTTGTAATACTTATTTGTTTTCCGGTGATTCTTTACTAAAAGGGAGAGAGCCGATATTACGATTTCCCGGAGGAAATGTACAAGATTACATGCGGTATACAAAACCGATTATACTGTCATTTCCTGATACAGTAGAAGTTCTTCCCGGACATGGCGCACGGTTTAAGATTTCAGAAGGTACCGTGTTATAAGGAGAGTTTATGAAAAAGGTTAAAAGTTCAAAGGAATATTTCGAACTATACAGGCGGCTGAAAAGGCAGTGCGATACTCCCATTACCAATATTTACTTGTCATTGGATATGGTAAATCGCTATATCGCTTCAGACAGCCTTTATTTTGAAGAGCAGGGCAGGGGCGGCGTGTTTTTGTGCGATGAACAAGAGTATTATAGAGGAATTTATTATGTAGATATAAGTAATGATTGGAAAATTCCTCCGCTGGATAAAGCATTAGCAATAAGAAATACCTACAAAAAGGAGCAGAAAGGAACAGAGCTTGAGCTCTTTGAAACAAAACTTGTGTCTTCTGGATTTCATATGGCATATTCTTCGATAGAAATGTGCATTCCGTTAGAAGCCGGGGATCGTTTGAAAAAGCAGAAAGCTATGTACGACCGAATATTAAAAAAGGGAAATTTTTTTGTTTCATATTTAAAAGAAAAAGATTTGGATGACATGCTGGCATTAAGAAAAAATACAAAGGAGTTTCATATCTATAATTTCGTGCATAAGAGTAACGCCGAATATTTAAAAGAGATAGAAAATGAGCAATATATGGGAATTTACAATGAAAAAGAGGAATTGTGCGCCTGTATCTATCTAGCTCCGGGGCTCAATTTCAGAACAGGCGACGGGATATGTGTAAAGGAAGAATATAAAATGAAATATGGCTTAGGCGCCGCATTGATGTGTTTTGTATTAGATAATGCTATTAATGGCTGTCATCAAAAGTATGTTTCCTGGTGTGAACAGCAGAATCTGGAATCAATGAAATTCCATAGAAGTATGGGGTTTTTGAATACTGGTAAAATTGCTGATGAATGGGTATTAGAACAAAGGAGTTAATTATGAGTGATTTTAAAACATATAAAACTATATTTATGAGCGTTTTTTCTTTATCTGAGGATGAACTGGAAAATAATCCTGCTATGACAGATGTAGAGCTGTGGGATTCGGTAGGACATATTAATCTGATCGCAGAGCTGGAAGACGCTTTTAATATTGAAATAACGATGGAAGAAATGTCTGACCTGATATCCTATGAAAAAGGAATAGAACTATTAGGACAACATGGGATTCATTTTCAATAAAGTTGGTAAATGGGAGACTTACTATGCATAGCACTATTGAAGAAATGATACGAAAACATGCCGAACACACACCTGACAAATTAGCAATTGCCGCAATGAATGGAGATTTGACATATGCAGAACTTTTGACATTAGCCAATAAAGCGGCAGGTTTTCTGAAAGACAGAGGCATTAAAAAATCAGATCGTGTTCTTCTATCGGCAGTTCCAATAAAAGAATATTTTGCAGTTTACTTTGGACTGCATATGCTAGGAGCAATCTGTGTTCCGGCCGCAGTCAATGCAAAACGGGAATTATTAAACCATATTATTAAAAACACCAATGCGGCATGCTTTTTTGCCAGTGAGGATTCCGGGTGTTATGAGATTGCATCCATTACATATAACGAAATTTATAGTTATTCCGGTACAGACAATCTAACAGATGCTGATATACATATGGGTGATATCGCGGATATTATTTATACGACCGGCACGACCGGTTTAGCAAAAGGGGTGGTTTTAACACATGAGGTTCTAGAAGCGGGCGCTCATAATATTATAAACGCAGTCGACATGCAGGAAGATGAAGTTATTTTGGCGCCGCTGCCCTTGAATCATTCGAATGCACTGGGAACAATGCGGGCATTCCTTTACAAAGGAGCATCGTTAATCGTCCACAATGGATTTACAAATATTAAAAGTATGGAGGAACGGCTCAACAGCTACAGATGTACTGCTTTTTCAGGCGCCCCCTCCGGATTGAAGATCATAGACAGGGCAACAAGAGGACATATAGATCTGTTTCTGAAAAATATGCGTTATGTCGAAATAGGCACCGCGCCGATGGACATGGAGTTGAAGAAGAAAATGATGCAGGCTCTTCCGCATACCAGATTACTGATTAATTATGGTGCAACAGAGGCACATAGAGCTGTTTATATGGACTTGAATTCTCATCCTGATAAGCTGAAATCCATTGGAAAACCGGTAAAGAATATGGCGGTAAAAATTATTGATGAGGATAATCAGGTGATTCAGTCTTCGGAAAATAAGATTGGACGGTTAGTTATTTGCGGAAAAACATGTATGAAGGGTTATTGGAATGATCCCGCACTTTCAAAAAAAGTATTAGCGGCAGGCGGACTTGCTACCAGTGATTTGGCTTATATAGACAAAGACGGATTTATTTTTTTGGTAGGAAGGGCAAATGATGTTATAAATGTCGGCGGTAAAAAGGTTTCTCCGTTTGAAATAGAAGATGCATTAATGACGAATGAAAAAATTGTTGATTGTGCATGTATCCCGGTAAAAGATAAGAACAGCATTCTGGGGAATGTACCAATTATGTTTGTTGTAGTAAGAAAAGACAGAATCGTTGAAAAAAATGAGCTGAAAAATTATCTTCTAAAGAAATTAGAAACATACAAGATACCGGTAGAATTTATAGAAATAGAGGAACTGCCAAAAAATTATGTCGGCAAGCTTGACAGGGAGCGATTAAAAAATATATGGGAAACAAGGTATAAGCAGAATGATAAATAGAGTTGGAATCATGGGGACAGGCGCGGTTGGAGGAATGCTCTGCAGTTTTTTGTGCAAAGAATATTCGGAGAATTTTTATGTAATTGGTAATTCACAAAGGACAGAGAGAATTAAGAAAGGTCTTAAAGTGAATAATACAATATGGCATCCAAGGACAATAAATTGTGAAAAATGTGATGAAAATAGCAGTTTGGATTTGGTTATTATCTGCACAAAAAATTATGATCTAGAAAGCGCTTTAAACGATTTATTATCCGTCGTTGATACGCATACGGTTATTTTACCTTTACTAAATGGTGTTACTGCAACGGATAGAATCAAAAAAATATTTCCAGAGAATAAAGTATTATATGGAATCGTGATGCGCACGGACGCGGCTCGTTCACAATATGAAGTCTCTTTCTCTGTAAGCGGAGAAATACAGTTAGGATATGCCAGGAACGAGGAATACGCCCGGGAAGTGATGGACGTAAGGGATTATTTAATACAGGCAGGCATTCCCGCAAAAATATATCCGGATATGTTACGTATGCTGTGGCGAAAATGGATGATTAATATAGGCTCTAATCAGGTGTCGGTTATTACAGGGGCAAAATTTAAGTATTTTGGAATGTTCCATGAGATAGAAATATTACTCAGGGCATCTATGGGCGAAATCCTAAATATCGCACGCGCCAAAAAGATACACCTGACAGAAGAAGATCTGGAGGATGTGGTAAATATACTGATTCATTATCCGCCGGAAAAGAAAACATCTATGCTGCAGGACATAGAAGCGAGAAGACGGACGGAGATAGACTCTTTTGCAGGAACCGTAATGGAATATGGGAAAAAATACAATGTTAAAACACCGGTAAACGATGTGCTGTACTATGGCATAAAAGCGAAAGAAAAAGTATATTTGATGGAAAAGCAAGAGGAAGCAGAACGTGAACGGCAATAATCAGTGGGAATACATTAAGGACACGGTTGATGAGAAAGGACAATATAATTTTCAGGCTTTAACAGCAGATTATATTCGTCTGGAAGTAAAACCGTCCGATGAAAAGAACAAAAAAATATTGTCAGAAAATCAATACATATGGGTAGATCGGACGATAAAAGCAAAAATCGATCTCCGCCGTATAGAAAGCGATTTTTCCAAACTGATACGCCTGGATGTACAGGAATTAGGCAGTATTACAGATGAAGTCTATGATATTGCCGAGAAAGCATTTAAGAAAGACAGACGTTTTTTCTTATCTGTAGATTACAAGGAAGAAATCGGCCATCGTGTTTTAAGAGATTATATTTTCCAGCAAAGCCAGAAAAACCACGTAATATTCGGCTGTTATTATGAAAAAAAAATGATCGGTGTACTCATTGCCTTAAAGCTGGATCCTCATACCTACGAAACCGTACTGGGAGCAATTTTACCGGAATGGCAGGCCAAAGGCGCCGGCATCAGCTTATATGCTTATGAATTTGATGTGCTGAAAAAAAGAGACGGCCGGACACTGTACAGCCGTATTTCTACAGATAATACAGCTTCATTGAACCTTCATCTATCATTAAGTCAGGGGAATATCAGTTTTCTGCAGCCGCTGGATATTTTTTTGAAAAAGCAGGAAGGAGAATGATTAAACCGGATTTATGAAAGTTGTAGAGGCAGACGAAAAAAACAGAATATTAGAATATCTCAAAAAGGATATTGCTAATTGTATTTATTTGTATCTAGATATTTTGAATTACGGAATATCTACAGATAATGTTACTGTATGGATGGAAGAAGATCATCAAGGTATTCAATGGATCATGATGAAATATTATGATAGTTTTCAGATATACAGCCGTAACACGCTGTATGAACTGGAAAATATCCTGCATCTGATCCAGACGCACAGGGTTTCGATGATATCCGGTCCAAAGAGCATAATACAGCAGATAGAAAAAAAATGCGGGCTTTATCATGCATCCTATGGAGAAATCTTTCTTATGGATCACTACCGTAAAATAGATTCCGGACACCCAATAGAAAAGGCAAAAGAAGCCGATGCGAGAGAAATTGCCGAATTAATCTGCGGGGATCCAGAGATTGGAGGGCATTATGAGGCGGAAAACCTGGCAGCGCAGTTAGCCGATAGAATACGGACGGGAACCGGGCGGAGCTACATTATCAGAGAATCCGGAAACATTGCCGCCCACAGCGCCGCCTATGCAGAAACGAGAGATATTGCAGTTGTCGGAGGCACGATTGTATCGCCGAATTATAGGAACACAAATTATTATCTGTTATTAAGCAATTATCTGCTGCAGGAACTGCTAAAAGAAGGGAAACACGTATATACATTTGCTGTTTCTTCAAAAATGATAAACTATCATAAACTTTTACATAAAAAATGTGGAGAATATGGAAAATTAGAACTGATAAAATAATTTAAGGAGGAGCGCGATTATGAAGGAAAAGATTTTAGAAATATTAAAAGAAAACAACGAGGAAATTGTAGAGGATATGGACAGAGATCTGCTGGCGTCTGGTATTTTGGATTCATTCGATATTGTAGATCTTGTTGTAGACCTTGAGGAGAATTTTTCGATTCAGATCGACGTTGATTTGGTAACGCCTGATCATTTCCGTACCGGTAATTCTATTATAGAATTCATGAAAACTATATTAGAAGCATAAGGAAACGGATAAGGTTATGAAAGAACAGATCAAAGCCCTCGTAAAACAAAGGCTGTTAAACAGAAGAATTATTTTGTTTGGCGCCGGAATAATTGCAGAGAAATTTTATGAAGAATACAAAGATATCTTAAATATTTCCCATTGTGTCAGCAATATTAGAAAAGAATGGGGAAAGAAGATGTTTTTGGAGCAGCTTGATGTAAAACAGTTTAATAAGAAAGAAATACAAGACAAAGATTATATCGTTGTCTGCGGCCCAATTGCATTTAAAACTATCGAACAGCAGCTTGTTACAGAAGGATCCAGAATGTATGAAGACTTTGTGGAATCCCACATTGCTTCAGCTATTTTTCAAGGAAAAAAAATTGCCTTGTTTTATGGACAATGCGTACTGCGGGATTTGTATCAGTGCATCACACAAATCCCCGCATTTAATAAAGAGTATGCATCTATTTGGACGCAGTCCTTAAAGGACCAGCCGGTAATATCAAATCGTGTATTGTTTTATACAAAGGAACTCTGTGATTTATATGTGTATACACCAAAAATGCTGGATCACGATAGTATTTATTTTTTATCGTCTGATGAATTACCGAAGGGCTGCCAGAGCGTCAGTATATCAAATTTAGTAGTTTCCTTGTATTGGCCACAGATTGACACAAAGGTGACTGTATTAAATGAATGGTATATGCATCCTTATCATATAAGGAGAAATATGGATTTTTATCATTCCTTATATAGAAAAGCAGATCGTAATATTAACAAAATGGTACTGGAAGGGAAAACTACGGCACAGATTGTAAAATGTCTTTCCGATGAAAACTATTATTCAAAAAAACAGGTAGATGGAAATAAAAAGCGTTGTTTAAAACTAATTGATATTGCAGAAAAAAATATTGATATTACGGTCGGAGATTACATACGAGAAAATTATTGTACGAAAATGCTATATCAAAATTATATACATCCTAATAAATGCATTATCTGGGAATATATCAGAAGATTTCTTGATAAGATTAATATTTCAGTTCCTGATTTGTCTCAGATAGAAGAAGAGGCGCCGGATCATATTCATCTGGGTGGCGACGTACCGATTTATCCTAGCGTTGTAAAACATCTGCAGTTAGATTTTATAAATGACACAACAAAATATGAAATAATAACCGGCGAAGGGAGTGTATATATGACTTTCGCCGAGTACATAGAACACTATGCAGAATATACGAAAAAGGCAATGGAAATCATGCGTATATGGTAAGGAGCAGATATGGAGTTAAGCAGACTATGCGGCGACATTAAAAAAAAGGAAATCCTCTTATATGGAGAACAAGAAGAGATTATTCAGTTTCTGGTGAAATATTGTGATTTATTAAATATAAGTACAGTTATCAGCGAATATAATAACGAAATCCGATTACAGCCCTATTCTGACTGGGATATAAAAACAGTTTTGTTTGCTGATATGAAATTTGCAGAAAAACAAGTGATAATCATATGTACAAAAAACAAATTTAATGTATTACGAAGACGGTTGGAGTACTTAGGAAAAAAAGAATACCGGGATTATATTAGTTGTGAACTAGTGGAACATTTATTGTATGGAAAAAAATTGATGGTTTGTATGGGAACACAGCTTGTTGGACAGGTAAGCCTATTGATACAGACTCATCAGCCTCTGATGGAGCAATATAATATCGTGTATTTTAGTGAACAGGAAATAATGGAACCCTATATGAACCGGCTGCAGGAATATATCCACGTCTGCAGATGTTGTGCCGTTTATGTGCGTTCTTCCTGTGAAAAAGAGAGATTCTTACTTAAAATATTAGACAGGCGGACGTTGAGTGAGTCCTGCCGGATCATTACCATTGCGGATTATGGTTTTGGGGGATATTATCCCCAGATTGTAAAAGACCGGGAAAGAGTCAGTGATTATCTATTAAGAGGATATATGCGCCTGCCAATAGATTATCATACTCTAGCATTCGCCAGCACAGATAAAGAACTGTTAAAGCTGTGTGAACAGGGAATGCCGGCGGATGATATCGCAGGGCAGCTAATCAATGATAATTTTTATTCTGTAGAAGCAGTAATACAATATTTTACAGAAGAGACAAAACGATTTAATCAGTTGGAAAGTATGTCAGATATTAGATTGAGCCAGTTTGTAGAAGAACATAAAACAGAATATCTGTGCAGGAATCTATATGAATGGAGCGAGCCTGTTGTATCCTATACTGCAAACTTAATTCTTGAACTTTTGAATATGCCGCCTTTATTGGCTGCTCAGAAAGTCCGTGCATCATTAATAGAGGAAATTTCTGGAAGCGAACTTCCGGTCTATCCAAGCGTACAAAAGGCGCTGAATCTTGGAAAGGATTTGAAAAATAAGAAGTATCGGGTAGTTACATATTCTGAAGTCAAATATCTGACATTGGAGGAATACTTGTATGTGCTGATTGAGTATTTGTATAAGGCAATGGATATTATGAAATTTTCCGGAATGGATGGAGAAATGATATTCAGACCAGATGAAAAAGTAAATTAGGCAGATAACAGGAGTATATTATGGAGAAAAATGTATTAGAATTTTTGGAAAAATCCGCAGTATTATATGCAGATAAAACGGCAGTAAAAGATGTGAAAGAAGAAAGGGATTTTTCTTCTTTATGCAGTGACGCTCAAAAGATCGGAAGCGCTCTAGAAGCACAGCAGATATTTGGGAAAACAATCCCTGTTTATATGGAAAAGAGCGTACTGACAGTAGAAGTTTTTTTCGGCATTGTTTATGCAGGGGGGGCATATTCTCTGGTCAATCCAATTCAGCCGAAAGACCGGGTAGAAAAAATACTGGCCGCTGTGTCATCGCCTATCATTATTACGGATAAGGAACGGTTAGAGGCTCTGCAGGAAATGAATTTTGAGGGTACCGTTGTCTTAGCGGAGGATTTGCTGAATACGGAGATTCATCAGGAACGTCTTCGGTTAATCAGAGAAAAGATGGTTGATACCGACGCCTTATATGTTAATTTTACATCTGGGTCTACGGGAGTACCAAAGGGAGTTGTTGTAGGACATAGATCAGTGATTGAGTTTATGCATTATTTTACGTCAATGTTTTCTATTACCGCAGACGATATTATTGGGAATCAGGCTCCTTTTGATTTTGATGTCTCTGTGAAGGATATCTATTCCATGCTTATGACGGGTGCTGCAATGTATATTATCCCGAAAGAATATTTTGCTTTTCCCAAAAATCTTTTAGATATTATGGACTCAGAAAAAATTACAACACTTATATGGGCGGTGTCTGCATTATGTGTAATTTCTTCTCTAAATAGTTTTTCATATAAAATTCCGAAAACAGTTAATAAGGTTCTGTTTAGCGGCGAAGTGATGCCTGTTAGACATTTGGCTGAATGGGTACGGGTATTGCCGGATGCAATGTTTGTAAATTTATATGGTCCGACAGAAATAACGTGTAATTGTACATATTATATAATTAATAATAAAAATTTAGATGAAAAGGTAATTCCGATTGGAAAAGCATTTCCAAATGATAGGGTATTTCTTCTGGATGGGGAGAAGGAGATATGTACGCATGATACTCCAGGCGAAATCTGCGTAGGGGGAAATTCCTTGGCGCTGGGGTATTTCAAAGATATGGAAAGGACAAAACAAGCTTTTGTACAGAACCCGCTCAATCACAATTATATGGAAATGATTTACCGAACGGGAGATATGGCTTATTACCGGGAAGACGGAAATTTTGTTTATGTTGGGAGGAAAGATTTTCAGATCAAACATCTGGGACACCGAATAGAGTTAGGAGAAATAGAAACTTATATCAGTGAAATTCAGGGAATAGAACGGGTCTGCTGTTTGTATGATGAACAAGCGGAAAAAATTATAGCCGTCTTCCAAGGAAATGTGGAGAAAAAGAATATAAGGGCAGCCCTTAGGAAAAAACTTATAAAGTATATGATACCAGAACGGTTTGTGAATGTAGAAAGTATGCCGTTAACGGCAAATGGAAAAATAGACAGGAAAAAATTAAAGAAAAATTTTTTTAAGGGAGAATAACATGCGGCAGGAAATCTTAAAACAACTGAAAAATGAAAACGCTACACCAGCTTATATATTTGATACCATACGCCTGCAAAAAAGGGTTTCACATATTGCGAAAGAACTTAAGATGGATTCGCATATGGAATTGTGCTATGCAATGAAAGCCAACCCTTTTTTAATTGAGACGTTAGATTATTTAGTTGACAGTTTTGAGGTCTGCTCCCCGGGCGAGTTGTCTATCTGCAAAAAGAAAAATATTGCAATGAATAAGATTGTTCTGTCAGGAGTAAATAAAGAGAAAGACGATGTGAAGCGGGCAATGATCTGGGGGGTAGGAATGTACACAATTGAATCAAGACAGCAGATGCTGCTGATTCAGGAATGCGCTTTTTCACAGGGAATCGTTGTAAATGCATTAGTCCGCTTAACAAGCGGTAATCAGTTTGGCGCAGGCAAAGATGAAATCCGAGAAATGCTCAGGAGAAGAGAAGAGTTTCCTAATATCAGGATAAAGGGAATCCAATATTATTCCGGGACACAAAAAAGGAGTGAAAAAGTAGTAAAAGAGATAGAAGAACTGCTTACCTTCTGTGAGGAACTAGAGCGGGAATCCCAGATTATAATAGAGAAGTTAGAGTATGGGCCTGGTTTTGGGGTTGAATATTTTGGCAATGACGAACAGGAAATGCGGCAGTTGGACGAGTGTAAGGAAGCATTTAAAAAGGTTTTGGAAAAAAGGCGGCTTACATTAGAAATGGGACGCTTTCTGACGGCGGACTGTGGCAGCTATATAACAGAAATTGTAGATACTAAATGTAATGACAACCAGAAATATTGTATTGTAGACGGAGGTATCAACCATGTCAATTATTATGGACAGGTGATGGGAGTCAGAGTGCCGCCGGTTTATTATTATCGTAAGGAGACGGAAGAATTTACTGAAGTAAATCTTCAAAAAGAAGAAAAAAGCAAAAATGGCCTGTGTATCTGCGGTTCTTTATGTACAGCAGCAGATGTTCTTGTAAGAAGCGTTCCGCTTACAGATGTAAAACAAGGGGATATGTTCGTGTTTGAAAAAATTGGCGCTTATTCTGTAACAGAAGGTATTTATTTGTTTCTAAGCAGAAAACTGCCCAGAGTATATTTGTTAGAAAAGGATGGTTTATCTTTAGTTAGAGAGGCATATGAGATTTATAAATTTAATTGTTAATGAGGAGAGTGAACGATATGAAAGAAAAAATTTTAGATATTTTATGTGAAATCAGCGGAGAGGAATTAGATGATATTGAACTGGATTTGTTTTCAGAGGGTATCGTTGATTCCTTTATCATAATCAATTTAGTAGTTGAATTAGAAAAGGCCTTTGATATATCTATCGATATAGATGCTATAACATTTGAAAATTTTTGTACAGTAAAGGCAATTATGGAAATGGTCAAAAAACTTTGTGGAAATTTTGAATAAGTCTATAAGGAGATAAACCATGATAAAAGAATTAAGGTCAATGGACGAGTATCGGACTCTAATTAACGAATTTAGAGCAGTATGTAAAAAGCCTTTTTCAAATATCTACCTTATGCCGGATGATATAAACCGTTATATAGAATTGCGCAGGGTCAGCTATAAAAGGGATGATAACGGAATTGTATTCTTCTTTGATGAATCTACACATTACAGCGTATATTTATACGTAAATGAAAAAAGTGAATTTGAAGTACCTATCCGTGACAATAAGCTTTTAGTACGTAATATATACCGTACAAGGAAAAGAAATTCGACATTATTAAATATACAAAATCGTCTGCAGGAACTTGGATTCAAAAAGCAAGGAACCTTAGTAAGAGTGCAGGGAAACTCGCAGGATATATTTTCTAAATGTAAGATTATAGAAAAACACATAAACGAAATGGAGAAAAAGGGGTATCGATGCATAGCGCCTGATTTTTCGCGTTTTGACGAGATAGAACGCATCATACTGGAATCTAATGTTATTAAAGACTATCAGATGACGTACAGAACGCCTGAGGAAAAAAAAGCATTAGAAAAAGGTATATATTTGTGTATTGTCAATAGCAGTGATGAAATTTGCGCTGGCGGAATTGTAGATATTGATATCGCAAAGAAGATTGTCCGGGAAGGAGCAGTGGCTGTAAAACCGGAGTATAAAATGAAAGGCTTTGCCCCAATTTTATCATATTATAGGAACAAATGGCTTTGTGATAAAAATATTCAGATTGTTCAAGGCTGGATTTCAGCTTATAACGAACCTTCTCTAAAATATCATAAAAGTTTAGGATATAATATTATGGATAAATACGTGGACGAATGGCTGCTAGATGTTTAAGAACAATATGAAAATAAAGAATAGGGAGCAAAAATATGAGAGAACAAGTATTAGATATATTAACTAAAATTAATCCTAAAATCAAGAATAGTATCCATGGAAATCTGCTGGAATCAGGCCTGATTGACTCTTTTGAAATTATTAATATCGTAATGGCATTAGAGGATTGTTTCCATATTGAAATCGACCCGGAATTAATAGTTTCTGATAATTTTCAGACGGTAGACAGCATTATATCGCTAATAGAACGTATTAAATAAAAATGGAGGGAGGTCTATGATAAAACAGTTACAATCTATAGACGAGTATAAAAGCTTAATAGAAGAGTTTAAAAAAATATGCCGCGTACCTTTCTCAAATATTTATCTTATGCCCAACGCGATAAACAGATATATTAAATTACAGAAAGCGTTTTTTGAAAAAAGTGAATACGGAATTGTTTTTTATTTCGATGAAAGCACATATTACAGAGTTTATTTATATGTCGATGGAGAACGGAAATTTAAAATATCTGCTTTTGACAAAAAAATGTTGATTCGTAATACATATAATATGAAACACGAAAATAAAGAATTATTACATGTACAGAATCGCTTACAGGAAATTGGATTTACACAGGAGGGCACGTCCGTACAAATTCAGGGAAAAACACAGGAATTATTATCTAACTGTAAATCCATAGAAAAATACACAAAACTAATGGAAAAAAAAGGTTATTATTGCATAAAACCAAAGTTTTCCCAATTTGACCAAATAGAACAAGTCATAATCAATTCAGATATTCTTAAGGATTACCATCTGACTTTTAGAACAGAACAGGAAAAACAGGAGTTAGAAGAGGGCTCTTATTTATGTATTGTAAATAAGGACAATGAAATATGCGCGGCCGGTATCGCAGCTATAAATTTCGGTATTGCACAGGCAGAAGTAATGGCGGTAAAAGAAGAGTATAAAATGAAGGGACTTGCCCCTATTTTGACTTATCAAAGACTTAAGTGGTTATGCGACAGAAATGTCTCAAAAATACAGGGATGGATCTTACTGCATAATGAAACATCGCTTAGATATCATAAGAAAATAGGCTATCAATTAACAAACCGCCATGCAATAGATTGGTTGTGGGAAGTTTGATGTTGATCAAGATAACAGGGCAGGCCGTCCGAGAAGCTATTTTAATACAAAAATACGCTGTAGACTGTTAGAATCAGGGTTTTCAGACGGTCTGAGGAGGGGGAAATATGACTACAAATATTTTAGAGTATTTAGAGGAATCATCACAAAAATATCCTAATAAAAAGGCGTTTGTGGATGAACGAGAGACGTATACCTATCAAGAATTGAAAAATTATGGAGAGTCAATAGGCAGTGCAATTGGAAGACTGGGAGTATTACGCAGACCGGTTGTGGTATACCTTGATAAGAGTGTAAAAATGATCGCATCATTTATGGGGATATTGTATAGTGGCAATTTTTACTGCCCAATTGACGTATCAATGCCCGCACAGCGCATAGAAGCAATTCTTAATATATTAGAAACAACTGTAATTATTACAGACAAGGAACATGCACCGGTTATCTTGGAGATAGCACCAAAAAGCAGGATACTCATATATGATGAAATAATACAGGGCGAAATGAATCTGGAATATCTGACAGATATCCGCAGAAAAATAATTGATATGGATCCTGTATATGTACTTTTTACAAGCGGTTCGACAGGTGTCCCAAAGGGTGTGGTGGTATCGCATCAGTCTGTTATAGAGTACACAGAATGGGTAACCAAAACGTTTCATATTACAGAACAGGATAGTTTCGGAAATCAGGCGCCGTTTTATTTTGATAATTCAATCTTAGATATATATTGCGGTCTGAAAAACGGCGCTACAGTTTATATCATTCCGAAAGCGTGTTTTGTATTTCCCATGCAGCTGCTAAAATATTTAAACGAAAATGAAATTACAACAATATTTTTCGTCCCATCAGCATTATGCATGGCAGCAAAATTAAAGGCTTTGCGGAAGGTGCCTTTAACATCCTTAAAAAAGGTATTATTTTGCGGAGAGGTAATGCCCAATAAATATTTAAATTTATGGAGGAAATATTTACCGGATGCATTATATGCCAATTTATATGGACCAACTGAAATTACAGATGTCTGCACATATTATATTGTAGACAGGGAATTTAAAGATGATGATCCGCTTCCCATAGGAACAGCATGTCAGAATACAGATTTTATTATATTAAACGAAAATAAAGAAGCGGCCGCAAAGGGCGAAATCGGCGAATTATGTATCAGAGGCAGAAGTCTTGCATTAGGATATTATAAAAATACAGAAAAGAGTAATGAAGTATTTATTCAAAATCCGTTAAATCAGAAATATAGAGATTTAATATACTGTACCGGTGATTTAGTTAAGCTTAATGAAAGAGATGAGATTATCTATTTGGGCAGAAAGGATTTTCAGATCAAACATATGGGGCACAGGATTGAATTGGGCGAAATTGAGGTCGCCGCCGGGGGAATTGCCGAAATTGAAACTTGTGCGTGCGTATATGATGATGAAAAGCAAAAAATTGTTTTCTTCTATATAGGGCAGAAGTTTGATGATGAAGTTTTAGATGATATGTTAAGGGAAAAAATTCCTGATTATATGATACCCAACATTAAGATAAGAGTAGAAGAATTCCCATATAATGCAAATGGAAAAGTTGACAGAAAACGATTAAAAGAATCCTATTTAAAAATGTAAAGGTACGAAAAGTGATAACAAAGGAAGGTATTTTGTCTGACAAAGTATGTCTTATAACAGGGACAAGCCGGGGAATAGGCCGGGAAATCGCAAAGCGGTTTTTAGAAGAGGGCGCTATTGTCTATGCCAATGCAAGAACGGAAGGCTGTCTGGATGCATGGGTTTCTCAGATCACCCCGGCAGAAAAAGGAAGGCTCATTCCTGTGTATTTTGACGTAACAAGCCAGAAAGAAATAAGAAAAAATATCCTGCGTTTGAAAAAGGAAGCGGGAAGGATTGATGTTCTGGTAAATAATGCGGGGCTGATTTTTAACGAAGCATTCGGAATGATTTCACTGGATCGGACAAGAGAAATGTTTGAGGTGAATGTATTCGGCCTTTTGGAATTGACGCAGCTTGTATCTACCCGGTTTATGATGAAACAAAAAAGCGGAAGCATTATAAATATCGCATCCATTACCGGTGTTGAAGGAAGCAGAGGACAGACCGCCTATTCTGCCAGTAAAGGCGCAGTGATAGCGCTTACCAAATCTATGGCAAAAGAGCTGGCGTCTTATAGTATACGCGTGAATGCGATAGCGCCGGGAATGATACAGACGGAACGTCTGAAGGTTTCACTGAAAGAAGAATATAAAACTGAATGCCTGCAGGCAGGAATGGGGCGGCTTGGAGAACCGGAAGAGATTGCAGACGGATGTCTGTATTTTGCCTCAGATCTGTCCAGTTATACAACCGGACAGGTTCTGGTCATCGGAGGGGGATACCATACTTCTGACAGAAGCAGGTTTGAGATTGAATTTAAGGAATAAAATATATGTTTTTAGAGCTTGATAAGAAGGATCAGAATAAGATTGCAATCATAGACAGCGAAGGAAATCAGTGTTCTTATGGACAGATTTTAGAATTTGCCTCTCAATTCTATGCAGTAATCCATAAAAGAACATTAATATTTATCTTAAATGATAATAGTGCAGGCGCCGCCATAGGTTATCTGGGGGCGGTAAGCAGTCATGTAGTTCCATTGATGTTAGGAGCGTCCATGGATAAGGAATTAATGGAAAGGCTGATTGCTATCTATCAGCCGGAATATATCTGGAAACCAGCGTATATGGCAGACCAGCGGGAATCGGTTCTATTCAAAAAATATCAGTATATCCTTGTGTCTGCAGGTTCCAAAGGTTATCCCCTGTATAATGAGCTGTCGCTGCTTTTAACAACTTCCGGCTCCACAGGAAGTCCAAAGCTGGTGAGGCATTCTTATGCGAATCTGGAAGCGCAGGCGAAAAATATCTCTACATTTTTTGATCTGGATGGTACAGAACGGCCGATTCTCGATCTTCCGATTAACTATACGTACGGTTTATCTGTAATGAACAGCCATTTGTATTCCGGCGCGGCGGTATTGCTGACATCCATGAATGTACTAGACCCCCGGTACTGGACATTTTTGAAAGAACAAGAGGCAACTACTTTTACTAATGTACCCTATAGTTATGAAATCTTAAAAAAATTACGTGTATTTCAGATGGATATTCCTCATCTCAAAACCTTTACACAGGGCGGAGGGAAACTTAGCGAGAAGCTCCACCAAGAATTTGCAGAATATGCACAGAAAACAGGAAGAAAATTTATTGTTACCTATGGACAAACGGAAGGGAGCGCCAGAATGGCATATCTCCCGGCAGAATATGCTGTAGAAAAATGCGGAAGCATTGGTAAGGCAATTCCTAATGGCCGTCTTTATATTGTGGATGAGAGAGGAAAGGAAATTACAGAGCCTGATGTGATTGGTGAGATGGTATATCAAGGACCGAATGTAACGCTTGGGTACGCCGAAACAGGAGCAGATCTGGCTCTCGGCGATGAAAAACATGGAATTTTATATACCGGTGATATGGCAAAAAAAGACGCGGACGGATTTTTTTATATTGCAGGAAGAAAAAAACGTTTTCTTAAGCTATGCGGTTATCGTATTGGACTGGATGAGTGTGAAAATATGATCAAAACAGCTTTTGACACAGAATGCGCCTGTGTGGGAAATGATGAATGTATGAAGATTTATGTTACGATTCAGGGGGAGCATGAGAAAATCAGACAGTATATCTCTAATAAGCTCACAATTAATTCCAGCGTATTTCAAATCTGTTACATAAATAAAATTCCGAGAAATGAAGCGGGAAAAATATTATATAATCAATTATGATAATTTGTGAGGCGGCAGAATGAGAAAAACATCAGAAGATATCAAAAATTTAATAAAAACAAAACTGGAAACGTCAGATATTATTCTTTTTGGAACGAATACCTTGGCAAAAGAATTTTATATGAACTATAAGGACGTCTATCATATAAAAAGCTGCGTGACATCGAAAAAGGTACATCCGGTGTATTTGGATGAAAATAAGGAAATGCCGGTAATCACCTGGGAAGAATATGATAAAAAAGCAGCGGATTATCTCGTCATTTGTGAGGGACCCTATGTATTCATTGAAAACCAGATATTGACAGATGCTTCCAAAATATTTGAGGAATATGTAGATATTGATATAGTGAGGGCTGTTTTAACGCAGCGAAAGATTGTAATTATGGCCGGCGCGTGCCAAACAGTGGTCGCATATGATTTTTTGTCAGAGCTGAAGGGATTTAAAAAGGAATACATGCTATATAAGTTTTCCACACATATGTGGCGGAGTAAATGGTCTGTGCGTATCATTAGCTATGTCAAAAATGTGTGCGACGTATATATCTGCATGCGTCATGAACTGGATAATCCTAAGTTTTTCAAACCGGAAGAACTGCCTGAGAACTGCAAAATTATTACGCTTCCAAGCGCGCTGCTGCGGTTATACTGGCCCCAGATGGGACGAAATTGGAAAGGGGCTTTAAATTCGTATTTTAAAAAGGATACAGAGAATTTATTTCACGGGCCTTTTGAATACGGAGATGAAAATATTAACCGGATGATAGAGGAAAGGAAAAATGTAGATGAGATTATAGAATGTCTGGTAAGGGAGGACTTTTATTCAAAAACAGAGGTGGAACAGCATGTTAAAACCATGTTTCGTATGCTGGAGTATGAAGAAAATGAATGTGATATTAAAATAGGAAATTATATCCGGGATAATTACAAAGAGAAAATGCTATACAGAGATATGGCGCATATGCACACCTGCCTGGTCTGTGAAATGGCCAGGGAAATTCTGAGATATCTGCATATAGATACAGACGAATTAGATGAAATGGAAAGATTAGACAATAATGAAACAATACAAGAATATCAGGTGCATTGTACAGAGGTTCCGGTTTATCCCAGCGTTGCAGTTCACATGGGATTAAAGTGGTGGAATAAGGATATGGTATATGACGTAAAGTTTTATAATGGATTAAAAAAGATGACTTTTGAGGAATATATTCGGAGTTATTACAGCGTATGCAGCAAGACAAAGCAGCTATTAGAAGAATGGTAATATGGAGGAAATGAACTCATGCGGAAGTCTATAAAGAAGCAGCTTCTTCAATTGTTAATTACTTTAAAAGAAGCTCATGACGAAATCAGGACGTATTTACAGACAGAAGAATACACAAACGTTTACCGTCTTCTGGCCGACTGTCAGGAATGTGCGGTATCATTTGGCGGCACGATAGAACAATTTGATAAAACGCAGGAAAAAATCATCAAAGATTTAGAAGAATATTGCGAATATTTATTTGAAATTAGTGTCTGTCTGGATAGAAATGATCAATTAAACAGCGCCGAAATAAGAGAAAAACTGAACCAATACATCGAAACAATATATCATGAGACCGAAAATAATATCAAAATTACATTAAAAATTACATTTATGCCTTATAAGGCTTCCATGTGGACCAGCCTAGAAAGCGTATGGAAGGCGGCGGCCGGCGATGAGAGCTGTGAGGTAAAGGTAGTCGTGATACCATATTATACGCTGGATAGTAACGGAAACGAAGCAGAATTAAATTACGAAGCAGCATTGTTTCCAGACTATGTACCCATAACGGATTATAGAGCGTATACACTAGAATCCGAGAGGCCGGACATGATCTTTATCCATAATCCATATGACGGTGATAACAATGTGACAAGGGTTCCGGAACAATATTATTCTTATAATCTAAAGCAGTATACAGAACGGCTGATATACAGTCCATATGGCTTAATGGGATATTATAATCCTAACCGGGGGGCATTTATGTGTGTGACAAATGCGGTTCATTCGTCAGATAAAGTTTTAGTACAGTCGGAAAAGGTAAAAAATATCTATATTAACCATGGAATAGAGCGCAATAAGATTCTTGCGCTGGGTTCACCTAAAATAGATGCAGTTATCAAAGGATTGAAGGAACCCAAAGCTTATCCTGCTGAATGGAAGAGAAAACTGGAAGGGCGAAAAGTCTTTCTGCTTAATACACATTTATCATATTTTATATACTGGTACAATTACCAGCAGAAATATGAAAAAGAAGAAAACTTTGCAGAAAGGATTCATGATAATATATTTGAGAATCTTTTAAACAGAGACGGCTGCGCCTTAATCTGGCGTCCGCATCCTCTGCTTAAGGACACTTTAAAAAGCAGGGAGCTTTATTCTACATTGGATTTTATTAAAAGGTCTGAGCAGAGGATTCAGGAGTCGAATAACGGGGTACTGGATACAAATGGAGACTATAATCTCTCCTTCCGCTTATCGGATGCATTGATCACAACATACAGTTCCATGATTTCAGAATATATGATCTCAGGAAAACCTGTGTATATCTATGAAAGAAGGCTGAACGAGACATATTGCAGGAAGTCTCCTGTAAGCTATATCAATAATTACTATAAGGCAAGATGGGGGGAAGAACCAAAGCTTCCTAAATTTATTGAAATGGTTTTAAATGAAGAAGATCCATTGTATGAAAAAAGAATGTCTGATGTCCACAGAGCTTTTTCTAATTTAGACGGCACAATAGGAGAAAACATATACCAATGTCTGAAAAAAGAATTCGTTTTGTGAAAGGAGTAATATGAAAAGAGAAGAAATATCAGAAAAGGTAATCCTCATTTTTAAAAAGGTGTTTCATGATGATACGCTTACTGTAAACGATGATACATCAATAAAAAACTGGGATTCTTTTGAACGGATTGATGTAATTGTTGCAATAGAAGAAGAATTTGGCATCCGGTTTCCCATGAAAAAGATCATGGCATCGGAGAGTATAGGGGAAATAATAGATACGGTACTCGAAACAATAAAGCTCTCTTAAAATGCTTCGAAGTATTTATAAAAGAGATAAAAAGCTTCTTCGGTGACATCAAGACTGCCGAAGAAGCTCTCTTTCAATTAAAATCTATCCAATCAGAACCTTCTTTCCTTCAAAGGCGAATCCATACTTCCTGATCCGCTCCGGCGTAATCCCGCCGGATGTTAAACCGGCCTCATAGTTCTTCTCCTCAATCTGCCTGAGGGCTTCCGCAACTGTATCTTCTAAAGTTTTGTTCTTATTGGGATTACATGTCTTAAATTCCATGATAAATGCATCGTCCGTATCATTAAATGGTTCAAGCATCACATCATAACGTCCAAAACCACTTTCTCTGTTAGAAGTAATTTTATATCTGTCTGCCAGATCTGTCATCAGTCCGAGCACAAAGCCGTGATAGAACCGTTCCGGCTCAGCTTCTCCCAGCGCGTTCTTTCCCGTGTCAAAATAGCTAAAAGTTGCGGCGGATACCCGGTTCATATACGCGTTCATAGCTTCCAAGTCTCCTGCCAGAAGCGCCTTGATAAATTCATTATATGCCGGAACAAACCGGGCAAACCATCCCTCTATCACCCTCTGGAACATAATCCGGATCTCTTTATTTGTCAAGGCAAGTTCAAATTCTTCGACGCCTGATGCTGCATCTACAGTGTGGTTTACTAATTTCAAATAGCCTCCTGCAAGGAGAAGACTCCAAACAGCATTGCCGTCATAGTCCAGCTGGCTGAATACAATCTGCTCATCAATCTGCGTGTGCAGAGATTTCCCTGTCAATAAATCTTCCATTACGATCTTGATATCAGGAGTTCCTTCACGGATCAATTTTCCAATCAGGCTGTTGCTGCTTGTGTTCGCCCAATACGTAGAAAACGTTCCATATTTTAAATAATTCAGGATAGACCATGGATTATAAATGTCCGTTTTGTTCCCAAAAGTAAATCCATCATACCAGTCTTTCACATCGCTTTGTTTGGATATCAGACCATACTCATTCAAGGCATCTAGGACTTCTTCCTGAGTAAAGCCAAAGCTATCCGCATACAGGTCTGATATCGTTGTAACTACTGTCAGATTATTTAAGTCTGAAAAAATAGATTCCTTGCTTACCCGTGTGATTCCTGTCATAAGAGCCTTTTCCAGATAAGGATTTGTTTTAAATGCCGCATTGAACATACTTCTGGTAAAATTAACCAGCTCCTCCCAGTATCCATATACATATGCTTCCTGCAGCGGCGTGTCATATTCATCTAAGAGTATAATTACTTTTTTCTTATAATAGCGCATTAAATAATTCGATAAAGCACGGAGAGAGCCTGCCGCTAAATAATTCTCCATCTCAGCGGAGATTTTCTGATACTGTTCTTTTTCATCCGTGTTCATGCAGTCTGCAGCCAGCAAATAATCATGCTTGTTATACAGTTCCTTAATAACCTGGCAGATCTGTTTTCTGGCATCATCAAAAGAGGTCTCCTTTATACTGGCAAAGCTAAGAGAGATTACGGGGTAAGTTCCCTGCAGCCTGCGGTATGTTTCCTCTTTCCAAATGGATAAATCCCTGAATAACTCTTCTTTTCCAGCATATTCAACCGAAAAAAATTGTTCTGTCATACTTATGTTCAGAGTCTTTCCAAAACGGCGGGGTCGTGTAATCAATGTTACTACATCACCGTTTTCCCACCATTCTTTGATAAATCCGGTCTTATCTATATAAAAATTACCGCTGGTAATCAACCGTTCAAAATCTTGATGTCCGATTCCAACTGTTCTTGCCATGCATATCTCCTCTCATTTCTTTTAATGCTCATACTCTGTTCTGTTTCACTTTATTTCTTCATTGACTATATTATATCGATTATCCGTATAAAAAACAATTCATTTTTGTATTTTCCTTTTATCTCATATATTCAATAAGGTGTACTTATTGAACTACTAATGTTTAATAAGGTGTATATAATCAGACATATCCTAATATTGAAGTATACTTTAGGGATAACCAATCTACAGATAATTCCTATGAAATTGCATTAAAATGGAGAGAAAGATTTAAGAAAAAAGGTATTTATTGTAAAGTTACTGATAATAAAAGAAATATGGGCAGCGATAAGAATTCTAAGCTGTCGACTAGGGATACGGAAGGTGAATTCGTATACACCCTTGCAAGCGATGATGCTATCAAGCCCGAATTTATTGAGAGTTGTATAAATGTATTTTTGTATAACCCTGGAGTCGGTACGGTAATTACGCACAGGGAGGAGATTGACGACGACGGTAATGTTTATCAAACGCCTTCATTTTATAATAAAAATTGTATAATTGAAGGAGAAAGCCAGGCTGCAGTATATATGATGGCTGGAATCGCGATACCTGGCCAGAGAATGATAAGGAGGACAGTCCTTACTACGGTAGGAAAATATGGGAGAATATTCCAAGTTGCCGGCGATTGGTATGATAATTTTTTATATTCCTTGGTAGGTGACGTGGCATATATTAAAGAACCACTTTGCCAGTATCGGGTACATAGGGGGAACGAGACAAATGAATCGGAACTGAAATTATTGGGGATTACAGAGCACTATCAATTAATTCATGCATTCTATGATTTGGCTGATAGCTTTGGGTATAAAAAGCCAAAGGAAAGATATTCGGAAGCTGTAAAGAAATTAGGGTCTATGTGCCTGAGATATGCATTGAAAATGTATAAAAATGAATACAATGAAATTGCTCATAAATATTTACTATTGGCTCCGGTATATAATTCAGATATAACAAGCGATGAAAAATATTGCAGTCTTTTAGCCATGAAGTCATTAGGTAAGGAATTGTTAAAACAAGCAATTAATGATTTTGAAGAAAAGTATTGTTTAGAGCGGACGAAATCTTATGCGCCTCCGGCAGAGCATTGGGAAATCGACGAGAGTGGCTGTATAATTAAGTGAAAGCAGACCATTACAAAGGAATCAAAACGATGAAAGAGAAATCCATGAAAGTAATTATCTTAGCTGGCGGTATGCCCAGCAACATCAGTGAAGAAAATGATAAAATCCCAAAGCCAATGGTAAAAATCGGCGACCGTCCGCTCCTGTGGCACATTATGAAATCTTATTCCA
>CAJUTH010000043.1 GCA_910589275.1 uncultured Dorea sp.
GTTAAGACATCGCCCTTTCACGGCGGTAACCCGGGTTCGATTCCCGGTGGAGTCACTTTGAGTTTGATTTTTAAGCATCTTGCCGATGTGGCTCAATTCTTTTAGATTGACTTCGTCAATCGCAGGAGAGTTGCTGATTACAAATCAGTTGCTCATTTATACATCTTGCCGATGTGGCTCAATTGGCAGAGCAGCTGATTTGTAATCAGCAGGTTATCGGTTCGAGTCCGATCATCGGCTTAGTCCTTACAGGGACTTATTATATGGACCTTTAGCTCAGTTGGTTAGAGCAATCGGCTCATAACCGATCGGTCCTGGGTTCGAGTCCCCGAAGGTCCATTTAAACAGGAGCACTTTGTGCTCAATCAAGGCCCAGTGGCTCAGTTGGTTAGAGCGCCGCCCTGTCACGGCGGAGGTCGAGAGTTCGAGTCTCTTCTGGGTCGTATATGGGATCTTAGCTCAGCTGGGAGAGCATCTGCCTTACAAGCAGAGGGTCACAGGTTCGAGCCCTGTAGGTCCCATTCTGTAATAGATAACTATTATAGATCTGCCGCAGTGGCGGAACTGGCAGACGCCCGGGACTTAAAATCCCGTGGGTAGTGATACCCGTACCGGTTCGATTCCGGTCTGCGGCATTGATGAGAGGTGTCTCAAACCCTTATAAACAGAGGACTTGAGGCATTTTTTATTTTCCTAAAAAAGTTGTACAGCCCGTAAAATTTGTTATGTTGTGATTATATCCACATTTCAGAATATTTTCTATACTATCCTTGAAACCTGCTTTAGGTTCATGCAAAAAATTCTTGCATAGTCTCGCTCCCAGCATTATACCCGTTTCAAAAAATACATTATCATGCTCTTGCGAAAAATCCATAACAATATTAATTAATTAATTGGCTGTCGTTTCTGTCTGCTTGCTCATACATTTTTCAAGCTTTTTAAATAATTTGTCAAAGGAATCGTTTAGTCTGTCCTCATAATCTTGTGCTATTATGTGGTCTAAATCTATTTTACTTAAGGATTTTGCTACAAGTTTTTCAACTTTTGTTTCGTCAAACAGTACATTGCCTGATAATCTGCCTGACTGGTTACTCCGAGATTTTGAATCATGTCTTTTATCAACAAGATGCCAGCTTGTAATCCGATTTCTGTGTATACGCTTGCTACTTCACATGTCATAGCACTAGCCATATCCAGCAATTCAGAAGTTGGATTATCGTCATATTTTGCAACAACAGCGTCATACTCTAAAGTTATTTTCTCTATACGTCTTTATAATCCTTTTGTTTCATTTTCCGGCGCAAGTCCAAATAACAGATAGTCCGCAATTCCTCTTACCGATACCTTTTCAAAGATTTTGTCTATGTAATTCACATATCTACCTCCTTATAACCTTGTGCCGTTAATCTAGCATAATTTATTTCTAAAATCAACCTTGTACGGTTAATGTTGGATATTGGAAAATTCTATACTTTTTTTACCCGTATAAAGTTAATTCAAAAAGAGGAAGATTTCTATGACATATTCACAAGCTATTATCAAAAGGTTGACAGAACTTTGCTCTGAAAAAAATATTACAATCAATAAATTAGCAACACTTTCCGGCATAACACAATCCACAGTGGATAATCTCATGCGCGGAAAAACCCAAAATCCAAAACTGAAAACGCTTCATAAACTGGCAATTGGACTTGACATGACGGTTTCTGAATTGCTGGATTTTCCTGAAATGAATGAGACGATATTTGAAGATGAATAAATTTAATCGGACTAAGGACTTTGTAAAAATATGTACAAAAAAAGTTGTACAAATCTTGTACAACTATCAGCAGAGGTGGCACAATCCCCCTTTCTGTGCAGTTTTCTTATGTCCGCAGAAGTTCGATTCCGGTCTGCGGCATTTGTAAAAAAGGCTTATTCCATGGTTTGATAAGCCTTTTTTATTTTTTGATGAAGGAGCATCCCTCCCGCTTTTGCTAAACATTATAGATGGCAGGAGAATGTCATGGCACAATCAAATATAATCATGTACACCACAGAAGATGGGATCACAAAAATAGAGGTAACCTTTGACCAAGACACCGTTTGGGCAAAATTTGCCTACACTGCTTCTGACGGCAAAACCTAAAGTGTTGGAAATATATGCAACCAGTATTGATTACGATCCGAAGGCAGAGAGTTCAATTTTATATTTCAAACAGGTACAAAACAAAATGCACTGGGCGGCTCATTAGCATACAGCGGCAGAAGTAACGTCTCTCCTACCACGCCCCGGTAACCTGATAACACAGCAGCCACCCATTTATACAAGGAATACACGCCGCTATCTCCAGCGAGTTCGGGCCATCCAGATATTCCCCATTTCCCAATTCTTCAAATTCTACAAGTTCCATTACTTCTTCCTTGGACAGCCCTTTTTCACAGAAAATATATCCTTCCCCATGATGGCAGCCCATGCCTCCTTCTCCGCAGTAATAGCCTCTTTTCAAAATTTGTGTTTCCGCATGTTGGATACCTTTTTCCTGCGCGGTTATGAACGCCCTTATAAACTCAATATGCCCCGCCGCAAAATTCATGCATAGCGCAATAAGTATAATCCCGGCAATAGCCTTCCATGCATTCCGCTTCCATCCCTGTTTCATATTCCATCATCCCTTCCCAAGACTCCAGCATAATTTTTCAGCATATTATTTTTTTCTTAATAGTATACCAGATGACTGGTATGCTTTCCATCCATCTGGTAAAATACTGACCATGATCACGATAGAAAACCTCACCAAACAATTTGATACGATAACCGCAATAGACCGCCTTTCCCTCCGGATTCCGGACAGCACCATCTTCGGCCTTTTAGGAACCAACGGCGCCGGGAAAAGTACGCTCCTAAAGCTCCTTGCCGGAATCCTTGCCCCGGAGCAGGGGAAAATCCTCATTGACGGCGAACCCGTTTATGAGAATCCTTCCTGCAAGGAACAATGTTTTTATCTGTCGGACGAACCTTACTATTTTCCCAATGCTACCGCCGAGGACATGACGCTGTTTTACCGGAAGCAGTATCCTTCGCTGGAGCCGGAGGCCGTCCGCTATCTGGCCGGGCAGTTGGAACTGGATACCACGCGGCCCCTCCGGACCTTTTCAAAGGGGATGAAACGCCAGATTTTCCTGATCATAGCACTATGCTCCAATACGGCATACCTATTCTGCGACGAGATATTTGACGGGCTGGATCCCATTGTCACCGACGCAATGAAGCATCTGTTTCAATCGGAAATGCAGACGCGCCCCTTTACCATCATCGTAGCGGCACATAAATTACAGGATCTGGAAGGCTTCTGCGGTGAAATCGGAATCCTGCATAAGGGCGGGATCCTGTGCGCGCAGGATATGCGGCAGGCTTCTGCGGGCTTCCACAAATTCCAATGCATATTTGAAGCAGAAAATAAAGAAGGCTTATCCGCATATCTGGTCGAACATCTGGACATTGTAAGCTATTCGGAAGACGGCTATTTTCTATCCCTAATCCTGCAAGGTTCCACGGAACATATCCTTCCCCTGTTACAGGCCAGATCCCCTGTATTCTGCAGGGAAGTCCCTATGTCAGTGGAAGAACTGTTTATGGCAAAGATCAAGGAGGCTGGTTATGATATCAGGAAAGCGCTTTATTAACTGGATAAAAGAAGCGGAACGAAAGCATATTCTGACCCTTTTATCCTTCGGGGGATATGGTATTTATGCAATCTCTTACATCTTAGAGCTCTCTGTCAGCAGGGAAATGACTTCCTTTGGCATCGGCAACGGCAGGAACCTTTTTTGGCTGGTCACAGGCCTTGGAACTGCGGCCGGGCTGCTGGAATATTCCTATCTGCTTCAGGAAAAGAAGATGGTTTTCTACTGCTCGCTTCCGGTAAAGAAATCCACCGTATTCTGGAGCCGTTATCTTCATGGGATTCTGGCCGGGCTGCTCCCGCTCTGCCTTTCTATGCTTCTGTGCGGAATTTACACAGGCATAGCGGACGCCGCATCCAGCTCTGGGATCTCCGCTTATACCACAAGAAGCATTGCTGTATACAGCCTGATTTTCCTGCTATTTTACCATATTACGGTTCTGGCTGTCTCCATATCCGGAACCTTCCTGTCAGCCCTTACAATTATCGCCCTGTCCCAGATCTATTTCCACCTGTTTCTGCATAAAATCTGTACCGGCTTTGCAAAAATGTTATACCAAACCTACTACCGCATCCCGCTGTTAGACTGGCTGGAAGCTTCCCTTGTCCCATGGAGCCTTGGACAGCGGTTTTGCGGTTCCTTCCTGTCCGGGAAACAGGAGGCTTTTGCCTTCCTGCCGGATACCCACGATATCCTTACCATAATTCTCTGGCTTGCCGTAACCTTACTGCTGTTTACCCTCGCACAAAAGAATCGGAAACCAGAATCCGCCGGACGTGCCTTTATCTCCGAAAATATAGAAAGAATCTGTTCCATTTTTCCCGCCCTCCTTGTATCCTCCGGCGCGGCAGAGCTGTTTTTACAGCTTACCCGGCAGTCAGAGACGCCCGCCGCCCTGCGTGTCCTTCTGCTTCTCGTTCTTCTGCCGCTTAGCGCCAGTATCGTCCACCTCCTGCTGCATCTCCTGCTTCATAGAAGGAGACGCCGTCTCTCCCACGCCCGGGTGCAGATCGCTTTGGAAGCTCTTTTATGCGGTCTGGCTATCCTTCTGGCCTTTTCTTCCCGGAAATCCTTTGACACCTACATACCCGAACGCGCCGACCTGAACAAGTTAAGCGTCAGCATCAGCGGTCTTCATATGTCCCCATCCCAGTATGCGCGAACAAAAGATACCTTGCAAAATGAAATCACCGACAGACAACTGCAGCAGTTCACCCTCACGGAGGACGCCATGGACACGGGCCTTCGCTGGCTATCTGATATCAGGGAAAATTCCGGCGGCTTCACCCGCGTTACGGTCTGCTATCAGTTAAAAAACGGGAAAACTAGATACCGCTGTTATCCCATTGATGAATCCAGCTTCTGGAAATTTTCCGAGGTATACGAAACAGCGGAATACAAAGCCGCCGCCTACCCGGCCGCCTCTCTTCAGGAAATCTCCGAATGCCGGGTAATCTATAGCGACGGCGTTACAGAGAAAACTTTAAACCTGACCGGCGCTGAAAAGGAACAGCTACTAAGCTGTTACCAAAGCGACATCCAGACGCTGGAAATGAGACGACTGAAAAACGCCCTCCCACTAGGCGAAATCACGCTGGAATCCCCGCTATGGGGCATCCGCACCAGCGCAGTTCTTTATCCTGCATACGAAAATACCTGTGATTTTTTAAGAAGCAGACAGATTTCCATAGATAACACTCCATTCGACTATCCCATGCAGGCTGTAACCATTTCCCAGACAGATCCCGCAACCGGATTTACCACCGCCAAGCGCCTGACTGACAGCGCCGACTGGGCCTACTTAAAGGACAGGCTGATCATCCGCCGTTATGCAGAATACCCGCTGATCTGCCCTGTGGAGGAAGACATCGGGATTGAATTAGAACTGACCGATGAAGAGGCAAATGCAACAGTATCCGCAGACTGCTGCCTGCGGATACCCCACTAACACGTATTTTAAAATAGCCTTATACCAGATATATACTGCAATTTGCAGGAACTGCTGCGCCGCGCAAGGGCGGCTGTGCAGACTTCCCTAGGAGATCGCCTTCTCCCTCCATTTGCCCCGTTTATAGAAAATACTTGTGATCACGGCTCCCAGCACCCAGGAAATCAGCAGCGAGATAAAGATGCATGCCCGCTCCCCCTGAGGAAGCTCCGGCGTCTTCGATAAATACACCAGCCCATAAGCCAAGGGAACACGAATCACAATCGTGCTTACCATGGAAATCCACATAGGCGTCATGGTATCCCCGGCTCCCCGCATCACTCCCGACAACGTCTGGGTTACCGCAACCGCCACATAGCCCACGGCTAGAATCGTCATCATCTGCATACTGAGTGTAACCAGCTCCGGCGTATTGGTAAAAATCCTCATCAAATATTTTCCAAACAGGAGGATCAGCCCTACAATCACCGCGGACGTCCCCATTGCCATCAAAGTTCCCTGCTTCGCGCCCCGGGATACCCTCTCATATTCCCCGGCGCCCACATTCTGTCCCGCATAGGTAGTCATCGCCGTACCAAATGAAAAGTTCGGCATCATGGCAAAACCATCCACGCGCATTACAATTACATTTGCCGCAATAAATAATTCCCCGAAACTGTTCGTTAAAGACTGGACAACCAGCATAGCCATAGACATGATCGCCTGAGTCACGCCGGAAGGAACCCCCAGCCGTATAATCCCGGACGCATACTGCCGAAAGAGACGTATGTATTTCCACTCCATATCAAACAGCTCCCCAAGCTTTGTCAGCCTGCGGACGCAGAGCAATGCGGAAATCCCTTGTGCGATCGCCGTAGCCAGCGCCACGCCGGAAACTCCCATCCCAAGCTTCGCCACAAACAAAAGATCCAGCACGATATTCAGGCCGCTTGCCACAAGCAGATACACCAGCGCCGACATAGAATCTCCCAGCCCCCGCAGGATTCCGCTTAAGATATTATAAAATGCCATACCAGAAACACCGATAAACAGAATCCGCAGGTACGACGTACACCAGTCAACAATAGACTCCGGCGTATGCAAAAGCTCCAAAAGCGGCCTTGCCGCCAGCGTCGCCAGCACCATGACAAGGAGCGATGCAATCCCGGTCAGCACAATCGACGTTCCTATGGTCTTCGACAGCGCTTCCCTGTTTCTCGCGCCCAGATACTGGGATACCATAATACCGGCTCCCATACTAATTCCCACAAACAATACGATCAGCAGGTTTAAGATCGGACCGGCGCTCCCAACCGCAGCCAGAGCATTATCCCCTACAAACTGACCCACTACCACGCTGTCCACCGTATTGTATAGCTGCTGGGCAATGTTTCCAATCAGCATCGGCACAGTGAAAATTACGATATCTTCCCATGGCTTCCCCACCGTCATATCAACCGGAGCAAATAATTTCTTTAATCCATTCATATTGAAATTCCTCCTTCTTCGAGCGTGTTATCTTCCATAGTAAGGCAAATAAAAATAGTTTGCAACAGAATTGTAAAAAAAGTTCCAATTCGTTATAATAGAACCATACACTTAGGATACCTATCCGCCATATAAAACAGGAGGCTCTTATGGGTTTGCAAGCTACTACCAGACAACGCATCTGGCAGTCTTTCAGCATTTTAATGCGGGAAATACCTTTTGAAAAAATCACCGTAGAGATGATCATAAAAGAAAGCCATGTCTCCAAGTCTACCTTCTACCGCTATTTCCGGGATAAGTACGATGTATTAAATTACCATTCTATGGAAATCGCTGAGCATTTGATCGGGCAGAAAGTCTGCCGTGACTGGAAAGAATTTCTTGAAAATATGTTTATTGCCATAAACCAGAATCTTGCTTATTACCGCAAGGCATTCCGCTCCTCGGGACAGAACTCCCACTCCGGGTTTTTATTTGCCTATTCCTTCAGTATTGTCGAGCACTGTTACCTGAGACATGCAAAGGCAGACGCCCTCTCCACCCATGACCGCTATGTGATCGGGCATTACTGCCACGGCTGCGTCGGCATCCTTCAGGACTGGCTGAACGAACCGGAAATTATGACGCCTTTGCAGATGGCGGGGATCTTCTACGAAGCTATGCCGGACTATCTCCGGGATACATGGGCTTAGTACATCGAATATTAAGTAATTGGCAGCAAAAAGGCAGAGGAATGTCCCCTGCCTCAAACACCTAGTGTTCCGAATGCAGCTTCGCTGTATCTGCAAGCAGCATAGAACTGTCTATTTCAATGTTTTCTATCACCTTCAGCAATTCTGTCAAATCATGCTGGCGTCCGATATTAGTTACATCTATTTTATTGATACATATTCCAATCCACGGAAATTCATGGCTCAATTCATCCATTAAATCATAAATGTCTGCTGTGCCAAGCTTAATATCAGATATGTACCCAGAACCTTGTCTGTGCGAAAAATTATACCGGGCAAAAAATCTCCGCAAATCATAATATGCCTGACGATAATTTGCTCCTGGGTAATGCTGCTTTAGCTGATGTGTATCCAAATCAAAATTTAATGCTTTAAAATATTTTCTCTCCAAGCACTAACCCTCCAGAACCTGTTTTTGCCTGTAGTGATCCAGCAGATCTTCCTCGATGAAATCGTCTGGATTGTCAGAATCATCACTGTCGCACAATAGCCATACAATAACATTTTCCATAAACCACGGCTGCTTCTTCAATGTATTGACAATTTTTCCAAATCGCCCATAATCTTTTGCATGTCCATTATCACGATATACCAGAGAGCCGGAAGCATCTTCCATGCGCGGAAGCCCCATTTTAGCAAAGCTGCTGTTAATTGTCTGATAAATCCCGTCTAAACGGTACTTCTTCTCAATATTGATCTTATCCTCATTCATGCGGATAATCATTTTCAACATGGCAAATAACCTCCTTCTAAAGCATTATGGTTATTATATCATGGCAAAGGTGATTCTACAATCATTGAAATCCCCTGCCTCAACCGCTCACAGCCTCCGGTCGCGTTTCCTCATATCATAAACCTTGTCCATCAGCTTTTTCAAATGCACGGACGCTTTCATATCCAGATTAAAGAAATAGATGATCCAGCTCAGCAAAAACGCCGCCGCAAATGCAGTCAAAACAAATTTTATAAACTTCTTTATCTTATCCATTGCTCTCTCCCTCTCCTTTACCAGTTATTGTCATCCGCGAAATCTTCTAAGGTAGGATCTAAGGGTTCCTCTTGGAATACAGCGCGCATATACCGGTTCACCTCATCCCGCATATCTTTTCTGGACGCTTTTCTCGGATCCATCAGGCCGTGGGTTACCCAGACTAGGTGAATCCCCCGCTCTCTCGCCTGTTCTTCAAAAATACCGTGATATCCCGCCATCGCCTTACACCCGATATGCTCGTACATAATAACCATATCCGCCCGGAATTCCTCGCAGAATTTCCACAGGTCGTCTACCCCTACCTCATAACCGCCGTTGGAACGGTTGCGCATATTCATCTTCATGTACAGATCCGCCATATCCAGATATGCTTGCTCCTTATCATCCTCACTGTAATAGCTGGTGGAGGTAAGGCTTAACATATCGATCAACGGCAGGATTCCCCAGCAGTTCTGGAGCCAGATCGGAAAAGCCGTGTAATACTGAGCCTGTACACCCCAGAGCACCGCCCGGTGGCGTACTTCAGAAGCGCATAAAACCTTCTTCTCATACCCCCGATATCCAAGCTCTGTAATCTCCCTGTCATTTTCTAAAAATCTGGCGTCGCGCCCGCCGCCTACCTGATAGTATGCGTCCCGGTAGAGAGCCACGTTGTTGCCGATAATCTGCGGATAATCAGTCTTGGACAGCTCCAGCCACTCCCGGAACAGCTTGGTCTCTGCATTAAAGGTCTTCATGCATTTGAAATAGTGGTTCCAGTCAAACTTCTCGCCGGTCTGTTCTTCTATAAAACGGATACAATTCTTTATCTCCTCCGCACCATACTCCTGCACACTTTCCTGCATATGCCTGATCGGAACCGCAAGCTGGAATGTGGGAATGCCAAACCGCCTAGCCTCCACGCCATTTCCCATCAAACTTCCATCACAGGTAGTATTGCAGTTTACCGCGCAGATCCCAATCTGTGGGAAATCATCGTCAATGGCGCAGCCAAGCTCTGCCGCCGGCATAGGGCAGACGTCGGAAGGCAGGCCAAATTCCTCCGCCACGTCTATGTAATGCAGCACGCCCTCCTGAAGCACGGTAGACGGAGTATACACCACCGGGATTTCCCGGCATACCATCTGCAGATTTGGGAACCCATTCATAATCTGAGACATCATATTTTCATCAAATACCACAACCTTTTTGCTGAACTCCTCATCATTCCCACAGGCCGGGTCAGCCCGGAACAGGTTTCCAATGGTCTCGCATACATGCTCCACAATAAAATCAAATTCCTTGTGGGCAATCCGAAGCTGCGGTCCTCTAAGGCCCTCCGTATGGCGGTCTACAAAATCCGGAACCGCAAGGTAGCTCCCCATCCAGCGGTAGCGGAAGAATCCTTTTAAGTTGGCCGGTTTCATCATAAATTTGGCCATCACCTTCCAGTTGGCAAGCCAGCGGGTATAATCGTACCATGTGTCGGCCGCTCCGCGCCATTCCCTGCGTTTCTTGGTTTTGTTCCCATAATAGAAATTACCAAGCTTTTCGCTGTTCATATTCTTTCCCATCGCTTACCTCCCCTGTATCTTTTTAATCTCAATACTCTCTACAAATGCCTGCACACGCGTGCGGAGCTGCCCGGAGGTTCCCACCACATAAGGGCGGTCCACAGACAAAACCGGATAGCCATACTCGTGTTCCATAATATAGCTTGCCGCCATCCGCTCATATCCCCAGTAATCGCAGAATTTCATCTGTTCGTAAATAATCCCGTCGGCTTCATATTCCTTCGCCAGTTTGTCCACATAATCCTTCCGTCCGTTTATCTTCTCCGTATTCATATACCGCGGACACTGGCCCACTGTAATATAATGCCTGCAGATCTGTGTCAGCAGATCCTCATTTTCATTTAACACGATCTCAGCCCTGCCTGGGAAGGAGCCAAAGCAATGCCGGTCCGCCACTACCATCGCGCCATTGTCCTCAATCAGTTTGATGAAATCCAAATCATCAATCTCGGAACCCGCCAGCACCACCCGCGCCCGGAAGGGACTCTTCTCATCCGGCCTGCGGCGCTTTACCTGTTTCAGCGTATCCTCAAGGATCGGGATCATCGCCGCCTTGGGGCAGACATAGGTTGCAAGGCAGAATACATGAAATTCATAGCCGGTAATCCTCGGCTTCTCTCCCTTGCGGTATTCCCCCAGCTCCCGGATCAGGCGGCAGACCTTATTATGCTGCTCCACTGCCCTGCCAAGAGCTTCCTCAGATATATCAATGCCATACACCTCATGGAGCGGCTCCAGCACCCGGATACGCATCTGCTTCACGTAATGCCGCAGCGCCGTTTCATCGTCCTTCATGGGCACATCAGAATAAGTAATAAAGAACTTCTCTTTGTTACAGGTCTTTAGCAGATCCATATTCTCCACCGCCCGGTTCATAGCTGCGCAGGCGTCCGGCGCTATGATGCAGTCTAAAAATTCATAGCCGCCCTCTACCGCCCTCTCCACCAGCGCGCGGCAAAATTCACAGAGAAGGCTCGTCATGTAATACGTCCCGACCTCCATGGAGCCGGTTCTCGGCGCCCTCAGCCTTACAGAAAAACAGCCCGGCAAGTCTAAGAGAACCTCCGGGATCAGGCTGCAGACATTTCCCACCGCGATCTGCCCCGCCTCCTGCGCCTGCCTGACCAGTTCGTTATTTGCTTCTGTGAGAAGATTCTCCAGATCATACAAATGTTTCAAATCTTTCATGGAATTTTATCCCTCCTTACGCTCCTGAAATCTTCAAGCCTATTTCGCCATCAGCAATAATGTCTTTATTTTAAAAATACCACGAAAATCAACCTCCCAAAAAGAAACAGATTGCCGGATTCGTACCACTTTTTTACGAATCCGGCAATCTATACTTATTGAACTACTAATGTTCAATAAGGTATACTTATTGAACTACTAATGTTCAATAAGGTATACTTATTGAACTGCTAATGTTCAATAAGGTATATTTATAACTTTTGTATTTTTTTCACAAGAGATTCTTTTCCCACTATGCCGACTGAAGCATAAGCACTAACTCCTTAAAAACACATGAGCATTTCACAAACCATTCATATTGCTCCATTCTGTTACTATTTATACTACTCTGCTCTTTAACAATACTAACGCTGGGAGATTTCGATGTTCCATCCCACACTACTGTTCCTTCTATATTTTTCCAATAGCTTTTTACAAGCGCTTCGTCCATCTGTATCAAAATATTGTATAACTTCTTATCATCAAAAAACAATGCTGTCCTAATCTTATTCTTTCTCGTATTAAAGGACAATTCTATACGGATCTTTGAAACTCCGGCTCTCAAAGCATACCAATTACGGTCAGCTAATACAGACTTTAAAATTCCTGCCCTGTCAAATTCTGTATGATCCGGGTTTCCAAATGCATATTCTGCAAATCCTTCCCAATATGATAATTTTGTAATCTTTCCTTCTTTCACATCTAAATTTTGTTTTCCGTCTTTGGAACAGCTTAAAACCGTTTTCTTTCTTTCGCTACTACGATTGTTAAAACTCTCAACTGCTCTTTTATCTTCTTCTGACGTTCTGCTATTTCTAGATGCTGCCATCCAGCTTTCTCTCAATGGTTCTGAATATACACAGTTCAAATGATATTGTTCCTCTTGCAGCGTTTCTAAATCTAGGAATAAATATCCTCCCGCAACCACAAAGCTGTCGTAATATCCATGCCCATACCATTCACATTTCTCTCCAGTTCTTTTATATGCTGCAAAAGTTCCACATGCCATATACCTGACTTCTCCATCAAAGTAATGCCCTTCTGCCTGCATCTTATTCCCTGCATTCCATACCATTTTATTCATACTATTACTCTGATGCATTGCCTCCCCTATTCTTCTTGCCTCCCACATCTCTTCTCGGCTTCCGTCATTTGAGATCCTTTTTACCCACACAAGATCCCTTTTCATATCAAAAAACGCAATCGGAATCCACTCATTTCTTTCTTCTGCCATGTTCCAGTCACGCTGATTATATTGTGAGGGATTTAGTACCTGATGTGGATATATATGGGTACTATTAATGCTGGTCAGCTTTTTCCTCTGGAAATCATAACTATACCACCCCCCTGTCTCTCCTTCTACAATGTTTTCCTCATTTTCTGGGTAGCTGTAACAGATAAACTCCATCCAAATAACCACTCTTCTATTATTTGCCATGATATGGTTCATTGTCACTTCTTGATAACTTCTTTCACCACGAGAATTAATACCTAGTTCTGTCACTCCTGCCGCCGTTATGTTATGCATCACTTTTTCATCTACATCGAACCATGAGGCTATATATGTACCGATCTCCCTGTCTTTTGTAATCGTATAGATTCTGCTTTCACAAACATAGTAGCTTATCATCTCGTCATACGGCTCAAGTGACGCCCTTTCATTTCCTTTAAAATCATATACCGTTATCTTTTTCATTGAACAAATAAAAATGCCTGTTTTATTTACATATACGCAATCAAACACACCTTCTGTCTCTCTTATGACTTCCCTCTCTGTTCCGTCTGCGTTTGAACGCAATAAATAATTCTTTCCTTCTATATTCTTTTGATAATAATATTTCTGATCATAAAACGCATACCTATGTTGATACTGCACTCGTTCCTGATCCGGCACCATTGCGCGCCCTCTGCTGTTAAAACCTCCAAAATAACTATAATACTCTGTCCCTAAAGTTTCTCCATAATTCTGTTGTTCCTTTTCCCTAATAACTACTTTCTTTGTTGCCATCATAACTTTTGCTCCGCACTGACTACAAAAATTTGCTTCTTTATCTAATATCGCCCCACACTGGACACATTCTCGCTTTGTATTCATCTGACCTTTCTCCTAATTTCCTAAAACTTCTATCTAAACCGATATGCTATCTGGCAAAATACAATAAAAAATACAATCGCCCCTATAATCCCTTTCCGCCGGCCTAAAAGTTTCCATATAGCATATTCTCCTCCAAGAACCAGTGGGAGCAAAATCTTCATTCCATAGGCTTCCAATGCCATCCAGTTAAAAAAAGCCAGAAAACATAATACAATAACCTGCTCTTTCAGTGAATTGTTCCATTCTTTTTTGCCGTTTCTTGTTTTTCTTCCGTCTGCCAAATTATTGTCAAAACAATAATCATTAAAGTCTTTTCTGTATCCATTATCTTTTGCGGCCACAAACTTTTGCAGATTCTTTTTGGTCGCTCTTGGATCATGATAAGTGACCTTATATTTTCTCAGGCACGTTTTGACTTCGGCGGAAGAGTAAGCATCGTTTGACTTCCCATGGCTTGCATTATAAATAATGCTGACTTTATCGTTTATATTTAGAGTTCTCATATTTTTCCTCGCATAATAGTAACGTATCTTGCTTATAAAGTTCCATATCTGTTACTTAAATTCTGTTCCAGGCTATGTCTGTTTTCAAAATGTTCTGTTCCGTTATCTTCTGGCATTCTTCTTTGCTGATTTCTTCTGAATCATCCGCCAAAAATTCTTCGCCCCGCTCATACATGGTTCCCATTGAGCTGCCTGTAAAAGCCCATACTCCATCCACATATTCCATATCCGCCGTCCCATGCTTCAAACGGTAATAATGGTTCCCAAGCCATGCGCTGTCAGCCCGATTTTCTACCTTTAATACATTCCCATTATCACACACAAAAAAATTGGCCAGCCCTCCCATATCGCTATTCCCGAACAATTCTGCCGGCTTCCCATCTACACAGGTAAAAATTCCATATACCACATACTGTTCCGGCGCATTATCCGGAACATCCGCGATAAATAACTCTGCGGTTCCATTATTGTCTATATCTATCATTGCATAACTGAGCCCATCCGGGATCATTCCATCATTACTAAATACATTCCAATTTACATTTGGATACTTAACTGTAAAATCTTCGTCTCCGCCGGTCTGGAGAAGCCCTTTGTTATCACGGTACTGCTGTATAATATCGTCGTAACATTCCTCCGGCGAGGAAGCGCTTTTCTTAACCTCCTGTTCATCCTGTTCAAATTCCGCAACCCTATACCACTGCATATCCTCTTTTACAGGATATTTATTGCTGATACTATCATACTCATCCTTTGAAACAGGCTGTTCCGTTACACCGTCGCTGCTTTTATAATACTTGTCCATATCCTGCGTGATGCCTTCTACATAATATAATTCCGCCGTATTTTCCTTCATTTGGTAAAAAATAGTTCCACTATAGCCCGCGCCTCCGCTTCCTACATTTTTGACCATAAGATTCTCACAAATATAATAACGGTTCCGCTCTCCAAGTATAGAATCCACTAATTCCGAAGTACCGCCCCTATTGATAGAAAAGGTGCGCGTTCTTCCATTCGACCAGCCGTACATACCTAAAATCGCATATCCCGGATCCAACTCTTCATTCAACTGCCCGATAAATAATTCTGGTATTCCGTCTCCGCACAAATCTACTAACGTATAATAAATCGGCTGTTTTCCCATATAATCAAAGAGAAGCGGATTTACGTGCGGATATTTTTCCATATTCCGATACCCTTCTGCCTCAGCGTTTTGATATTCCTCAAGTATCGATGCATAATATTCTCCAGCTATCCGTTCTGCCTGAAGCCTTCTCTCATATTTTAGGAGCAATTCTACATTTGCCTTCTCAATGTCATTTAATTCGTTTTCATAGTTAGCATCAAAGGCTTTTGCATCCTTCGTCCCTTTATACCAGCTCTTCTTGCTGAAGTAGATTTCATACTGGCCGCCTTTATAGATCCTGCCCCGCCTTGCCATGATCTCATTTCTCGCATAGCCGAGCTCTTCTTCTGTCAGCGGCGCAACCTGAGCGTCTGTCAGATATTCCTTATCGCTGTTCGGAAATATGTATTCACCCTCCAGAGTCTCTTCTTTCATGTATTCATCCTCCAGAGCCTCTTCTTTCACGTTTTCCTTCTTTGCCTCTGCTTCTTTCTCCTTTCTATTTAAATTATCATTCTTTGCCCCATTTATTAGAACTACTATGACAATAGCCGCAACTGCCAGAATCCCAAATATAATTCCTGCAGCCATCCCAATTTTTTTCTTATTAGATACCGCAGCCTCCTCCTGTAAATCCTCCTCAACCGCTAAACCGCATTTCGGACAAAATTTTACACCATCTTTCAGTTCTTCTTTGCATTGATTACAAAACATTCTTCTTTCCCCCTTCCTTTCTGGAAAATTATAACGCCGCCCTCTGCTTTTCCGTCGATAAATAGTGTGATGGCACCGTCAGTATTGTAAAAAACTGATCCTTTTCGTTATGGCTTTCAAGCCCGCTTATTTCATCGCCGCGGCATTCATAAACACCGACCTGCATATCCTGCTGTTCCTTGATATCATATACCGCGCATGAAAACAGGCAGTCATTATAGGTAAAATACTTTGTGTGATGCGCGTAATCTGCTGTATATAATCCCAGATCCATATCATAGGCATCTTCTCCCATCCACCAGCCTCCTTTTGTATCTCCTAAAGCTCCGGTTCCATCATCAAAAACCGTTAATGTATTATTATTCACTCCAAATTCTCCCATACTGACGATTTGATCCGATTCCTTTTTATAGGTATAACCTCCGACAACGATGCCTGTATCCGTTACGGTAATGTAATCATTCTCTGAATAAGTGTCTCCGTGTGCATTTATAATAATTCCGTCACCTTTCTTTTCCATATACTCAGAATATAAATAGCCTGTGTTATCTACTGCATAATAATTTATATTAATTCCGTCCGGATAGATAAAACGATACAAGTATGTACCAAGCTGGCTCACATACACAGAATATGTACCGGCAATCTCTTCAAATTCGACTGATTTATTTTCCAAAAACATAATATTATTCAGGTTATGCTTTTCAAAATCATTCAAAACGCTGAATTTATCAAACGCCTCTCCTTCCACACTTTCCTGATACCATTCTTTTTGTCCAAAATATTCCTTGTATTCTTCCTCATCAAACATATATCCATGCCTTGCAAGAATTTCTTTTTCAGCATAAGCCAGCAGCTCTTTGTTCAAATTCTCAAGTTCTTCCAATGTCAAAACTCTCGCATCGCTTTCTTCAAAAATGAACTCTTTCTCTTCCACGCTGTTTTCTTTCTTTTCCACGGAATTTCGTTTTTCATCCTCAGAACTTTTTGAAATTTGACTTTCTTTTTTGCTTTTTCCCCCTTGATATTTTCCAAATAACCTTCCCCCTCCGAATCCGGCAATAACTATAATTACCAAGAATACAATCATTATTTTAGAGGAAAATAATTTTAGGCTGTACTTTTCCCCGCTCTCCTTTTGTCTCTTCCCTTTGCCTGCAGCAATGTGTTCCGCTTGTCCGCTGCCCGGTTCTGTGTCTTCAGGAACTTTACATCCGCAATATGGACAAAATCTGCTTGTATTCCTCATTTCTTTTCCACATTTTCTACAATACATAGCTTTCTCCTTTGCAATGTTTTTATTTCATTATACCGATTATTATCGGCATATTCAAGCATCTTTTATAACAGTAAAATAAGAAATAGGAACGGTTCTATTACACATATTTATAGAGCGGAACAAGTATTCTTAGTCTGCAAATTTTGGAGGTAACTATATGGTTTCTTATGAACCATTGTGGCAAACAATGAAAGCCCAAGGGGTGAGCACATACGTTCTAATTGAAAAATATAAAATACAATCGAAGACCATATATAATCTCAAACACAACAAAAATATAACTACTGCAACTCTAGAAAGGCTTTGCGAAATTCTCTCCTGTACTCCAAATGATGTCCTTACTTTCAAAAAATAAGAGGCTGTCCTGAAAACGTAACTTAGTAGTAACCTAAATTACGTTTTCAGGACAGCCCCTTTATACTTTCACAATTGTTTCAAATTCTTAACTGCCTCGGCAACGGATCCTTCCTGAAATATAGCAGTTCCTGCCACCAATATATCGGCTCCCGCCTCTATAAGTCTGCGGCCGCGCTCTTCATTTACACCTCCGTCCACACTTACCGGCACCTGGATTTCTCTGATCTCCATCAATTTCCTGACACGCCGCACCTTCTCATAAACCGCTTCCTCAAAAGGCTGCCCGCCATATCCGGGCTCAACACTCATCAAAATTAGTCCGTCTATATGCTCCAGCAAGTACGGCAGATTTTCAACACAGTATGCCGGCCCTATGCCAAGGCCCGCTTTCGCTCCCCCGCGCCGGATTTCGCGAAGCATATGGATCGGGTTCCTACAGGTGTCTAACTGAAATGTAATATAATCTGCTCCCGCTTTCAAAAACATCGAAAGATACGTCTCCGGTCTCAACAGTTCAAAATGCACAGAGATAGGCAAATCCGTCATCTTCTTCAAATCCGCAACAATCTGCGGGCCAAAAGACAGATTTTCCACATACACTCCATCCATGACATCCACATGTATAATATCCGCTCCCGCACGCTCAGCCTCTGCCACCTGCTCTCCGATTCTGGTATGATCGCATGCCAGTATTGACACTGATACTTTTGCCATCTTTTTCTCCATTCTATGATCTTTTTGTAAATCACATCCGCTTCATCACCGAATCAAAATTTCCGGATGATCTTTTATTGTTATTTTCAACGCTTCATCCGCCACATCAAAGGTATACTGTAAATCTTCTTTTGTAATCATCGTATTCGTAAACATATTATGAAAATGGGAAATATAAACTCCTCTGCGGACCATTTCTCCAACCCACCGCTGATGCGCAATCAGGGACTCGTCCGGATCTTTCAGAATGATCTTAAACAAAGAAGGAAGGCCTGTCGTATGTATCAGAACATGATTTGCCTCTGCCACCTCCCGAAGCCCTTTTGTCAGCGCTTCTCCGATTTCCTGCATTTTCTCAACGGCATGGATCTCCTTCATTTTTCTTAAAGTCGCCACAGATGCGGCAAGCGGAATCGCCGACAGCCAGTAGCTGCCTGTATAATTCATATCCTCCACCGCCGGTTTTATTTTTTTCACACCTACGAGAGCCGATAGATTCCAGCCGTTCGCAATCGCTTTCCCAAGCGTCAGCATATCTGCCTTAATTCCAAAATAATGGTCGGAGCCCGCCATATCCATACGGAATCCCGCCCTTACATCGTCAATAATCAGAAGGATTCCATGATCGTCGCATAATTTGCGGACCTTTGGCCAGTAATCCTCATCCGGAAGCACATTATCATAATGGGAAATGTGATTGTAAGGCATAGAAATAATACATGCAATTTCTCCATTATACTTTTCAACTAATTTTTTCAGACCCTCGTAATCATTGAAGTCTGCATAAAGATTATGGCAGATATCCTCGTCCAAAACTCCCGGCGTTCCCGGCGTCTGGCACCATTGCGTTACTCCGTGATATCCGTGCTTCATCATAATAATCCGGTCTCTTCCGGTCATATGCCGGGCAGTCATGATTGCGAGTGTTGTTACGTCGCCGCCGTTTTTTGCAAAAAATGCCCAGTCCGCACAATGAACAGTCTTTACTAATTCTTCCGCGCATTCCACCATTACGGGCGAGACAACCGTCGTACAGTCTCCCTTTTTTTCCTGCCTAAGCGCCGCCGCTTCTATATCCGGATCCTGATAACCGAGCACATTCGGTCCATACGCACATGCATAATCAATAAAGCGGTTCCCGTCGATATCCCAAATATAGGTTCCTTTTGCCCGGTCTGCAAACAAAGGATAACACCCCATTGGATTCAGTCTTGCACGTCCGACTCCAAGATGTCCGTACAGTCCGCAGGGAACCACTTTTTCCGCCCTGTCATACATCTCAAAACTTTTGTCGTAATTATATGCCTTCATTGTAATTGCCCTCCTTCTCCCTGCCAGCCGCTCTTTCTCGTTCATATACCAGCATTAACAGATCTTCAAACGCATCATTCATCGGCGAAAGTCCCTGCTGGTTCAATTTTTTATGTACGGTAGCTGCATACGGACTTAAACTTTTATTCATCAGCGCCCATGCGGTCTCTATATCGCTAAACTCGTAAATCGCCTTCGGATGTTCTGAACTTTCCACCGCTTTAAGATGTCCTTCTTCTATTAAAATATTTACCGACAATCCCCCTGTAACCTTTACAATCAGCTTACCGTTTCCGAGCTTCATTGCAAGTTTCTTCCCTTCAAAATCTTCATTTGCCAGCTCTATAGTTCTTAAGAGCCGTTCTTTTACCATCATTTCTGTATTCATTCTTCCACCACTTTCAAACTACTGTCTAACTTCTAATTTACGTTGTCTTATTTTTCCGCATATGTTATACTAAATACATTAAGGAGAATGCACATGGGAAAGCGAAAAAACTCTGAAGTTGAACAGGCTATTCTTGAATACCTTTCAACTAACCAGAAAATACTTATGAAAGATGCGATAAAGATGTTCCAGTTATCAGAGTCTACTCTTCGCCGCATCTTTATCAAATTAGAGGATGAAAAAAAAGCTGTTCGCACAATTGGCGGTATCATATCCGCTGCTCCAGACAGTTATTATAACTACAAACTCACAAGTCAGAAGCAGAAAGAGGAAAAAGACAGTATCGGAAAATATGCCGCGCAGCTTATTCACTCTTCAGATTTTATTTATGTTGATTGCGGTTCAACTACCGCTTATCTTTCTCATGCAATTGTGAAATTGATCCAGAGCGGCAGATTATCTGAAAAGCTCAACATAATTACAAATTCCCTAATCAATCTGGAGATTCTCCACCCTTATTGCAACGTCATTTTGACTGGCGGCATTCTCAATGAAAAACGAAAAAGCTTTGCAGGCGCTCTCGGCACCGATTTTCTATCGAACTTTTATTTTTCGAAAGGTTTTTTCGGTGCAGACGGAATGAGTTTTGAGCATGGTTTTTCCAGCGATAACATTCTGGTATCCCAGCTATCAAGAGCCGCACTTTTACAAACCAACGAGCCTTATGTTCTCCTTGATTCCTCTAAAATAAATCATCCCTCTTATGTGAATTTTGCAAGTCTTGATGAGGTATCCGCAGTCGTTACCGACCATAAAATATCCAAGGCTGACACTGATGCATTCGCTCACTGCAGACCAGTGCTTCATATTGCCGACTGACCCTTTTTTTGCCTTCCGGCAGTTTCCGGCACCTCATCAAAACAAAAGCTTATTCTCTCCTTTATTATTTTAATTTTTTCTTCGCATCCGGCCAGTTTGTTCTTCTGCTCTGAGTGGTCTGCTGTAAATATACCTGTATGCCGTCTGCACAGATTTCATCCAGCAAGCGGATCTCTTCTTCGGTTACAGTAATCGTCCCTTCAACTGAAACAGCTCCCGGCCTTGCCCCTGTACCGCCAATCTGCAGAGATTCTATACCGAATCCCGCTTTCATACAGTTATAGGCAGTCCGAATATCTTTGAACACAAGCATTGTACCATGCGGGTCATATCTATCCTCCCGGTATCTGGCAATTCCTTCTTCTTCCGTCACTATCGAAAAACGAATGCCAAACGGCACGGCCAGAGATAAGATATCCGCCATCAGCTCATTATTCGCGGTTTCCGTATCAATTACAATAATATTTTCCGCATTGCTTTTTCCTATCCATCCGGCTGCCACCTGACCATGAATCAGTCGGTTATCGATTCTTACCAATGCCCATTTTCCCATTCTCAGCTCTCCTTTTCTCTCATTTTTAACTAAACGATTACCCCTAATATTCCCAAAATAATTCCAATTATCATAGTTCCGTAAATAACTTTCAGAACGCTTACATTTTCCTTCTTCATGAACCTGTAAATAATAACCATCGCGAACAAGGTCAGCATATTAGGCATCAGCTCATCGAACAATCCTGTCTGCAGAGAAAAAGTCACCCCGGAAGCTGTGATTTCGATCGGCGTTGTTACATGTACCAGCGAACTGATCATCCCTCCAATAACAAACAGTCCTAATGTAGTAAAGAAATTTATGAATTTATTGATCAAACCACTCTGTACCAATTCCTTAATCGCCCTGCTGCCCAGATTATATCCCAGCCGCATCAATACAAATGCCTGCGTATTGCAGAGCAGCGCGCCGATCAAAACCGTAACAATCGCAGGCCACCAGTAACCTTTCAGTGCATACGGACACATCAGCGCCAGCGTAGTCGGAATAATCGTCGCCCAGTTCAGCGTATCCCCGACCGCAGCCATCGGCGGAAACAGCGCCGCTTTTGTCTCCGTAATCAGCGAACCTTCAATCGGAAGCCCCTTCGACTTCTGCTCTTCCATAGAAAGCGCGATGCCGATTGGCAGCGCCGATGTCATATCCTCTGCATTATACAGCTCCGTAGTACGCATCATTGCTTCCTGCAGGCCGTCCTCATCGCCTTTATACAGCTTCTCAAGACAGGGCATCATACACGTCGTAACGCCATTTGCCTGATACCGCTCATAGCTGTTCGCATGGGAATAAAGAGCCAGAAGCCGGACTGTAGCCCAATTCAGGTCTTTCCTGCTAAGCACCGCATCCTGAGAGCGGCTCATATTAAAGTTCAGATTCAGGCTTTCCCCTTTATTCTGGCACCGGAAATCAAACCATGCTACAATAATGCCTGCAATTGCAATTCCGATTCCTCCAAGCCCTGAATATGCGGAAAAAATAAAACCTGCATAAAAAAATGGAATATACCCTTTCTTTCCAATATTTGACGCTACCACGCACATACCTACGATCGGCATCAGTGAGCCCAATGCCCCAAGCCCATTCTGAAGCCTCTCCGGAAGGCCATTGACAAAGAAACCAATATTACTTGCCCCAAAATACAATGCCACAGTCATCGGCAGCCAGTACAGGACCATCTTGAACAATGCCGGATACACCAAGCCTGACAGCCAGATCTTTTTATACTGCCGTTTACTGATAAAACGGTCTGTCAGCGTATTCCAGAAAGAACCGACCGTCATTCTCACTGTGGTAAGCTGTGACATCGTTAGTCCAACCGCCATCGACAATGCCATTGCTGATTTGATATCCATCCCAGTTGAAATGCAGACCGCCGCCGTAAATATTCCTGATGCCGCAGCGTCGTTTGTTACCACCCATCCAGCCTGGGTCTGTCCAAGGAACAGCGGCTGGATGGTAGCGCCTACAATCATTGCCGTTGAAACGTCTCCCATTACCAGCCCCGTAAGCAGCGACACGGTCAGCGGCTGATAAAACAGTAAATTCAATGAATGCGGAAATACACTCATATAACTACACCAATAAAGTCCACCCAGTATAATTGCTTGCCATAACTGCATACTCTACGATCTCCTTTCATCATACAGACAGTGGACGAAAACGTGTCAGGCAGTCTGAAACCGCTGATTTCCCAGCCTCCTTAGCAATTACTGTAAGTTCATCAAACTCTGCCGTTTCACGCTGGGACAGCACTTCAAGAACCATCCCAAGATTCATTCCTGCAATCAAAGAAACAGCCTCCCGGTTCTTCACTCGTTCTACTGTATTTAACAAGCACTGATTACATGGCGTCCCTCCAAAAAGATCTGCTAAAATAAGTACTCCCATCGGAAAAAGTTCAATCATTTTTTTCAGTTCTTTTCCCCACTCATTCAAATTATCCGAATCCTCTAGACCAATCACCGCCAAATTACCGCTCTCTCCATATATCATCCGAACCGCATCCAGCATACCTGCCGCCATGCTGCCATGGCTTGCGAGGATGACGCCAACTGTATCTTCTGCTATTTTCTCTGAAACGCTTCTAATCACTGTCTTCTCCTCTCACTATTTTTTTACAAATACCTTCATTTTATGTTCAGCGAATCTGTCGAGATTCTCCTGACTGATTGCAGAGTCTGTAATAATCCCATCAACATTCTCCAGCCTGCAGGTAATACCTGCGGCCACTTTTCCAATCTTTGAGGCATCCATCAATACAAAACTTTGCTCCGACAATCTTGATACCGCTTTCCCAAGCAAGGATACCGTCGCGCTTGTTGAAGTAAATCCCTGCTCAAAACTGAAACCGTCCGTTCCAAGAAAACTTTTATGAAACCGAAAATGCTCAAGAAATGTCTCGCTTAAATTTCCAGACACATCTTTGCGGTCTGTTGAATACCGTCCTCCAACAATGATCACTTCACAGCAGGCGCCGAGAATCTCCAGATTTATAACGGAATTTGTCACAACCACAATATTCTGGATTTCCCCGCTCTTTACCCTGTCTGCAAGCGCTTCACACATTTGTCTTGTTGTCGTCCCGCAGTCAATATAAATAAATTCATTACTATCTACAAGCTGCGCCGCAATCTCGCCGATTTCCCTCTTTTGTTCCACATTCGTAGTCACGATTTCATGATAATGATAAGTCTCCAATTCTTGGATTTTCTTAATTCCTCCAAAAATGCGTTCCACACGCCCGTCTTTCTGCAGTTTAATAAAAATCCGTCTGACTGTAGATTCAGAAGCATTCGTTAACTCAACTGCCTCTGCCGTCGTTATCATGTGGTTGCGCTGAACATAGTCCAGAATCTCCATTTCTTTCAGGTTATATTCTTTTTTCATATCTTCCTCATTTTCTCCAATAAATCCAAAATATTCCCAAATTCAATATAGCTCTTTTCATTCAATAAATCAAGCATACATAAACTTTTTATTCATATTTGTGAAATAAAATTTCTAATTTGAATTTGAAAAAGACTTTTGCAGCCGTTTAACCTGATCTTCACGGAGTCCATAAAAATAATATTATTCGTATATGTGACCTGCATATACATGTTAGCTAACTTTATTATAATATTAGCACATTTCATTCATTATTACAATCCATTTTTGAACTATTTATTCACTTATATGAACTTATCATTCATTTATGTTTTGCAAACCTCATTTTGAAAACCTTATATACAAACTATTACACTACAAAAATAAACTGCAGGATATGTGTCGTTTTCCTACATATCCTGCAGCCTATATTCTTTCTTATTTCATAAATTTATCAATCGCCTGATTCAGCAGGTCAATCGCTTCCTTATCATTTTCCTCCACCGCTTCTACAATACAGTGGTTAATATGGTTTTTCAATACAACTTTCCCAGTATTATTGATCGCTGAACGCACCGCCGCCAGTTGAATCAATACCTGACTGCAGTCCTCGTCCCTTTCCACCATGCGTTTCACCGCTTCTAAATGGCCGATCGCTTTCGACAGACGGTTTATGACTGCTTTCTTCTCTTCAATGCTGTGGACATGCCTATGCCGGCCCATTCCATGGATGTGGGTATGCCCGCCGTCCTCCGGATGTTCGTGTGGGATTCCCGCTCCATGCAGATCTTCATGAGTCATTTTTTGAACCCCGGCTGCAGATTTCTTCTGATTAACTTCTGTACTCATTATTTTCCGCCTCTTGATTGTAATATCATAAATAGAGTATATCCAATCTTCCTCACCGAGTCAACAAGCAAACTCCTATGTGAAAAGCAACGTCAAACCTTCAATATCCATAGGAAATTCCTTCTCTCCTTGGCCCACACAGGCAGTCACCGGAATCCCTGAGAGCGTCTCGATCATCTGCAGGTTATCCTTCTGCATCTCATCGCCTATGTAGCAGTTTAGAACAATCCCCTTTACTGAAAGTCCATGACTGCGCATATATTCTGCTGTGACCACCGTTTTGTGGATCGTGCCAAGCCCCGCATCCGCCACAAGCAGAGTCTCCAGTTCCAGCTCTTTTATCACATCTGCTAACAGGATCCGCTCTTTTTCATCCCATCGGAGGGGGCAAACGATTCCGCCGCTTCCTTCCACTGTAACATAATCATATCTCTTGCAAACCTTGGCATAATCCCGCCTGATCTTTGAAAGAGATACCGGATTCCCTTCCCTCCTTGCCGCAAGATGCGGGGATACCGCATCCCGGTACAGATAGGATACCATCTCTTCCTCCGGCTGGGAAATTCCGGAAATCCGCTTCACATATCCCGCATCGCTGTCTGTAATATTGGATGCTCCGGACAGCGCCGCCTTATAATACCCGGCTCTTAATCCGGCCTGATGCAATTTTTTTACGATCAGCGCCGTCACATAGGTCTTTCCCACATCCGTACCGGTTCCGGTGATAAACAGTCCCTTACTCATTGCATAACGCCTCCTGATAACCCAAACGGTGAATCATCTCCAAATCTGACTCAATCGTATATCCAGAAGTGGTCAGCATATCGCCGGATATAGCTGCGTTCGCGCCGGAACGAAAACAGGACTCCCCTTTATCATCCAGAAGCCCCCTCCCTCCTGCAAGCCGGATAGACGCATCCGGCAGGATAAACCGGTAAACGGCAGCAATCCTTCTCATATCCGAAACCGTAAGCCTTGGATTCTTTTCGTAAGGCGTCCCGGCGATGGGACTGAGCATATTCACAGGCACACTTTTCACCCCAAGCTCCCTCAGCGTAAACGCCATATCAATCCGGTCCTCTCCACTCTCCCCCAGTCCCATAATACCGCCGCTGCATACTGCAAGCCCCGCCGCCTTCGCCGCGCGTATCGCATTTAACTTGTCCTCAAAGGTATGTGTTGTACAGACATTAGGGAAATATCTCCTGGACGTCTCCAGATTATTATGTACCCTTGTTGCTCCTGCTTCCTTCACCCTTTCAAACTGTTCCTTCGTAAGAAGCCCAAAGGATACGCACACTTCTATCTTTATCCGGGACTTAATCTCCCGGATCGCCTCACACATTGCATCTATCTCCAAATCGTCAAGCGCCCGCCCGGAAGTAACAATCGAATACCGGAGCACGCCTCTGTCCGCGTTATACTTCGCCTGACTCAGAATCTCTTCCTTTCCGAGAAGCGGATATTCTCCTGCGCCGGTATGATAATATGCTGACTGCGCACAGTATTTACAATTTTCCGGACATCTGCCGCTCTTTCCATTAATAATGGTACAGATATCAAACCCATTGCCACAGAAATGTTTCCGGATCTCATCCGCCGTCCCGCAGAGCTCCTCCAGCGGCGCATCATAAAGCGCAAGCGCCTCTTTCTTTGTTATCTGCTCCCCTTCTAATACCTTCTTTTTTGTCTGTTCTATCAGTTTCATTTTCTTATTCTCTTAAACCTCCAGCGTGTTTCTGATCCATAAAAGGTAACCCAATCTTCTTTATCCGAAGCCCTACCCCTGACGCCAGCAGACACAAAACCAAATCTCCCGGCATATCTAGCGGAAAGCAGGACAGGATGATTACCGCCAAAGTCGCCGGCGTATCCGCATAAATATTTAATATCATATATTTATAAAAAATACCAATCAAATAGGTTACTGCAAATCCTGCCAGACATGCCAGCAGAAAATTTCCATAGCTGTTCTTCCTCTTCTCACAGATCGTCCCTGTCACAAATGCAGCCACGGCAAAACCCAGCAGATATCCAAAGCTTGGCCGGAAAATATAACTAATCCCGCCGCCCGCCGCAAAAATCGGTATTCCAATCAGTCCCAGCGCCACATAGCATCCAACTGCCAGCGCCCCTCTTTTTCCGCCAAGCAGGATGCCGGCCAGCAGGACAAAGAAAAACTGCAGTGTAAAATAATCCATATAAGGCACCGGTATCTGGATAAACGCACCAATTGCCACCAGAGCAGTAAACATTCCGCAGAGTGCCAATGTCTTTGTTGATAATGCTTTCACAGCCGTTTGTTCCATTCTCTCATTCCCCCTTTATAACGGAATGCGCAGTTTAGCACATTCCTGCTCCATGAAAAGTAACTAAAATTCCACATATACTATATAGTACAGAAGCATTAATTGTCAACCATTTTTTATATATTGGTTAACATTAATATAACAATTGATGAGATTTCATTTCTTTCTCTTTATGGAACTGTAATTCCATGGTACAATTCTTTAGGAAAGTATCAGATTCAGGGCAGACGAAAAGAGCAGCTTT
>CAJUTH010000044.1 GCA_910589275.1 uncultured Dorea sp.
GCGCGGGCTGTCTGAGTGGGCGTCTGCCGCATACCCTAACCGCACAGGCGGAAAATTTTCTTCTCTTCAAAGATAAGCTCCCGCAAATGTCCAAAATATGGTATTGTTATAAAGTAAGACGGTTATACTAATTTTCAGCCAGAATAAGGAGGTACCAAACCATGCTTGAACAACTGCTTTCCCTGCCGGGTTTTCTCTATCAACTGCACGGTCAGTATTATTTTCTCGGAAAATGGATCTGCAAAGAATGCACCGATACCGACGCGAACGACTGTGTCCACATGTACGCCATGTGCCGGGAGGCTGGCGAGGAGCCGGAAACCAGCTTTTATTTTCAGAAGCTCCGGGCGTACAGCGACCTTGCGTTAGAAGTCCCCTATAATCCGGCGCTGATCCGCCAGAATATGGAAACGCTCTTAGCTTCCCTGCCGGAGTCCGCTTCCGGCGCGCTCCAAAAACAGATAACGGCCTTCGAGGAGGATCTGCCGAAATACTCTTAACGCCGTCCGGAAGCAGGACAGAGGCTAACGGCCGCCCTGTGCGCCATGCTGAAAATAAGGACGCCAAGTTCCGCCTCCGCCGATGCAGACGGCCGGGGAATACATAGGGAGGGATTTTGATATGGATTTTTCTGGTTATTTTCATACAACGGCGCGCCATATCCGCCAAACATGTGCGCGTATTCCCGCCTGTCCGAACTTTTATACTCTGTGCGGCCTCCTGATGCTTGTAAGCGAGATCTGGAAACAACTGACCCTTACCTTTACGGTAAATCATGGAAATTACAGTTGGTGGCACTTTCCTTTTCAGCTATGCAGCATTCCCATGTATATCTGTCTGACGATCGGTTTCCTGTCCTCGAAAAGACTCAAAAGCCTGATTCCATATTTAAAAGCCCATGGAGACAGGCTCTGCTCCTTTCTGGCGGCTTTCCTGATGGATTTCGGACTGCTGGGAGGTGTCTTTGTTTTTTTTGATACCAGCGGAATGCATTACGGCTATCCGCCGCTGACCATCCATTCCTTTGCATGGCATATCCTGCTGGTCATACTGGGCTGCTACAGCGGCCTTAATAAAAAAACCTGCCATACACTCTCAGGGTATGGCTTTGGCGTTATGCTCTATCTGGTATGCTGCGGCATCGCAACGATCCTGAACCTCACTTTCTCCCAATTTGGGATGATCAATCTCTTCTATATCAGTCCCCGCTGTTACATGCAGCAAAAGGTATTCTGCCAGATCGCGGATACGCTTGGCAACGGAGTCGGTATAGCGGTTTATATCGCCGCATCCATTGCAGGTGCTGGAGTATTTCATTTTTTGTGGGGAAGGCTCGCAAAATAGTCTTGACAAAACTGCCCTATGCTTTTAGAATACGACTTAGAAAGAGAAATGAGTTTTTCGACCGTACAGCTATTGCTCAAGCGGCTTGCTCGTTTCTTTTTTGTTCTTAAAATATCATATAGATACCGTTTTCCGTCTTTTGCATGGCGTACCAGTATTCTTGACTTAAAGACATTGTACCTGACCAGTGCGCCCACATCATCATAAACAGGAACCGCAAAACGTGTATCATACCTGTACCAGCCAAATTTTGCATCTGTGTTATGCTTCTGTGCATAATTCTCCGCATATGTTTTATTCGTGGCAATTTCAATCATCTCTTTGATAATTCCTGAAGAATTTGCCTCAGCATACATGTTTGCGCCCCTTAGTTTCTTCGTGTCTTTGGAATGTGCAAACTCGTCCGGAAAATCACATATATCGTATCATTTAAATCGGCATAATTCTATTTTGAATTCATTAAAACGTATTTAAGCAATAAGAAATTTCCAAAAAATAAAAATTTGACTTTTTCGAAACATGCGTTGATCCTCCTTCAAAATATAAGAATAAAAAAATAAAATAATTACATCTTATATTACGAAATTCTTATCTCAAGGGGCTTATTCTGTGCGCAGTCGCCATTCGACCGGACTTGAGCAAAAACAAGGAATATTTATATGATTATGTAAAAAAACTAGCTCAAAAAAATCTAAATTTCACTCATGATAAATATCTTTTGAGCCGGATTCATTGTAACGCGATTGATTTGGTAAAGCGCAACCTGCTTTTTCTGAAATAAAAATTTCGTCCCACGGAGTGGCGCTGGTTTGAATAGCACCACTCCGCAGAAAAATATCACAAGGAGGACACATGGATTTACAACAATACCCTTTTTCATACCCGGTAGCCCTGACTCCTATTTCCATGGAGGAAGTTAATTTTACCAAAGACAGACTATCAGGCGGCGACAATGCAAAAACCGTCAAAAACTACATACTGGAAAAAATGGACGAGTTTTCCAAAAAAACCGTAAATGGTATTTCAAACTCAAAGTTCGTACCCCTAGATTCCGTAAAAATTGAAAAACGTATTATCTCCTTTACTTTATACAGCATGGCGGAATTAGCTACTCCCGGCAGAAGCATGCGCCTGTTATCACAGTTGCTGCTGGAAGAACCCTATTTCCAAAAACTGCTGGTACAAAAGAAACTTTTTAAATCTTTCGTTTCTATTGAAAATACAAAAGCGCATTCGGAGTCTAAAATCATTGACGCTTCTAGCATATCTGATGTGGAATTGGTAAAGGGACTGATTGATCTCCTTCCACTTCCGGAATATTCCATAACCAAGAAGCAGCGCAAAGCCTTGGATTCCATGAAGGTGCTGGCAGCGGAAGCCGAGATCATACCAATATAAAGCATAACAAAAATTGAGAGGTAAATACTTATGACAGAAAAAGAGAAAATGTTAGCAGGACAACTTTATGATTGCGGAGACACTGAATTATTAACCCAATGGCATAAAGCGAAAGATTTAATAAGGGATTATAATCAAACAGACTCTGCCAATGCTCAGGAAAAAGAGAGGATTTTAAATGAACTGCTTGGCGGGAAAGGCAAAAATCTTTGGATAACAGCTCCATTCTATGTTGATTATGGTAATAATATTTATTTTGGAAATAACTGCGAAGTAAATATGAACTGTACTTTTTTAGATGATAATATTATCCGTATCGGAAATAACGCTTTAATTGCACCGAATGTACAAATATATACAGCATTTCATCCAACAAACGCCGCTGACCGTTTTGGTGAGCCCAGAGAAGACGGCTCCTTTGAATTTTGCAAAACCCAAACGGCTCCGGTTACCATAGGCAATAATGTATGGATTGGCGGCGGCGTCATCATTATGCCCGGCGTCACGATCGGAGATAACGTTGTAATCGGAGCGGGAAGTGTGGTTACAAAAAATATTCCCGGCAATACGATAGCATATGGAAATCCCTGCCGGGCAGTAAGAGAAAATAAATAGAAACTGCTATGATAGTTAAAAGAGCCATACACAGGAAATGCCCCACCACAAAACGGGTTTGTCAAGTTAAATGTGTAAGTTTTTTTGTTTTTTTTCAGCGGTTGTATTCAACCGCTGATTTTTGTCTCAAAATATCGTAAGGGTCAAAATTGAAAACTGTTGTCAGGAGAACCGTGGAATAATGGGGCAGGGGCCCTGTTATGCCGCGAAAGTCTCTTGACATAAGGCTTTCACAACATCCTTTTCTTTCGGAAAAGGGGATTCCCTTTTCCGCGCTTCCGATATGGACGGGTCCGGGCAGAGCCCGGCAAACGGGTCAAGGGACTGATCCCTTGCGGGTTCTTAGGGCAGAGCCCTAAGCTTCCAGCATGCATGCTTGTGATCATATCCTCTATATCATCTAATGTAGACGTGAATTCTTCCCGCAGTTCCTGTATCTGTGTAAGCACATCTTCCAGCAGGGCCTCCAGTTCCCCGCTGCATTCTTCAGAAATAGTTTGATTCTCTTTCATCAGCCCCACTCCCTATAAGTTCTCATATTTTAGAATCCGGGACTGCATCTTATCATCCATAGCCAACTGGTTCCTGACAAGTGCCCAGTTAGGGGCCGGACGGCCATTCCATTTTTTATACAGCTCCGTGATCCGCAGGTACAGGGCTTTCCTGACGGCGTCTTCACCGGGGAAGGAGCCCTTCTTTGTTACTTTGCGGAAGCTGGAATTGACAGCTTCTATACTGTTGGTCGTATACATCACTTTGCGTACTGCACTCCCGTAATTAAAGAGCTGTTCTACATGCTGCCAGTTACGTACCCATACATCCACGGCTCCGGGATACCGGCTCCATGTCTGTTTAAACCGCTCAAGCTCTGCATCCGCTGCTTTCAGGCTGGATGCGCCGTACAACTTCTTTAGTTGGGCAGTATATGCTTTATATTCCTTAGAGGGTATGTATTTGATAGAATTACGGATTAGGTGGACGATACAGCGCTGTACCACTGCATCCTTAAAGATTGACCTTGCTCCTTCTTCCAGGCCGGATACTCCGTCCATGCTGATGAACAGCACATCTTCTACACCGCGGGCTTTGATCTCATCAAAAATCTGCATCCAGTAGTGTTTCCCTTCCGCTTCGCCGATCCAAAGCCCTAAAATATCCTTGATTCCGTTTACGTCATAACCCAGTATCACATAGACTGCAAGATTCTTTGTTTCCATGTCCTTACGAACGGATACATACAGGCAGTCTACAAACAGGAATGTATAAAATTTCTTAAGAGGACGGTTCTGCCATTCATCAACTGTTTCAATTACTCTGTCTGTGATGGATGATATCGTATCATGGGATATCTCGAAACCATAGATATCTTCCACGGTATCAGCAATATCACGCTGGCTCATGCCCCTTGCATACATGGCCAGAACCTTATCCTCAATCCCGCTCACATCCCGCGTCCGCTTTGGAATCACCTGCGGTTCAAAAGATGCATTCCTGTCACGGGGCACCTCAACCGGAATATCTCCGTATGTAGACTTCAGCGTCTTACTGTTGTATCCATTGCGGCGGTTTTCTGTGCTTTTCGGACCATGGTCATTGGATTCATAACCCAGATGGGAATCCATCTCTCCCTGCAGCATCGCCTCAAACATCGGTCCGAAGATATCTTTGATCGCATCCTGCATATCCTCTACATTTTTACAGTTATACTGCTCCAGAATTGCCTTTGCTATTGCAACGGTTCTGGGGTCTCTTTTCGGTTTTCTTGCCATAAGTGTTGTACTCATAATCCTTTCCTTCCTTTCGTTTTAGAATACCGCACTTTATTTTACACTCTCCCACAAAACAGCCTGCACGGGACATAGAAAAAGGACATCCCGGTAACCCGGAACATCCTTTTTCTATTTTCCTGTCATTCTTTATTCCTTCCCAGATCCCTGCCTTTTTCCAAACCGGACTTCACAGTCCTTCCGATAGAATGCTATCCCATAGCAGTCTATCTTCTTATACCCTTCCGTGCGCAGTTCTTCCATATATCTTTTCTCATAGATCTGATGCAGCGCTTTCTTTGCATCGTCTTCCAGATTATCAATTGAATCCGATACCTTTAATTCCAAAATGAATGACCGGCCTCGCAGCGAAGAGCTTTTCACTATAATATCTGAACGCCCGCTGCCTGATTCCCGATTCGATTTCACCAGATAATTCTCGCTTTGGCTTAAGATTCCTGTCAGGAATCTATGATAGAAATTTTCTGCGCTGTCGTAGAAACTAATGGTAGAAAAAAGCTGGCTGTTTAGTATCTCCGTCATCCTCTCCGCATTTCCGTCTTCCATTGCCTGATACAGATCATGAAAATCTTCTTTCTGTATCAAATCTTTCATCCAATTCAGAATCGTATTCTCATAAATCGTAGTAACCTCTATATTAGGAATACGCACCTTCAGAAATATATATTTCCCTTTAAAGTACTCACTTTCTTTTGTCAGATATCCGGTAAAATATAGGAAGTTCCACAAGTTCTCCCCTTTACTATGCATGTCCTCATAAGTAACTTCCTCATGAACTTGAATATCTAGTGTTCCACCGGCTAAAAGTGTTTCAATCTGGCCTTTTGTCTCCCGATCTGCTCTGGCAACCATATCCTTAATAATATCATTGGAACTGGTATTGATCCAATACGGACGGGGAAATGCTTTGATACTGGCGCGTAAATCACACATATAATTGATTACACTCCATGGATTATAGACTTCCATATCTCCGAACAAGTATCCGTCATACCATTCTTTCATTGTGGGAAAACGGCTTTCCACACCATAATATGCCATCATCTGCCGCACTTGTGCTTCGGTAAAACCAAAATGCTCGCTATAGAGCTGGTCAAGCACTGAAATAATCCGCAAATGATTTAATCCGGTAAATATACTCTCCTTTGAAATCCTCAGACACCCTGTAATGACTGCAAACTGCAGATACTGGTTTGTTTTTAACGCCGCTTCGAAAAACGAACGGATGAATCCCACCATCTTTTCATAAAAACCTCTGAAATATGCATTTTCCAAAGGCACATCATACTCATCAATTAAAATAACGGTATTCTTTCCTGTAATCTTATACATACATTGGCAGAAAAGCTGCAATGAATTTCTTATACTTCTTTCTTCCGCCTTTCCATCTGCAATAGCGGTATACCGTTCATATTCTCTGGATGACAGACGTTCTTTTGCTCTCTCTATCACATTTCTGTGCCGTTCAAATTCCATGATGACTGCATTCTCAATCATATAATATGCCATGTCATAGTCTTCCTGCTTTGCTGACTTCAATGTCAGTTCAAATACAGGGTACATTCCCATCTGATTTGTATAGATTTCCCCGGCTTCTATGATCTTCATTCCCTGAAACAGGCTTTTATTTTGTTCATTCCTTTCCTCATTTCCCGTATCCTCAAAAAAGTAACGGATCATGCTTAGATTCAATGTTTTTCCAAATCTTCTTGGACGAGTAAACAGATTTACTTTCCCCTTTAAGTCCAGTAATTCTTTTATAAGCATTGTCTTATCTACATAGTAATATCCAGATTTTACTATATCCTCAAAATTTTCAACACCAACAGGTAATGCCTTCTCCACCACTACCGCCTCTTTTCTATACCTTTTTTTATACTATACCCCATCCCTATCCATTTCACAATCTGTTTCCAATATTTTAAAGTATGTCAGGCTTGACTACATGGAATAACTGAAAGAAAAGAAAAATGCCATAAGCCTTTATTTTCAAGGCTTACAGCATTCTTAAAAACAGGGGATGAGAGAATCGAACTCCCGCTAAGAGTTTTGGAGACTCCTGTCATACCATTTGACCAATCCCCTTTCTAACCTGTGCGGCCGGAAGCGGCCACTAGATATTTATACCATAAGTGACCGCTTCCTGTCAATTCTTTCTTCAAATTTTGTTAAATTATTTATAATCTGAAGTTACTATTCGCTCCATTCACAGTAACAACCTGAGACCCCTACAGCACCAGCGACGGAGCCGCGTATACCCGCCCGCCAAGCTCACTGTCCAGCATATACAAACTCTTCGGATCGTCACCAAACAGCTCGAATTTCTTTACCAGCCCGTCTGCGTTGGTCTCTTCCTCACCCTGCTCCTTTACAAACCAGTCAAGGAACTGCATCGTGCGGAAATCCTTCACAGAATAAGCCGCGTCATAAATGCCATGAATTAAACTCGTCACATACTGCTCATGCTTTAAGCCTTCTTCCAGAACTGCCTTAGCGCTTGTCAGCTCAACCGCCGGTTTGTCAATGGCCTCCAAAACAATCTTCTCGCCGTTATTCTGCAGATACTGTACAAACAGCATCGCGTGGTCGCGTTCCTCCTGCGCCTGAACTTTATACCAGTTTCCAAAACCCTCCAAGCCAAGATCATAATAATAATTGGAAAAATCCAGATATAAATACGCAGAATATAATTCTTTGTTAATCTGCTGATTTAATAATTCTGTCACTTTCGTATCTAACATGATAAACCCTCCTGTTTTGATAATGAACTGCAAAATATACTCTATATATACTACCGCTTTTTGTCCTTGTCAACAAAAATATCTTATCGCTCCCTGTAGTCTGTCACTCTCTTCGTCTTCTTCTCGCTCCTTGGCAGCGTTCCCACCGGAACGATAGTAACCTTCGGCGTAATGCCGATCCGAGACTTGAACAGCCCCCTGATCACTGCCGCCGTCCTCTCAAAATTCACGCGGCCCTCTGCCTCCGCAGTCACGATCATGATATCCCTGTTCTGTTCTTCGTCATAGGCGATAGTGATCGTATATTCACTGGATACGCCGTCCACATCCTTCAAAAGATCTTCCACCTGGCTTGGGAACATATTTACGCCGCGAACCTTGAACATATCGTCGCTTCTTCCCTTGATGATATCGATACGCGGATAGCTACTTTTACAGGAACAGGGTTCTGGTATAATGCGGGAAATGTCATGGGTTCTGAACCGCAGAAGCGGCGCGCCTTCCTTTACCAGCGTCGTAATGACGATCTCACCTTCTTCTCCGTCCGGCACAGGCTCTCCCGTCTTCGGATCAATGATTTCAATGTAGATATAATCATCCCAATAATGGATTCCGGCCTCCTTCTCACAGTTGATTCCGATTCCGGGTCCATAGATCTCTGTCAGTCCATAGATATCGTACAAGTCAATGCCGAGCCCTTTTCGGATGTATTCCCGCATCTTCTCTCCCCAGCGCTCAGATCCGATCACACCTTTTTTCAGAGAGATTTGGTCTTTCAGGCCGCGCTTGCCTATTTCTTCCGCCAGCAAAAGCGCATAGGAGGAAGTGGCTGTGATAACCGTCGCTTTCAAGTCCACCATCATCTGAAGCTGTTTATCCGTATTGCCAGGGCCCATAGGAATCGCCATAGCCCCTAATTTCTCGCAGCCCGCCTGAAAGCCGATCCCGGCCGTCCAGAGCCCATAGCCCGGCGTGATCTGGATCCGGTCTTCCTTCGTGATTCCCGCCATCTCGTAACACCGGGAAAACATCTCGGCCCAATCCTCTACGTCCTTGGCCGTATAGGGAATGATCACCGGCTTTCCCGTGGTTCCGGAAGACGAGTGGATCCTGACCACCTGCCCGTCCGGTACTGCCTGAATTCCCAGCGGATACGCATTTCGCAAATCCTCCTTGCTGGAAAATGGCAGCTTCTCAAATTCTTCCTGACTGCCAATCCCAGTGATTCCCAGTTCCCGGTACAATTTCCCATAATAGCTGCCACTCTTCACCAGCCTCTTTACCTGCGCGTCTACCTGCGCGATCTGTGTCTCATTCAGCCGCATACTTCTTTCCTGCCTCCAATCCTGCCATAAATGCCTGCTTATTTGTCGTTACATATTCTTCCCGGACTCCCGCCCCGATCGCGTCAAGGAGAGCCTCCGCAGCCAGCCCCAGCCGTCCGCTTCCTGCCGCCGCCCCCAGAATCACCGCGTTAAAATAACGGGAAGAGTGAAAGGGCCTGCAGATTTCCTCTGCGTCAATGATCAAACAGTCCACTTTTTCCTTCAGGTATTCCGTCATCTGCCTGCCGTCATACCCGGTGTCCTGAAGCGATTCCGTTACCGGTTTCACCGGGACGCAGTTCGCGATAACGATCCCGCCTTTTTTCAAATATGCCAGATTCCGCACCGCCTCCGCCGGCTCAAATGCAAGGACGATATCCGCATTTCCCTTAGGGATCAAAGGAGCATATGCCTCCTTCCCGATTCGGATATGACTGGTAACAGAACCGCCCCTCTGAGCCATACCAATCGTCTCGGCAGAATGTACCGTATTGCCGCAGTTCATCGCTGCAGATGCGATCAGCTTGGAGGCCAGCACCGTTCCCTGTCCGCCCACGCCGCATACCAGAATATCCTTATTCATCTTCGCCACCCCCGATCGCTGACACCGGGCAGATCTGGCTGCAGAGGCCGCAGCCGGTACAAAGACCAGCGTCAATTTCCACTTTTTTATCCTTGATAACCAGCGCCGGGCAACCTGTCTCCCGGATACATTTTTTACACTGGATGCAGTTTTCTCCCACAGCCATCCCTTTGCCATGCTTTGCGGCGGCAATGCAGGGCGACCGGAATATAATCGCCTTTACCCCGGAACTTCCCGCGCATTCCTTCACCGCGGCCACGGCGGCCGGATGATCCAGCGGGTTCACCCGGAGGATTTTTTTAACGCCCATCCCTTCTAGGATTTTCCCGATATCCACCCGCTCAACAATACTCCCCATCAGATTCCTCCCGGTTCCCGGATGGGGCTGGTGTCCGGTCATTGCGGTGGTGGAATTATCCAGAACACAGAGAATCATATCCGCATTGTTGTAAACAGCGTTGACCACTCCTGTCATGCCGGAGGCAAAGAACGTGGAATCCCCCACAAAGGCAAAGCAGACCCCTTCCGGATCCGTCCAGTGGAGTCCCTGCGCCATCGTGATGCCGGCTCCCATGCAGAGACAGGTATCCACCATATCTAACGGCGCCGCGTTCCCCAGCGTATAGCAGCCGATATCTCCGCAAAAGTAAGCCTTTCTCCCCTCCATTGCTTTCTTCACGGCATAGAAGGACGCCCGGTGGGGACAGCCCGCACAGAGTACCGGAGGACGGACGGGAAGCCTTGGCATATCCGGCGGCGGAGAGCTCTTTTCCCTCTCCGGCGTACCCAGAAAATGGCTCAGCGCCTTAGCGGATGCCTCTGTCGAATTTTCCCCGCTGGGGGCTATGTGGCCGGTAAGCCTGCCGTACACCTTGACAAACAGTCCTTTTGCACCGATCAGTTTCAGAACCGCCGACTCCAGATAAGGGCTCAGTTCTTCCACACAGAGCGCTTCCTCCACGCCTTCTAAACCGCGCAGGACAAATCTCTCCGGAAACGGATAGGGCGTTGCGATCCTTATGAGCCTTACCTCCGGGTAATCCTTTAGGTATTCTCTCACATATGCATAGCTGACGCCAGAAGTGATCACCGCTCTTTTTCCGGTTCCTGTCAGCGTATTCTTCCCATAATCGGAAAAGTCTTCCCCGATCTGCGGATTCCTTTTCTCGATCATCGCGTGGTTTTGATAGGACAGCCGGGGGAATATAACCCACCGGCCGGTATCCCTATGGAATCCCTCATACCGCTTCGGCGCCGCGTTCTCCTCTACCTCGATCGAAGCATAGGCATGGCAGACCCGGGTCGTCGGGCGAAAGAGCACCGGCGTATGGTATTTTTCCGAACAGGCGTAGGCATCCTGTATCATCTCATAAGCCTCCTCCGGCGAAGAGGGGTCAAACACCGGTATCCGGGCAAATTCCGCAAACATCCGGGTATCCTGCTCCGTCTGGGAGGAAATCGGCCCCGGATCATCTGCGGCCACGATCACCATGCCCCCTTCCACTCCCACATAGGCCAGGGACATGAGCGGATCAGATGCCACATTTAACCCCACCTGTTTCATCGTCACCAGCGTCCTTGCGCCGGAATAAGCCGCGCCCGCCGCCACCTCAAGAGCCGCCTTTTCATTTACCGACCATTCCACATGGACTCCTTCGCCGGCATACCTGCTCACAGTCTCAATGATCTCTGAGGACGGTGTTCCCGGATAGCCGGAAACTACATTGACTCCGGCCGCAAGAGCGCCAAGGGCAATCGCTCCATTTCCCATCACATATTCTTTTCTCATCATCTGCTCCTTTTATGAAAATCCATGATATTTCATTTTCTTACTAATTATAGAAGCGTCCACACACGAAAGCAATAGCAGATATCAGTTTTTTCAAAATTGGATAATTAAAAAATAAGAGCCATGACGATTCAAACCAGATCGTCATGGCCCCAAGGTTAACATTCCCCAAAACCTGAATTAATTAGTGCGATCAGAGAATCCAGCGCCTCCTCGGCGTCCTCTCCCTCCGTGCTGATAAATACCCGTTCCCCCTGGCAGAAGCCATGGGACAAGAGCAATATGACGGACTTTGCAGAGGTCGGCTCCTCTCCTTCGCGGTTAATCAGAATTTTACTCTCAAATCCTTTTGCCTTCTGAACAAATTCGCTTGCCGGCCTGGCATGCAGTCCTGTGGCATTTTTGATGGTAACAGATTTGGTTAGCATACTTCCCTTCCCCTTTATTCACGATTTTCGTTCACGTTACATTTTTGTTCTTTGATCTCCTCTAAACACTCCCCTAACGCTTCCTTCCAGCCGCGCAGCGTACGATGAAACGTGTTTGTATAGGCTATACTGTCAAACATTGTATTTTTTGCACGCTTTGCACTTCTATCTTTCTGCAGGATTGGCACAAGCCGGTTTACAGAATAGCCAAGGCCCAGCGCGCAGGCGCTGTAAAACTCATACCTAGAGGCAATACCGGTATTGGCGATATGGTAGGTTCCGTAGTATGGTGTTTGTGCCATATTCAGCAATTCTTCCGCAACATCTCTGCAATACGTAGGCGAACACATCTGATCCGTCGTATAGGAAACTGTTTCCCCGGCATCGAGCTTCTCCATCATCATATAGATATAATTAGAATGCTGATAGCCCTTCGCGCCAAAAAGAAGCGGAACCCGGATGATAAAATGTTTTCTGTGAACAGCCCTTACCTCGCTCTCTGCCATCAGCTTGCTCTGCCCATAGGTATTGATTGGATTCGTCTTATCATATTCGTGATAAGGGACTTTTGTCTCTCCGTCAAACACCGAATCACTGCTGATATGAATCAGCGGAATATCAAGCCTAGCTGCCGCCAAGGCGGCATTTTTCGCTCCGAATGTATTAATTGCAAAGGTCATCCTCCGCTGTTCCTCCGCCATATCCACCATGCGGAAGCCCGCGCAGTTTATGATAAGGTCCGGCTTCATTTCCTGCATAAACGCAAGAACTGCCTGCGCATCCGTAAGATCCAGTTCTTTCCGCCCTTTTAATGCGACAACCTCATGTTCCCTTGCAAAAACTGCCGCAATATCTGCACCTAAAAGTCCGCTGGCACCCGTTACGATCACTTTCATACGTTCTCTCCTCCATCTATAAGCACCGCCCTGCATGGAGCCGCCTCACTATTCCTGATATAAAGCGGAAAACAGATCAGACGGTAAATCCCCGGCCGGACGTCCTCCAGACAGATTCCCTCCAGCAGAAGCACTCCTGCTTTCAGCAGAATTTTATGAGCCAGTTTTCCCTGATCCTTTTCCTTATCTACGGAAAAGGAATCAATTCCTGCAAGCTCTATTCCTTTCTCCGCCAGATACCTAGCGGCTTCCGCTGTAAAATAGCTGGCGCTTCCCGGCCTGTTCTCTCTAATATTTACCGAAAACGGCGTTTTTACCAGCACCATTTTCTCTGTAATTCCAGCTTTCTTTAATACCTCTTCTGTGATAACCGGCTGTTCTGCCCAGATTACCTGTGCGTTCCCCATAAACCGATTCAATGGGAGTTCGTCAATCCTAGCACCTCCCTCTACGTAATGGCGCGGCGCATCAATATGGGTTCCGTCATGTACCACCATTTCTATGGAGGACATACAGACTTCATCCCCCTTTGAGTAGTCTCTTACCAGATGATGCACAAATGGCTTTACCGAAGGGTATCTGAGCATTTCCGCAGACAACGGATCACTGATATCTATCATTCTCATAGCCGATTCTCCCAGTTTAAATCAGTTCCAGCTTTTTCAGCTCTTCCCGGATCGCTTCCTTCTCTTTCTCTCCCGCCGCGATAAACGGCGCCCTAGGATATGCCTTGATCACGCCCCGCACATCCAGCATAGCATAGATTGCAAGCTGTGTGGATTTCGCCAGATACATAATATCCCTGCATTTATTCACCATAAACTGTGTCTGGCGGCAGGCTTCATAATCGCCGTCTATGCCCTCCTGATACATTTTTACATTAATCTCAGGAAATGCATTGGCAAGTCCCGGAATAAATGCTTTTGTGCCGAGAACACATGCTGACAGCCACATCGCTTCCGTTCCAAGCACTACGTCAAAGCCTTCCGCTCCTAAGACACGATGATAATTCGCATGGATCATAATATCAAATGTTGCATCCTTTACGCCGTGCACTCCGATATCACGCAGTTTCCTGATGGTATTCAGCGAGATAGGATATCCTTGGAATTTCGGATTATTATACACATAGACCGGCATATCCCCGGCAGCTTTTACCATATCTTCATAGAAATACAGGATACTATCCTCATTGTGCGTAAAATAATATGGCGCTACCGCTGCTACCGCATCCACTCCGATTTCTTTTGCATGTCTAATCAGCTCTGTGGTCTCCCCGTTTGTAGTTGTTCCTACCTGATCTACTACTTGGATCCTTCCGCCTGAAACCTTTTTCGTTATCTCGGCCACTTGTTTTCTCTCTTCCAGAGACATCAGTGCGCCGCATCCATAAGATCCGTTAATAAATACGCCGTGCACATGCCCGCTTAAAAATTCAACCAGCGCCTCCAAACTTTTTACATCCAGCTCTCCGTCCTCCTTAAATGGTGTGATCATCGGAGGAATACATCCTTTCATTTTGTACATAATACGTTTCCCTTCCTTTCTGTATATGAAACCAGCGTCTGGTTCCTGTCCTTTCCTCTATACGTTTTGCAGCCTGCATACTCACTGCACAGCCTAGCAGGCAGAGCTGTTCTGTATTGCTTCAAGCAGACGATCCTCTATCACAATCCCATCAGCCTGCTGCCTGCTTCGCTTTTCCGACTCCAGCTCTCCCGGAAACAGAATCCGCTCCGTCCCCGCTGCTTTCCGGCTTCCCTTCACCTCTTTCATGAACTCCGCCATTCTTCTGTCATACTCCTTCCGGCCGACAAACAGCCCTGCCGGTATCCCAGCAAGAAACATCCCTGCATTCTGCTGCCTGTCCGGAGCCTGATGCAGCGAATGCACCTGTTTGCTCCATCCTGCTCCCGTAACCACGCCGCTCAGCATTTCAACCATCAGCGAGATTGCATATCCCTTATATCCTGCGAAGGGAAGCAGAATGCTAGAAATCGCTCGTTCCGGGTCGGTAACCGGATACCCTTCCTCATCCACCGCAATTCCCTCCGGAAGCTTCTGTCCTTTTCTGGCATATTCGTAAAGCTTTCCCTTTGCAAGAGACGTGGTCGCCATATCAATAACAATGCTTTCGCCTTCTGTCGGAAAGGCTGCGGAAAAAGGATTCGTTCCAAGAACCTTCTCTGCGCCGCCGAATGCTGCAGCATTTGGATTCGTATTTGCCGTCATAAAACCAATTCCGCCTGCATCTGCAATTCTTTCCGTATAGTACGCCAGCATTCCGCAATGATTGGAATTTCTGATACCCGCAACCCCCGGAATCCCCTTTTTGATATTCTTAATGATCTTCTCTGCGGCACAATATGCAGCCAACTGTCCGCATGCTCCTTTTCCATCAATGTTCCACACCGTATCACTGATCTTCTCTGCGGCGGGCTCTGCCAGCGGATCCAGCCCGCCCATTTTTATTCTCTCTAGATACACCGGAATCATCTGTATCCCATGGGAACTGATTCCCCGCAGCTCAGCCTGTACCGCTGCATCCGCGATAATGGAACTGTTCTTCTCAGAAATCCCCGCTTTTAACAGGGCTTCTTTTACCAGTTCCGCCAACTCTTCTTTTGATATAAGTGCCATAATACCTCCTAAATAACCCGATTCCAAACTGGCTTTCCCTCTGCAAAGCAGATAATAGATTCCGCCGCATACCGGCTCATCTTGTTGATTGCCTCACCGGTATATGCGCCCATATGAGGACTCATCACAATATGCTTCTGCTTAAGAAGCCGGCTTCCCCATGGCGGTTCCTTCGCAAATGCATCAATTCCAAACCCGCCAAGCCTTCCGGATTCCAAGGCATCTGCAACTGCCTCCTCATCTGCAAGCTCTCCTCTGGCTGTATTTATCAAAATCGCTCCCCTCTTCATTTTCCTCAGCGTCTCCCTGCAGATCATCTTTCTTGTTTCTTCCACCAGAGGAACATGCAGCGTCACAATATCAGACTTCTCCAACAGTTCCTCCAGTGAAACATAAGTAATCCTATGCTGTTTTTCAAACTCTCTGTCAGGATAAGCGTCATAGGCCAGAATATTCCGGCAGAAATGTTCCATCCGGCAGATCACTTCTTTTCCGATACTGCCTGTGCCGGCTACGCCAAGTACTGCCGCAGACAGTTCGATTCCTTTAAAGCGGAGCCACTCCCCATTTCTGATATTCCGGGTATGCTCATTTAAGTTCCTTGCCAGATTCATCATCATCCCAATCGCCAGTTCCGCTACTGCCACACTGTTGGAATTTCTGCCGATCGTTACCGCAACGCCGTGCTCCTTTGCCGCCTCCAAATCCACATTGTCAAGACCTACTCCATGCTTTGCAATGATTTTCAGCCTTGTTCCCGCTTCAATCACTGCCCTCGACACAACATCTGCGCCAACCACAATACCGTCATAACCGGGAATCAGCTCTACAAGCTCCCTTTCTCCAAAAATCTTTCCGCTATGTACCTTTGTATACTCAATCCCGGCGTCAGACAATTTCTCAAACACATCCCCGCCGCAGCTCCCAAAGGAATTTGATACGATCAACAATTTAAACGCTTCCATATTTCATGCCCGGCCCTTCATCCTTCCTTTTAACGGTGAGGAAACTTATGCTTCCGCACCATACCTAAAACTTCTATCTACCAAAAATAAACTTAACAATGTATTCATAAGCCAGACCAATCGTTCCGGAATCTGTGTAATCAGCCGTCGCTCCCAGAGTGGAAAGGAAATCTCCAGCCACCGGATAAGCCGCCGCCCATCCAAAGGGAACCACAAGCCCCATTAAGAAACAGACAATCACCGTTGCCCTGCGTCCTCCATAACAGTCCGCGAATACACCGAGCATACCTCCCGTCCAGAAATTCATCCAGATAGCCGGAAGGACGATAATGTCAAATCCAAGCGCCACCATGATAATACTTGCAGCTACGCCGCCTGCAAGATTAGCAAAGAACCCGATAAATACCGCCATAGGCGCAAATTGGAACGAGGTCGGATAATCCAGACCCGCGATCGCGCCCGGGATTACCTTTGTCGCAATTCCCTTAAAGGCCGGAACAATCTCAGCCAGCATCATACGTACGCCAAACAGGACGACAGTAAGGCCCGCGCCAAAATCAACGCCCTGGAATATCAGCCATATCAGCCAGTTTGAACCGCCTGTGAGAGTCGCAACATTTGCCGGGCCACAGATAATTCCAATGATGGTCCAGATTACGATGGAAATCGTCGTTACACATACTGTGGTATCCCTGACCCATTCCAGCCATTCCGGCACTTCCATATCGTCACAGCGTTTCTCTTTGTTTCCAACCAGCTTAGAGAGCCATGATGTTACTGCAATTCCCGTAATTTCCGTAACATAAAGAGCATATTCATCCGTCATGTTCCCGCTCTTTTTCATAAAATAGTGGGATACGGCAGTTGCAAGCCAATTATAGATCCCACAGAATACACCGCAGAACAATACAATCTGAAGCTTAGAAGCACCTTCATATCCTCCCACAACGCCGACCGCATAAGATGCCCAGATCACCAAGATCTGCCCGGTCAAAGCCACATATTTCAGTTTCGTAACCCTTGCAAGAATCAGATTCACAATAAACCCTACCAGTACGGTCAGCCCTACCTCCGTACCAAATTTCGCCGTAGACGCCGCCTGAATCATCCAGTTCTGCGGGATAATTCCGGTAGCACCGCCCATCAGCAGGCTGATCATATCTCCGATCGCGTTACACGCAGCCTGAAGCGGGCCGCACCCGATCACAAGAATTTCATAGCCGATAATTGTTTTCACAACGCCCATCATCGTATCGGAAAACGATCTGCGCTGGAGCATCAGCCCTGTCAAAGCGATCAGTCCAAACAAAATACCCGGGTTACCAATTATATTATTTGCAATAAATTGTAAAACAGCCATACCCTTTACTTCCCTTCCCTTTCTGCCGAGAGCTTCTCATACGCCGGGATGATCTTGCTCTCAAGCTCTTTTACGCTCACCATGTTCTGCAGTAAAATTACTTCCTTCACATCAATATCCTTAATCAGGCGATAAATATCCTGCGTTGTTACAAGACAGTCCGCTTTGTTGCTCTTTGAAGATGTCACATCGCTGCTGATCAGCCTGACCTTCATTCCATGATTCCTGAATATCTCATCCGCATTCATTTTTACCATCATAGACGAACCGACTCCGGCTCCGCAGACAAACAAAAACGTCAGTCTCTCCTTTCTTGCCATACCGTATCCTCCTTCCCTATAAGTTTAGTGTCTTTTCAAATGCGGCAATAACGTCATATATTTCCTGACTGGCTGCTGCATGAAAAATCTGTTCTACTTTATCCTCTTCGCATAAAAGCTTGGACAATTCTCTAATCGCCACAAGATGCGCCATTTTATCTGGGGCGCATAAGCCTACTACCATACGTACCGGGTCATTTTCCGGATGTCCGAATTTAATCGGGTTTTTCAGCGTTAAAAGCGCAAGTCCGGGTTTCTTCGCCCCTCTTTCCGGTCTTGCATGAGGCATTGCCACCCCGGGCATAATCACGATATAGGAGCTTAATTCCTCGCACATATCCAGCATTCCCTGAATATATCCTTCCTCCGCAAGTCCCGCATCCACCAGCATGCGCCCGGCCATACAGATTGCCTCCTGCTTATCAGCCGCTAAGACCTGAGCATGGATCCGATCCACTGTCAGCATTTCCGTCAGCATCTTCTTTTTCTCCTTTTCTATTTCCTTTATTTTTCTTAAAAGCAGCTCCTGAAACTGCTTTTCTCCAACCCCTGTAAACAATGGAGCGCCGTTTAAAATCGGGATTCCCGCCGAATTGACCACAAGCATATTCTTTGACAGGATGATCAAATCTTCCGCAATCAGTTCAACAACCTCATCTGGTTCATACTCTGTAACCGCATAGGAGATATCCCGTTCCTCCAAAAAACCCTTCAATCTGTCCGCGATAACAGATGCGGCAAATCCCTGTCCTCTTCCCGCTACTGCAATTCTAAACATCAAGCCACTCCCTCTCACTTTCAAAACCCTCTGCCCCTTCTTCTGCGCCTCCGCAGAACGCTTCTGGCAAAATAGACGAAGCAGGTCATAATTAAGCTCCAACAGCCGCCCATCTCCTGAAAAATTCTTTCTTACCAATTCGATCACTTCCCCAAAACAGGCGGTCTGCATTGAATAAACAACCTCATTCAGCCTCAGGGCAATTTTTTCCTTATCCGTTTTTTTCAGCATGGTGGACACATACAGCGTACCGAAAGGCAGCTTTTCATGACGGACAGTAGAAACCACCATGATATAATGGTCAAAATCTTGCGTATCCAAAGATTTCACAGAGCAAAAATCAATCGCAAACGCATCTCCAAGCAATTCCAAAAGATGATTCCGGACAAGAATGGACGTGGCCACTCCTTCACTGCACACCACAAGAATCTTCCGCTCTTCTCCCTGCTTCGGCCTGTTCTGATCAACAAATAATTCTCCGCCGATATACATACTCAAATATGCGATCTCATCATCTATGGTATTCTCCGATAATTTGGGGTCCGCCATATCAAGACAATTCCTCGCCATCTCATATTCTTTTTTATATTTACGGCAATAGCTGTCCATCAGCGGATACTTCTCCTGTACTCCATACTTGACCCTGTAATACATTGGCGTCAAATGCTCGATCAACCGGTTCCGAAAGGTATCATAATCCCTGAAATCGACTTGATACATCTGCTTTAGACAGTGCATGAATTTGTCTGCAATTCGTTCTACTTCGCGGTGCGCCGTCTTACTCTCCAGAAAATTAAAATTCCGCATTCCCAGAAAATAGATCTCTACAAAATAAAATTCCTGTTCCGGCATATCCATTCCAAGGTACTCCCGGATCCGCGCAAACATCGTCTTTACACCCTCATACTCCTTCAAAGTCTGCAGATCCGCCATCTCAGAGCTGTCAGTGACAAATCCCGCTCCCGCCTTATTCCGCAGATACGCCAGTATGATAATGACTGCCTGCTGCCATAACTGCTGTTCTAGCAGAGTCGTTCCAACAACCGCTTCGTAGATCTGTTCGCACTCCTGCATAATAGCCACGTAATCCGCTTCTTTTTTTAGATAGCTCCCCATCTGTTTCGAAAGCATTTCTTCCAGATATTTTCTGGCTCCAATGGTATTAATTTCTTCCAGCCTCTGCAACAGAAAACTCCGTATCTGAAATTCCTCTCCCACGAACAAGTATCCTGTCTGGGCACTGTATTCTAACCCCAGCCCCGCCTCATGAAGAAGCGTCCTGTTCTTCTTTATATCTGAAAGAATCGTATTCTGGCTGACCTTCAAAAGTCCGCACAAATCTTCTACTACGCCGCGCTTCCGATAAACTGCGATATAGAACAGTTCAATTACAAGCCGCTCCCTGCTGTTTAGATAATAGCCTGTGGACTCTGCGCTTATCAAATTCTGCAGGGCACGCTTCTTACTAGTCTTCAGGCTGCATGCCCCATTCTTTAGTTCAAGAGTCCCCAGCCTATAACTTTCAAGCCAGTCCTTAAGTCTTTCACAGTCATAGTAAAAAGCCCTTTTTGATATCTGCAGACGACTGCAGATCTGTCCGCTGCTTACTTCTCCCTCTGATAACAACACTGATAAAATACTTGCCAGCCTGCTGTTTAATTCCATAATCCACTCCCTTCCTGCTTTTAAAATAGCACAATTATACGGTCGTTTATACCGCAATTATTGTTCATTATGCCAGTCCCCATACAAAAATTGTGGTGAAAATAAAACTACCGGGAATAATACAATTATTCCCGGCAGCACTTCTGCTCAAACATATTTAATCTCTCGTCAGCTTCCGAATCCAGTTTCCATAGTGTGACATCAGATATCCCGGAATGCATTTGAATATCTGGTCTGCGTTCAGGCAGCAAACCACAACAGCCGGCGGCGCCTGTACTACAAAAGCCATCGCAAAAGACAGCGGCAGCACGATCATCCAGATGCTGACCAAATCCATCTTCACTACAAACATTGGATTTCCGCCGCCTCGTATGATTCCGTTATTGGTCGGCATCTGGTAGGACATCCCTACAAAAATAACGCTCAAAATAATCAGGAACTGGTCGGCCATTCTCATGGTCTCCGGCGATAGACTATACAATCGTAAAATCGGTATCCGGATAAAAAACAGCAGCAGTCCGCCGCTCCCGCCGATTACCAGAAAAATCCTCTGCATCAGCCTAGAATAGAGCCGAACCTTCTCCATATCGCCAGAGCCGATTGCTTTTCCTATTATAACCGACGCTGTAGCTGACGACCCGACAGCGGCAGATTTTACTAAAAGAAATAAGGTAGATGCTACACTGTTCGCCGCAATCGCCGCCGATGTCATATGCCCTAAGATTACTGTCTGCAGCGCCGTATTGATTCCCCATAAGGTCTGTACCAAAAGAATCGGCCCAGTAATCCGAAAATAATCCGCAGCCAGCAGCCTGTCTGCATGAAGATAATCCGACAGCCTAAGTTTTAAATGATTCTCTTTCTTTGCCACATATACGATCAGCACGATACATTCGGTAATCCGCGCACAAAGAGTTCCGATGGCAGCTCCCGCCGCGCCCAGCTCTGGCAGCCCAAACCGTCCATATATGAAGAGAGAATTTAGTCCGCAGTTGATGCAAAAGGTCATCAGTGAAAGCCAGAATGCAATCTTTACCGTTTCTGCACTTCGCAATGCCGCCAAAAGCAAAATTGTTACTGCAAAAAATGGATAAGTATACCGTATAATGTTTAGATAAATAACTCCCTGGCCAATAATTTCTCCGTCGGTGGTAAATAACCCGACGGCTTCATTAGGAAATAAACTAACTGCCATAAATAGTATTCCCGCCGCCAGAAGCCCCGCATACATAGCCAAGGCACAAATTCTTTTCATCGGTTCTCTTTGCCGTTTACCCCAATACTGACTGCATACAATCACCGCCCCATCTCCCAGCGCCATTAAGATCTGTTGATAAACAAACTGAATCTGATTTACCGCCGCCACTCCTGACAGCGCTGTTTCACTGTATGCCCCCAGCATCATATTGTCTGCAAGATTAATGCTGATCGTAACCACATTTTGCAGCACCAGCACGCTGCACATTTGAAAAAATTTTCGATAGAAATCCTTGTATTTCCACATTCTCTTATGTAAATCCTATTTCCCGAATCGGACTGTCCTTTCTCATTTTCCCATGTTCTATTCTTTCATAGATTCTATTCTTTTACTTTATCGCTTTTTTATCAAACCTGCAAGTTTCTATACATTATTAAACATTAGTAGTTCAATAATTATGCCTTATTGAACAAAAGTCATACTATCTGCACTCATTTCGGAATACATATATAAAAAATACAGGAGGACATTATGAAGCAACTCTTGAAAAAAACACATCTTACAAAAGCACTCCGATACCTCTGTCTGCTCATTCTCTCTTTTCTTCTCGGACGGTGTATCGGTATGATACACCAGCACTTCTTCCCATCAGGCAAAACAGAGACCACCACGTCGCTCTCTGCACTAAACTATGAATATGTAACCGCTACCTGCCGGCCGGAGTTAAATTCCAGCGTACCAATCATCGCCCCCGCCGCAGAAGGGAACTGGGGCTTAAGCTTTCAGGAAGACGGTAAGCCTCCCATAGCCAATGCTACCGCTGCGGAACTGAAAAAATACGACGCTTATTATGCGGGAAGCCAAAAGAAAAAGGTTCTCTACCTGACCTTTGATGCAGGTTATGAAAACGGAAATACAGAACCCATCCTTGATGCCCTGAAAAAGCACAACGTCCCCGCTACCTTTTTCGTCGTTGGTCCTTTCATCTCTGAACACCCGGAACTCATCAAACGCATGGCACAGGAAGGACACACGGTAGGAAACCATACCTATTCCCATCCGGATATGTCCAAAATCTCCACCAAAGAATCCTTTCAAAAGGAGTTAGGACAGGTGGAGGAACTATATGAAGAAATTACTGGGACTCCTATGACGAAATACTACCGGCCGCCTCAGGGAAAATATAGTGAAAGCAACCTCTCAATGGCAAAAGAATTGGGATATAAGACCTTCTTCTGGAGCCTTGCATACGTTGACTGGTATCAGGACGACCAGCCCTCAAAGGAAGAGGCCTTCGATAAACTTCTTGGGAGAATCCATCCGGGCGCTATCGTCCTCCTGCACAGTACCTCCTCCACCAACGGCGAAATCTTAGATGAACTGCTGACGAAATGGGAGGAAATGGGATATACGTTCCAGCCGCTAAAGAACCTGGCCAAACAGAAAAAATCAAAGTAGTATTTTAGACCTTGCCATGTTATGATACAGATAGCATACTTGCAAAAGAAAAGCTTAAGTCTGGCTTTGCCCGGGCTGTTAGGAGGAATTTTTTAATGTCCGGCAATATTAGTGTACTATTTGTTATGGAATTAATTGGAACCGCTGCATTTTCCTGCTCCGGCGCAATGACGGCGATCCGCAAAAGATTAGACTTATTAGGAATTGTTGTTCTGGGCGTAATTACCGCTGTAGGCGGAGGGATGATCCGTGATATCCTCATCGGCGTCCATCCGCCTACGCTGTTCGTAAAGCCGGTATATGTGACTACGGCTGTAGCCTCCGCCATCCTGATGTTCCTAGCTATGCGGTCAAGACGGCTGACAAAACTTCTTCTGGAAGTGGAATACTATGACTGGGTTTTGAATCTCTTAGATGCAATCGGACTGGGGGCTTTCACCGTAGTCGGGGTAAATACCGCCATTTCCGCAGGATATAAAGATTATCTCTTCCTGACGGTTTTCCTCGGCGTAATAACCGGTGTCGGCGGCGGCCTGCTGCGAGATATGATGGCCGGAGAGATTCCCGCCATCTTAAAAAAACATGTCTACGCCTGCGCTTCCATTGCAGGAGCGCTGTGCTATGTCCTCATCATTACCTGCATTCCTACGGATGCCGCACTGATATTCAGCGCCGCCCTGGTGATCCTGATTCGGCTGTTGGCCAGACATTACAAATGGAATCTGCCGCGGTGTGAGATTTAAAACTGAGAACCCATAGCATTTTTATATCTTTCTTAATATGACAATATGCTCGTTCGACATTGTAGAAGATTTTACACCACTTTCATTTGTAGGGGAATTTAAAGACGGCATAACTTTGTTAATAATATTTCTATCTACTGTATGGACATGTTGAAGTCCATACTGTACGGCAATTTCAGAAATAATCTGATCAGTTAACAGTACTTCCCCTTTAACAGTTCTATTCCCTACAACCCAAAATTGATATCCCCCCGGCTTAGTTTTATCCGATATTGCAGAAATAGAATTACTTAAATCCAAATAAAAACTATATACGTCTCCAGCCCGTTCTAAATCAGCATCCTTAATTCGTTCTAACGATGTTCTCAGAGTAATGCTAGGCACAGTATAGTTAAAACCATTTCTAAACTTACTGCCTCCCATCAGGGTTTTATCAATACCCATAATTTCTTTTTCAGACATTTCAAACATATCTAACCATTGTAATTTTTGAATATAGATATTGATGGATTTATTCCTGTATCCGCACAAACCTTATCAAAAGCATCCATTTTTTCAATATTGCGGTTTAAAATAGCTGTAAATTCTTCTATCACATCCGGTTCAAATGTCTCTACCCTGTTAGATGGCATACGAAACATTTTAAATTCGCCGTTTCGTCTATTCGAAACAAATCGTATTGTTTCACTGAAAGCAGCAAAAACAAAATCACGTATATTCCTTTCAGTAATCCTGTTGATCTCTCTTTTCATTAGGGATAATAGCAAGATTACACGTGGTTTAAACCAATAGCCTATATTTTTAAAATCCGGCACATCAATATCTATCTCATTATCCTGTGTATATTTTAGCAAATGCTTTGACGCTTCGGCGCTCCATCCCTTTTTAGCAGTCAAATCTAATTTATAATCACTGCGCATTATTTCATCTGCTCTATTGATTTGGATTGCATATCTGCTAAAGACATCCTCAATTTGGCGATACAAAGCTTTTGATGTCTGCTGTAATAAATTCATATCTAAACGAGTAGTTTTTATCTTACTCAAATATATAGCCAGCGGATTTATATCACTGCCATAAATATTGTTTACTCCAGCAAGCATGCTTTCAACTAACACAGTTCCTGAACCCATGAAAGAATCCAAAACTGTTTCTACATTTTGTACTTCTTTTACCAATTTAATAATATTACGGCTAATAGGACAAACCATCATTGCGGGATAATTGTGAATACCATGGGTATACTCTCTAACATCACTCTCTTTAAAATCCCAAAAATCTCTAGGCAGTGAATTTAGGGCTGCTATCAATTTTTGATCTTTTTGTGTAAGTATGTTGTTTGATGTTTTTTGGAGTATATTATCAGCATCCTCCCTTGACTCAAGGATTTCTCCTTCGTGAGTTTTAATTTCTACTGTGCAGATGGTATCATTATGCCACCCTCCATGCGGAACCAACAAAATTCTTTTTATTTCAAATCCATATTTATAGCCTATCCCTCCGCTATTCCAGCCAAATGTTATTACTTTTCCACCTATTTTGACAACACGAGATATCTCACGTTTATGATTTCCCCAAAAAGAAGCCTTGGTCGTATCCCATGTCACATCATATCCAACCTTATTATAACATTCGCTAACTTGTCTTGGAGAATACGGCGGATCGTATAAAACACCATCAACAGCATTGCTGTCAAACATCTTTATAAAATCTAAAGCATCTAAATGATAATCCGTATCAAATTCCAAACTAAGATCATTTGTAACGGCTGCAAGTTTGTTTTGGTTCGCAAACGGGTCAATCCACAATCCATCAGTCAACTCTTCCGTTATCAGATCGCGTATAGGTTTAATGTCAAACGTGTTTTTATTTGGCATTGCCCACACCCGTTCAATGGAAATATTTGTATTAACACACTTGCCTCTGTTTTTTGTTTTTTTTCTTGCATTGGCAGGCTTTTCTGCGTTTTCGGGTATAATCCATATCTTTCCTACGCGCTGTGCGCCTTCTATACGCCCTTCCCTACAAAAAACTGTATCCGTCTCGGCGTCATATTCCATTTTTTTGCTGCTTGAGCAACACTTAAATACTTCATACAGACCTCCGCAATTTAATACGTTCATTATATACCGAAATGCGAACAAAAACAAGAACGGCATAGCCACAGGCTACACCGCTCAGTATAATTTGACTTCACACATACCTTCAAAACTGCATACAAGAAACGTTTCCTCTCTCTTCTACCTATCTCCTGCCTTGGTTATGCCCTCGACCGATTAGTAACAGTCAGCTCCAC
>CAJUTH010000045.1 GCA_910589275.1 uncultured Dorea sp.
TGACTCCACCGGGAATCGAACCCGGGTTACCGCCGTGAAAGGGCGATGTCTTAACCGCTTGACCATGGAGCCGTATCTATGTCAACGCATTTCGCGGTGACCGTGTTTTATAATATCATAATTGATGTTTATTTGCAATACCTTTTTAAAAATTTCTTCCTTGACACGATCTGTTCAGTATAGTATATTGTTTGATGAGTTAGCTATATCTAACTTATTTCTTTGGATCGAAAGTTAGCGCCAACTAACCATAAAATGGATTAAATAGATAAAGACGTTATTTTCAAAAGAATATTTTTATTATAAATGGATGAAACTAAGTAGGCAGTATAATTTTATTTTAAATTTTCGAAGGGGAGTTGAAGTAAGATGGAAAAATATCTGGTGGAAAATTGTGCGCCGACACTGGCCTGTCTAAAGACGGCAAATTTATTTTCCTATGTCTGTCTTTCGCCTTTGGAACTTGAAGCATATATTGCCTATTGGAACCAGCAGATGGAAGGAAAAGGAATTTCCATGTGTGTGCTCAGGTATAGAGAACATACGGCGCTGATTTATGTGTATAGAGGAGAATTTCTAAGAAAGGATTTGGATAAACCGGGAGTAAGAGAATTTCTGCGCGGATTTGGATATGAACATGCAGGAATAGGCTATATGCTTGGCAAACTAAAGGAACGTCTCGCAGAAGGATTGAATTTTCCACATGAGATTGGTTTGTTTTTAGGATATCCATTGGGCGATGTAATCGGTTTTGTGGAGAATTCCGGAAAAAGTTATATCTATGCCGGCTGCTGGAAGGTCTATTGCAATGCAGCGGAAGCAGTTCATACTTTTCAGAAGTTTAAGAAATGTACAGAGATTTATGTGCGTCTGTGGAGTCAGGGGAGAAGGAGCGTCTGGCAGCTTACAGTAGCAGTTTAGAAAAAGCTAGTGTAAATCTTCTATCTGTTCGGTTGGATGCCCTAAGGAACATTCAACCCACCTATCGAATCGCAAGCGCACAGATGGAAGAACTTGAAGTTCAGTATATTAGTATAACGAAATATAGTCAGGAGGAATTTATGGTACAGGAATGGAATGGATTTGCGGATGGAGCATGGCAGAAAGAGATAAATGTTCGGGATTTTATACAGAGAAATTATACGCCTTATGAGGGTGATGAATCTTTTCTGACAGGGGCGAGCGATGCAACGAAAGAGTTATGGGCTAAGGTAATGGAGCTTTCAGAAGAAGAGAGAAAAAGGGGCGGTGTTTTGGACATGGATACGAAGGTGATATCCCAAATTTTGTCCCATGGTCCGGGCTATTTGGATAAGGAAAAAGAAAAAATTGTCGGTTTTCAGACGGATAAGCCTTTTAAACGGGCATTACAGCCTTATGGCGGCATCCGCATGGCAGTAAAGGCATGCGAAGAAAACGGATATCATGTTGATCCCGATATTGTGGATTTTTTTACGAAGCATAGGAAGACGCATAATGACGGCGTGTTTGATGCATATACGCCGGAAATGCGCGCCTGCCGCTCCAGCCATATTATTACCGGGCTTCCGGATGCGTATGGCCGAGGACGGATCATTGGGGATTACAGGCGCGTTGCGCTGTATGGCGTTGATCGTTTGATTGAAGATAAGCAGAGGCAGAAGGATGGAACGAGGACTATTATGTATTCGGACGTGACTAGACAGAGAGAAGAGTTGTCCGAGCAAATTAAGGCGCTGAAAGAATTAAGGGAACTGGGAGAGATTTATGGATTTGATATTTCAAAACCGGCGAATAATGTGAAAGAAGCAATTCAGTGGCTGTATTTTGGATATTTGGCGGCTATCAAGGAACAGAATGGGGCGGCTATGTCTCTCGGAAGGACTTCTACGTTTCTTGATATCTACTCTGAGAGGGATTTGAAGAATGGAACGTTTACCGAGGAGGAGATTCAGGAATTTGTGGATCACTTTATTATGAAGCTGAGGCTGGTGAAGTTCGCTAGAACGCCGGAGTATAACGCGCTGTTTTCTGGAGATCCTACATGGGTTACCGAATCAATTGGCGGAATGGGAAGCGATGGCCGCTCTATGGTAACGAAAATGTCCTTCCGCTATCTCCATACGCTGTCTAATCTTGGTACGGCGCCTGAGCCAAATCTGACAGTATTATGGTCTGTGAAACTTCCTAAGAATTTTAAGAGGTACTGTGCAAAAACTTCGATTATGTCGTCTTCAATCCAATATGAAAATGATGATTTGATGCGAGTGTCTCACGGCGATGATTATGCGATTGCCTGCTGTGTATCTTCTATGCGCGTGGGTAAGGAAATGCAGTTTTTTGGCGCTAGGGCAAATTTAGCAAAATGCCTTCTGTATGCTATTAATGGCGGTGTGGATGAGATTTCAGGCAGACAGGTGGGGCCGAAATATCGTCCGGTTACGTCGGAATATTTGGAGTATGGGGAAGTTATGGAACGCTTTGACGATATGATGAAATGGCTGGCGCAGGTGTATGTGAATACATTAAATATCATTCATTATATGCATGATAAATACTGCTATGAAAGAATCCAGATGGCGCTTCACGATAAACAGGTGACCCGGTGGTTTGCAACGGGTATTGCGGGTCTTTCGGTAGTGGCGGATTCTTTGTCGGCAATTAAATACGCCAAAGTGAAGGTAATCCGGAATGAAAAGGGCATTGCGGTAGATTATAAAGTGGAGGGGGATTTTCCAAAATACGGAAATGATGACGACAGGGTGGATGAGATTGCCTATTATGTGGTGAAGGAATTTATGCATTATATTAAAGGAAATCATACCTACCGGGGCGGAATTCCTACCACATCAATTCTTACAATTACGTCTAATGTGGTGTATGGAAAAAATACAGGCTCTACGCCGGATGGGAGAAAAGCGGGAGAAGCATTTGCACCAGGGGCAAATCCTATGCACAGAAGAGACAGCCGGGGTGCAGTGGCATCGTTAAGTTCTGTTTCAAAGCTTCCGTTTCAGGATGCGCAGGATGGGATTTCTAATACATTTTCCATTATTCCGGGCGCTCTCGGCAAAGAAGATCAAGTGATAATAAATGATATTAGTTTGGATGATCTGAGTTTTTCCATGCAGCCGGATTGTGCCTGCATGGATACAAATTTAACCGATGAAAGAGAACAGGAGAGATAATTATGAATATCAGTGACGCACAGATTGACAATTTGGTAAATCTTTTGGATGGTTATGCGGAGAAGGGCGGACATCATCTGAATATTAATGTTTTTACAAAAGAGAAGCTTTTGGATGCCCAATCCCATCCGGAAAAGTATCCTCAGCTTACGGTCCGTGTATCCGGTTATGCTGTGAATTTCAATAAATTAACAAAAGAACAACAGGATGAGGTGATATCAAGGACCTTCCATGAAGGGTTGTAGGAGAAGCATGGCGAAAGAAAAAAGAACAGGGCGTATTCACTCTGTAGAAAGCTTCGGAACCGTGGATGGTCCCGGAGTCCGTATGGTTATCTTTTTTCAAGGCTGTCCTATGAGGTGCCTTTACTGTCATAACCCGGATAGCTGGGAAATTCAAGGTGGAATAGAAATGACTGTGGAGGAACTTTTGAACCAATTTGAAAGGAACAGGACATTTTACCGAAATGGCGGGATTACGGCCAGCGGCGGAGAACCGCTGGTGCAGATGGAATTTTTGACGGCTCTGTTTGAAGAGGCGAAGAGCAGGGAGATTCACACGTGTCTGGACACATCTGGAATTTTATATAAGAAAGAACGAAACGACGAGTTTGAGCGGCTGTTTTCAGTGACGGACTTGGTGCTTCTGGATATCAAGCACAGTGGTATAGAAGGTCATAAAGAGCTTACCGGATGGGAGCAGCCTCCGGTACTAGCATTTGCCAATGCTCTTGAAAGAACGGGAACGCCGATGATTGTCAGGCATGTTGTCGTGCCGGGCATCACAGACGGGGAAGAAGAGCTTCGGGAAGTAGGCCGTTTAATAGGAAGGTTTTACAATCTGGCCGGTCTGGAGACTTTGCCTTACCATACAATGGGGGTAAATAAATATAAGACTCTGGGACGAAATTATCCGTTAGAAGGAATTCCTGATATGAAACCAGAAAAAGCAAAAGCGGCAAAAGAAATTATATTGGAAGCAATAAGGGAAAGCAGGAGGAATTTTTGAAAATTTCTCCTTTTTTCATGGTATCAGAGAGGGCGATGTGCTACAATGTTTCTGGTTTGTAAGAATATAGATGATTTTTGTGTAAATTATGATTCAAAAGAGGAAAAGGCAATGAATTTTTTGGAAGAACGGATTGTTAGAGACGGGATGATAAAAGAAGGGAATGTGCTGAAGGTAGACAGTTTTTTGAACCATCAGATGGATATCGCTTTATTTGATGAGATAGGGCGGGAATTTAAAGAACGGTTTAAGGATAAGAAAATTAATAAGATATTAACTATTGAAGCGTCGGGAATTGGAATTGCCGCGGTTGCTGCGATACATTTTAAAGTTCCGGTGGTGTTTGCGAAAAAGGCAAAGAGCATTAATCTGGAGGGTGAAATGTATGTGGCGGAAGTAGAGTCATTTACACACAAAACAAGAAATCAGGTAATCGTTTCAAAAAAGTTTCTGAATAAAGAGGACAAAGTACTGATTATTGATGATTTTCTTGCAAATGGCTGTGCCCTTCAGGGGCTGATTCAGATTGTGCAGTCGGCAGGCGCGGCAGTTGAGGGGATCGGTATTGCGATAGAAAAGGGATTTCAGCCGGGCGGACAGATTATTCGTAATCTTGGGTATCAGTTGGAGTCTCTGGCAATTGTAGACGCCATGGATCCGGTAACCGGAGAGATATCTTTCCGCAGGAATTGCGGCGCAATTTTAGAATGAATTTGAGACTAGACAGAAAGAAGGAGTAAGAAGATGAACACAGACAGACAGTTACGGGCAGAATTGGAACGGATTCATAGGAAAAGCTATCCGGCATATAAAGATCTGCGGGGGAGTTACCAGTTTCCGGGATATATTCTGCATATTGACCATGTACAGGGGGACCCATTTGCGGCGCCGTCTAAGGTGAGCGTAGAGGTATCGCAGAAAACAGCGCTGTTTCCGGCGGAATTATTTGCACAAAAACATATGAGAATTGCGCTTCAGGATTATCTGAACCGAGAATTTGCAAAATGTATGTCTGATTATATGTTTCAGGCGAAAGGTTCAGGAAAAAGCGGACTGATGAGTATTTCAAGATGCGGGCAGCAGGTGCTGGAGCGGACTGCCCTTGAGATGAATGAAAAAAGGGTTTTGGTACGGTTTGAGGTAGGGTTTCCGGCCAATGGGCGAAGCATTAATTCACCGGAGCTGGAGAAGATACTCTTCAGATTTGTGCCTGAGTGTGTAAAGAAATCTCTTTATTATAAAAATCTGGACGCAGAAAAGATTCTCAGAGTTGTTAATCTGGCGGATGACCAGCAGGCAATCCGGGATGAACTTCAAAAAAGAGATTTGGCGGCGTTTGTTGCAAACGGCGCTATCCTGCCGAGAGAGAGCGGAGTTTCGGATAAGCCGATGAGGGGGGCGATTGCATTTGAAAGTCCGAAGTCTATGGAAGTGGAGCTTGTTCTGCCGCATAAAGGAAAGATAAAAGGGATGGGGATACCAAGAGGAATTACGCTGATTGTAGGAGGCGGATATCATGGTAAGTCAACGCTGCTAAAGGCATTGGAGCTAGGCGTGTATAACCACATCGAAGGAGATGGAAGAGAATATGTGATTACGGATGATACGGCTGTTAAAATCCGTGCGGAGGATGGCCGTGCGGTGTCGCATGTAAATATTTCGCCATTTATCAATCATCTGCCGAATGGCAAGGATACGATAGATTTTTCTACCGAAGATGCCAGCGGTTCTACTTCTCAGGCAGCGAATGTGGTAGAGGCGGTAGATTCCGGAGCGAAGACGCTGTTGATTGACGAAGATACTTCTGCAACGAATTTTATGGTAAGAGACGCGCTGATGCAGTCGGTGATTGCTAAGGAAAAGGAGCCGATCACACCATTTATTGATCAGGCGAGACATCTGTATCATCAGCAGGGTGTTTCAGTGATTTTGGTTGCAGGCAGTTCCGGAGCCTATTTTTACATTGCTGATAAAATACTTCAGATGGATACTTACCGTGCTTTGGATATTACGGAACAAGTTAAGGAAATCTGTCCGGATTGTGAAAGACAGGCAGAAAAGACAGAATCTGTGAGGGAGGCATGGAAACAGACGGGACGTATGCTTCGCGTTGGCCGGATTGAGAAAAAGCATGACCAGATTAAGGTTAAGCAGTTTGGTAAAGATAGTTTTTCTATCGGCAGAGATACGGTGGAATTAAAATATGTGGAGCAGATAGCAGACAGCGAGCAGACAACGACTCTCAGCCATGTGATGAAATATGCGGCAGAACAGTTGGAGAAAAATCCAAGGCAGGAAATCGGCAGGATTTTAGAGCATATATGCCAGAGGATGGAAAAGGAAGGACCGGGAGCTTTGTGCAGAGGAAGTGTACCGGGCAATCTTGCAGAGGTACGCAGGCAGGAAATTTATGCATGTATCAACCGTTACCGGGGATTTAGAAGGTAAGAGATAGGGATGGAATAGATAAATGAAAGCTCCGGAGGCATATGCTTTCGGAGCTTTGTGGTGATATAGAATATTTTAGCTGTTTCTGACGATTTTTCCAATTAGACGTTGCTTGGCGCTTCGGAGTTTTGTGATATAACGACTGGTATATAATGTGCCCGTAAGAAGGACTCCGAGTACAAGGCCCAGTGAGAAGCCAGCAATATTCTCATAAATTCCGACAGAGGTCAAGCCCCGTATATCCAGAAACATATAAATAATAAAGGCAAGGACGCCCAGAATAAACAAAAGGTTCAATCTTCTGGACAAGGTCATTTTTTCAGTATTGCTGTAATCTGCGACTTTTAGCAAAGTGTTCTGTGTTTTTTTCTCAATCATATCATTTTTCCTTTCTCCATCTAATAATTCTTCTATGCTGACATCGTAATAATTAGCAATTTCAATTACTATATCGAAGTCTGGCATGGTTACGCCATTTTCCCAGCGGGAGACGCTTCGGTTGGATACTCCGAGTATTTCGGAAAGCTGTTCTTGTGTCAGTCCTCTTTCTTTGCGGAGCTTTTTAAGAAATAGGCCTGTTTTTTTCTGATCCATGTAATTTATCCCTCCTTTTAGGAAAAGAATAGCATATTAGGTAAAAAAATAACACGACACAAAATGAGAATAGATGAAATTCATGCGGCAAATGGGAACAAATGGGTTCAATTGAAAAAAATTGAAATGTATATGTCAATTGAAAAAAATTGAAATGTATATTGACAAATGAATGGTGATAGGATAAAATATTAGTTGCTGTAGATAAGTAGTTTGTAAATATGTGGGCGTAGCTCAGCTGGATAGAGCGTTTGGCTACGGACCAAAAGGTCGGGGGTTCGAATCCTCTCGCCCACGCTATGAAAAGGCATTTCGATTATATGAGATGCCTTTTTTTATGTGTATATTTCGCGGATTATTAGGAAAACGTGAAAAAATAGACATATATGAATAATTTTCTATGGACAACATTTTTGAAATGTAATAAAATTAAATTTGTTGAGAATAAATTATAAACGTTTTTGGGAGGTAGCAGCAATGAAAGGAAATATCGTAGTTGGACAGTCAGGAGGTCCTACAGCAGTTATTAATTCTTCTGTAGCAGGTGTATTTGCCGGAGCAAAAGCACTTGGAGTGAAGAAAATTTACGGAATGGTTCATGGAATTGAAGGCTTTTTGGAGGACAAGCTTGTAGAACTTCACCCATATCTTGACGATGAGACAGGAATCGAGCTTTTGAAGAGAACGCCTTCTGCATTCTTAGGTTCCTGCCGTTTTAAAATGCCGAAGATTGAAGGTCATGAGGATGTATATGAAAAAGTCTTCGAGATTATGGAGAAGCATGATATTGAGTGTCTGTTCTATGCGGGCGGTAATGATTCTATGGATACGGTAAAGATGTTATCCGACTATGCAGCAGCACACAATAAGCCGCAGAGATTTGTAGGAGTGCCAAAGACAATTGATAATGATCTTCCGATTACTGATCATTGTCCGGGATATGGTTCTGCAGCAAAATATATTGCGACATCCATCAAAGAAATTATTCGTGATAATGAATCATTTGGCGCAAAGAAGCCTACAGTATGTATTGTAGAGATTATGGGGCGAAATGCTGGATGGCTGACCGCTGCTGCAGCGCTTGCAAAAGGTGATGACTGTTCAGGGTGTGATGCCATTTATCTGCCGGAGAGAGTATTTGATATTGATGCATTTAAGGCAAAGGTAAAAGAACTGGGCGAAACGAAGAGTTCAGTTGTCATTGCTGTATCAGAGGGAGTTAAGATTGCTGACGGACGTTATGTATGCGAACTGGCAAATGAGAATGTTGCAGTAGATGCGTTCGGTCACAAGCAGATGTCCGGTACCGCTGCTTATTTGGCACAGCTTGTTGCGGCGGATACAGGTCTTAAGACCAGAGCGGTTGAGTTTTCTACACTGCAGAGAGCAGCTACACATATTGCGTCTCTTACAGACATCAATGAGGCATTTCAGTGTGGTAAAGATGCAGTTAAAGCGGCAGAAGAAGGCAAGACAGGCGTTATGATCACTTTAGACAGAATTGTAGAGGATCCATATTGCTGCGGGACAAGCGCTTATGATATCCATGCGATTGCGAATGTTGAGAGAACTGTTCCAGATGAATGGATTACAGAAGATGGCTGTGGATTGAATGACGGATACGAGAAGTATGCAAGACCGTTGATTCAGGGAGAGCTTACTCCGCTGTATGTAAATGGAACGCCTCGTCATCTTGTTATGGCAGAACTTTTTGATTAAGAAGAATAATTGAGAAATGCTCGGGCGCCGATAAGGCGCCCATTTTTTAGTGATAATGGGAAGCTTCCGAAAAGAAAAACAAAGAAATTACATAATTTCAAAAAAACTACTTGACATAACGGCGACTATGAGTTAGCATAATAATAAAGTTATGTAAATGGAAAGAAGGGGTGCTTTTTTGGAAGACAGGCAAGGGTATGATGTGCTTAGAATTGTAGTGCATAGTAACCGGTGTTATATGAGTACGGATTATATCGTAGGAAAGCAGTTAATTGTATGGCTAAAGTATCATTCACGGATTGAGAAAGAGTGTTTGTTTGGGTGGATTCATGAATTGATAGAGAATTTGGAGCACTTTCATCAGTGCAGAGGGAATCCCTGTTATCAATATGTGAATCCATATAGTATCATAGTGGGAGAAGATAGCAAGCTGTATTTGCTGGATTTGGGAAGCAAAGCACAGGATGAACTGCTGCATTTGATGCAGCGAAGATATGTTAGAGAGAATTTTTTGTCGGCAGATAACCAATATTATCAAAAAGTAAGTGTTCAGGAAGACATTTATGGATTTGGAAAGACTGTTCAGTATTTATTGTCAACTACCGATGTGGAGCCTCCATTGAGGAAAATAGAAGAACTTCGTCTTAAAAATATGATATCCAGATGTATAAATCGTAATTCTAAAAAATGTTATCAGACGATTCAAGAAGTATCAGAACATTCACCAAATAATAGAATAAAGAATACTAATAAGAAGTCATCGTTGCAGAAAGTGTTTGTATGCACAATTGTTTTGATGGGGGTTGCCGTCATTGCGGCACAAGCAGCAGGAAGAGAAGTTTGGAATAGAAATAGAGAAAAGGATGGAAAAGTATCGGAAGATTTGGAGGACGCGGAGAATAATAATTATGAGATGCTTGAGGAGTATCGTGGGAAACTGATGGAGAAACAGGAGCAGTGGGATATTGAGAGGCGGGAAATAGAAGAAAAGTATGTCAAGAGAGAAAAGGAACTGACGTATGAATTGGCTTTGCTATATTTTATAGAGTTAGAAGACTACTATAAAAGCAGAGATACTTTGGAAAGTATAGGGGAAGCAGAAGCTTTTACAGAAGATTTTATAAAGCTGTGTATGTTTATGAGTGAACAGGAGCCGGTAATTACGGATGAAGATATGGAGCAGCTTCTGGAACGTCTGAAAATGGAGGTTCCAGATCCGGAAGATGAGCGGTACGCTTACTGTGTGTCGAAGGGTTATGAGAGGCTAAAAGAGAAAAAGAAAGAAGCAGAAGAATTGCAGAATGCAGAAGTAGTGAACGAGGAAGTTCCAGATGCAGAAGCTCAGAATGTAGGGGCACAGGAGGCTGCAACGTCTCTTCCAACAGAAAGCGGCAGTCAGAATGCGCCGGAGAGTCAGTAAAAAATGTTAAACAGAGGTGGTAATAGACAAATGTATTTGAAGCCAAATATTGCAAAATTAAAACAAAGAAAAAGAGAGCTGGGATGGACAAATCAGAGACTCGCAAAGGAGTCGGGAGTTCCTGTAGGAACATTGAATAAAATATTCAATGGCTCAACAAGATATCCGCGGGATGAAACTGTGGATGCTCTGGCGCGGGCAATGGGATTAGACTATTATGAGCTTCAGGCTTCTGAGGCGGATTCAGCAGTAATTCGGGAAACAGGTATTTATAAGACCGTGAAGAAAGAGGGAAGGGCTACGCTGGATACATATTATTCGCTGCCGGATGAACTTAGGGCGGAATTGATTGACGGGAGGCTTTATTATGTGTCAGCTCCATCGCTGAGACATCAGAGCATAGTTGTGGCATTGTCAGCGGAACTGTACAATTATTTTGCTTTGAAAAAGAAAAAATATCGAGTATTTACATCATTTTGTGACGTACGTTTGGATGGCGATGAATATACAATGGTAGAGCCGGATATCTTTGTTGTTCAAGGGAAAGAACAGTTTGCAAACGGAGCTTATTGTATGGGAGCCCCGGAATTTGTGGTAGAAATTGTGTCATTGTCAAGTTCTAAGCATGATTATGAACTAAAGCGGTACAAGTACCAGAATGCAGGGGTAAAAGAATACTGGATAGTAGATCCGATTAAGATGAGGGTTGTTGTCTATGCATTTGCCAAAGATACCGTGCCGGCAGTTTATACGTTTGAAGATCGGGTGAAACCATATTTGTATCCGGATTTAGAAATAGATTTTGAACGTATTGGAAAAGAGATGGTCTAGAATCAAAAAAGGGAGGATGCCGGGTTACCGCTTTCGCAGCACCCGGCACGTATTATGAAAAAGCTTATTCTAAAGTATGAAATACTTAACGTCAATGTTTTAACTGTTGTCTTTCTTGCTGATGATATTAGTATACGTTATACCTGTGAAGAAAAAATGTTGATTAAATGAAAGAATTTTAAAAATAAAATGAACAAATTGTGAACGCAGATAAGAAAATGGGAACCTTTAGAATTTGTTAAAAAAGCTTTTAATAAATTTTAAGTTGGAAAATGAAATGGAATGATATATACTAATGAAAGATATGCGGCAGAATATTTTGCATGTCAGGAGGATGAGGTTATGAAATACATTTCATTTGCAATTCCATGTTATAATTCACAGGAATATATGTCTCATGCGATAGAGAGTATTCTTCCCGGCGGTGAGAATGTGGAAATTATTATTGTGAATGACGGGTCAAAAGACGAAACACTAAAGATTGCCAGAGAATATGAGAAGAAGTATCCGAACATTATCAGCGTAATAGATAAAGAAAACGGGGGACACGGAGATGCGGTTAATGCCGGGCTTAAGAAGGCTTCTGGAAAATATTTTAAGGTTGTAGACAGCGACGACTGGGTGAGGGGGGAGTCCCTGAAGAAGATTCTTGAGGTTCTTAGGAATATGGAAGAGAATGGTCAGGAAGTGGACATGCTGATTGCGAACTACGTGTATGAAAAAGAAGGAGCTTCCCATAAAAAGGTGATCCATTATCGGAATGCGCTGCCTCAGGATGTTATATTTCGGTGGTCAGATGTGGGACATTTTCATCTGGATCAGTACATATTGATGCATTCAGTTATTTATCGGACGGATTTGCTAAAACTGTGTCAGCTTGAGCTTCCGAAGCATACTTTCTATGTAGATAACATTTATGTATATTATCCGCTTCCCCATGTGAGGAAGCTGTATTATATGGATGAGGATTTTTACCGTTATTATATTGGACGTGAGGATCAGTCGGTAAATGAGAAAGTGATGATTAAGCGGATTGACCAGCAGATATTTGTAACAAAACGGATGATTGATATGTATCAGATGCGTGAGATAACGAATAAGAAACTGCGTTCGTATATGAAGAAATATCTGGCAATTATGATGACGGTTTCCTCTATTCTCTGTATTCGATCTAAGGATGCGGAGAATCTGGAAAAGAAAAAGGAATTGTGGAAGTATTTGAAGCAAAAGGACAGCAAGACATTTTTTCATATTCGCTACGGGATTCTGGGACAGAGTATGAATCTGCCTGGAAGATCCGGGCGTAGGATGTCGTCCTTGGCATATCTGATGGCAAGAAAAATAATCGGATTTAATTAATATGCATATTTTAAGCTGCCATGCGGCATACTAACCAAAAAAGAGGAGTGTGCAGCATGGCAGTTGATTTTAATGTTAGTAAGACTAGAGAGAATCTGATGAAGGCATTTGCAGGTGAAAGTCAGGCAAGGAATAGGTATACAATTGCGGCAGAGGCAGCCAGAAAACAGGGAATGCAGGCAGTAGAGAAGATATTTTTGTTTACGGCAGAGCAGGAACGAGCACATGCAGAGATTTATTATAATTTGTTGAAGAAATCAGAGGGAACGAATATTGATATCTGCGGAGGTTTTCCGGTGGATACATTTGACTCCCTGCTGGAGCTTGTGAAAGCAGCGGAGCATAATGAGACCGAAGAATATGAGGATGTGTATCAAGCCTTTGGAGATACCGCGAAGGAAGAGGGATTTTTTGAAGCGGCATCTGCATTTTATCAGATTGCGAAGATTGAGCACGTGCATGCAGAGCGTTTTCGTTATATTAAGGAGCTGATGGAAAAGAATGAGTATTTTGAACAGCCGGAAAACGGCGTCTGGATGTGCCTGAATTGCGGATATATACATGAGGGAGGTAAGGCGCCTGCAAGCTGTCCGGTGTGCCATCATGACAGAGGGTATTTTATTCCGCTGGAGCTTGCTCCATATACCTGTTCTGAAATTGCTGCAGCAGAAGTATGATAGTAGAAAGAAAAAAGAAAGCTGAGCTTTTATGCAGAATCAGAAATTGGAGAATCTTTTAAATCTGGCGATAAATGCTACAGAAGAAGAGAGGGAGAAGTCACAAATTCTGGAAGTGGGATATAACCCTATTGACAGAGAGTGGGATTTGATTATTAAATATTCCGGGAATTTGGAAGAAGTGCGAGAAATGGCCTCGCGAGTGACGGAATTATTAAATGAATATGCAGTCATTACAATCAAGGAATCGATGATTGACCGGTTGACAGAACTTCCGCAGGTAGAATATGTGGAAAAGCCGAAACGATTGTATTTTCAAGTTGCAAATGGAAGGCGGGTTTCCTGTATTGATCGTGTACAGGAAACCCGTTTTGGGTTGTATGGACAAGGGACGCTGGTGGCGGTAATTGATTCGGGAATTGATTACACGCTGCCTGATTTTTGCAATGCAGACGGGAGTACCAGAATACGGTATCTGTGGGATCAATCGGTGCCGGGAGAGACACTGGGAACAGAATACTCGTCAGAACAAATTAATGAAGCGCTGCAGGCACAGAATTCTGAACTGCGCCGGGAATTGGTGCCAAGCATGGATACGTCCGGACATGGAACAGCGGTGGCGGCAATTGCGGCTGGGAATGGAAGAGGAGGTTTTACAGAAACAGAAGTTAAAATACAGCAGTTTGGATTAAATGCAGGTGTGGCTCCAGAAAGTGAATTGATTATAGTGAAGCTGGGAGCGCCGAGACAGGAGGGTTTTCCAAGAACTACTGAATTAATGCTGGGAGTTGATTATGCGGTGCGCAAAGCGATTGAACTGGAGATGCCAATGGCGATTAATATCAGCTTCGGAAATTCCTATGGATCTCATAATGGACAGTCACTTCTAGAACGGTACTTGGATAGTGTGGCAGGACTAGGGCGTAGTTGCATTTGCGTCGGAGCCGGGAATGAAGGAAAGGGAGCGGGACATACGGCAGGCGTCCTGGCATCTGGCGAAGAGCGGACGATAGAACTGGCGGTGCAGGAACGGGAAACCGGCCTGAATGTACAGGTTTGGAAAGCCTATACGGATGAAATGCAAATTTCGCTGGTCAATCCTTCGGGGGTGCGGGTGGGGCCGTTTCAGGAAATATTAGGGCCGCAGAGATTTACGGTAGGGCAGACTGAGATTTTGCTGTATTATGGGGAACCCAGCCCTTATAGCACTAGGCAGGAAATTTTTATTGATTTTCTTCCAAGGGAAACTTATGTGGCTCCCGGAATTTGGCAGGTTGTATTGAATGCGGGCAGGGTAGTCAGCGGAAGATATGATTTGTGGCTTCCGGGAAGCAGCGTCTTGAATCCGGGAACCGGATTTACAAGACCAAACCCGGAGGTGACGATTACGATTCCTTCTACTGCTTCCAGAGTGATTACAGTGGGAGCATATGATGCACGGACGCTTACTTATGCGGACTTTTCAGGAAGAGGGCCGGTAACAGAGCCGAATTTTTGGGAAGTGGTGAAGCCGGATATTGCCGCACCGGGAGTTAGGATTATTACAGCGGCTACGGGCGGGGGATACGCGGAATTTACGGGAACTTCTTTTGCTGCGCCTTTTGTTACCGGGAGTGCAGCCCTCTTGATGGAATGGGGGATTTTGAAGGGGAATGATGCTTATTTATATGGGGAGAAAGTGAAGGCTTATTTAAGGCGAGGAGCAAAGCCGCTGCCGGGATTTACGGAGTATCCGAATCCACAAGTGGGGTATGGGGCGCTTTGTGTGAGGGATAGTATACCGGTTTAAAAATATAAAGAAATTTATGATACTTAGGAAATCAGGTTGAGGCAGGGCGGGAAGTGAAATCAATTTGAAAAATGGTTTCAGGCTTGGGAAATGCTAGACAAGGAATCGGCTATGGACTGTATAAGTATGCCGACCCCAAACCGACAAAAGGTAGACAGTATTTATATCGTTTTACAGTATACGCTCTTGACAGAAAGATAGATTTAACTGGTTTTTCCACAAAGAGCCGTTTTATGAAAATAGCGACGGAACATATTATTCAGCAAGGCAGCATCGTTGGTAAATATGAGTAAAGGTTAAGATTTTAATAGTAGAAATCAGAAATATATTGCGGTAAAATATCTAAAGGAATCAATAAAATGAGCTGTCATAAATGAATGATAGGAGTATGCTAATGTGTATAAATGCGAAACTTTTAATTGCGGATGACGAACCGGGGATTCTTCAATTATTAAAGGATTATTTTGAAATTCAGGGGTATCAGATTATAGAAGCAAGGGATGGTCCGGAGGTTCTTTCCAAGCTTTCTTTGGAGCCGGATTTGATACTTCTGGATGTGGGGATGCCATTCATGGATGGTTTTGAGGTGTGTGAACGGATTCGCGGCCATGTGTCCTGCCCTATTTTGTTCCTGACTGCGAAGACCCTCGAATCTGACCGGATCCGAGGTTTTATGACAGGGGGAGACGATTATATACTTAAGCCTTTTAGCATCGATGAACTTGGAGCGAGAGTGAAAGCGCATCTCAGGAGAGAAAACCGCCGAAAGGCGGATAAGGCTGTGAAGATTTTTGACCGTCTTGCGATACACTACGAGGAGAAAAGTGTTTACTATGATAACACAGCTATTTCCCTTACGAAGACAGAGTTTCGGATTGTAGAGCAGTTATCCCTAAGTCCGGGGCAGATATTCAGTAAAGAACAGCTATATGAAAAGGTGAGGGGCTATGACGGAAATGCGGACAGCAGCATAATTACGGAGCATATACGGAGAATACGGAGCAAAATTGGCAGATATACGAAGCAGATGTATATAGAAACGGTATGGGGAGTGGGTTACAGATGGATTGGTTAGATGAAAAATTAGACAGGCTGTTTTTTTATATTCGAAATCTTTCTTTCCGAAAAGCAATGCTGGCATATGTTTTTGTTTTGGCGGGAATTACTGCTGTTTTGACTTATGTGACAGAAGCTTTCTGCAGTTACCAGAAAATCCCGCTGGCAGGAGAGTGGTGCGGATATGCTTATGCGTTTGCAGGGATAATTATAACGATATTTGTTTTCTATCATAAGCGGCTGAAAAAGCCGTTTTCTATTTTAAATGAGAGCGTTGATAATATCCGGCGCAGTAATTTGGATTTTCATGTCTCTTATGACAGCAAGGATGAATTTGGCCGTTTATGTGATTCTGTGGAGGCTATGCGACTGGAACTGGAGAAAAATAAGGAGGAGCTGTGGCGTTTGGTTGACAGGCAGAAGGAATTAAACGCTGCTTTTGCCCATGACCTGCGTACACCGCTTACGGTGCTTAGGGGCTATACCGATTTTCTTGCAAGATACATTCCAGAGGGAAAGCTCAGTGAGGAAAAGGTCCAGGATACTTTAAAGCTTATGGCGGAACATATCAGGCGTCTGGAGGATTACAGCTATACGATGAAAGGAATTAGGAGTATTGAGGATGTGCCGCTGTCTCTTAGGGATACAACGCTTCGCAGGCTTAGCTGGCGGGTACGGGAAGTGATATTTGCGTTAAACCAGACAGGGGGGATTCAGATTGAGTTTCAGGGATTTGACGAGGAGTTTCCTTTGGCGGTTGACGACGGTATCATCATGGAGGTATTGGAAAATCTGCTGTCTAATGCGATACGTTATGCTGGGACTCGAATTGAGGTATGGATGGATTATAATAGTTCGGACAGAGAACTTATAGCCGTAGTGAGAGACGACGGGCCGGGCTTTTCAGAGGAACAGCTTACACAGGCAGTAAAACCATATCATAAAGAATACGCTGCGGATAAAGAAACGGAGCATTTTGGCATCGGTCTTCATATCAGCAAAGAACTGTGCAGGAAACATGGAGGGATGCTAAGCGTAGCAAATAGTATATTGGGCGGAGCGGTAGTAACTGCGTCGTTTCGGTCTCAATAAAAATATTCCGCCTGCGCGGCCTCGGTTAGCTGACAGATCCCCTGAGACAGCCTGTGTTCCGAATCAAAGCTGGGCAGCGCTCCAATGAACTAACTGCTAACTCCGACTAAGATGCTCAGTAGAGCCTGAGCATCCAAGTCTCCGATAAGCAGTAGATTTCATTTCTGCTAAAAGCGCCCTCTAATGCTTTGGTTCGGAGCACAGGCTGTCTCAGGGGGCCGGCTAACCGAGGCCGCACAGGCGGAAAATATTTAGAAAAATCCTCGAAATTCTTAATTATTTGTAGAGAAAATGTAGAGATTTTCGTTCTATGCTATAGATAGTTCAGTAAAGAAAGGGGATTTCTAATGTCCACGGCAATTAAGATTCGAAATTTGAATCAATACTATGGAAAGAAGCAGGCGTTAAAGAATGTAAATCTTACGGTAAAAACAGGGATGTTCGGCCTTCTGGGGAGAAATGGGGCTGGAAAGACTACATTAATGAAGGTGCTGGCAACGCTGGTCCCGAAGTCAGAGGGGGATATTTCTGTATGTGGGAGAAATGTGGAGCGCGCTCAGACCGTAAGAAAGATTGTGGGATATCTGCCGCAGGATTTTTCTATGTATCCAAATATGACTGTCTATGAGGCAATGGATTATCTGGGCGTTTTATCAGGGTTGAATAAAAGGCAGAGAAAGGAGCGAATCCCAAAGCTTCTAAAAAGGGTGAACCTTCAGGATGACAGCAGCAAAAAGGTGAAAGCGCTCTCCGGGGGTATGAAGAGGAGGCTTGGCATTGCGCAGGCAATTCTGCACGATCCGAAAGTGTTGATTGTGGATGAGCCTACAGCGGGACTTGATCCGGAGGAAAGAGTGCGGTTTCGCAATCTCCTATGTGAGATTGCAGAAAATAGAATCGTGATTCTCTCAACCCATATTGTGGGTGACATAGAGGCAACCTGTGAAAATATTGCGGTATTAGATGAAGGGGAAATCATTTATAAGGGAACGGTTACTGATTTAATCAGCATGGCGGAGGGGAAAGTTTACTCTGCAGAAATCAGTAAACGGGAGCTGGAGGATTTAAAAGGGAAATTTACGGTTACCAGCATGCTGACTATGGGAAATAATGTCATGGTCCGCTTCCTTGCGGACAAGCAGCCCTTTGCGTCGGCAAAGCCTTGCGGACCGGGCGCGGAGGATGCTTATATGTATCTGATGCAGACGAAGGGAGGCGGGATTTCGTGTTTGGACAGTTATTTATAAAGGAATGCCGCCAGACGTTGAAAAGCCTGATTTTTTGGTTGATTGTCCTTGGACTGCTCCTGAACTTTTCAACGCAGCTTGGCAATATGGAAATTATGGACGCGCCTGTAAAGGGGCAGGAGGAATATGGGTATCATACCAGTACAGATAGGGAAGTTATTATGGAGAGTACGCTGGGAGCCTTGGCAGAAGAATACTGCAGAGAAAATTATGCCACCTATCCAATCGGGTTTTATAAAAATGTTACTTTAAATAAAAAAGAAATTAACAGAATTGAAGAAATCCTAGAGGAAACTACAGGTTTGTCTGGAATGGAAGAGATTGAAAAAGCTATTGACGGCTGGTATGCAAAAGGAGAGCTAGAAACAGAGCAGAGAACGGGGAGACTTATGCTGAAACCGGAAGAAGGTTTGACGTATGAACGGTTTATAGAACTGATGGATGAAGTTGACGATATTCTCGGAGGCGGTTCTAAGTATGGAGAGGGACATCGGGATAAAAACGCACAGGTGCCTATGACTTACGAAGAGGCGCTGGAGGAATATCAGTTTTTAATCAAAAACGACAGGCTTACCGGAGGATACGCAAGGCTTTTTTCAGATTATATGGTGATCTTTCTTAGCATTCTTCCGGTATTTCTTGCGGTCACCAGAAGCCTCAGGGACCGGAGGGCAAAGATTCAAGAGCTGATCTATACAAGAAGAGCCTCTTCAGTTGTAGTCGTATCCAGCCGATATTTCGCAATGCTTGCAATGCTGGCTGTTTCAGTGCTTGCGCTTTCTGTTATTCCGTTGATGCAATGCGTAAAATATGGAAGCGTTGCCGGAGTATCGGTTGATATATTTGCTTTTGTAAAGTATACGTTCGGATGGCTTATGCCCTCAGTTATGATTACGTTGTCTGTGGGTATGTTCCTGACAGAACTTACCGATACGGCTGTGGCGGTTCTTGTACAAGGTGCTTGGTGGTTTGTCAGTATATTTGGCGGGGTAAACAGTCTAAAAGGCGGAATGTATGGATGGAATCTGGCGCCTAGGCATAATACGGAACTGAACTGGAAAGGGTATCATGATGGGTTTTCACAGCTTGCGGCTAACCGGATTTTTTATGCGGCCCTTTCGGTGGCTTTGCTGGCATTTACTGTGTTTATTTATTCTCAAAAAAGGAAAGGGAGGCTTGTGTTCCGTGGAAAGATATTGGCAGATAGAAAAAATAAATTTAAAGTATAACGTTCCGCTCCATATCTTGGTGTGTGCGGTGATTCTGGGTTTGTCTCCATTTCTTGTGGGCGTGGCGAATTTAGAAAAACAGGATACAGCAAAGGTGCTGGAGATGTATACGGCATTGATTGGAATCGTGATGCTTACGCCCATATTCCTGCCGGAGCAGTCAAAAGAAATCAGGGAGCTGACAGGTTCTAAATATATGAAAAGCTCATCCGTATATTTACTCCGGTTTATTGGAAACAGCTTAATATTGGCAGTTTTTCTAATTATTTACACGATTATTTTGAGACAAAATCACTGCGTATTTCCAGTGGTGTGTTATTTCCTTGGGACTTACGCAGAAATGCTGTTCATGGGAGGATTGGGAATATTCAGTTACGGGCTGTGCGATAACCTGGTTGCCGGTTATATGCTGCCGCTTTTCTATTATATTATTGCGATGGGGAGCGGTGACAAGTTTCTGAAGCTGTTTTATCCATTTTCTATGGCTGCTGGAAGTTATACGGAGAAATATGTATTAGCGATAGCTGGAAGTCTCCTGGCGGCCGGGGGAATCATTCTCCGGTGCCGGAGAAAATAAACGTTACAGAATATAAATTATAATCATTTTAGAAATAAGAACAGAGAAGATGCTGCCGACAGGCGGCAGCATCTGTTTTAAGCAGGAGGGGCGGCGCAGCTTTTCCGATTGATCAGATAATGGGGTACGATGATCTTAGTTGGAAGCAGCGATGGATTCTCTATATGGTTAATAATTTGTGAGGCGGCCTCTATACCGAGCTGGCGCGAATTGATGTCAATGGAGGTCAGCGGAGGGGAGGCAAGCCTTGCGGCGATGGAATTATTGAAGGATACAATCGATAACTCCTCCGGGATTTTTAAATCCATACAAAATGCAGTGTGCGTGAGCATAAGAGCATGGATGTCGTCATTGACAATAAATGCAGTAGGGCGCTCCTTCATAGAGAGGAGTTTTTTTAATTCTTCGGATTCATCATATGGTATAAAAGGCATTTCTATATAATATTCCGGCCGGAAAGGAATGTTCTGTTCAGTCAGCGCCAGAAGATAGCCGGCTTTTCTGTCGGCAGAAAAGATCCGTGCGCTGTCGCAGCCAAGATAAGCGATACGGGTATGCCCAAGGGAAATCAGATAGGACGCCGCGTCCCGGGCGGCCTGGATGTTGTCATTATCAATGTAGATGGTATCCTGTATATATTTGTCAGCCTTGCCTATGATGACGAACTGGAGGCCTTCAGTATAAAGATAGTCAACAATAGGGTCTTGACGGGAGGAATACAGAAGAATTACACCGTCAAGCCGATCCTCTTTCGACATCTGGCAGATATACTGCAGGATTTCTTTTGAAGAGGCGCCGGTAATAAAAGTGGTGAAATACTGCTTTTGGTTACAGAACTGGCTGATGCCGCGCATAGTTTCAAGAAAAAAAGAATTTTCATAAGTATCTTTTTCTGATGCGGGCAGCACGATACCGATAGTTTTTGTGTTTGGAGAGGAAATGGGTGTGTTTGGTTCATACCCTAGTTCCAACATGGCTTTTCTAACTTTTTCTTTGGTCTGTTCACTGATAGATGGATGATTGGTGCAGGTGCGTGATACAGTGGAGGGCGATACGCCCGCAAGCCGTGCCACTTCTTTGAGCGTTATATTCATAAGTAGAAAATCCTTTCAAAATTAATGTATTTCTTGTTTGCCTAAGTATACCTTATTGAACGTTAGTAGTTCAATAAGTATACCTTATTGAATATTAGTAGTTCAATAATTATATCTTATTGAACATTAGTAGTTCAATAATTATATCTTATTGAACGTTAGTAATTCAATAAGTATAGAATATTAAAATACAAAAGTCAATGCAAGAAATGAAAATAAGAATGCAATAAGTATGCAAAATAATGCAATTGCTAAATGGTAAATTGCATAAAAATCAAGATGCAAAATTGTGCAAAATAGAGAAAAGTATTTTAATTCTAAGAAAGATTGATAATGGCAGAAAAAAGATATATAATAAACGCAAATAAGCGCAATATGATGCAATAATTGCATTAACACAAAAATAATTTGCGCAAAAATAATATGGTGTGATAGAACAATAGGAGGAATGGAAAATGGGAGAAATTAAAATTTTATCTCCGCTGAATGGAAAAGCGGTACCTATTGAGCAAGTCCCAGATGATGTGTTTGCACAGAAGATTATGGGAGACGGTATGGCAGTCGTGCCCGAAGATGGTTTGATCTACAGCCCGGTGGACGGTACGGTTGTGACTGTAGCAGAGACGCTTCATGCATATGGCTTTCAGTCTGAGGATGGCGTTGAATTGCTTGTACATTTTGGGCTGGAGACAGTGGCGCTTGGAGGAAAGGGCTTTACCCCTCATGTAAAGGCGGGGGATAAGGTCAAAGCCGGGCAGTTAATAGCGGAAGCAGATATGGAATTTTTTAAGGCTCAGGGAGTTAATACGATAACGCCTGTAGTAATCTGCGGCGGAGCAGACGGGAGTGAATTGGAGTTTGAGTACGGAGAAGTGAAAGCCGGGGATACAATGATACATAGTAAAGCGGGCGCTGATGAACCGGAAAAAACAGACAGTCCGGCAGAGGAAGCGAAAGAAGAGCAGCCGAAAAAGAAATTTGGAATCAATTTTGACTTTCTTCAGAAACTTGGAAAAGTGCTTATGACGGTTATTGCCGTTATGCCGGCAGCAGGTTTGATGATCAGTGTAGGTAATCTGATCGTTATCGCAGGCGGAGATAACGGAACGGTCAATACGATCGGTAATACGATTGCAGAGATCGGCTGGGCAGTAATTAATAACCTGCATCTTTTGTTTGCGGCGGCAATCGGCGGCTCATGGGCGAAGGAACGCGCCGGCGGCGCATTTGCGGCGGTTATTTCTTTTGTGCTGATTAATAAGGTTACGGGCGTTGTATTTGGAGTGACTACAGATATGCTGAATTCTGCAGATGCAGTGACGCATACCTTATTTGGACAGGAGATTCCAGTGGCGGATTATTTTGTAAATGTGCTGAATGCGCCTGCTCTTAATATGGGTGTTTTTGTAGGTATTATTGCTGGATTTGTGGGAGCAATCGCGTATAATAAATATTATAATTTCCGTAAGCTTCCGGATGCGTTGTCGTTCTTTAACGGAAAGCGTTTTGTGCCGCTGGTAGTTATCTTTTATTCAACGGTAACGGCATTGATTCTGAGCATTATCTGGCCGGTGGTACAGACAGGAATCAATAATTTTGGTATCTGGATTGCAAATTCTTCCGATACCTCGCCAATTCTGGCGCCGTTTATTTATGGAACGCTGGAGCGTCTCCTGCTCCCGTTCGGTCTGCATCATATGCTGACGATTCCGATGAACTATACATCCTTCGGAGGAACATATACCGTGCTTACCGGAACGAATGCCGGCGCGCAGGTATTTGGGCAGGATCCTCTGTGGCTGGCGTGGGTAACAGATTTGATTAATTTCAAAGGAGCTGGCGATATGGCCGCCTACAATGAGCTTCTTACAACGGTAACGCCGGCTCGTTTCAAAGTGGGACAGATGATTGGCGCTACAGGGCTTTTGATGGGATTTGCATTGGCGATGTACCGCAGGGTTGAACCGGAGAGAAAGAAGCAGTATAAATCGGTATTTATCTCTATTGTGGCAGCGGTATTTTTAACTGGAGTTACGGAGCCGCTGGAGTTTATGTTCATGTTTGCGGCGCTGCCGATGTATATTGTTTATGCGGTCTTACAGGGAATCGCGTTTGCACTGGCAGGGGTATTTCATCTCCGTCTGCATTCTTTTGGTAATCTGGAGTTTATGACTAGGATTCCAATGTCGCTGAAAGCAGGACTTGGAGGAGATATTATTAACTTTATCATTTCGGTAATTGCATTCTTTGTAATCGGATATATTGTTGCCTACTTTATGATTGGCAAGTTTAAATTTGCTACGCCGGGACGTCTTGGAAATTATCTTGATGAAGAGGAAACCGGAGACAGCGGTAAAAAATCTGCTGCAGGCGGAAATGATCAGGCAGAGAAAATTATCGCGCTGCTTGGGGGCAGAGAAAATATCACACTGGTAGACGCATGTATGACAAGACTTAGAGTTACCGTGAAGGATGTAAGCAAGGTTGCGGAGCTTCCGGAATGGAAGTCTCAGGGAGCCATGGGACTGATTAAGAAGGATAATGGTATTCAGGCAGTTTACGGACCGAAAGCGGATGTGCTGAAATCAGATATTAACGATATTCTATAGTGATTTAAAGTAACTGCCGATATTGATATTGAGGAAATACTATGAAAATTATGACATTAAACGCACATAGCCACGGAGCGGAAATTTCCGAAGATATATTTCAGGAAAATTTGGCGGCGCTGGCGGAATGTATTATCCGGCAGCAGGTCGATGTGATCGCGCTGCAGGAGGTATGTCAGACGATGGGGATGGAAGCCGTAGAGGAGAAAGAACTTCAAGGTTTCATTCCATCCGATTCCCAAACTGTAATCCGGAGAGATAATTATGTTCTTGGGCTTATCCGAAAACTAAGGCAGGAAGGGCGGCAGTATTACTGGACATGGGATGGCATAAAAGCGGGATATGAAATATACGATGAGGGACTTGCTGTTATCAGCAGGTTCCCCATCGAGTGTGTGGAGGAATATTATCTGTCAAATCAGAGAGATTATCAGAACTGGAAGACAAGAAAGGCCATAGCGGCAGAAATCTGCGTTGACGGAGAGAAAAGCTGGTTTGTAAGCACTCATATGGGCTGGTGGGAGGATGAGGAAGAACCCTTTGCCGGTCAAATGGACCGGCTTATGGCCAAATTGTCCCACAAAAAGTGTAATATATATCTAATGGGTGATTTTAATAGCCCGGCGGATGAGAAACATACAGGATATGACTATGTTAAAACTCAAGGATGGACGGATATCTGGCTGGCCGGCGGCAATCGGGAACATGAAATTACTGTTCCGGGTAAAATTGATGGCTGGGGCAAAAAGGCAGAGAAAGGATTGTGTATTGACTATATCTGGTCAAAATATCCGGTAGAAACGATATCTTCTAGAGTGGTTTTTTCTGGAGAAACGGAACCGGTGATTTCTGACCATTATGGAATTTTGTCCGACATCTGCAGAAAACAGGAAAAGAAGGGGGAATAAGAATGAGAAAAAGCGGAATCCTGCTTCCTGTCAGCAGCCTGCCTTCCCGATATGGGATTGGCTGCTTTTCAAAGGAGGCGTATGAATGGGTAGATTTTTTGAAAGAGGCAGGGCAGGGATTTTGGCAGATTCTTCCGTTGGGACCAATCGGATATGGGGATTCTCCTTATCAGTCCTTTTCTACATTTGCTGGAAATCCCTATTTTATCAGTTTAGAAAAATTGATTTCCTATGGATGGCTGGAAGATAGAGAATGCGAGGAAATCAAGTGGGGAACGGACGAGCGGTATGTTGATTATGGAATATTATATAGGAACCGGTTTGATCTGCTTAAGAAAGCCTTTGTACGGAGCAGAATAGAGGAAAATCCAGATTTTCTTGAATTCAGAAAGAAGGAAAAGGAATGGCTTGAGGATTATGCTTTATTTATGGCGTTAAAAAATGAACATAACGGGGAACCATGGACTGTATGGGAGGATGATTTGAGATACCGCGACGGCCAGACGCTGCGGCAGAAACAAGAAGAGCTGAAAGAGGAAATCTGTTTTTATGAATTTTTACAATTTGAATTTTACCGGGAATGGCTGGAACTAAAAAGCTATGCGAATAGCCAAGGGATTGGGATTATTGGAGATATACCGATTTATGTATCTATGGACAGCGCTGACGCATGGTCTGGAAAGGAATTGTTTCAGTTTGACGAACAGGCGCGGCCACTTGGGGTTGCCGGATGTCCGCCGGATGGATTTTCTGCAGTCGGGCAGTTGTGGGGGAATCCGCTTTATGACTGGGAATATCATCAGTCTACAGGGTTTGACTGGTGGATGAAGCGTTTAAGATTTTGCTTTCGAATGTACGACGTGGTACGGATTGATCATTTCCGAGGATTTGATGAGTATTATGAGATTCCCTACGGGGCTGCAGATGCGAGAGAAGGCAGGTGGAGAAAGGGCCCCGGAATTAAATTGTTTGATAAAGTCCGTCAGGTTTTTGGAAAGAGAGAAATTATCGCGGAGGATCTGGGATATGTGACGGATTCAGTGAGAAAGCTGGTGGCGGACAGCGGCTATCCGGGTATGAAGGTATTAGAATTTGCCTTTGATTCGAGAGATTCAGGTAGCGCGAATGATTACCTGCCGTATAAGTTTGAAACAAATAAGTAGTGGGTAGAGAGAAAGTAAAGGGCATAACGACAAA
>CAJUTH010000046.1 GCA_910589275.1 uncultured Dorea sp.
TTTGTCGTTATGCCCTTTACTTTCTCTCTACCCACTACTTATTTGTTTCAAACTTTTCTCTCTCCTTCACATGCTTCCCTTGATTTCAGCCGTTATAATCTGCCCGTTATCATGTTTTTACGAGTCCCTAGGTCGTGTACTGGCATACATATATACCAATGCACGACCTTCTGACTCCGGTATCATATTATAGCAATATTTCTCGCCCTCCGCAAGAGATTTTCTGCGCTGATGTTCTGCACTGATGCCTGTTTCCATTGGAATAAAGAAAAATCCATAGACATTTTCTATCAACTTTCACAAAAACATGAATTTGTTTTGTCTTTAACAATATCCTATAATATTTTTATATTGATGATTTTAATGAAAAAAGCAAACGGAGGTCAAAGAAATGAAAAACAATTTCAAACACATTTTCAGCCCCCTGAAAGTCAGAGGAATGATCATGCCGAACCGTGTTGCCATGATGCCGATGGGAAGCGATTTGGCAGGCCATACCGGCGAGCTGAGCGACGAGCATATCAAGTACTATGAGCAGCGGGCCCGCGGCGGCACAGGCCTGATCATTGTAGAGAATGTCTGTGTAAAATACCCGGAGGGTTCCAATGGAACCACACAGCTTCGCATTGACCAGGACTGCTACATTCCAAGACTCTGGAACCTGACAGAAGCCTGCCATAGACACGGCGCAATGATCGGCGTCCAGATTAACCATGCAGGCGCGTCCGCCATGTCTTCACGAATCGGCATGCAGCCTGTATCCGCTTCTACCCTTCCGTCTAAACCAGGCGGAGAGTCTCCACGTCCGTTATCAAAAGAAGAGCTGGAAAGCATCGCCAAAGATTACGGCGCAGCGGCAAGACGTGCAGTGAACGCAGGCTTTGATATGGTAGAGATCCACGCGGGACATTCCTACTTAATCAGCCAGTTCCTGTCTCCTACCATGAATGACAGAACTGATGAATTCGGCGGCTCTGCCAAAAACCGTTCCCGTTTCTGCCGTATGGTCATTGATGAAGTCCGCAAAGCAGTGGGTCCTATGGTTCCCATTTCCCTCCGTCTCAGCGTAGACGAGCTGGTAGAAGGCGGCAACCATGTGGAAGACTGTCTGGAATACTTAGAGTATCTGAACGATGAAGTAGATATTTTTGACACTTCTTCTGCACTGAACCCGACTATCCAGTACCAGATTGACGCAAACTATTTGGAAGACGGCTGGCGCGCGTACATGGCAAAAGCTGTCCGTGATAAATTCGGCAAACCCACCATCGCCATCGGCAACATCCGCGATCCGAAGATTGCCGACGACATCCTTGCAAGAGGCGACGCTGACATCATCGGCATGGGCCGCGGGCTGATCGCTGATCCTAACTGGTGCAACAAGGCAAAATACGGCGATGTGGCTGATATCCGCAAATGTATCTCCTGCAACGTAGGCTGCGTAGGCAACCGTATCGGAGGCAACAAGCCGCTTCGCTGCAGCATCAATCCGGACATCATCAACAACGAAGAATATAAGAAGCACAAAGTGAACAAGCCCTGCAATGTAGTTGTAGTCGGCGCTGGTACTGCCGGTCTGGAAGCCGCATGTACGGCCGCTGAGGTTGGATGTAACGTAACACTCCTTGAGAAGGAAGATCACGTAGGCGGCCTTTCCGTCGAGATTTCAAAGATTCCAGCGAAAAAGAGGCTGGCGGATTTCCCGAACTACTTAAAGCACCGGGCTTCCAAACTTGATAACTTAACTATCAAGACAGGTGTAGATGTAACCGTAGATATGATCAAATCCTTTGATCCACAATTAGTAGTCAACGCAACTGGTTCCGTGCCGCTTCTTCCTCCGATCAACGGACTCCACGACAACCTTGGCAAGGAAGATGCCGCTGTTTACTCAATCAAAGATATGATTAACAATCTGGACAGCTATCCGGAAGATATGACCGGCAAGAAGGTTGTTGTCATCGGCGGCGGCGCCGTAGGTCTTGACGTGGTAGAATTCTTCGCACCCCGCGGAGCTGAAACTACTATCATTGAGATGATGCCGATGATCGGCCGGGGACTTGACGCTTCTTCTACCGCAAGCATGAAGGAATGCATGGAAAAGCACGGTGTGCGTCAGATGGTAAATACCGCGCTCCAGAAGGTAAACGCCCACTCCTTCGAGGTAAAATACGGCGATACCGAAGAAGAACTCCCCTTTGACTATGGATTTGTCTGCCTTGGTATGCGGGCTCACGCTCCGCTCTGGGAGGACATCGTAACCGGCTTCGAGGATGAGGATGTTGAGATCCTAAATATTGGCGACGCAGTTCGTGCAAGACGGATTATCGACGGCACCGACGCGGGACGCCATATGGTGCTGAATGCGTTAGAGAGGCTTGATTATCTCTAAAATATCTCCATTACATATAAATAAAGCTGTTGTATCTGACTGGCTGATACAACAGCTTTATTCTTATATATTTTCCTTCGCAAAAGCCTCCAGCATAGCTGCCTCTGCCTCTTCATCCCCTCCTTCCACAACAATTTCCACTTCGTCATGACACTTGGCTCCAAGAGCCAAAATGTTAAAGATACTCATCGCATCTCCCGTTTTTTCTCCTTTGCGGATTGTAATTCTGCCAGAACATTTCGCTGCTTCATTCACCAGCGCCCCCGCCAGTCTGGCGTCCAATCCGGAGGGATTTTTTACTGTCAATTTGAATCCTGTCATTTACCTATTCTCCTGCCAGATAATGCTCTAACGCATAGCTGATTCCCGCTTCATTGTTGGTTTTTGTTACAAAATCAGCTTTCTCCTTCAATTCCGGAATCGCATTCCCCATCGCAATCCCAATTCCCGCCGCTTCAATCAGGGGAATATCAAGCTGATGATCTCCAAAAGCCACTACCTCTTCCCGTCTGATATCCAGCTTATGGCATATTTCCCGAAGAGCCTCTCCCTTGTCGACTCCATGTGGAAAAATTTCGATAAAGATATCTGAAGAACTTGCCTGATCAATATCCGGAAGCCCAAGAGCCCGTATCTCCTCCCTGAGGGCAGGGATCCTATCTGCCTCTGCGGCGATCAGCAGTTTGTTGGGCGCGGCTCCTTCTTCTTCCCATCTAGACGCCAGTTCCTCCACATCGACCACCTCAGGCTCATATCTTATTATTTCTATTTCCTTCTCAACCTGTTTATCAACATCTGTTACATACCATTTCTCTTCCCGAAATATCCACAAAGGAAGCTGATTCTTCTTTGCAATTTCATAATAGATCATTTTCATGGTACGAGGCTGCAGCGTTCTGCTGCTGATGCACTGGTCGCCCATCAGGATATAGCTCCCGGCATTGCAGGCTTTGATGCACTGGATGCCAAGCTCCTGTTCAATCAAATTGGTCCCCGCTGGCATCCTCCCAGATATCAGCGCAATTTTTACGCCCTTTTCCGTCTCTTTTTTCAAACTTTCTACAATCTGCGGAAGCAGTTTCTTATTATCGTCCAGCAAGGTGCCGTCTATATCTATGCATAATAATTTGTACTTCATACATCATTCCCGCCTTCCAGCACAGCAATTATTTTCTCAACATTTCTTTTCCCATTTTTCATGCCGAGATTCAGAACCAGACCGCAGATCAAACTCACTGCCATGACAATGATGCCCAGAATGCAGAGATAAAGGTTCTTCTCCGCTCCCGCGGCTCCCGCATAAAGCATTGCAATCCCAAGTGTGGAAACGGCGACCGCAATATTCTTCCAGAGGGAAATTTTATGAAGAGCCTGCTTCTGCATTTCTGCCTCCCGCGATAAAAAGCTTCTCTTTTCTGCATTCATAGCCTCATCTCCTTTTCTTAATATGCCAGTCCCGGATTGAAGAATCCAACCAAAACTCCCACAAACGCTACCACTACTAGTACCAGCATGACCTTAATCGGCGACATCCGCTTTTTCGCCATTAAAAACCAGCAAATAATGATAAATACTGCCGTTAGAAGGCCCGGAAATACTGAATCCAGTTTATCCTGCAGGACCAGATACGGCTCGCCTGCATCGTTTAACAATTTCAGAGACGTAGTCACGCTTACCCATGTGGCGGATACCGCGCCGATTACAATACCACCCAGCGTAGAAATCGCATCCCTAAGCGCTTCGCCCTGTGTTCCGATAAGAAAGTCCACAGCCTTGCCGCCCAGCTCATATCCCTTGAAATACATAAATCTCATTCCAAAGTATGCAAATAGGTTCCACACGATGATATAGAAGATTGCTCCAAGCGGAGATCCCCCTGTGGACATACCCATTGCAATACCTAAGAGAATCGGGATTACCGTTCCTACTACCAGCGAATCGCCGATACCTGCGATCGGTCCCATCAGACCTGCCCGAAGTCCGTTAATGGTCTCCTCGTCCACATCCTCCGTGCCGTTTGCACGAGCCTCTTCAAGGCCCGCGGTAATACCTACAACCACGGTTCCAAGCTGCGGTTCTGTATTAAAGAACGCCGTATATGTATTCATTGCAGCCGCTTTGTCTTCCTCATTGTCATACAGCTCCTCTACCAGCGGAAGCATCGAGCAGAGATATCCGAACGTCTGCATATGCTCCTGTGAGAAACAAGTCAAATGTCCATAGTACCAATTATGGAAGGATTTTAATAACGTTTTTTTCGATAATTTCTTTTCCATATCAGATATCCTCCTCTTCTTCCTCGTCATAGCCGCCCGCTACGGCTACTTTGTTTGCCGACAGCATTTTCAGCCTGTAAATTAAGATTGCAAACATTCCTGCAACCACCGTTGCCGATACCAGATTGATTCCCAGTGATGCCGCAAGTGTAAATCCAAACAGAAATGGTATGAAATCTGCCGCATTCTTTACAATCTGCTTTAACAGAATCGCAATTCCCACGCAGGGAAGCAATGCGCCCACTGTAAAAAGAGTCTTCATCGCAATACCGTCCATAGGAAGCGTTGTCTTGATCAATTCTACCACGCTTGCTCCCATTTTACACATAACCATGGTAGGGATGAAGGAGCAGAGCAAATGAGAGATCCACGGCAGGCCCATGTCAATCAGATACAGCTTCTTATAGTCTCTCTTTTCCACCGCTTTCCAGCCCATATGCTGCCATAACAGATTTACGGTTGCCGTTCCATAGAAAAGAACGGTTCCCAGCGTACCAACCATGGTTCCGAAAGAGGTCGCAAGGGCCGCGCCCTCTGACGACTCTGCGCTCAGGCCGTAGCTGCTTAAAGCAACCATTGCCAGCGGAATACCGATGTAGCTGACCGCCCTCACGTCGGCGGATACGGTTCCTCCCGGCGTAACAAGTGCAATGTATACAACCTGCATCGCACAGCCCACCATGATGCCGGTGGGGATATCCCCCAGAATAATTCCGCAGACCAGACCGCCGATCAACGGACGTCCCAATGTATAGTTACCAATTGACGAGCCTCCCATACCCGGCATACTTGACAGGCAGGCGAACAGGCCCAGTAATACTGCTTGTATCCAGCTTATCTGCATCTCATTCCCTCCTCACTTAGTGAAATCCAAACTGGCCTCTGAATTTTGTCCAATTCCCAATTGCTTCATCTTTTAACAGCGCAAATTCCACCTGATATCCCTCGTTCATGATATTTTCCAGCGCCTGCGCTTCTTCCTGCGTAATAGACTGGTTATTTCCCAGCTTTGTGGTTCCCGGCCTGTCGTTGCAAGGTCCGATGATTACCGTGTCGATCCCCGGTTTAAAGCCGTGCTCCACAAGGATTTTCTCCATATCCAGCGGATTCTTGGTAATCAGAAAATACTGATCCTTACTGTTTAACACCTTCTCGCTCTTTGCGATAAATTCCTCTACGCCCCACACAAAGGTCTTCTTCCCGCTTGCGCTCTTATAAGCTGACTTGAGCACTGGATTCTTTGCGGCCACATCGTTTACTGCAATCAGTCCGTCGCAGGGGTACTCAAGCGCCCATCTTGTACAGGTTTGTCCATGGATCATACGGTCGTCTACACGGATAAATGAAACTGACATCTTCTTTTCCTCCTTTAAATCTCATCTTCTGTTTCCGTCACTTCTACCTTAAATTCTGCAATTCCTTCTCTTGCCTCCGCCATCAGCATTACCGCCAGCTCGTGAAGCTCCATAGCATCCTTCATGAGAGCCGCGTTCAATGCCAGCGGAAGATTCATCCCGCCGATGATCACGGTCTTAGAAAGGAGTCCGGCCTCTGCAATCACGTTGGACGCATTGGTAAGCGGAGAGCCGCCGATCAAGTCACCGAGGAGAAGAATCTCATCCTCCTGTGTGATACCGGAGATGCATTTTCTCACATTCTCCGTATACACGTCCGCGCCCATTCCATTTTCCAGACTGGTAGAGATAATGTCCTTACGGTTCTCTCCAGCGATCATAGACAATGCGTTATGCAGTCCCGGCGCCAGCGTACCATGGCTGACTAAAACAATGTACTTCATTTCCACACCTCATTTCTTTCCTTGTTTTCATGTTTAAACTATACAAAAAAAATGACACCTGTACAGCTCACAAGTGTCACTAATTCTCTGTTACATTTGTCACATATTCCCTGTGAAAAATGTAATTACCATCCATGATTCTTAAGTTTCTTATTGATCGTCCGGTTCCAGATCGTAAGCTCCGTGCTTATGTTAGAATTGCCGTCGATGATATCCCTTACCGCCCGGTCCACCTCAGCCACGGCATCGTCATAATCCCGGAACCGGGGAGCCGCCGCCGCATACTCTACCGCGTCGCTTAAGACCACATGATTCAAGATATCCACGTCATCCACATGCTCCCGCAGCTTCGCAAGCGTCCGCTCGGAATTTGTAACCTCCTTCAGTACCGACACGCCTTCGGAATACGCAAAAATTTCCGACTGAATCTCTTCATTGCAGGTCAGAATCTTCATAAATTCCCATGCGTATCCCGCATTCTTCGTATCCCTGTTCATGGCAAGCAGCAGCGTATCCAGAGAAGAGATATTGTCTCCCGACGGACCTTTTGGCATAGGGATACATTCCCACTCAAAACCGGAATACTTCTTAACGCTTAAAGGATACGGCTTATACGCCCGGTACTCTGAAAAAGACATGGGCTGGAACGCCACGTTCCCCACGTCAAATTCCCGGGTTGCGACGCTGTAACCGCTGTTCAGGCTCTCCAGCTTGTCCACAAAGGAAACCGCTTCCCTCACGCTGGCACCTGAGAGAAAGCATTCCTCCCCATCCGGTCCGAACAGCTCCACTCCATTGGAATCAAACGCGTCCCGCCATGTATAGTTCACTACCCCAAACTGATCCGGGACACCGTTAAGATCCGTATCCTTCGTAACTCTTTCGCAGATTTCATAGAAATCGTCCCAGCTCCAATCCTCAGCAGGCATCCCGATCTCTTCCCGGTCCAAAATAGATTTATTGACAAACATTAACTTTGGCGCACACTCATAGGGCAGCGCATACTGCTCCCTGTCATACTGCCCGTATCCGTAGGCCGACGAATAAAATCCGTCTCTGGAAAATTCTCCTGCGCTCTCCTCAAAAGGAGACAGCGCCTTTAATGCTCCCAGCTCGGCAAGGTCGTTAAAATCCTCCGGCAGCACAAAAAACACATCCGGAGCCTCTCCTATAAGCAACTGCTCTGACAGCCACTCCGAATAGTCCTCCTTCAAAATCCCGCTTACATATGTTACCTTTACACCGGGATTTTGCTCCTCAAATAGCTCGATCGCATCATTTAATATATAGTAGGAATACCCGTTCTGAACCTCCCAGTAGCTGTCTGAAAACACTCCGATGGTAAGTTCCCTCTCCCCTCCCGCTGGAATCATCCTATGAAGGTCAGACCAAAGCAGCACCGCACAGACCAGCAGAAAGCCACACAGAACCCCCGCCGCCACATTCCTTTTCTTCCTGTTTCCGTCCATCATGCGTCATCCTCATCTTCCATATTCACCGCCCCGGTCTGCACCGCCCATATGGCTAACTGGGTACGATCCCTTAAGGCCAGCTTGCTTAAGATAATGCTAAGGCTGTTTCTGACCGTTCCCTCCGACAGGCTCATCTTCCCTGCAATCTCCTTGTTTGACATACCCCTTCCTACTAAAGCGGTAATCTGCCTCTCTGTAGGCTTTAAACTTGCAGTCTGCTGTTCGTCCACCTGTATGGCCAGATTCGTCTGCGCCATTCTGGAAAACAGCTTTACCACTTTCGATGCAATATCCCCATTGATCATCGCCGTTCCCTGATGCACCTTCCGAATCGCATCCGCAAGCTCCTTTGTAGAGGTTCCCTTCAGAAGATAACCGCTCGCCCCATATTTCAACGCATTAAATACATATTCGTCGTCATCAAAGGTGGTCAGGATTATGATCTTTATCTCTGGATGATTCTCCTTGATAATCTGAGTACATACCACGCCGTCCATCTCCGGCATGCGGATATCCATAAGTATCACGTCCGGTTTATTCTTTCTGACAGAACGTATAACCTCCCGGCCATTCTCCACCGCGTCTACTACCTCGATATCCTTCTCCATCCCCAGAATAATCTGCAAACTCTGGCGGATCAGCTCCTGGTCATCCGCAATCATAATTTTAATCATCTTTCCGTACCTCCATTCCCCCACCGGATCGGTATCGCTGCCTTTACCTCAAAACCGTCTCTGCCGTCATAGCTTAAGCTTCCGTTCAGCATGCTTAACCTTTCTTCCATATGGTGCAGACCAAATCCCTTTTTAATATCGGCGCACCCAATACCGTTATCCTTAATGCCGATCTTTAGCATCTCCTGTTCCCTCCGGATGGATATCCGAATGTAGTCTGCCTTCCCATGTCGAATAGCATTCGTAATGCTCTCCTGTACGATCCGGTAAATAACGTCCTCCTCATCCTCCGTAAAACAGTCAAGCCTCGCTTCGCAGATATACTCTATCTCCGCACTGGTAGCGGTGCATATTTCATTGATCGTCCTGCTTATAGCATTTTCCAAATCAAATTTCTCTAAGGCGTCCGGCCGCAGGGCTTTCACGGAACGCCGCACGTCGGTCACTCCCTGCCTGGCCACCTCTGCAATTGCGCTAAGCTGTATCTTCGTCGCCTCCGGCGCCACATCCATCAGAGCTGTGCACGCCTCGATCCCTGTAATAATTCCGGTCAGAGCATGCCCCAGAGTATCGTGGATTTCCCTTGCAAGCCGGTTTCTTTCCCTTGTCTCCGTCATCTTTACCGATTCCCTTGCATACTCCTCTAAGCGGACATTCGCTCGCTGCAATTCGTCATTCGCAGTATTAAGCTGGGCATTCAGACTCATGATCCGTTCTTTTTCGTTCATCTGGGTACGCACCAGCAAAACCATATAAATAATGAAAATCAGCGTATTCAGCGACGCTGCCACATTGAGAATCCCAAGGAGCGCCGCCCGGCTGTCTCTCTGATAATATTCTAGATATGTATCAAAAGGTATGATATGATGATAAATCGAAAACAAATCAAAATCAACAACAAGATAGAGCATACAGATGACCGCAGCAAAGGGGAGTTGTCGTTTCATCTTCGGGATATCCCCCATGGTATCAGCCAGAACCAGCAGAAGCATTCCGTTATAACCGAATCCCAGAAGATAGCTGACTAAAAAACAAAGTGTCATTTCCACAGCCACCTTAGAAATTAATGAGATACCACCAAGCCCGCGGATACCCATAAGCAGCAGACATCCGCTATAGGTCATAACCGCTATGACAGGAATCTTCCATGGCGCGGGAGGAATGGTATCGATCCTTGACAGGAACTCCAGCGCCGAATTTTCCTGCACATACCCCCACAGGCAGTTAAATATAAGGATTCCCATATATAAAATAATGATCAGGTTTAGATTTTTCATCACCGCCAGCGCATAATCCAGCGCTTTGTGTTCATCCATTGTAAGCATCCTCCCCGCTACTGCCATCTTTCAATTCCAAATTCCTCCACATTCTCTTTGGTGATCAGCTTAACCGGCGCCAATATGTGGCGGCTTACCTTCTCTCCCTCTAAAAGCTGATAAATCACATCCGCCGCCTCGCTGCCGATCTCCGTAGGAAACTGTGCAGCGGATGCCTTCATCATGCCCTCATAGATCAGCGCCTTGGAATCTGGGGAAGCATCCACGCCGTACACGTCCACCTGATCCAGCATCTGGCTTTCGTCCAGCGCCGCCACTACGCCAACCGCCGCAAGATCGTTGAGGCAGAATACATTGTCAAAGGCAAGCCCCGATCGGATTGCCTCTTGAAGCCGCGGCATAGCGATCTCTGTCTGCCCCTCACACTCAATTTCTTGGACCACCTGGATTCCAGCGCAGCCTTCCACCGCATCCAGGAACCCCTCCACTCGGTCCTGCCCGGATTTTGCCGTTTCATGAGTCATAATCACTAGCTCCGCCTCCCGGCACTGGGTCAAGAAATATTCCCCTATGATTCTGCCTGCATTGTAATTATCAGAAGTAATCGTACAGTCCACAAGTTCTTCATCATATACATTGGAATCCACAACCACAACATAGACTCCTTCTTTCCTTGCCCTCTGCAGCACAGAGGTCAGGCTCTCCCAGTCTACCGGAGTGATTACCAGAACATCAGCCCCCGCGTCCAGCATCTCGCCAATCTGTCTGATCTGCCGGTCTGCATCCAGCGCAGGATCTCTTAAAATCACACGGTCCCCTTCCGCGTCAACCCGGGCGTTGATTTCTTCGCTCATGATTTTATAATATTCATTATTCATCGTCATGTAACTGACGCCGATCAAACGCGAATTCTTCTTCTGGTTTACTGAATAATCGGTTTTATCTATTCCTGCAAATATAAATATCCCGGCAAGCACAATATTAATACAAATAAGAATACTCCAGAATAATTTGCTATCATCCTTCTGCATTGTTTTATCCTTCCAGATACTCCATCAGCCTGTCATACTCCCTGCGCATCAAGCAGTACCCATGGTCGTAAAAGTTCATCAGCATATCATAATTCTTCTCCAGCCTTGACACCGTAGGGATCAACGGCCTTAGGACAAAAATCTTCCCTTCCGCCTCCATTTTTTCCACCAGCTCCATCTGCTGGTTATACTTCCTGTTCCGCAGAATGGACGTCCGCACTAGAGCCGGATACGAATGGTATGCCTTCCGATACAGTTTCGCTACAGCCTTCGTCGTAGGCTTCTTCCGATAATCCGGATTTCTGGTAAGGATAACCACAATTTTCTGATTCCCGCTTTTTAAGGCTCTCTCTATAGGGATCGAATCTGCAAGGCCGCCGTCCAGATAAAATTCCCCGTCGATCTCCACCATAGGCGAAATCAGCGGCATGCTGCTTGACGCCCTGCACAGTTTCATCAGTCTGCTTCTATCGCTTCGCTCCGTCATATATTCGGCTTTTCCGGTCCGGCAGTTGGTTGTGACAATCTCACATTCCGTCTCCGATGCAAAATACGTATCGAAATCAAAGGGAAACAATTCATTGGGATACTTGTCAAAAATCATATCCATATCCAGAATACTTTTCTCTTTCACAAGCTTCCGAAAACCAAAGTAAAAATTATACTCTTTCTCCTTATGGATTGTACAATCCCTTGTCCTTCCAATCTGCTTCGACACATAATCCACGCCGTTGCATGCTCCTGCCGACACGCTGATCACATGGGATAATTCCACACGCTCCTCCATCAGGTAATCCAAAACGCCGGAGGTAAATACGCCTCTCGTTGCGCCGCCTTCTAACACCATTGCTGCCTGTATCATAACCTAAACACCCCCTAACGTATTTATTTTACCACAAACAGGTTATTTTGGAATTGTTACATTTACACAAACACGTTATAGCTATAACCGATTCTATGTAATTCATTCATAGTGCATGGGAAACATACGCAACTCGCTTCCATAAAAATATAACAGTAGAAAGCTGCTCTCTGCCCACAATTGCAAAAAACAGCTTTCCCATTGAATTTTTCTATATATTCCAGTCTTATTTTAGTTCACGGATATGTTTTCTAAGCGGAAGAACCTGATTCGGCGCGACTGACAGTTCATCAATTCCCATATTAATAAACTGCTCCGTCATAGACAGATCTGCCGCCAGATCTCCGCAGATACTAATCCGTTTCCCTTCCAAATGCACATTATTTGTTACAATACGGATCATCTTGATCAGCGCCGGATGCTTCGGATTATAATTTCCCGCGGTTCTTCGGTTCGCATGATCCATCCCCAGCGTAAACTGCGTCAGATCATTCGTCCCGATACTAAAGAAGTCCACTTCCCTCGCCAATTCGCCGCTAATCATAACGGCCGCAGGCGTTTCAATCATAACGCCGGTCTTTATCGATTCGTCAAACAGTGTTTTTTCGTTTCTTAAATCCTGTTTGACTCTCTCCAGAATATTCTTCGCCGCCAATACCTCTTCCATAGAACTGATCATTGGAAACATAACCGAAATATTTCCGAATGCAGACGCCCGAAGTATCGCCCTAAGCTGTATCTTAAACATCTCCTCTTTATCTAAAGAAACCCGTATGCCGCGATACCCCATTATCGGATTATTCTCGCCGGTTATCTCTAGACAATCCACATTCTTCTCTCCGCCAATGTCTGCCGTACGGATTACTACGCGCTTCGCCCCCATAGATTCCGCCGCAAGCTTATAAATCTGAAACTGCTGTTCCTCTGTCGGAAACCTAGTACCGGATTCCATATAAATAAATTCGCTTCGAAACAATCCTATCCCGTTAGAATCATTCCTCATCACACTCTCGATCTCATCCTTCGCACCGATATTAGCGCATACATCAATCTTTTGACCGCTCTGAGTGATATTTTCCTTCCCTTTTAGCCTTTCTAAGGTTTCCACCTTGCGCAGAGCCGTCCTCTTCTTCTCCTGCATTCTGGCAAGCGTTGTTTGATCCGGCTCAATGTATACTCTGCCTTCAAATCCGTCTATGATCACCGTCTTGCCTTCATATTCCCGTTTAAGGGCTTCTCCGAGCCCGATAACCGAAGGAATCTCTTTCGTTCTCGCAATCGTAGCCGTATGTGAATTGATCGTACCGAACATCGTCACAATGCCCAATATCTTGGATACCTCTAACTGCGCGGCCTCGCTGGGATACAGCTCTCTTGCCGCCATAATCACCGGCTCGTCTATCAGCATCTTTTCCTTGCGGATACGCGCCAGTATCCGAAGAATCCGCGCCGCCACATCCCGGACGTCCGCTTCATGCCCTCTTACATAACTGGCATCTCTAGAAGCATACTTCTCGATAAAACGATTTGTAGCCTCCTTTACCGCATAATCTGCATTCAATCTCTCTTCCTTTATAATCCGAGTTATATTGTCTAGATATTCCGCATCGTTTAAGACCATCTGATGCATCTCAAACATAGACGCGTTCACTTCTCCAATCTCTTTGGTCATGGCTAAATACAAATCCTGAATCTCTGCGGCCGCCTTTTCACATGCCTTCTGAAACCTCGCCAGTTCCTTTCGAACGTCTTCTACATAGATGCGTCTGACCTCCCGCGCTCCCCTTTTATAAAATGCCAGTCTGCCTATTGCAATCCCTTCTGATATCTTTTTTCCCGTTAATGTTATCATATACTACCCGATCCTTTTCTGCACATATCCCTTTATCTCTCTTTACTTTACACGCTGACTCTAACCACGTCAAGTACTTATGAATAGTTTACGAATTTATAGATTTCATTCGATATTTCATTGACTTCTATCACAATCTATGGTAATGTGAAACGGTATCATATCTATAGTATCTATAGATTACGTTTACATTTTTAATTGTAATGGAGGTATTGTAATGAGCAAAGGTACAGTAAAATGGTTTAATAACCAGAAGGGCTTTGGTTTCATCTCTGACGAAGCCGGCAACGACGTTTTCGTACATTATTCTGGCATTGCCATGGATGGTTTTAAATCATTGGAAGAAGGCCAGGCTGTCGAGTTTGATGTGACAGAAGGCGCAAAAGGACCTCAGGCTGTTAACGTAGTTAGATGTTAACCAGTTTCGCATTCTCGACCTGAGGAATGTACCTTTTATATATGTAAATTTTTTTACTTCGTTATTTAAGGATTAATTTAAATATTTAAAAGCATACATTAGAATGCGGGAAAGGGATGTCAGATATCTGACATCCCTTTTTGGTTACTCATAATTCAATTGCAAACCTTTCCGGCCAATGCGCTGACCGGCCGCCTATGCATTCGCTGTATACGCCTCGTCCGCACTGTATACCTTGAAGCCGCTTCCAAGCAGGATATCCACCACTCTTACCGGCTCGTCGCTCTTAAGGACAGCCGCGGCGTCCTCTCCATTTGCAAAGGCATACATATATTCAATGTTGATCTCGCCTTCCACAAGCTGATGCATCGCTTTGCTAAGAGACCCGGTATCATGGGACACACGGAATGCGACTACATCCGTCAGCATTGCCGTAATGCCCGCGTCTTTCAGCACTACGCGCCCTTTATGCGGGTCTGACACAATCATGCGGAGCATTCCATAATCAGAGGTATCTGCAAGGCTTAAGGCCACAATGTTGACCCCGCCTGCCGCAAGCACCTTAAGCACCTCATCCAGACGTCCTGCCCGGTTCTCTAAAAATACGGATAACTGTTGTACTGTATTGCTTAAACTCATAATCTCATTCCTCCTACAGATTTCTATTATCAATCACTCGTTTTGCTTTGCCTTCGCTTCTCTGAATCGTCTTAGGCTCAACCAGCTTCACTCTGACGGAAACGCCAAGAGCCTGCTTCAAAACAGCTCCAACTTTTTCTTTCAGTGCTTCCATCTTACGGATCTCATCGGAGAAATATTCCTCCGTAACTTCTACCATGACAGTCAGTACATCCAGATTGTTCTCACGGTCAACGATCAGCAGATAATGCGGTGCAACCTGCCCGCCCATAGACAAAAGCGCCGCCTCAACCTGCGTCGGAAATACATTGACGCCGCGGATTACCTTCATATCGTCGGTTCTGCCTGTGAACTTCTGGATCCTCGGCAGCGTTCTTCCGCACTCACAAGTATCCCTGTAAATACTGGTAAGGTCTTTCGTCCGATAGCGGAGAAGCGGCATTCCTTCCTTGGTAAGCGTAGTAAATACCAGTTCTCCCGTCTCGCCGTCTGCACATGTGCTCTGGTCTGCCGGATTCAGAATCTCCGGATAGAAATGATCTTCATACACGTGAAGTCCCTTATGATGGATACAGTCCATTGCAACACCCGGTCCCGTAATCTCGCACAATCCATAAATATCGAACGTATTAATATTTAAGGTTTCCTCAATCTTTAACCGCATCTCATCGGTCCATGGCTCCGCGCCGTTGATGCTTGCCTTAATCTGAAGCCGGTCAACAATCCCTGCTTCTTTTGCCGCCTCCGCCAAATACATCGCGTAAGACGGCGTACATCCGAATGCAGTCGCCCCGAAATCCTCCATACACATCAACTGACGCTTTGTGTTTCCGGAGGACATAGGGATCGCCATTGCACCCAGCGCCTGCGCGCCCAAATCCAGTCCCATGCCGCCGGTGAACAATCCATAGCCATAGCATACATGAATCCGGTCCTCAGAAGTCAGGCCAGCCATCACAAGACCTCTGGCTACGCACTCGCCCCAAGTCTTTACATCCTTCTCTGTATAAGCTGCAAGTGTAAGCTTCCCGGTAGTCCCAGAGGTACCCTGAACTCTTGCAATCTTCTCCCTCGGGACAGCCAGCAGACCAAAGGGATAATGATCCCGCAGATCCTCTTTCGTGGTAAAAGGCAATTTATGTATATCCTCAATCCCTTTGATATCTCCGGGTTCTACTCCCAGTTCCTCCATCTTTTTCCGATAGAAGGACACGTTCTCGTACACATTCTTTACCTGTTTCACAAGCCTTTCGCTCTGAAGCGCAGACATCTCGTCTCTGCTCATGCATTCTATCTTTTTGTCTCTATACTGTTCTTTCCAATCCTGTAACAAAACCTTCGCCATTTTCTTATTCTCCTTATTCTACCCTCATGGTTTTGGGGTTTTACTTTCTACATTATCCCTGAATACACAGGCAATGCCAACCAGTTTTTATACCCTTCGCCTCTGTTGGCTTTTACGCTTAAGCGAGACGAAGGTTCCCAAACATGAAGGTATCCCTCTTATATTTTTTCAAAATAAATGACACCTCCTTCATCTGTATATCTAACTGCCTTCCGGCAGATGACAGCAAATCAGAGCCCGTATCCAACATCAAACGCCTGCCTGTTAATCTCCACAGTCTTCGGCGGCACGGTATCCTCAATCACCTGATACCACTGTTCTTTTGTAAAATCCATATGCTGTGCGGCTATACCAAGGACAATCAGGTTGAATACCTTAGGATTGCCAAGCCTTTTGGACTCTTCCGTTGCATTTACGGTATAGACCTTATGGTCTTTTTTCAAATCTTCTATAATATGATCCGGGTACTTAGCCGCCCCGATCACCACCGGCATCGGATCAATCCTCCAGTCATTTACGATCAGCGCGCCGTCCTTTTTAAGAAAATGAGCATAACGCAGCGCCTCCAGTCTCTCAAAGGCTATGATCACATCCGCCTGCCCTTCTTCCACGATGGGTTCCGCCACCGTTTCCCCATAACGGACAAACGTGACAACGCTTCCGCCTCTCTGGGCCATACCGTGAACCTCCGACAGCTTCACATCATAGCCGCCGGAAATTGCAAGTCCGCCGAGAATCCGGCTGGTAAGGAGCGTTCCCTGTCCTCCTACGCCAACAATCATAATATTCTTCACTGCCATTACCTGTCACCGTCCTTTACTAATTCAATCGCCCCGAACCTGCACAGCTTTTCACAGAGCCCGCATCCGGTACACATGGTATCGTCAATACGGATGGTTCCGTCCTCATTCTTCGTCATGGCCGGACAGCCGGGCTTCATACACATGCCGCATTTCCTGCATCGATCCTCATGCACTGTATATAACGGCTTCTTCTCCTTGCTTAACAGTACGCAGGGAGATTTGGTAATGATCACGGATACCTGATCTTTTGCCAGTTCCTCCTGAACCGTTTTTTCCAGTTCCTCTATATCAAACGCATTTACCACTCTTACGCTGGGCACGCCCACCGCGCGGCAAAGCTTCGGAATATCAACCGCATGCGTGGGATCTCCCATCAGCGTCTTTCCGGTAGCCGCATGATCCTGATGCCCGGTCATGCCCGTGGTAGAATTATCCAGAATCATAACTGTCCCGGATGCCTGATTATATACCATATTCATCAGAGAATTGATGCCTGTATGTAAAAATGTAGAATCGCCGATCGCTGCGACCCAGTTTTTCACATAGTCCTTCCCCTTCGCTTTCTCCATGCCGTGAAGGGTAGAAATACTCGATCCCATGCACATCGTCGTATCCACTGCGCTTAAAGGCGGAACTGCCCCCAGCGTATAGCAGCCGATATCCCCGGCCACATGAAGCTTCAGCTTACTCAGCACATGGTAAACACTTCTGTGAGGACATCCGGGGCAGAGAATCGGCGGTCTGCCAACAACCTCTGCCGGCGTCTGAATCTTAAGCGCCTCGCCCAGAATAGCCTGACGGATCATATTGGCGCTGTACTCGCCCTGAACGGTAAAAATCTCCTTCCCCACGCAGGAAATGCCCCATGCCTTCACCTGCTCCTCAATCACCGGATCCAGCTCTTCCACAATGTAGAGCGTCTCTACCTTCGCGGCAAATTCCTCAATCAGCTTCCTAGGCAGCGGATTGACCATGCCAAGCTTACAGACAGACGCTTCCGGCAGAGCCTCTTTTACATACTGGTAAGGAATACCGCTGGTGATCACACCAATCTTTGTATCCTTCATCTCTACCCGGTTAATCGGATGGGTATCCGCTGCCCCCGCGAGCTCCTGGTTACGCTTCTCAATCTCCACATGCCGAAGCTTTGCATTCCCCGGCATCATGACTGTCCGGCGGATATCCTTTACATAGGGTTTATCCTCCGGCGTCCGGCGTTCTCCAAGCTCCACGATTCCTTGCGAATGGGCCAGCCTTGTAGTAGTCCGGAAAACAAACGGCCGGTCAAACTGTTCGCTCAGCTCAAACGCCATTTTCAGGTATTCCTTCGCCTCATTGCTGTCCGAAGGCTCCACCACCGGAAGCTTTGCCGCTCTGGCTACCATTCTGGTATCCTGCTCATTCTGAGAACTGTAAAGTCCCGGATCATCTGCAACCACAATTACCAGTCCGCCGTTAACTCCCATATAGGAAACACTATAAGCCGGGTCAGCCGCCACGTTAAAGCCCACATGCTTCATACAGGACATGGCTCTTGTCCCCGCCAGGGACGCGCCCACCGCCACTTCTGTGGCAACCTTCTCGTTAGGGGACCACTCGCAGTAGACCTCGTCTTTGTACTGCACTAAATATTCGCTAATCTCGGTACTCGGCGTGCCAGGGTATGCCGCAGACACCTTCACGCCTGCTTCATATGCGCCTCTGGCGATCGCTTCATTACCGAGCATAATCACTTTCTTTGGTTCTGACATCTTCTTCATCCTTTCTACCTGTGATTTTCGTTTTAAGCAGATGCCGCCCTGCAAGGACATGCCTTGCGGTGCGCCCTTTAGGACAGCCTGCCGGTACTGGCGCGCTCCGCTTTGCACGCCGGATATCCCATACGTTCTTTTCATCACAAAATAATCACGTAACTAAGTATAACACAACACTTTCGCAAATTAAAGCATTAAGTTGCGAAAAATTAAATTTTTTGTAACAGTTCAGCCATCGCCAAAATTATGGGCGAATCATGCTTGCATGAATGAGCGCTTAATGCAGGCGATGAGCTAAACGCCCCTTAAGCCTCAGACAGAAGCTGCGTTAGCAGCGGATAGCCTGCGCAGCAGGCGGTCTGTGGATTATTTAAGGGGCGACGGCTGAACTGTTACAATTTTTTCTTCCATATAAATACAGGCATCGGCGGATGATTTCCCCTGTTATAATATTCGTTTACAATAACGGTATACTCCTTCGGCGGCAGCTCCTGTATATCAAAGTAACCTGCCCATTTTCCCCCGCAAGCCCGCACAAAAACAGCGTATCATGCCCATTTCCCATGGTAGCATCAATATAGCGCCCGCCTTTCTTCACCTGCGAGCGCATAACCTCATGGCACCAATGGGTAATCTGCGAACAATCCATCTAGCATCCCCTCCCTTTCTCCTGCCTGGCAAATACCGGCAGCGCTTTCCTTACTTCCTGCTCCGGCAACACGTCTTCATACCGGTAAATGCTCAGCAATATCCCCAGAAGGATATAAGTAACCATGGCCCCGCTTCCTCCATATCCAAGAAACGGACAGTAAGACGCCCCCGACATGAGCATTCCCAAATTCCCCATTATATATAGAAGAAGCTGCACAAGAAATACCGTGCTGCAGCTGGTTCCCATGATCATTCCAAGCTGGTTCTTCTGCCGGAAAGACATTTTAAAAAAATGCAGAAATAAAAGAGCGATCCCTGCCGCCAGAATAACCGCCGCCAATATTCCGTAAAATGCGCAGATCAAACTCAGCGCATACTCCCCTGGCTGCATAATCCCTTCTGCATCTCCTATGAATCCTTCCTTCGTACCAAGCAGCCTGCTTCCGGCAAGAAGTTTCCGCATCATAATCGACGTGGTGGTAACGCCTCCTTTCAAGAGAAACGCATCTTCAAATACTTCCAGACGCGCCGCTTGATAGGGCGCTCCAAAGAATCTGATGTAATTAATCTCGACATAAACCAATAACCCGGCTCCCATCCACAACCCTGCTATCGCCGGTTTTTTCGGGATCCGAAACCATCCTTTACCGATTGCCGCAGTCAACATGATCAAATACGTACTTCCCACAATGACAATGATCATCATCGCGCTCTCTAAACGGAGAAGCCAAAGGGAGGGAATCATCCAAAGCACCCCTGCGAAGAGCCCCTGATATCCCGATCCCCGGTACTGGTACAGTACTGCCCCATACAGCGGCAGGAACAAGAAACATACCATTCGTACCGAAACACTATATCCGGCAAACTGAAAATAATCCACGCCATTCACAGGCATGGAGCAAAACTTTGCAAGAAACCAGATTCCCACACAGCCTGCTATCATCAGCAGCCCGGCATGCTTCCCAATTCTAGTATAGTCCAGATAACAGACCCCGATCATCAAACCCCAGCCCGCGATATGTATCAGCAGATTTCTAGAAGCCCCTCCCGGAAGCCACGCTGAATAAGTATTCAGCGCATCCGGCATACTGTTCGTCAAGACATATTGCAGGATAAAGGTTACCAGACCAAGCAGGATAATTACCGCGATACTTTTCCATGCCATCTTCGGCCGGTGGATCTCATCCAGCCTATTTCCTGTCTCCACCGGATCGCCCATTTCACAGACAGCCGCTTCTTCCGCTTCAAAAAGATCCATTCCCTGCAACCGGCAATACTCTGCCTGATCTTCAATATGCGCCGCTAATTCTCTCCTCACTCCCTCTCTGGCTCTTCTGCACCGGATCTGCCCTTCCACAATGTTCAAATACTCTTCTTTCTTCATACCGGAACACCTCCTATATTCAATACATTCAAAATAGCTTCTGAATAAGCCATCCATTCTTCCTTCTTCTCAGCAAGCAGCCTGTCCCCTTCTTTCGTAAGACTGTAATACTTTCTGATTTTCCCTCCCGCTTCCCTCTCATACACCCTAAGCGCCTGTTTATTCTCCAAACTGTGGAGCAGCGGATACAGAGTCCCGGCCTTCAGTTCAAATACATTCTTCGACCGCTGCCGCAGCGTCTCGATCATCTCGTACCCATACATATCTTTCTCCGACAACAAACGCAAAAGAAGCATTGTTGTACTTCCCGATACCAGACTTTTGTCAACTGCCATAATTCCAACCTCCAATCTTATATCGATAATCTATATATATTTTCCTTAGTATATATCGGCAACCTATATATGTCAAGGTTTTTTGTTTCCTCAAGCCTATTGATTTCCACTTCAAATTAGCGTATGATGTTACAATAAGTGGGGAAATGGCTGCCGTCCGCATATTTCTGTCCTAAATATACAGAACAAAAGAATATGCAGGCTGTAACCATGAAACGTATTATTTAAGGGGAGTTTTTTATGAAAGAATGTACATATTATGATCTGCTTGGCGTTCCCATGGACGCCACAGAGGAAGAAATCGTCAGCGCCAAGAATTTTCTTGTCAAAAAAATGCATCCCGATGCCAATATAGACAGCGGTTACGACACTACTACCTATATCCAAAACATCCTTGATGCATATAAGATCTTGAGCAGCCCGGAACAACGCCGGATCTACGATCGACGGATCCGCAACCCAATCCGCAGGGAAACTGCCGCTGAACGGTCAGGAGGTTCAGAATATCGGGGACCGCTGTCGCCGAACTTTGCTCCATTCTGGGAAGCCGCCAACAAACTGAACGAGCTGGTGGCCTCCGGACTCCAGATGCTAAACGACAAATCCGCCCGCAAAGGCTCAGTCATCCGCAAGCTTTCCGGCCGGAAAAAGCCAGAGGAAGAACATGCCGAACAACTGGCGGGGCTTGCCAAGGAAGCCGAAATCCATGTAAAGGTCTTAGAATCCAGCGGCATCCCTAAAAAATACTGGTGCTCCCACGCTATGAACTGGATGCTGTTCCAGTGGAGCCAGAATCGGGAGTTTGCCTACGCCATGCTCTGCGTCATGTACGACAGCTATCTGGATGACAGAAAAACTGCCGCTGAAAAGAAACAGATCCAGAGCGAGACCGCTCTGTTCCTAAGCACCTTGGACAAGATCATATCCTGCCAGACCGAAGCCGGTTAAATACAAGGCCCTTCCGCAGGGACAGCTTCAGACCGGCCATCTATCAGTCCACGCCTATCACGGCGCCGTCAGAAGCCGCAGAAGCACTTCGCATCTGCGGCTTTCTTTAACTCAGTCCAAAAAACCATTCAAACACCGGCTCTCCTCCATAGATTCCAAAAGCCATCCCCATGCACAAAAAAGGCCCCAGAGGGAAGATTTCCTTCCTTCCAAGCTTCCCCGCTGCCAGCATACAAAGGCTAAAGCAGCCTCCAAACATAATCCCCGCCGCCCCTGACACCACCGCGGCCCTCCATCCAAGAAACAGGCCGCAGACAGCCGTCAGCTTGATATCCCCGCCCCCGATCGCCCCCGGAACCAGCAGGGCAGTCGCAAAAAGCGGCGCGCTGACACTAAAAAAACCTGCCGCCCGGGAGAAAAGCCCCGGCTCCGGCACCAGCAGGCAGGCTGCTCCCGCAAGCCCCAGCAGCAGAACCTGCCACCGATCCCCAATTCTCATCTCCCTGATATCCTGACACCCCGCCAGAATAAGAACAGCCAGAAACATAAGGTTCAGGACAGCCGCCGAACCATTTCCCGAAATGCATCCAGCATTGCCGCCTGCCAAGAATGCAGACAGCATGAGAATGCTATAGATTACACTGTATTTTTTCATCTTCATCCTATTATGTTGTTATCGTTTACACGTTGATTGGAGGACGCGTGTTGAATCCGTGTAAATAATAGCTTTCTGTTATTAATGTATGCTCTCCACCGAAAAAAGTATTGAATATGTTTACATTTTATGCTATATTTGTATCAGAAACAGGGAAGCTTAAGATGCGGCTTACCCTCTTTTCAAGCTATCTTTATACAATAGCCGTCACGAGTGGGTAGTGGCGGCTACTTTTTTCCTTTGAAGATCTGATAACACAGTCCTACAAGGGAAACAACAAATATACAAAACTGAAACAATTCCGAATATGTAAGATTCATTGCAATTCCTCCTTTCTCTCGTCCGGAGGAAACATCCTCCAAACCGTATGGAGGGTAAGCCGCCTTGGCTCTCTAGTTCCCATAATGATATTATATCAGCAAACTACCCGAAACGCAATCGAAACATTACAAGCTCTTATGTAACCACTTATATTTCCCACTCACTCTTTTTTCCTGTTATTATACAAAAACATCACTACCGCCATCGTGCAGATGACGCCATACCCCAGCCAGCTTAAAAGATCCGGGATCTGCCCAAAAATCACAAAACCCAGCCCGGCAGCAAAAATCACCTGAGAATAATCATATACCGAAATCTCCCGCGCCGGGGCATAGCTGTATGCAGCCGTAATCGAAAACTGCCCTCCGGCAGCCGACAGACCTGCTCCCAGCAGCGATAACAACTGTGCTGCTGTCATCGGCTCATAGTCAAACATAATAAACGGCAGGGTTACCAGACAAGAAAACGCAGAGAAAAAGCATACGACCAGCGGCCCCCTCTCTCCATTTAGCGTCGCTTTCCGCACATACGTATATGCAATCCCCGCTCCGAGACCGCCAAGCAGCCCCACAAGCGAAGGCGCCAGCGCCATATTTGAAAACGTGGGCTTTATCACCAATAAGCTTCCCAAAAACGCCCCCGCCACACACAACGCCTGAGGGATATCTATTCTTTCTTTCAGGATAAGAAAGCTAAAAATCACGGCAAAAAACGGAGACATCTTATTCAGCATCGACGCATCGGACAGCACCAGATGATCAATCGCATAGTAATTACACAGAATCCCCATTGTACCGCATACCGACCGGATCAGCAAATATTTAAAATTCTCCCTTCTGCACCGAAAAGGAATATGGTTTTTTTGCATAATAATGAAAGCAAAAACCAGCGCCACCACATTTCTAAAAAAGCTTTTTTGGATAGACGGCAGATCGCCCGCCGCCCTTACAAATACATTCATAAGGGCAAAGCAGAACGCCGAGCAGATAATATAGAAAATCCCTTTATACCGTTTCTTTTCCATAAGACAACTACCTCTCTGTTCACAATTTATAAATCAAATAAACTAAGCTGATTGCTCTCAGGAAGATTCCCAAAAATCCCCAGATCATTCATCAAATCAATTACCGTCTTACTCACCTTCGTCCGCTGGCGGAAATCATCTCTAGACAAATAAGGGCCATCCACCGCAGCCGCTTCCACTGCCTCGGCAGCGATCACACCCATACCTTCAATACTCGAAAATGGCGGAAGAAGCTTCCCGTCTACGATTTCAAACCGGGACGCCTTAGATTCATACAAATCAATCGGCAGAAATTCAAAGCCTCTGGCATACATTTCCTGCACAATCCTCATATCTTTTAATGTATCCTGCTCTTTCTTAGAAAGAACCTCCTTGTTCTGATACTCATGAATATGAAAATTTAGCTGTTCTTTTCCTCTGCACATCAATTCATAGGAAAACGCATCCGCACGGATACTAAAATAAGCCGCATAATATGCCAGCGGATAATTAATCTTACAATATGCAATCCGATAAGCCATCATAACATAGGCGGCCGCGTGAGCCTTCGGAAACATATACTTAATCTTTTCGCAGGACCAGATATACCAGTCCGGCACTCCGTGCTTCGCCATATCCTCCTTAAACTGCGGCCATTCCTTGCATTTCCCCTTTGCCACCGCGCCCTTTCTGACCCGCTCCATAATGGTAAAGGATTCCTCGCTGTCCATCCCTTTATTGATCAGATACGTCATAATATCGTCACGGGTACAGATTGCTGTAGAAATCGTCGCCTTGCCGCTTCGGATCAGCTCCTGCGCGTTATTCAGCCATACGTCCGTCCCATGAGAAAGCCCTGAAATACGGATCAGATCCGACAAGGTCTGCGGCTTGGTATCCATGACCATCTGGATTACAAATTCCGTACCAAATTCCGGTATCCCCATACAGCCCACCTGACACCCTCCGATGTCAGAGGGCTTAATTCCCAATATTTCTGTACTCTGAAACAAAGACATCACGCCCGGATCATCTAACGGGATATCGGTTGCCACAAAACGGTGATCTGTTTCATTATATTCATTATCCATTGCCGGGGAACTAATGTATTCCTCCAGCGTCTTAATCATCGTCGGATCATCATGTCCCAGAATATCAAGCTTTAACAAGTTATGGTCAATGGAATGATAATCAAAATGAGTCGTCACAATGTCCGTAGA
>CAJUTH010000047.1 GCA_910589275.1 uncultured Dorea sp.
GTTATCCGCGATGTGTTTAAGAATTTTAAGGAGGTGTAACCTATGTCAATTTGTCCAAAGAATAAATCTTCTAAAGCAAGAAGAGATAAGAGAAGAGCAAACTGGAAGATGAGCGCGCCGAACCTTGTAAAGTGCAGTAAGTGCGGCGAGCTGATGATGCCTCACAGAGTTTGCAAGGCTTGCGGATCTTACAACAAAAAAGAAATCATTGCGATGGATTAATTGCAGGAAAAACCGGAACCCAAGTGATGGGGTTCCGGTTTTTTTTGCAGTCTTTTTGACGAAAGAAGTCCGGAAACAAGGAAACGATTCTTCATACCGCAGCGGTGTTATATAGTTTCGACGGCTGAATAAGCGGCATCATGATTCTTATGGATCGTGATGCCGCTTATTTGATAGTCTATTTCCTGAAAGCCTATTTACCCAGAATGGAGCCGGGAGCATACGCCTTTAGTTTAAAAATCGGTGGATTCCCGGATGATCAGCTCCGTATCCAGAATAAACCGCTGGGGCGGTTTGGCCGGGTCGGCGATCATGGACAGAAGCTGGGTGCAGGCCATAAAGCCCATATCGTGTTTGGGCTGGTTGATGGTGGTGATATTCGGGGTAGTCATAACGGAGATGTCAATGTTGTCGAAACCGGCGACCATGATATCGTGGGGAACCCGGTAGCCTTCTAAGGCGCATGCCCTTAATGCGGCGGCGGCCATAATATCGGATACGCAGAAGATGGCGTCCGGCAGGCCGGCGCTTTTGAGCAGCGCTGAAATGGCGGGGACGGCGGTGCTGAAATTACCGTCCGGCACCGTGACGATATGGGAAGGGTTCACCGTGATGCCGGCTTGTTCCAATGTATCGTAATAGCCTTGGAGGCGCAGTTTTGCGTAGGTATAGCGGGCCGGGTCGCAGTTTACAAGGGCGATGTTTTTCCGCCCGGTGGTCAGGATATAACGCAGCATTTTTCTAGTGGCTTCTAAATTGTCGATCGTAATATAGGAAATGTCATTTACTTCGTTAAATTCACTGCACTGGACAAGGGGAGTCCGGAGTTTTAACTGTTCGAGTACTTCGATATCCAGTTTCTGCATGATCACAACGCCGGAAATATCTGACTGGCTGATAAAATTCGTAATTTGGTGAATATTAAATTTGGACAGGGTTTCGTTTACGATCAGAAGCTGGCAGCTATGTTTGTTGGCGGCGTCTTGGATGCCCAGCACAATATCGGTATAAAACGGATTGTTGAAAACGGGTACGATTGCAAGGATGCGCATATCGTGGGTGATGGGGGCAATGGCGTCCGGAAGGATCCCGCCTAATTCTTCGATTGCATGGTAGATGATTTTCAGTGTTGTATGCCTGACTAAATGAGGCTGCTGCAGAGCCCGGGAAATGGTTGAAACAGATAGTCCGGTTTTTTCAGCTATTTTCATGTAGGGGATATTGGATTTGTTCATGGGATAGGTTCTCCGTTTATAATTTTGGTATTTCTTATATAATATATGGTTCAAATTTCTGCGTCAAGCAATAAAGCGAAAAGGAATGAAAAAAATGCAATAAAATGAAAAATATGGTGAAACATAGAATAACTCTGATATGGAAATAATATACAAGATAGAATGAGTTAAAATATGAATGTAGGAAGAAATATCTAATTTTTTTCCGCAAAAATGAAAAACTAATGAAAAAATTTCTGAAAATGAGTGAAAAATAATGAAATATTTCATTGACAATGAATAGACGAGATGCAATAATGTGTATAACAAATTAAGTACAGCAACCGAGGTTGCGGAAGGAGGAACGTTATGAAAAATATCAAAAAAGTGTTGGCGGCTTTACTTGCCGGAGTTATGCTGGTTTCACTGGCAGCCTGCTCGTCCGGGAGCGATGAGAAGGCCGAAACTGAACCGGCGAAGGAAGAAGCGGGAGAAGAATCCGACGGAGACGGAGTAAAGATCGGCTACATTTCTCCCGGACCGGATACATGGTATCTGCGTGCGGAAGAGGGCGCTAAGTGGGCCTGCGAGAAAGCGGGAGCAGAGTTTTTGTCAGTAAATTCCAACCGTGATTCCGAGCAGGAGCAGACCAATATCGATTATCTGATCGATGAAGGCGTTGACTGTATCGTGATCTTGTCATGGAACGAGGCCGGATGCGTGGCTGCGGCTGAGAAGTGCAAGGAAGCGGGCATTGGATGCGTAGTTTTTGACGCCTGCGGCGTGATGAAGAATCACGACGTTGATATTACGGCTTCGGTAGATTTCGACTGGCAGAGCATGGGCGGAACCTATGTTGACTGGATGAACAAGACGTATCCGGGCGAGGATTACGTGTTTATCAACGGAACGGTTGACAGCGTGGTATGCCAGACGGTGGAGACCAGCTTAAAGGAAGCGACGGCTGCTTCCGGCGAGATGGAGTGCTTGGATATCCGCTACGGCGAATACGATCCGGAGAAAGCGGCAAATGAAGTGGAAGACCTTGTAAATTCTGATTTGGATTTCTCCATCATCGGCGTAATCAACGAGGACTGCGCGGCGGCGATTATCACAAGGCTTCAGGATTTAAAGGTTGCCGATCAGTATCACGTATTTGCGCAGAACGGTTCTGAGACCGGCGCAGAGCTGATGAAGGCAGGTTCCCTTGAATTTACGATTGCATCCTCACCGGGACTGGAAGGAGCGGTTGCAGTATTTGCGGGAATTGACGCTGTGAATAATGACAGAGAGCCGAATCAGTTTATCGACTGTCCGATCGCTTCGGTAACACCGGACAAGGCAGATGATCCGGAAGCGGTTATTTCATGGTCTGTTGACGAGGAAGCATGGACGTCCATCATTAAAGAGAGCTTTTCTGACTATGCATACTTTTTCTAATACAACGGATATCTGACTTAGATAAGGAAGCGAGAAGATCAGTGGGTATCTTCTCGCTTCTCCAATATTACGGAGAGATGGTGAGGCTATGGATAAATTATTGGAACTGGAGAGTATTTCCAAATCCTATTCAGGGGTCGAAGTGTTAAAGGATATAACCATTGATTTGTCGGAAGGCGAGGTGCTGTGCTTTGTGGGAGAGAACGGAGCCGGCAAGTCAACGCTGATCAAAATTATTTCCGGCGCTATATGGCCCGACGGCGGCACAGTGAGGTATTTTGGGAAAGAGTACGAAAAGCTTCATCCAAGGAATGTGATCGACCTTGGGGTGGCGACGATTTATCAGGAGATTGATCTGGTGGATCATCTGACGGTTGCAGAAAATATATTCTTAGGCTGTGAATTGAAAAACAGGTTTGGATTCATAGACGCGAAGGAACAGGAACGGCAGGCGGATGAACTGATCGGGAGGCTGGAATTAGACGGTATCCGGGGAAACATGCTGTTAACCGACCTTTCAACCGCCCAGAAACAGTGCGTGCAGATTGTGAAGGCAATGAAAAATGACGCGAGGATTCTGATTCTGGATGAGCCTACTGCTTCGCTGGGAGATAAGGAGACCAAAGCGCTGCTTGAGCTGGTAAAGAGTCTGTCCGGACAGGGGATGGGAATTATCTATATTTCCCATTTTATCGAGGAATTGTTTGAAGTCGGCGATACGCTGCTGATCCTAAAGGACGGCAGGCAGACGGCGGTAAGGAAGACGAAGGAAACTGTGCCGGAGCAGGTGATCCACGATATGATCGGACGCGACGCGGCAAGTTTCTATCAGAGGGAATATTTTGAAGCCGGGAAGAGGGTTCTTAAGGTGGAACACTATTCGAACCGGCATACGGTCCATGATGTGAGTTTTGAAATGAGATCGGGAGAAGTGTTCGGACTCGGAGGACTGGTGGGAGCCGGCAGGACGGAGCTTGCAAGGATGATTTACGGGGCGGACGGGAAGCTGGAAGGAAAATTATTTCTGGATGGCAGAGAGATTACTCCGGTAAATCCAAAGGATGCGATTCGAAAAGGCGTGTTTATGATTTCTGAGGACAGAAAGGGAGAGGGACTTCTCACGCTGCGCTCCGTGAAAGAAAATATTATGATTACCCATAATGAAGGGCGGGAATGGATCCGGCTTAAGAAAGAATCAAAGAAGGTGGAAGAGAGCATTGACATGTTCGGCATCAAGGTTCCCAGCCAGAATGCAGAGGTGACAAGCCTGTCCGGAGGAAACCAGCAGAAAGCGATTATCGCAAGATGCGTGATGGATCCGGGAGATGTGTATATCTTCGACGAGCCTACGAAGGGCGTGGATGTGGGGGCGAAGGAGGAGATTTATAAGCATATTTTGAATCTTGCGAAGGAGGATAAGTTTGTGATCCTGATTTCCTCGGATATGCCGGAACTTCTTTCCATGAGCGACAGGATCGGCGTTATGTGCGGAGGCAGGCTGGCCTGTATGATGGATGCAAAAGAGACGACAGAGGATGAGCTTATGAGAAAGTATCTGGGATTTTCGTAGACTGATTTTGGAGGGACATTATGGAAGAAAAGAAAAGGAACAAGTCTAAGGTGTTAAAACTGCTGACGTCGCAGCCGTTTATTCTATTTATTTTTATTATACTTGTGGCGGTGGTTACCAACTCTATCAACAGTAAGTTTCTTACATGGGGAACGATTAACAGTATTCTCGGGCAGGCGGCCGGGCTGGGGCTTGTGTCGGCCGGGGCTACGGTGCTTGTGATATCGGGCCATTTTGACATTTCTACCGGTCGGATGGTGGGCCTTTCTATGTGCGCCATGGCGATTATGCTGAATGCGGGGATGAACCCGGTTTTTGTATCCCTTCTGGGGATTCTGATCTGTGTGGCGTGCTCGGTGTTTAACGGAGCGGTGTCGGTAGCCTTTGGAGCGCCGTCTTTTGTGGTAACGCTTGCCACTCAGAATATTTATTATAGTATTGCGCTGCTGCTTACCAACGGATATATGCAGACCCTTTACGGGAAATACAGAACGCTGGCGTCCTATAATATTTTCGGCGTATTTCCGCTGATTTACCTGATCCTGATTCTGGGGTTTGTGTGTATTTATGTGCTGTTGAGGCATACAAGGACGGGCCGTCATGTGTATGCGATCGGAACGAATGAGCGGGCCGCTTATATTTCCGGTGTGAATCTGAAACTTAGCAAGCTGAAATTCTTCCTAATCAGCGGCGTACTGGTGGGGGTTGCGAGTATGGTGATGCTCTCAAGGATCAGCGCGGCGCAGGCTACGACAGGCTATGGAATGGAGACGGAGGCGATCGGCGCAGTCGTGATCGGAGGTTCTTCGATCAATGGAGGAAAAGGAGGCGTTGTGGGCACGTTTATGGGAGTCATTCTTTTAAGCATGATTTCAACGGCGATTAATATGCTTCATATCAACGCCTTTTATGAATACATGGTATACGGTATTGTCATTTTGCTGGCGCTTGCAATTACGGCAGTACGCAACTATACAGTAGAGAAGCAAAACGGCTGATCCGGCCGGAGAATGGAGGGAGAAAGGATGTATCATATTGGAATGACCCAGTGGATCGTGGGAGACGAGCCGCTGGAGGTGAGCTGTGCGCGGCTTCGGCGCTGCGGTTACAATGGAATTGAATTTGCGGCGGAGCCTTATGACCTCGACCCGGAGGAATGCCTCGGACTGATGAAGCAGTATGGGTTAAACTGCCGGTCGCTGTGCGGGATTTTCGGAGAGGACAGAGATTTGACGTCTGGAGGAGAAGCGGGAGAGCGGGCCGTCCGGTATGTGAAGGACAGCGTGGATTTTGCGAAAAAAGTGGGCGCCGGAATTATGATCGTGGTTCCTTCCCCGGTGGGAAGAACGGTGAAGCCGGAGGGGATTTCCATGGAAAAACTGACGGAGCAGGCGGCAGAGAATGTAAGATGTGCGGCGGATTACGCGCAGGAGAAAGGCGTTAAGCTTGCAATTGAGGCGATTAACCGGTATGAAACCTACTTTGTCAATACCCTGTCAAAGGGCATGGAATTTGTAAAGGCGGTAAATCATCCGGCAGTCGGCCTTATGGCTGATCTGTTCCACATGAATATCGAGGAGGCAAGTATCCCGGACAGTCTGCTGATGATCAGGGAACATCTTCTCCATGTGCATATCGCGGATAATACCAGAGAGGCGGCGGGCATGGGGCATACCGATTTTAAGGAAGTGCTCCGGGTGCTGAAGAGGATCGGCTATGAGGGGTCGCTTACGATGGAATTTATGTACCGGTTAGCGGACCCTTACAGCGCGTCGGAGATAAGTACCCAGACCGGACGGATGGACCGGTACGCGAAACAGGCGATTGATTTTATCCGGGCGGCGGAGGAAAGTATCAGGGATTTTGAGATTGAGGAGGTTCTGCCATGATGAATGCAGGAATTATAGGATGCGGAAAGATTGCACAGGTGAGGCATATTCCGGAGTATGAGGCGAATCCGTATGCAAGGCCATATGGCTTTTATGATGTCAATCAGGCGCGGGCCGAAGAGATCGCAGAAAAATGCGGGGGGAAAGCGTATGATTCTTATGAGGAGATGTTAGCTGACCCGGCCATCGACGCGGTATCGGTGTGCGCGGCAAACAGCGCCCATGCAAAGATTGCCATCAAGGCGTTAAAGGCTGGGAAGCATGTGCTTTGCGAGAAGCCAATGGCGGTTACCTTAGCTGAATGCGAGGCGATGGCGGAAGCGGCAGAAGAGACTGGGAAAATTCTGATGATCGACCAGAATCAGAGGCTGGCGAAGGCTCATGCAGAGGCAAAACGGATGATCGACGAGGGCGTGATCGGAGAGATCGTTACGTTTCGAACCACCTTCGGACACGGCGGTCCGGAGACATGGAGCATAGATCCGGGGAAAAATACATGGTTTTTTGATAAGAAGATAGCGGCGATGGGAGCTATGGCGGATCTGGGCATCCATAAGACGGATCTGATCCAGTTCCTTACATCCCAGCAGGTGGTTGAGACGACTGCGAGGCTTCTCACGCTGGATAAGAGAGACGGGGAAGGAAATCTGATCGGCGTGGATGACAATGCCTTCTGCATTTACCGTCTCTCCGGCGGCGCGGTAGGAACCATGACTGCTTCGTGGACCCATTACGGTGCGGAGGATAATTCTACGGTTCTGTATGGAACCAAAGGGATTATGCGGATCTATGATGACCCGGCGCATTCCATCGTTGTAACGGCGGCGGACGGAACCCGCAAAGAATACGATACCGATGCGATCCAGACCAATGATAACCAGACCAGCTCCGGCATCATTGATCTGTTTGTGGACTGTGTGAGGGAGGAAAGAGAACCGGAGATTTCCGGAGCGTCTGTCTTACAGGCTATGCGCGCGGTGTTTGCCAGCATTGAATCTTCGGAAAAGGGCTGCAGGGTTCTCATTAACCATAAAAAATAGAGAGGAACGGATGAAGATATGAAAATAGGATTTATTACATCAATTCTTGATGATTACAGCTATGAGGAGATGATCGATACGGCGGCCTGCCTTGGGTTTGACTGCGTGGAGGCGGCCTGCTGGCCGGCGGGAAACGCAGAGAGGCGGTATGCCGGGGTATCTCATATTGACGCGGGGCGCGTGATTGAGGAGGAGGCCTACCGGAAGCATATCCTCGACTATGCGAAGGAGAAGCAGGTCGCAATTTCCGCCCTTGCATACTATCCCAATACGATGGACGCAGATCCGGAGAAGAGAAATGAAAATATAGGGCACCTGAAAAAGGTGATCAAGGCGTCTGCTCTTCTGGGAGTTTTTATGACGACGACCTTTATCGGCAGAGATCAGAATAAGACGGTGGAAGAAAATCTGGAGCTGTTCGATACCGTGTGGCCGGACATTATCCGGTATGCCGAAGAACACCGGGTAAAAATAGGAATCGAAAACTGCCCGATGCTCTTCGGGCCGGATCAGTGGCCGGGCGGACAGAATTTAATGACTACTCCGGTGATCTGGCGGGAGCTTTTCCGAAGGATCCCCAGTGAAAACTTCGGCTTGAACTTTGACCCCAGCCACTTCGTATGGCAGGGGCTGGATTACATCCGGCCGATCTATGAATTTCAGGATAAGATGTTCCACATCCATTTTAAGGATATGAAGCTGCGTAAAGATAAGCTTTCGGAATGCGGCAGCATGGCATATCCGCTGGATTACATGACCCCGAAGCTTCCCGGCCTTGGCGACGTGGACTGGGGGAAATTTGTATCTGCCCTCACCGATATCGGATATGAGGGATACGCATGTATCGAGGTGGAGGACCGCGCCTTTGAAGGCAGCCGGGAAAAAGTGAGGAAGTCCTTGGAACTGTCCAAGCGGTATATGGAGCAGTTCATCTAATTTGTGTTTGTGAGGTTTCTTCCGCCGGGGCTAAGCCGTCTGGCTGCGGGATGTCTGCCGGGGTCAGGAATCTGTCAGGGGCTTTGGTTTGGGAAGCGGGGCGAGACAACATTCCAGTGAACTAACTGCTAACTCCGACTAGCATGCGCAGGAGAGCCTGCGCATCCAAGTCTCCTTAAGCAGTGGATTTCACTTCCATTAAAAACGTCTCTGAAATGCCCCGTTCCCCAAACCAAAGCCCCTGACAGATTCCTGACCCCGGCAGACATCCCGCAGCCGATCGGCTACCCCCGGCGGAAGAAACCGCGGAGTTCATCGGCCGCCGGCAAATAGTCTTCCGATTACGCACGTCCGGCGAGAGAGGAACAGCCGCCGGTTACTGTATACAGGGTGTTTGGTAAACAGTGAATAGAAAACGGATAGATACACGAAGCAGACAATATGGAAGCGTTTTGCATGGAGATAAAATGTTACTGTTCATACAGGACTTTGCATTTACTGCAAAGTCCGTAAGAAAATGATTCAGGAGTGCAAAAATCTCATTGCCGAAGGCAATTTTAAATAGATTTTTGCAAGTTACTGTGAACTGAGTGAGCAGTAACAATGAAATAACGGCTTACCGAGACTTGGGCACGAAGGCTTTCCTGAGTGGCTTAGTCTCGGTTGACTGGTAGTTCATTGGAATGTTGCTTCGTCTGCTTCGTGTGTCTGTCCTGATTCAATTCGCGTCCTCCATCCGCCCGGTATATCAGTCGCGGCCCTCAAAACCTCTTTTTTTAAGATTTTATTGATTTTTCATGCAATGTCTAGTAGAATTATCCATATAATACCGGGAGGAAGCAAAATGTCAGAGATTACAGGAGTGGCGCTTGACGCCATGGGCGGGGATCATGCCCCGGCCGAGATGGTGAAGGGCGCCGTAGACGCGATAAACAGGAGCAAGCAGGTGAAGGTTTTCCTCGTTGGAAGAGAAGAGGCCATCCATGGCGAGCTTGGGAAGTATACTTATGATAAGGACCGGATCCAAGTAGTGAATGCCACGGAAGTGATTGAGACCGCGGAGCCGCCGGTGAACGCCATCCGCCGCAAGAAGGATTCTTCCATTGTGGTAGGCATGAAGTTAGTCAGGAGTGGAGAGGCGGATGCATTTGTCTCGGCGGGCAGCTCCGGAGCCATACTGGTAGGCGGGCAGACTCTGGTTGGGCGCATTAAGGGGATCGAGAGGCCGCCCCTTGCACCGCTGATTCCGACGGCGAAAGGCGTATCTCTTCTGATCGACTGCGGAGCGAATGTGGACGCGAGACCTTCCCATCTGGTGCAGTTTGCCAGAATGGGTTCTATCTATATGGAGCATGTGATCGGCGTCAGGAAGCCCAAGGTTGCGATCGTTAATATCGGAGCTGAGGAAGAGAAGGGCAACGCGCTTGTAAAGGAGACATTTCCCTTGCTGAAAGGGCTTGCGGATATTAATTTTACCGGAAGTATCGAGGCTAGGGATATACCTTACGGAGAGGCGGATGTGATTGTGTCAGAAGCATTTGCCGGTAATGTGATACTAAAGCTGTATGAAGGGCTGGGAGCGGTTCTGGTGGACAAGATAAAAGACGGCATGATGTCGACTCTGCGCAGTAAGATCGGCGCTCTTCTGGTGAAGCCGGCGCTGAAGGAGACTCTGAAACAATTTGATGCAACAGAGTACGGCGGCGCGCCGCTGCTGGGATTAAAGGGACTGGTTGTAAAGACCCATGGAAGCGCGAAGGCAAAAGAGATTTCCAATTCAATTATTCAGTGTATTACATTCAAAGAGCAGCAGATCAATGAAAAGATTATGACATGTATTCAGACGGAATCAGGTTCCGGCAAGTAAACGAATTTGAAAAGGAGAAATGGATATGGAATTTGAAAAATTGCGTGAGATTATTGCGGATGTGATGAGTATTGATCCAGAGGAGATCACGGAGGATGTGTCATTTGAGAATGATCTGGGAGCGGATTCATTGGATCTTTTTCAGATTATAATGGGAATTGAAGATGCGTTTGATATTGAAATTGATACGGACGAGGCAGAGAAGATTGTTACGGTGGGAGACGCTGTAGAACAGATTAAAAACGCTGTAAACTAGGGAATATTAAGAAAAAGCCCGATTGCGGGCTTTTTCTGTTGTGCGGCGGTTTACCGGGAAACCAAGTGTAGATAGAAAGAAGATAGATGGGGCGATAAAGTATGGGCCGGGATTTAAAATTACTGGAAAAGCAGATAGGATATCAGTTTTCGGACTTTAATCTTCTTCGGCGGGCGATGGCGCACAGTTCATATGTGAACGAGAAGCATCTGCCGAAGTATGAGTGCAACGAGAGGCTGGAGTTTTTGGGAGACGCAGTGCTGGAGATTATTTCTAGTGAATTTCTCTTCTATGAGCATGAGGATCTGCCGGAGGGGGATCTGACCAAGATCCGGGCAAGTCTGGTTTGTGAGCCTTCGCTGGCATACTGTGCAAGGCAGATTGAGCTGGGGGACTATTTGCTGCTTGGCAGAGGGGAAGAAGGTACGGGAGGACGAAAGCGGGATTCAATTACTTCAGATGCGTTAGAGGCGCTGATCGGGGCGATTTATATTGACGGTGGTTTTGCTAGTGCAAAAGAGTTTATTCATAAGTTTGTGCTGAGCGACATGGAGAATAAGAAGCTCTTTTTTGATAGCAAGACTATCCTGCAGGAGCTGGTGCAGGCGAATTTTACGGAGGCAGTTTCCTATCGCCTTCTGACAGAGGAAGGACCTGATCATGACAAGACTTTTGTGAGCGCGGTCTATATTGGAAAGAAGGAATATGGACAGGGCCGGGGAAGGACGAAGAAGTCTGCGGAGCAGGAGGCAGCTTATCAGACGATTCTGCTGCTGCATAAGAATAATGTGAAGTAGGTGCTATATGTATTTAAAGAGCATAGAGGTGCAGGGATTCAAGTCCTTTGCACACAAGATTGTATTTGATTTCCACAATGGGATTACGGGAATCGTGGGACCAAACGGAAGCGGCAAGAGCAATGTGGCGGATGCGGTGCGATGGGTCCTTGGCGAGCAGCGGATTAGGCAGCTTCGGGGCGGAACCATGCAGGACGTTATATTTTCAGGAACAGAGAACCGGAGGCCCTTAAGCTACGCCTATGTGGCAATCACGCTGGACAATTCCGACCACCAGCTTGCCATTGATTACGAGGAGGTCACGATCGCGAGGAAGCTGTACCGTTCCGGGGAGAGCGAGTACCTAATCAATGGAAGCGCCTGCAGATTAAAAGACGTGAACGAGTTGTTCTATGATACAGGAATCGGCAAGGAGGGCTACTCCATTATTGGGCAGGGGCAGATCGATAGGATCCTCAGCGGAAAGCCGGAGGAGCGGCGGGAGCTCTTTGACGAGGCGGCGGGAATCGTCAAATTCAAGCGCCGGAAGAATATGTCCTTAAAAAAGCTGGAGGACGAGAGGCAGAATCTTCTGCGGGTCAATGATATCCTCGCAGAGTTAGAGAAGCAGCGAGAGCCCCTTGCGCGTCAGGCGGAGACAGCGAAGGAGTATCTGAGGAAAAGGGAAGAGTTAAAGACCTATGATATCAATATGTTTCTTCTGGAAACCGCAAGGTTAAAGGAACAGATCAAGGATATTCAGGAGAAGCTTGCCATGACGAAGGAGGAACTTGAAAAGGCGTCCTCTGACTATGGCAATATGAAGGCGGAGTACAATGCGGTGGAGGAGCAGATGGATACCATCGACGATTCCATAGAGCATTATAAGTCGAAATTGAATGAGACGAACCTGTTAAAGCAGCAGCTTGAAAATGAGATCGCTCTGTTAAAGGAACAGATCAATAGCGCCCACACAGCGGACAGGCATTTTGCTAAGCGTTCTGATGCTATCCATGAGGAAATTAAGACTAGAGAGGAGAATCTTGCGCAGCTTGCCGAAGAATCCGGCGAGTTAGAAGCACAGCTTGAGGAAAAGCAGAAGGAAGAGGCGGCGGCAAAGGAGCAGCTTATCGATACTCAGACGAAGATCGCGACTCTTACCTCGGATATTGAAAAGCATAAGAACGAGATCATTGAACTACTAAATAACCGGGCGTCCACCCGCGCCAAGATTCAGCGCTATGATACGATGATGGAGCAGATTCAAGTGCGGAAAGCGCAGATGAAAAGCCAGCTTGCGGACTCCGAGGCGGAAGTCCGGTCGGAGAACGAAAACCGGGAGAAGTATGAACAGGAACTGAAAGACATTTCAGGACAGATCATTTCCCTGACAGAAAAAAGCGAAGGCTACGAGAAGAAGATTGAAGAGCTTCAGAAGAGGATTGAGACAGGCGGCGAAGAGTTTCGAAAGACTCAAGCCTCCTATCACAGAGAGCAGTCGAGGTTAGAATCTCTGCGGAATATTACTGAGCGCTACGACGGTTATGGGAACAGTATCCGCAGAGTGATGGAGCATAAGAACCGGGAGCCGGGCCTTTTAGGAGTCGTGGCGGATATTATCAAGGTGGACAGGGAATACGAGACAGCGATTGAGACCGCGCTTGGAGGAAGTATCCAGAATATCGTTACGGATACGGAGGATACCGCGAAGCGGATGATCGCATTCTTAAAAAAGAACCGATACGGCCGGGCGACTTTCCTTCCTCTGACCAGCGCAGGGACAGGAAGAGGGATGAACCGTCCGGAGGCGCTGCAGGAGCCGGGAGTGATCGGCATGGCCGATACGCTGGTATGCGTGGAGGAGAAGTACCGGGGACTGGCATCAAACCTGCTGGGCAGGACCATCGTGGTGGACCACATCGACCATGGGATCGCCATTGCAAGGAAGTACCGCCAGACATTGAGACTGGTAACCATTGAGGGAGAACTTTTAAATCCCGGCGGTTCTATGACGGGCGGAGCCTTTAAAAATTCCAGCAATCTGCTGGGCAGACGCCGGGAGATTGAGGATCTGGAAAAGGTGGTACTCCAGTGGAAACAGAAAATGGAAGAGGCCAGGGAACAGACAGACCGCTTAAGAAGTGAGCGCGCCGGGTATTACGAGGTGATCGACGAGATCCAGAAACAGCTTCAGGAGGCATACGTGATCCAGAATACGGCGAAAATGAATGTGGAGCAGTCAGGGAAACGGATTGCCGCTGCTATGGAGGAGACCAGACGAGTAAGGAGCGAAACCGAAGAACTGGACCGCCAGATCACAGATATCAGCGATAACCAGGAGTCCATTGCCTTGGAGTTAGATACCTCGGAGAATCTGGAACAGGAGCTTACGGCCAGCGTAACAGACGGACAGTCCACGCTTGAGGAACTGCGCGTTTTAGAAGGGGAGCACCAAAAGCTGTCGGAGGAGGCGCATCTGGCCTGCGCAGGGTTGGAGCAGCAGAATTTCTTCGCGAAGGAAAATGTGGCGCGTATAGAGGAGGAGCTTGTCAAATACCGGAATGAACTAGAGAATCTGGAATCCGGCAAAGATAACGTATCTCAGGAGATCAAAGAGAAGGAGGATCAGATTCAAGAAATCCGGCAGACCATTGATAATTCCAAGGAATTGTTTGAGGAGATTGAAGCTGAGATCAGGAAGTCTGTAAAGGAGCGGGAAGAACTGAACAGGCAGCACAAATCTTTCCTGCAGAAGCGGGAGGATATGTCCAGGCATATGTCGGATCTGGATAAGGAGATCTTTCGTTTGGAAAGCAGGCGGGAGAGCTATGAGGAAGCCGAGGACAAGCAGATCAATTACATGTGGGAAGAGTATGAATTGACCTACGGACATGCCCTTGAGCTTCGCAACGAGAATCTGACAGACCTTGCGGTCATGAAAAAAAGGATTCAGGCTTTAAAAAGCGAGATCAAGGGACTTGGCGCCGTCAATGTCAACGCCATTGAGGATTTCAAGAATTTGTCGGAGCGCTATGATTTCCTAAAGGGGCAGCACGACGATCTGGTAGAGGCAGAGGCAACGCTGGTGAAGATCGTGGAAGAATTGGACGAGGCAATGCGGAAGCAGTTTGCAGAACAATTCGCGCGGATCGGCGAAGAGTTTGACCGGGTATTCAAAGAGTTATTCGGCGGCGGAAAAGGAACGTTAGAGCTGATGGAGGATGCGGATATCCTAGAGGCGGGCATCCGCATTATCGCCCAGCCGCCGGGAAAAAAGCTGCAGAATATGATGCAGCTCTCCGGAGGCGAGAAGGCGCTGACGGCGATTTCCCTGCTGTTTGCTATTCAGAATTTAAAGCCCTCGCCTTTCTGTCTTTTGGATGAGATTGAGGCGGCGCTGGACGATTCGAATGTGACTAGATTTGCAAAATATTTGCATAAGCTTACGAAGAATACTCAGTTTATTGTAATTACACACCGAAGAGGGACGATGACGGCGGCGGATCGTCTGTATGGAATCACCATGCAGGAAAAGGGCGTGTCGGCGCTGGTATCTGTGAGCCTTCTAGAAGATGAATTAGATGCATAAGGGCAGGAACAGCGGGAAAATAGGAGGATGCTATGGAAGCAGGAAATGGATTTTTTGACCGTCTTGTGTCAGGATTGAATAAGACGAGGGATAATATCGTGTCCGGAATGGACAGCGTGTTCGGAGGATTTTCCAGCATTGACGAAGACTTCTACGAGGAGCTGGAAGAAGTGATGATCATGGGGGATTTGGGAGTGAAGGCTACCTATGAGATTCTGGACGATTTAAGGGCAAAGGTAAAGGAGCGGCATATCAAGGAGCCGGAAGCCTGCCGGGAAATCCTGATTGAGAGTATCAGGGAACAGATGAGCGTGGGCGCGGTACAGTATGAATTTGAGGAAATGTATCCGGCGATTCTGGTAGTGGGTGTAAACGGCGTAGGCAAAACCACGACCATCGGGAAGCTTGCCGGCCAGTATCATGCTCAGGGGAAACGTGTGGTGATTGCAGCGGCGGATACTTTCCGGGCGGCGGCCGGGGAGCAGCTTAAAGAATGGGCGGACAGAGCCCATGCGGAGCTGATCGGCGGGCAGGAAGGCTCCGACCCGGCGGCCGTGGTGTATGACGCGGTTGCGGCGGCTAAGGCAAGGAATGCGGATATCCTTTTGTGCGATACTGCCGGGCGCCTCCATAATAAGAAAAACTTGATGGAAGAGTTAAGGAAGATCAACCGGATTATTGACCGGGAATATCCGGAAGCCTGCCGGGAGACCTTTGTGGTGCTGGATGCGACCACGGGACAGAATGCCTTGCAGCAGGCCAGAGAATTTAAGGAGGTCGCGGATATTACCGGGATCATCTTGACCAAGATGGACGGCACAGCCAAAGGCGGCATTGCGGTTGCAGTTCAGGCAGAGCTTGGCATTCCGGTGAAATATATCGGCGTGGGCGAGAAGCTGGAGGATTTGCAGAGGTTCGACCCGGATACCTTTGTGAGGGCGCTGTTCTCGCCGGAAGGGAAGAATGACGGAGAATAGATGAATGAAGAGCCGGAGGTTGTCGTGAACCCATGGATGGGCGGCAATGGGAGGAACCGGCCACAGAAAAAGAGCGACAGGGGGAAGGAATCAATGTTGACGTTAGAGAAATTTGAGGAGGCCAGCGAACTGGTAAAGCGGGTGACCAATCCTACCAAGCTGATGTACAGCGAGTACTTAAGCGAACAGACCGGAGGGAAAGTATATCTGAAGCCTGAAAATATGCAGTTTACCGGAGCCTATAAGGTGCGGGGCGCCTATTATAAGATCAGTACTCTTACGGACGAGGAGCGGGAGCGGGGGCTGATTACCGCGTCTGCGGGAAACCATGCCCAGGGCGTGGCCTATGCGGCACAGAAATACGGCTGTAAGGCAGTGGTAGTGATGCCCACTGGAACGCCTCTTATTAAGGTGAACCGGACCAAGGGGTACGGGGCGGAGGTGATCCTTTACGGCGATGTGTACGACGACGCCTGTGCTTATGCCCTCAAGCTTGCAGAGGAAAAGGGGTATACCTTTGTACATCCCTTTGACGATCTGGATGTGGCTACCGGGCAGGGAACCATTGCTATGGAGATTGTACAAGAGCTTCCTACGGTGGATTATATTCTGGTACCCATCGGTGGCGGCGGGCTGATCACTGGGATCTCTGTGCTGGCGAAGATGCTGAATCCAAAGATCAAGGTGATCGGGGTAGAACCCGCCCAGGCGGCCAGTATGAAAGCCGCTCTGGAAGCGGGAGAGCCGGTAGAGCTTCCAAGCGCCAATACCATTGCCGACGGAACGGCAGTAAAGCGGGTGGGAGATCAGAATTTTCCTTATGTGAAGGAGAATGTAGATGATATTCTTCTGGTGGAGGACGAGGATCTGATCGGCGCCTTTCTGGATTTGGTGGAAAACCACAAGATGATCGTGGAAAATTCCGGTCTTCTTACGGTGGCGGCTCTAAAGCAGATGAACCTGAAGGGGAAAAAGGCGGTTGCAGTTCTTAGCGGCGGTAATATGGATGTGATCACCATGTCCTCCATCGTGCAGCACGGCTTGATTCAGAGAGGACGGATTTTCTCCGTATCTGTGCTGCTTCCGGATAAGCCGGGCGAACTGGTAAGGGTAGCGTCTGCCATTGCAAACGCCAAGGGTAATGTGATTAAGCTGGAGCATAACCAGTTTGTGAGCACCAACCGGCATGCGGCGGTAGAACTGCGTATTACTATGGAGTCCTTTGGGACGGAGCATAAGAAGGAGATCATGGCGGCGTTAAGAGATGCGGGCTTTGAGCCGGAGGAAATCGGAGCCAAGCTGTATTAAGGGAGATCAGAAACATCCCGCACAGACAAAATCCAATCTTGTCTGTGCGGGATGTTTCTTTATACACAAAGGGCAACCCAAATGTTTGGCAGGATCTTTGACTTTGGGGTTGACAGGAAATGTATAATTGTATACAATTATACACGTTAAAGTTTTAACGTTTTGTTTTAGGATGATAAGGAGAGAGTAAGATGGATAACAGAAAAGTATATTTGAACGAACACTCAAACCTCCTGCAGTTAGAGGAGCATATGTACCCCTTGGTAGATGTAAAGACGCCTAATGTTTTTCGTAATCTGTTCCATTATGACGAGATACCGAAGATTGCATTTAACGACAGGATCGTGCCGCACCATATGCCGGATCATATCTGGATTACGGATACTACCTTCCGGGACGGGCAGCAGTCCAGAGCACCCTACAGCACGGAGCAGATCGTAACAATCTACGACTATTTCCACAGGCTTGGCGGGCCGAAGGGCAAGATCAAGCAGTGTGAATTTTTTCTATACAGCAAGAAGGATCGGGACGCAGTATATCGATGTATGGAGAAGGGATATAAATTTCCGGAGGTCACTAGCTGGATTCGGGCAAGCAAGAAGGATTTTGAACTGGTGAAGGAGATCGGGATGCCGGAGACCGGCATTTTGGTGAGCTGTTCGGATTACCATATCTTCTATAAATTAAAGATGACCAGAAGAGAGTGCATGGAGCATTATCTGTCGGTGGTGAGGGAATGTCTGGAGACCGGGATCAGCCCAAGATGCCATCTGGAGGATATTACAAGATCGGATATTTATGGCTTTGTGATCCCCTTCTGCCTAGAATTGATGAATCTTATGGAGGAATATCGGATTCCGATAAAGATTCGGGTGTGCGATACCATGGGATATGGAGTCAATTATCCCGGCGCAGTGATACCGAGATCGATTCCGGGCATTATTTATGGGATCCGGGTTCATGCGGGAGTGCCAAGCGAATTGATTGAATTTCACGGACATAACGATTTTTATAAAGCAGTCAGCAATTCTACAACGGCCTGGCTGTATGGAGCCAGCGGCGTGAACTGTTCCTTGTTTGGGATTGGGGAGCGCACCGGGAATACGCCGTTAGAGGCGATGGTATTTGAGTATGCGCAGCTACGCGGAACCCTTGACGGCATGGATACGACGGTGATTACGGAGCTTGCAGAGTATTTTGAGAAGGAGATTGGCTACCGGGTTCCTTCTAGAACGCCTTTTGTGGGCAGGAATTTTAATGTCACGAGAGCCGGGATTCATGCGGACGGCCTCTTGAAAAATGAGGAAATTTATAATATATTTGACACGGAGAAATTTTTGAACCGGGCGCCTCTTGTGGCGGTGTCCAATACGTCGGGGCTTGCGGGGATCGCCCATTGGATTAATACGTATTTTCGTCTGCCGGAGGAGAAGCAGGTGGATAAGGGCTGTGAATTAACGGCTATGGTGAAAGCCTGGGTGGATGAAGAATACGAGGGCGGACGCGTGACGGTGCTCACGGACGAGGAGCTTTTGAAGGTCATAGACGATGCCTGCGGGAAGCTTGGCATTGCACTGGTATAGCGGCCGGTATTTGAGCCGGGGAGATAAGAGGAAATGGAAGAATATCAGGATCATTCTCTGAGGGGAAGAGTTTTCCAGAGGATCAGGGAGGACATTTTAACAGGAGTTTACAGGGACGGGGAGGAGCTTCGGGAGATTACCCTTGGGGAGAGGCTGGGAGTCAGCAGGACTCCGGTTCGGGAGGCTCTCAGACAGTTAGAGCTGGAAGGGCTGGTGGCGATCGTGCCAAATAAAGGGGCTTATGTGACTGCTATCAGTCAGAAGGACGTGAGGGATATCTATCAAATCCGTTCTCTTTTAGAGGGCTTGTGTGCCAGATGGGCTACGAAGCGTATCACCCAGAAACAGATTGAGGAGCTGGAGGAGATCGTACTGCTTGCGGAATTTCATCTGCGAAAGGACGCGGAGGGCAGGGCAAGACAGGTATCGGAGCTTGACGGAAGATTCCATCAGGTGCTCTATGAGGCTTCGGACAGCCGGATTCTCGAACATGTGTTGAAGGATTTTCACAAGTATGTTAAAATGGCAAGGCAGATGTCCGTAGGGACTTCCGACCGGGCGGAGCAGTCCATAGCAGAGCATAAGGGGATTTTAGAGGCGATCAGGAGCCGGGATGAGGATCTGGCCGAGAAACTGGCGGATCGGCATATCATGAACGTGATGAAAAACCTCCATATCGAGAGTTAGCGGATGGAAGGCCCTCCTGTTGATGCTGGAGGAACGTGCGGAGGAATTTGACAGAAAGATCGGACCGTATGAAGAATTTGAATGGGACAGATCTATGGGAAGGGAGCAGGAACATGGCAAAGATTAAGATGACCACACCGATTGTGGAGATGGATGGAGACGAGATGACGAGGATTCTCTGGAAGATGATCAAGGATCACCTTTTAGAGCCTTATATTGAGCTGAATACAGAGTATTACGATTTGGGGCTTAAGCACCGCAATGAGACGGACGATCAGGTTACCATAGACTCTGCCAATGCGACGAAGAAATATAAGGTTGCGGTAAAATGCGCGACGATCACGCCCAATGCCGCCCGCATGACAGAGTATGACCTGAAGGAAATGTGGAAGAGCCCCAACGGAACAATCCGGGCGATTTTAGATGGCACGGTATTCCGCGCTCCGATTGTAGTAAAGGGCATCGAGCCTTATGTAAGAAATTGGAAAAAGCCCATTACCATTGCAAGACATGCTTACGGCGATGTGTATAAGGCTTCGGAGATGAAAATACCGGGCGCCGGAAAGGCGGAGCTTGTCTATACGGCTAAGGACGGAAGCGAGACGAGAGAACTGATCCATGATTTTGAAGGGCCGGGGATCATTCAGGGCATGCACAATATCAATGGTTCCATCGAGAGCTTTGCGAGAAGCTGCTTTAACTATGCGCTGGACACAAAGCAGGATTTGTGGTTTGCTTCAAAGGATACTATTTCCAAGAAGTATGACCATACCTTTAAGGATATTTTTCAGGATATTTTCGACGCCGAGTATCAGGAGAAGTTTGAAAAGGCAGGCATTGTGTATTTCTATACGCTGATTGACGATGCAGTTGCCCGGGTAATGAAGTCTGAGGGAGGCTATATCTGGGCATGTAAGAATTACGACGGCGACGTGATGAGCGACATGGTGTCTTCTGCTTTTGGGTCGCTGGCTATGATGACTTCTGTGCTGGTGTCTCCAGACGGATACTACGAGTATGAGGCGGCACACGGAACGGTGCAGCGCCATTATTATAAACATTTGAAGGGCGAGGAGACCTCCACCAATTCTGTGGCGACTATTTTCGCATGGACCGGGGCTTTGCGCAAACGCGGGGAATTGGACGGCAACCAGGAACTGATGGAATTTGCGGACAAGCTGGAGAAGGCGACGGTGGATACTATCGAGAGCGGAGAGATGACGAAGGATTTGGCGCTGATCACATCCATAGAGAACCCGACGGTGTTAAACAGCGAGGAATTTATTAAGGCGATTGCAAAAAGGCTGTAGTTACAATTCTACGTATAGCTGGCCGTCACTATTGCAGTAGTGACGGCTATTTTCTTAAATCATAAATCCTCTAAATTAATTCCTTTCGGCGTGTTCATATGCCGGAGCGTATGCTCGTAGACCTGTTCGATATTGCCGGAGGACATGGCATCTAAGATTGCCGTGTGCTCCCGGCAGGTATTTTCCATGCGACCCTTATGGGAAAGGGACAGCGCGGCCAGCCGCTGCATCCGGTACATGTAGGATGCAAAAATCGAAGAGAACTGGCTGTTTCCGATATAGCTTATGATTTTGCGATGAAACTGAAAATCGTATTCAATAAATTCTTCAATGGAGTGGCTGGTATTCATAATCTGTTCCATGTTCCGGGTCAGGCCTTCTAACTCGAACAGCAGCTTCTTTGCCTTGGCAGTGGAAGCGTTTTTGGCAATCTCAACGGTGCAGTAGCCCTCTAGGGCGGAACGGATCTGGAAGGTTTCCGTCACGTCCTTCTTTGTCAGTTGGTGGAGCTGAAATCCCTTGCTTGGGATAATGTCAATATAGCCTTCCTGAACCAGACGGTGAACCGCGTCACGAAATGGTGTGCGGGAGATTCCGAGTTCTCTGGAAAGCTTGGTCTCGGAATAAATCTTGTTGTAGGTAAGTTTTTGGCTGGCAATTAAGTTCTTTAAATGCTCGTAAGCCTGCTCATTGAGAGAAACCATATGTTCACGCTCCTTTTCTGGGTTTATTTTATCATATCTGGCCGGATATTAGTAGTCCAATCAGTATTTCGTAACATTATTTTTCATAATAAACAGACAAAATGGAACTAAATGGTTACCAATTTCTTGATTTTATTGATCGATTCCAAAAAAAGAGTTAAAATATACGTGAATACATGAAATTCTCAATCATTTCCATTGCTTAAGATAAGTTCTCTGATATTTATAGGCCATATGGGAAGGCTTTGAGGAAACATACAAATTTTAGGAGGTTTTATTTATGAGGTTAAAAGGAAAAGTAGTACTGATTACAGCATCGACGAGAGGAATCGGGCTTGCAACGGTGAAGGCATGCGCGAAGGAAGGCGCGAAGGTTTACATGGCTGCAAGGAATCTGGAACTTGCGAAATCAGTGGCCGACGGACTGAATGCAGAGGGCGGCGATGTAAAATATGTATACAATGACGCGACGAAGGAAGAGACCTTCACGACGATGATTGAGGAAGTGATCGAGAAGGAAGGACGTATCGACGTACTGGTAAATAACTTTGGTACGTCTAATCCGAGGGAGGATCTGGATCTTGCGAATACAGATGTGAATGTATTTATCAATACCGTTAATATTAATTTGAAGAGCGTATTTATTGCGTCTCAGACAGCGGTAAAGCAGATGGCAAAGACGGGCGGCGGAAGCATCATTAATATTTCTTCCGTAGGAGGAGCGACTCCGGATATTTCACAGGTTGCTTATGGAACCAGCAAGGCGGCGATCAATTATCTGACGAAGCTGACGGCGGTTCATGAAGCGCGGCACAATATCCGTTGTAATGCAGTGCTGCCGGGCATGACTGCAACGGACGCTGTGCAGAACAATCTGACGGATGGCTTCCGCGATTTGTTCCTAAAGCATACCCCAATCCGCAGAATGGGCCTGCCGGAAGAGATTGCTGCGGCAGTTGTATATTTTGCAAGCGATGATTCGGCGTTTACAACCGGACAGATCATGACAGTTTCAGGCGGATTTGGGCTTGCAACGCCAGTATTCGGAGATCTGGTAGAGAGTTCAGACCGCAGATAGGAATTATATATTCATTACGTACTTACATAATGCAGCCAGCCTCTTCATCCGGTATCAGATAGATCGAAGAGAGCTGGCTGCATTTTACATGACTTTTACTTTTCTTAAGAATAGATCGGTTATTCTTGTGTTTCTAGTACATCGAAAATTAAGTTTTGGATAGTTTGGCGCCGAATATTTTTCTGAGAGTGCTGCTTCACAAACGCAGGCGTAGCGGTGGCTACGTC
>CAJUTH010000048.1 GCA_910589275.1 uncultured Dorea sp.
TGAATCGGGGCTAATGTTTCAATTATTTTGGGACATTTTCAAAAACGCTTGACACGGTTAGTTTGTTGACTTTGCAGGTTAGGTTGTATATGATAGAGGAAGAATGTTAGGAGGCGGCAGATGAAGACAATAGGATTGGTTATGATAGTGAAAAACGAGAGCCGGAGTTTGCGGAAATGTTTGTCGAGGGCAAAAAAACTCGCGGACAAGATTTATATTACAGATACCGGATCGACGGATGACACCGTAAAGATAGCGGAAGAATTTGGGGCGTGCATTTCCACATACGAGTGGAAAAATGATTTTGCGGCAGCTAGAAATTATGCGCTGGAGCAGTCAGATTGTGATTGGAATCTGATTTTGGATGCTGATGAGTATCTGGTATCCGGAAATAGAAAAGACTTGTTGAAATTTGCAGAAAAAGGCGGAAGTATCGGAGCAATCAAGCGATATGACAGTTATAGAGATGATAACGGGGAAATTAGCGAGAGCTGTGTGTATACAACCCGTTTTATCCCAAAGGGGACATTTTATGAAGGGCGGGTACACGAACAGATTTTAAGCGGCCTGCCGATTAAGCCGCTTTCTCTTGTATTTGAGCATGATGGATATCTACAGGGCGGCAAGGGAGAACGGAATCTGGAGATTTTATTGGAAGAGCTTGAGGAAAAGCCTAATGATGCGTATATTCTGTATCAGGTATCACGCACGTTATGGCTGATAAAGGATTACGAACGGGCAGACGGGTATTTTAAAGCGTTTTACAGAGAAGTGCCGGAGAGGGGAACTGGCTACCGGGCCAACGGGGTGATTGCTTATATTTATAATTTACTGGAATTGAAGAAATGGGAGGAAGGATTCCGGATTATAGAGAATGAAAAAAGCAGGCTTGAAAATTATGCTGATTACCATTTTGCATGCGGGACATTCTATACGCGGGCTATTTTTTCGGATGTGGCACGGTATGTAGGATACCTTCCGGAAATAGAAAAGTCGTATATGCGCTGTCTGGAAATAGGGGAAGTTCCGGAGCATGAAGGCGTGAAAGGAAACGGTTCCTTTAAGGCGGCATACAATTTGGGCGTATGGTTCGAGGTCAATGGGAAACGGCAGGAAGCGTTAAAGTATTACCGAATGGCGAAGAATCAGGGCTATCAGCCTGCGGGGGAGAGGATGAAGAATTTGTAAGATAGGAAAAGCCTCCGGTGTGCAAGAATATAGAAGGATCCCAAAACTGTGCAGGGAACACAGTCCGGGATTCTTCTTTATTTCATTTCGATCAATATATGATTTATTATATAGTCCATTTCATCTTTACCGTATCGTTGGTCGCATGGCAAAGGCAGGATATTTTCTGTAAACTGCCATGCGGCGGAGTTTGGCTGCGCTATATGAAATACGTCGTCCCAAAAACGAGGAATATATATTTTTTTTTCGATAAGTTTCTCACGCAGCCGCACTCCATCATTTACATAGAAAGGGTACATAAATGGTCCTTCGGGGGTTACTAATGTTAATTTATTCATTTCTTTTAAATGACGGTGAAGGAATGCAAAGTTATGTTCTCTTTTTTCCTTTACTTCATTATATGAAATATTTTTTAACATATTTTCTGTTAATTTCGACATCCTCTTAACAGGCTGGTTGTCAAAAATAGTATTGTTATGAGATGCTTCATGAAAAAATGATGACGCGTCCTTTTCATATCTTCCTAGTACAAATCTAATTCTGTCGTATGAAAAATCGATATCCAATTCATTTTGTATTTTGGACGTGGTGTATAAGTATGCGCCGTCCGAAACCCCAAAATATTTCCTGCAGCTATAGATCGTATCGATTCCATCCAATGGAGTTTGGAAAAAGGCTTGTACATTGTCAACAATTACATTGCCGTAAGAATGAACAAGCTGCAATAATATATCATTAGAAAGCTGACCATAGTAATTTACAATATACACATATTCATTGTCCTTTAATTCAACGCATAAATCAGGTAAAAAATTTTCCTGTATAGGATAATACGCGTATTCGCACTGGTATTTTTCACAAATCCGTCCGGCCGTATAGCACATATAATCAGGAATATAGAGTTTCTTGATTTCTTTTGCCATAAAAAGGTATTCCAGACAATGCCTGCCGCTGTTAAGGGCGAGGGCATTGGTATGGTAAACTTGTCTGTTTGAAGTATCCATTTCAAGATATCCGCCGATTTCTTTCATAATATACTGCTCCATACTTTTTAGGCCCTGTAAAGGGGGAAGAATCCTGTTTGAATGTTAAATAAAGGATCTTCGTTTATCCGCTGTTGTACAAGGTAATCGTATTTGTGTTTGTCGAATACCCGCTTTCCTATATAATAGTTTAAATCATCGCCGCGGTTAAACGCCTTTTTAAATGCGTAAAGGCTATCGTGCCTGAGGCCTACGCCGCCGCCCATATGTAATGTTTTATAGCCATGGTTTGCCGCCCACAATGCGGCTTCATATAATAAGAGGTTTGTTGGCGCAAGATTTTGAAATTCTTTTCTAGAAGCAGACAAATGATAGTGCATTTTTCCGTTACAAAATAGAAAAATTGCCATTGCGATAATCTGCTCGTCTTTTTTTGTATAGAACCACATGGAGTTCTGCTTAAGGTCGTTCAGAATGCTTTCATAGAAATTTTTTCCAAAATAATAATACTCAGTTGCAGAATCCCGATCCATAGTTGCGTTGTACATTTCCATAAATGGAAGAATTATTTCATGGTCCCGTCCCCAATAAACGGACAATCCATTTTTTTGTGCTTTACGGATCATATTACGGTTTTTACTGGTCATATTCTTCCAAATTAATTCTTCGTTTTCCGTGTCGATATAAACGGTATCCCCTAAATGATCCGTTGTATACAGGCTTTCTAAGCGCTTCCAGTTTCTTAATAAAGGATGGAAACGGACAAATTCACAAATGATATGTTCGTTATGGCAAAATTCTAAATATTCTGATTCAAGAGATATATAATCGGTTCCTTCTACCAAAAACCCTCCATATCCATAAGGAGTAATTAGGTCGAAAAACGTATCTGGTTCTATGCGGTTTTTAAAAATTTCAGAATCGGATATATCCCTTTTGAAAATTACATTGACTGCCCGTGTTCCTGATGAGGAAAAATATAGTAAAATTGGTTCTCCGTCTCCGTTAATATGGAAAGCACGGACATATCCTGATAAGTAGTAAACATCATAATCATGGAATGATTTTACAATCTGGTCCCACTCTTTTGCATGGTCTAATGTATAAATCGTAATCATATCTATCAGCCTCCGAATGTCTTATAGTGCCGCGAAGTATATTATTCATCGTTTCTTCTCACAGGCAATATTGGCGGAGATATTTAGAATAAGGATCCAAAAAGCATCCTTCCCAGTCAAAAACCGGATTTTTCAATACCTCGCAGTAGTCGGAAAATTCAGGATGGTTTGGATTGAATATTTCATTATCGCTGCATTTCGACAATGTACTGCATGGTTCCGGGTGGCAGAGGGTAAAACGGCAGGAAGCGCGGTGTCTTTGGGCAAATTCTACAAATTCCGCCATTTCAGTATAATTTTCTTTTTGGACTACAAAGGAAAAATGTAAGGCGTTTATACTTCCGTTTTCTATACGTCTATTGATCCATTCGATATTTTCTTCTAACCGTTCCCATTTAGCGCCGATCATTATTTTTTCATATGTTTCTTTTTTTGCCGCGTTAACAGAAATTAAGATGGAATCTATTTGATTTAAAATTCCAAGCTTTGCGCAGTTAGTTTCGTTGCACAGGATTCCGTTGGTATGAAGCAAAAATTTCATATGCGGGTAACGTGAGGCGATAGCAGAAATTAGTTTCCTATAATGTCTGGAAGCAAAGGGATCACCGTTGCCGGCAAAATATACCGCGTCAGCATCTTTGCACATGGGTAAAAAGACGTTTTCAATCTGGTCATTTAAGGTTTTTAAGTATTCTTTCGTATGCGTCCTGACAAAGTCCCTGCACATAATGCAATGGAGGTTACACTCATAGTCGTGCATAAATTTAATAACAAGGGGCATTTTACCGGTTTTTGCTTTTTCTCTTTTCATAAAGCTTATCGCTTCCAAATACCTGCCGGCGGAAGCACAGGTGATAGGCGAGCAGTCAGAATAATCCCTGTTTTTAACTTTGTTTTTGATTATTTTTCCATAACCGGAATTCCAAACAGTGTTAAAGGAGGTCTTATCATGGAGTGAACCGATGGGATTTGAATTGTCTAGCGGCGTGCATGGATATACGAATAAATCACCCCAAGAACCGTCGGCAGAGTCTGCGGCGACAATATGCGGATGGAAAAAGGGAAGAGGGCATAGTTCGCTGCCCCAAGCCGCTTCGCATTCTTTTTTTAGGAAGTATGGGGACACGAGATCTGATATTTTTACTGCTTCACAAAACCGGATTCGTTTAAAAGGGATGCCTTCGTCTAACAGATAACGCAGCACGGAAGCCAGATTTGCAGAAGCCTGTGTTAAATACAGTTCATAATCCGGGTATGCTTCGACTGCTTCAGATAACGGAAGGATTTCAATGTTTTTGCCGCAGAGTTCAAACGACGTATGCCATTTCCATGAATCTTCGTCTGCAAAACAGGCTGGAACCAGACCTTCCTTTGCCCATAAAGCAGCTTTTATTCGGGCATTTTGTCCGGCTCCATAAAAAATTATATTTTTACTCATAAGAATCTCCTTTTTTGTATTTCCAGACACAGGTAATCCAATTCCTGCGATAACCTATGCCTCATGTAATCGGCATATATTTTGCCGTATCCCCTGTTTGTGTTATCCTCTGCCTCCCGGTTTAATTGCCGTAAAAGTCCGGGGAGTTTCCCCCAGTGGTTTATAAAGCAGTCCGCCCGCATTCTTGCACCATGCAGTTCCTGCAATTTAGGAGCGGTCCAAGTAAGGATATTTCCGGCCGGGATTCCATAGGAAAGGCAGGTAACTGCGCCATGCATGCTGCTTCCCAAATAGAATTTTGCGTTTTTTAATAAAAATCCAACGTTTGCAATGCTTAATTGGTCCGGCATCAGCAAAAAGGCGCCGCCGGCATATTCCTGTATTTTTGAAAGCGGGTAATAATCGTTCCAGGTTGATAACGCTCTCTTGCTTTTTGTATGGATAATAGGGAGAAGCATAACCTTTACATTTGTTTCACTTTGAAATTCTGACAAAGCTTTCGCTGAAAACCGGAGGATTTCATCGTCAAATTCATAGAATACTTCAAAAACCATATAATTCCCGGAAGTTAGGCCAACCATTGGAATATCTTGATCCATTCGGTCAAGATACTTGGCGAACAGCCAGCCGAGGTCTGGGACTATCCGTATTTGATTGTAATTATAGACGAGACTGCCTTCTATAATTTTCTTTGAAAGGCATCCCCTGACGGACAGGTAATCCAGTCTTGTTAACATGCTTAATATATCCTGCCGGTGTTCCTGCATTTGCGGGTGGACGCCAACAGAAAAGTATGCCTTATAGGGTTTGTCTAAAGCCAGCCATTCAAATATTATGTCGGATGGTTTCCGTCCAAGGGTGAACGAATCGTATATATCGTTCCAATTTTCTTCGTCAAGCCGTTGTATTGTGTCTCCGCCTGCAAGTATGACTGCATCGTAATCTGCAAGGCCGGGAAGCGAGTATTTTGATGTATCATATAGCTCGCAATGGTACTCGGTGTTTGTGTATAGGTCAATATCTGCATTTGGAAACCGTGCCTTAAGTTCTGACCGGAATATGTATGGAAAGAATTTATCGCCATAATTATTAATATCAGCCAAAGATAAAACAGCAATTTTTAGATTCAATGTCTGTTCTTGGTGCATACCCATCCGTTTGCGTACCTCCGTATGAAACAGGATTATAATATGAAGCGGCTAATTAAGCAGGATATCGCAGATGCGGTTAATTTCTTCTTCTGATAGCGAAGCATACAAAGGAAGACATAGAACGCGGCCGGCGATATCCTCTGCAGCCGGCGTAGGTTCCGGATGCAGTAAATCCTTATAGCAGCTAAACGTACTTGTTAACGGGAAAAAATATTTGCGTGCGGTAATATTATATTTTTGCAAGTCTTCACAGGCTTTGTCCCGGCTTTTGGGCGCATCGTTCAGGAATACAACCGGATAGTAAGCGTAATTGCGTTCGAGTTCCGGAATATCTGGGAAAAGCTGCAGCCCTTTTACTTTTCTGAGGATTTTGTCATAGCATTCAGAAATATTTTTTCTCTTTTGTATTTCCTGATTAATATAGCGCAAGTTACAGAGCCCCATAGCCGCATGGAATTCGCTCATTTTCGCATTGACTCCAAGTTGGTCGCCGTCAAAGGCTCCCTGGAAGAACCCAAAATTACGCAGTCTGGAAAGCCTCTGATATACTCCAAAATCCCGGCATACCGCGCCTCCTCCTTCAACCGTATGGAAAACCTTTGTTGCATGAAAGGAAAACATGGAAATATCTCCATACCGGGCAATGTTTTGTCCCTTGTACCGGACCTGAAAAGCATGCGCCGCGTCATAGATAACTTTGAGCCCATATTTTTTTGCAAGGGCTTCAATTGCATCCGTTTCGCAAGGAATTCCGTATACATGCACGGCGACAATCGCGCAAGTTCTGTCTGTTATAAGCGGTTCGATTTTTGCCGGGTCAATGGTAAACCTGACAGGGTCGATATCGCAAAATACAGGGGTAAGCCCGTTTCGGACAATCGCCTGCGTGGTTGACAGGAAGGTGAAAGGAGTCGTAATTACTTCTCCGTCCAACTTCAATGACTGCAGCGCAAGTTCCAACGCCATATGGCCGTTTGAAAAAAGCAGGAAATGATCTGCTTCAAATTCTTCTGCCAGACGCGATGTAAGTTTTTCATGCATGTTTCCCATATTAGTCAGCCAGCGGTTCTCCCACATGTTATGTATCATTTCTGTGTATTCGTCAAAAGGCGGCATGGAGGAACGGGTAACCAGAATAGGTTTATTACTTTTCATAACCATCACATCCTCAAGAACAAGAAATAATATTTTTTTCTGATATTTTCATATCAATGAGGTTTGTCCGCATCTCTTCCGCAAAAAACGGATTTTTTGTAGCTAGGACAATGTAATCATAATCTTGTGGAGACATATTAAGCAGGCTGTTTGGCGATAAGATGCATTTATTATCAAAGCACTGGTCTATCCACAAAACAACGTTACAGTAGCCGGTTTCCCCTAATTTGTGAACGAGCGCCTGTCCAACCTGCCCGGCGCCGTAAACAACAATCCTGCTGCCGGGAAGGACCTTAGCGGGAAGCAGGTCAATTCTTTCTTTTGCAGGATATGGGCGCGCAACATGTTCGGTATCTCCGCCGAAATTGTACACGCGCGGGTCGTCTAACGCAGGATCCTTTAATATTTCCAGATATTCTTCATGATATGGATGGCAGGGGTTTAACACATCCTTAAACCAGTAAACTTCTTCATCCATCGTACCCCATTGGTAAACGGGCCTTAATATAACTTGGTCGAAAGCATATTCTTGAAAGCTTCGTTTGATAAACGATGGAATTTCACGGAAATTCCTATCCTGTATTACCAGAGTGTTCGTAAGATGTGCAATTTCTCCATTTTTTCTTAGCTGTGACATAAAATCAAGGTTATGCATCATTTTTTCGTAATTTCCGCCGCGGGAAATATGGCGGTATATAAATGGATCGAAACTGTTGATAGTCACCACAAGCTCAATTCGAAACTGCCCTAGGTGTTTGATCCGTTCCCAGTGTTCTTCGTCGAAGAACACCCCGTTTGTTTCAAGGAGGAAACTTGCATCCGGGTCAGAAGGGCGCAGGTTTTCCAATACGGACATCATGTATTTTGATGCAAAAGGATCTCCGTGGCCGGAGGCGGTAATACGCTTTGCCTTATCAAGATAGGGCGCCAGTTTTTGCTGGATCGCAGACATTTGCTCTCCATAACCGGCCGGAGGGATAAATACGGATTTCCGGCAGGTCTCGCAGCTTTGGTTGCATACAAAATCATACGCCATGTTGATTTCGGCTGGATAATAGAAATTCTTTTTGCGTTTTTCGTATTCTTCAGGGGTAATTTCTTCTAATTCATTATTCTGAATATAGGGGCATGCTTCCGGACGGCAGAATTTAAATGTCTGGTCGTCCATTGTTGAACGCAGGTAATTTGCATAATCGCCGTTATATGCGTCTTCGACTTTGTCATGGAGCAGATTTCCGATACAAGAGTTTTTCGGATCCATCCATGGACAGAGGCATATTCCCCCGTCGCTGTTGTCAATGTATAAATAATCATAGAATAAATGACAAAATTTCATAGTAATCGAACCTCCTAAATGTTATATTGTGCAGAAAAGCACGGTCTCTGTTTCATTTGAATTGTAGTGACGGAGATAAAATTTATATTCCGGAACCAGTTCCAGCAGGTATGAGGTTATCTCTAAAATATCTTGATGCTTATGGTAAACACATACTGCAAGTCTGGGTTTATGACGGGTAATTGTCTCCTTCATTCCGCGAAGGACGCTCATTTCCGCGCCCTCTACATCCATTTTTACCAAAGTAACCGGCTTTCCTTTTAAATAAGCGTCTAGGGTTATAACGTCAACAGAGATCATGCCGTCGCTGCCATAGTTTCCGGAACCTTTATATACTGCAGGAAATTCCAGTTTGCCGATGGTGTCGCTTAACCCCAGTTGGACTAATTGCGTTTTGTCTTGGAAATCCAGGTCCATCTTTTTAAGACGCTCTAAGGAATTCTGATAACACTGGGGATCTGGCTCGAAAGCATAAATCTGTGCAAATCCTTTTTCTGCCCACTGAGAAAAATCAATACTATTTTGTAAATCAAAAACCCCGACGTCTACAAAAATCTCATTTTCATGCGGGGGAAAAATGTCCGGTTCTATATATTGCGGATGTCCGGTATCGGCAATTGGAAAAAGGATTTCTTTGTAAGGTTTATATTGGGCTGCAACTTGTTTGGTCTGCAGGCACCATCCCGGGAAGCCAATAATTATACGGGTGTTTTCGTTGATTAAAGCTGGAAAATCCTTATCGCAGACGCAAGGGATATTCCGGTACGTTTCCGAATATTGGGATCCGGCAGGTATGACGCACGCCTTTATTTTTATCCCCAGCTCCGGAAGGGCGTCTAAAAAGCGTTCTACTACCCAATCAAACTCATTCCACTTTTCAGGAAATAGCAAAAGATAAATGTCATGCTTTTGGATAGGATAATTTTCTGCCAGCAGTTCCCAGAGCGCTGGTAAGCCGTGCCTGAGCATTGCGTAGGTCTGCTTTTGGGATACCCATTGTAAATGTTCTTTGGATACCATAGCTTTATATATGCCGGCTAGTGAGTGGGAAAGTGTATATTCCAACCTTCCCCAAAACCATTTCTTGGACAGTCCGTCTTGCATAGCTTGGTAAATCGGGTATAGTTTTGGATAGAGGGTATTTGTATCCCGGACTATACCGGAAGAATCCGGATCCATACAAAATTTTATTCTTTCTTCCGGAATGCCTATGCTTATAAGAAAGCTCCTTATTTCGTACAAACTGGAAGGGATTTGCGTAAGGAATAATTCATAATCCGGATATTTTTTTATTGCTTCTACAAGGGGAAGGACATCCAAGCCCATGCAGGCAGTATGGTGTTTGGAAATATCCAGATCGGAAAAACATACGGGAATCAAACCCTGTGCTTTCCAGTCGTTAAAATGTTCATGGGCATTGCGTCCCGCGCCATAGAATATTATAGATGCCATCATTGACCCTCCAATCGCTTAGTCAGTTTTTGAATGTTTTTCCTCGCTTCTTTTCGAAGCCTTCGATATAGAAGCACATCGTAACGGTATTTTTTCAATGTTTTAACCAAGATCGTCATGAAAACTCCTCGGTCTTTTACAATACCCGCCTCAATTTCATCATACGCAAGCCAGTAAAATGTAAAAGAAGACAGATGGCGGTAAATAAGCCGTTCAAATTCATAATTTAACGTTTTATTAATATGGATCATCCGGTCGTAATGCCCGCGCAGCTTTTTTTCTACCTGAAGCGAAGTGAAGGTGCTGGCCATATTCATAACATAGACGGACATAACCCGCTGGATAAAATATATGTTCCCGCGGCTTAAAAGGTAAAAAAATTGTGCGTTATCGTACAGGAAGTCTTCCTTATCTGTCAGGCTGTCTAAATCTACGCAGCTCATGCGTATTACGCGGGAGTTATTATGGTTTGCCCAGCCTGCCCCATACAGCGGCTTGAAATCTTCCGCGCCGTATTTTCCGGTATTGCGGATATTACGGTTATATACAAAGATGTCCCCATCTTCTTTGGTCCGGTAAACATCGTCTTTATTGTGGTAAATCGTATTATGGGCGCAGAAGCTGCAGTCCGGATTCTGTTCTAACGCGTCAATCTGGAGTTCAAGCTTTTCCTCGTCGCACCAGTAATCGTCGCATTCCAGCATTGCGCTGTATTTCGTATCTACAGATTTGTATGCGGCCCAAAAATTTCCCTGCGCGCCCCGGTTTTCCTCGGCGATAAACGCTGTAATCAAATCAGGGTAACGTTCTGTATATTCCTTTATAATTTCACTGGTCCCATCTGTTGACGCATCGTCAAAAATATGTATTTTAAATTTATATTTTGTTTTCTGTGCTAAAACTGATTCGATAGCCAAGCGGATATAGGGTTCATGGTTATATGAAATCAGCAATACGGTACAGATACACTGATCTGTATCAGGTTTTTGCTTTGTCATGTTATGTCCTCCAATCTAATAATACTTCGATTCCATCTACGTCGAATACGGGGATGCCTAAATGCTTATAAACGGATTTCCGTTCGGCAAAGGCGTTATCGATAAAAATAGCCCCGTCCGGCTGTATAACCGTATATTTTGGTATGTCAAATGGAATTTCAATGATTTCATCAAATAGCCCGGCGGATATCCGGTGTTTTTGCAGCGCGTCAACAGCGGAATCCGCATGATCTGCTTTGTGCCGCGTCAGGAGTATAATCTGTTTTTTTTCGTTAACGCATTGGTAAATGAACTGTATGCTTTGCAGATTAACCCTTCCGTTGATTAAAACCGTATCATCCAGATCGATGTAAACGCGGTTATATTCAAAATCGCCCTTATAGCGGGATATTAATGTGCGGTCCACCGTAAGTCTGTAATGATTCTCCAGTATTTCCGTATCTTTACCCATTGCCGCATATACGCTGAGGAGCGGAAGGTTGACGCCCCGTCCTCTAGAAAGGCACATAGACCCGGCACATCTTGCGGATATTTCCAGAAGCTTGTAATTCCCTTCCTGATCCTGTCTGATTTGAAAGTACCAGAGTCCCAGGAAGCTTAATTTAGAATTGATTGTTTCGGCAATCTTTCGTATTTCTCCTGTCGCCGCCTCTGTTTGCCCACGTACGGAAATACCGCCGAAAATACGCTGTCTGGAACGCGGCAGCACTGCTTGAAGTTTCCCGTCGCGGCTGGTAAAACAATCTACAGTCATTTCATGGCCTGGCAGATATTCACAAATTGTATATTCCGGCAGGCAGATTCCGGGGGGAATATCCTCGGCACAGGAAATACATTTTGCATTTACACTTCCCTGTCCCTTCCTGGGCTTAATGAATACTGGAAACTCCTTTAGGGTTTCGTATGTTTTAGGACAAAAAGGATATCCCGAAAATAGTTTATAAGTTGCTTTCTTATCCCGGCAGACTAGGGCTGTTTTATAATCTGCTGTTAAAACCTTTGCTTTGATATGTTCCCTCTCTTTTGCAAGGAATAATGCAATATCATCATGAGTCGGTATCACGACGTCAATATGATGGCGTTTGATTATGCGGTTAAATTCACTAAGGAAATTGGATTCCCTTATATACGGAATGCCGGAAATATAATTTTTAAATATATATTCCCCATGCCGGTCTACGGAAGAGGCGCCGTATAACCTGAGGTTTACGCAGGTCGAAAGCGCGTCGTGAAGTTCGACGGAATTTATTTCCCCGGCAGGAAATATTAAAACACCAATTTTGGAATTCATAAAACTAACCTCGTTTACTAAATCATGTTATATCCGCCGTCGATACTTACGATGGCTCCGTTTATATATGTATTTGTGATAAGGCTTATACACATATCCGAGACTTCTTCCGGTGTGCCGAATCGGTTTAAGGCGGTCTTTTTTTCTATTTTTTCCTTAAGCCAGGCTGGTTTCGCCAACTGCCACTGTGTCTCGATAAATCCCGGACAGACTGCGTTTACGCGAATTTTCCTTCCGACAAATTCTTTTACGAGCCCCCTCGCCAGCATGTTTACGGCGGCCTTGCTTACCCCGTAAGGGAGTGATACGGCGTGGGGCCATATGGACATTGCCGAGCTGATAAACAGGATACAGCCGTTTTCCGCCAGAAGCCCGGACAGCCGCTGGATTAGGAAAAAGGGCATATTCACATTTGTATCCATTACATGATTCCAGTCATTTGGCGTGATCTCGGACAAAGGTTTCCTGCAGGTTGTACCCGCATTGAGTACAAGAACGTCCAGTTTATCAACCCGCTTCAACAAATGATCTGCAAGGGTATTTACGCCTTCCAGCGTTGACAAGTCCGCCGGAATATATGTTGGATACCGCGAATCCGTTTTCCTCCCGTTCCGGAATACGGTATAGCCGTGTTCTTCTAGTTTGTCCCCGATTGCTTTTCCGATTCCATTCGTAGAGCCTGTTACAAGCGCGTATTTCATTGGACTGCTCCTGTTAGATAGTCATAGATTCTGCGTCCCCGGAAGGCTTCTTTTAAATTGGCCTCTATTTCAGCGTCTTTTAATCCTGCAAGCCTGGAATAGAAGAAGATGCTGCGCAGCCTGGTATATGCGTGTATCTGCAGGACGCGGCAGAAATCAGCTAGGCCGTTGGAGGTATAATAATCAGCAAGGGCGTCAAAACCATCGGCATATACTTTGGCAATATTCTTTTTCTTCGCCATGGTATATACGCTGGAGTTTTCTCTTTGGACATAGTTATATAACCCGTCTTTTATGAAAGCGACGCGGTTCATATGCGGCAGCAGTTTGAAATTGAATAATGTGTCTGCGCCAAGCTGGAATCCTTCGTATCGGATTCCTGATTTTTTTATGGTGACCGCTTTGTATAGTCTGGTCCAAATGTAGTTATTCGGTTTTGGGCATGCGCAGAAACGGCAGAAATAACCGTACACGTCGTCCCGGATATCCACGGTTTCACTGCGCATGGCTGAATAACAGTAATCCGTATTATTTTCATATACCAGATTAAAATTGCAAACGGACATGTCCGCATGGTTTGAAATTAATGCGGTGTGAAGCTTTTCATACATATCTGGCTGAATCCAGTCGTCGTTGTCTACAAATGCTATAAAATCACCTTGGGCAGTTTCAATGCCGAGGTTGGATGCCGCGCCGGCCCCAGCGTTTTTCTGCCGCTTGAATACGACCCGCGGATCGTTTTTGGCAAATTCTGCAAGGATCAAAGGAGTTTCATCCGTTGAGCCGTCGTCAATGGCTATGATTTCAAGATTCTTATACGTCTGGTTAAGTATGCTGTCTATGCATGTTCTCGTATACTCGGCCAGGTTATAACAAGGAATGATAACTGATATTAAATCCTGTGACATTGCTTCCTATACTCCAATATTCTGTGATAATCTTCTATAAAATCAATTTCAGCCCAGAAATTTCCTGCAATATCTTCTGTCCATATAGGTTCTTCCTGCGCCATACTGTACAATACTTGCTCCCACCAGAAATCATGGTGCTGGTTCTGTACCAGCAGGTCCAAACGATTGCGGAATTTGGGGATTAAATCGCCCTGAATAGCGGCAAGCCCGACATATTCGCAATTTGCCCCGTAACAGTTATTGCCTTTTCCAAAGTCGAATAACCTGCCGTTTTCTACCCGGAAAAGGTAATCGCCCTGTTCCACCCGGCTTGAATCGCACAGCATGACGTTATTCCTCGTTTCGCCCATTAGTTTCTTCAGCAAGGTATTCTCCCAATACACGTCCGCATTTCCGAGGATAACCATGTCCCCTTCTATGGATTCTCTGGCAAACCATAAAGAAACCAGCGAGTTTGTAATGGAGTAAAATATATTTGTATGGAAAGTTACATTCAATCCGTCTAAAGCCGCAACAATATGTTCTGCGTTATAACCGACGACGATATGTACGTCAATATGGTTATCGATAAGCATTTGAACGGTATAACGTATCAGAGGGATGCCGCCGATATCAAGGGTACATTTACAATTCCCATGTATTTTCCGGCTGATTCTTGTTCCGCTTCCGGCCGCCATAAGAATAGCAGTAGTCATAGTGTTCTCCTTTGTTCTTCCAGCAGGTATTTTTTTGCGCAGTTATAAATAGTCTGGCCGCAGGTTCCCGTGGTTTGTATTCCCCCGTTTTTAGCAAGCCGGTTCTTTGCCTTGTGAAGCAGGTCAAGAAGTCCGGATGGGTTTTGTACTAACAATTCCAAATAGGCGTTTAGCGTTTTCCTGCGTTCCTCCTTTACTGCCAGTTCTTCTTCCTGTACGATGCGTTCATAATATAATTCCCAAACTTTTAAGAGAGAAGTATTGTCTGTAAGGACCTTATGGTTTGACCATATATGTTCTCTTTTTATACTTCCGGAAACCGGGTCATAAAGAATCAATTTGCGCGAAATAGCGTCAAAGGCAAATATTTTATCCCCGCAATTCCCGGCAATGAAGAAACGCCAGTCTGAAGAGGGGAGGGCAGGGGCGCCAGTATTTTCCGAATCAAGTAACGGGAAGACTTCTGCCAGGTTTTCTTTCTTGTTGATTTTTAGCACGTGTTCTGCGGTTGTAGGAAATGCATAAATGAAATCCTCTGTATTGACTGCATGCAAATATGGTATATATTTTGTAGTACCGCCCCGGGATAAATCGATAAAGGCGTTCTGGCTTGGAGTATCAGTCAGTTTCCGCATAGCTTTACCGGAGGCTTTTGGAAACAGCCAGCAGCTTTCATCATCATAGACAGCTTCTATATATGCCGTGCCGTCATTTGCCGCGCCGCATATGTTTAATTGGCAGGTTTCCATATCAAATTCAACAGATGCATTTGCCGCAACGCACCATAATTTAACAACATTGTCTTTTTGAACTCCTTTTCTGAAATAGTAGAGTTCAGGGCGTTTGGCTAATTTATTTAGTTGTTTCAGGGGTTCATACATATATTCTGTTTCATAGGTTTCCAAATTAAGTTTTATAATAGCCGGATAGGTACAAGGGAAGAAAAAGGCGTATCCCCCGTATTGTGTGCAAACTGAGAACTTACGGTATACAACATACGGAATATTTCCCGTAGTATTTTCTTTTTCAGCGTCTTGCGGATTATGCAGTGGAATGTTTATAAATTCGGAAGTATCCATCCGGTAAAGTGCAATCTGCTGTGCGGCAAATGGAGCGAAGATTAGCAAATTTTTATATTGGATTATATTAAAATATAATCGCAGCCAATCATTTTCACCGGGAAAACATCCCATAAAATCAGCTTTCCATGTCTTGGCGTTCATTCTGAACAATCCATTGAGATTAAAAGCAGTAAACCAATAATCGTTATCTACCTGTATAAAATTTTCAAATACAAGCGGAAGGTCGTCTATCTCTTGCTGCATTACGGGTTTGCCTGCGGCATGGAACAATACTTCAACAGAACTTTGGTCCCCGTAATATGCATCCGACCATGCGATTGCCCGGTGAAGGTCTGGCGTATCGTCGTAGATCCCCCAATTTTCCTGCCGGTATTCCATAATAATCTGTTCATATTCTTGCAAAAGCTCCGGGCGCATAGAACAAACCGCTGTTTTATTCAAAGGATGAGGGCGCCACCATAGAACGATGTTTTTATGGGCCTGAAAGGTTTTTAGGACAGACCGGAGTTTTTCCAAATACCGCTCGTTTCCTTTTAGCAATCCGTTTATAGAGGTATTATAAAATACTACTGTTTTTTGCGTATGACCCGTATCAATTAGGCGTTTCCATTTGTCAGGTAATTCAAATTGTGTTTTTTCGGAACAAACTACCTTGTCAAATTTAGGGGACCCCAGAGCCAAGAATTTTTTGCTGGCAGTTCCATACCGTCCTTCACAGTTTTCTGATTTTTCAAATTCTTTGTATGCATGTATATAATTCTGCCGTACGCTTTCTGACTGTACGATTACACGATCTGCATTCAGTGTCCCGGATGTAATACAGAGTCCTTCCGGTAAAATCCCAAGTGTTACATAATAAGGAACGTATACCAGCAAATCGGTATATTCTTTTAGCCGGTTACTATAAAAATCTGGATGTATTGTTGTAACACGGTTGCCGGAATCATATGGGGAATGGATAAATACCGCGTCGGGATGTCTTGTTTCGATATTGTATGTATGCCAATCTATGACAGGTACTTCGTCAGGGTACATATCTTGTTCGTCATGCATTTGGCCAAGGGCGCCGTTGGGAGTCTTTTCATAATAAGGAATAGGTACGACGCATGCCCGGCAGTCAGGGTCGCTGTCCGCCGCTTTCCAGATACTTTCAAGGGAATCCCACATAGATGCTTTGTAAGGAAGAAACAGTAATTCTATATGGACTTTGATATCCTTTTTTATGCTGTTTTCTATCTGGATTAGGTCTTTGCGCAGCTTTTTGTATATTTTGCTTGGATCGGCAGGCTGGCCGCAAAGTACCTGTTCGTATATCCTATATACCGTTTCACAGTATTCTTCCAGATAAGTAACGGTAACAAAGTCTTCGCCTTCTTCCTGTTCGATAGCCTCGCCTATATTGATCGCGGCATCTTGGCACTGTTCAAGAAGGCGGAGGATTTCTTCTTTTTGGGAAGCCTGAAGCTTTATTCGGATTCCGTCGTGTATTTGGTCGAGAAGTCTGGTTATTTCCAGAACTTGTTGTTTTAGTATTCTTCTCATTACCTTGCTCCTTTCGATTCTGTATGCCTAAAATCCATTTAGCTTAAGAAGAAGCTCCTGTCTAAGCCGCAGCAGCTCTAAATCTTCCGGAAGCAGGCGGCAAAGCTGTTCCATTACCGATACCGCCTCCTTATACTGCTGCTGTCTAATAAGGGCTGCCAAGGTAGATTTCATCTGTTCGGCAATCCGCTGAAATTCCTCCCCGGCGTTAGAAGCCGGATTGTTTATACGGTTCTTTAGATAGCGGATTACTTCGTGAACAGCTCCGGTCAGCGCCGGATAAAAGGGCAGGGCGTGCCGCAATGCTTTGACTGACTCTGGAAGTCTTTGCTTGGCCATGTAATTCAATGCATCCGATGTAAGGAGCGCAAATTTACAGTCGTCGGGAAGAAGGTTCCACTTGTTTTTTTGAAACAGCTCTTCCCGATATATTCCTCTATAATAGGAAAGGATACATTCGGCATAGCCTGATAGGGCGCTCATAAGCTCCTCGCCTGCGAGGTGTGAGCGTATCAGTTTTTTCTCCAAGAGGTATTTTTCCATCCAAAAGCTGTAGGGCAAGGCTGTGTTTTTTAATTTTTTAGCCGCGTTTTCAATCTCCGTCAGTCCTGACAGAGGGGTATCTTCTATAAGCTGCTGCATATATTGCTTCCAATTGTCCAAATTTATTATTTCCGTATAGTCTGTCAGATCCATGTCCTCCATTATGGCTTCCTTTATAATCTGCAGACGCAGGAATGGAGAGATTGTCTGTTTCATGCAATATAAGAGATTCGTTTGTTTCTCCTGCTTTTCCATGTTCGGATTTAAAATTGCTTTTTGAAACAGAAGATATGCATTATCAAATGAAAGATTCTCTATAGCGGGTTTGAAGATATCCGGATATTGCATCTTCCAACTGTCAAAGAGAGAATAGTATTTTTGTAACCATGCTTCGTCTCCCCATGGCAGCAGTTGAAGAAAATAAATAGTTTCTTCGATATTGCCTAAATGTAAGGCGGCTTCCGCACAGCGAAGCCGGTTCATGGATAATTTTTCTGTATTTTTAATTTTTCCTTCGTTAATATCCCCATAACTCTGTTCGATCCAAAGGTATGGGTTGTCTTCTACATAGGCTAATAGGTTTTCAAACTTCCTGCCGTAGCCTAATGTCTCTTCATGTGTTTCTAGTTTTGTACATAAGAGAAGAAGCTTGCTGTAGAGGCATAAACGGACTAATTCACATGGTTTTTCTTTTTCTAAAATTGAAGTGATTTCATATTTTGCAGTTTCCGTATCGCTTTTTTCACATTGAATATACGCCCAGTATACTTGAAGCCACTGGACATAATTATCGGTTCCCTTTTTTTGGCGGCACATTTTCCGCGCTTTCCTACAATATTCTTCCGCTTTGTCAAAATCATCCTTCACATAATATTCTTGTATGAGCTGAAGATAATTCTTGATATAGTTTGGTTTTTTTCGAATATTTTGAAGCAGAATCGGAATGTTTCGGGATGTTTTTCCCGATTCGGCTTTTTTTTCACTGAGAACATAACCATAATGGTGTACGTAGGATTCAAAAAATTTGGCTGATCCTATTCTGGGAACCAATTCTTCATGAATTGGATTTTGGAATCTGACTGCGGCCGTAATCTTAGACATACGGAATGCATAGAAATCAAAATATCGGATTCCGTCCCAGTTTAAGTAATTTCTTACTTTATAAAAGGCTGTGCCGTAATCTTTATACTCGCCGGTCAGAAAGAAATCCCGGATCTCTTCCACATCGTCAAACCATTCGTCGTCATCCAGATATAGAAACCATTCTCCTTTTGCGGCCTTAAGACCAATATTCCGCGCGGCAGAAAAGTCATTGCACCAAGTAAAAGGAATAATCTGGTTTGTATATTTTGACGCAATTTCGCGCACGCGTGCGTCGGTACCGGTAACAATGACGATCAATTCACTGGGTACCTGCATCAATAATGGTTTTAGCGAATCCAGACATCGTTCAAGGGCGGCCGGCCTGTCAGATGCAAGCAGAGAAACGCTTAGCTGTATATTCATAATGCATTTACCTCCTGACAATTTTAGAATCTGTTTTTATGCATGTTTATAGACATAAAAATAAACGGGCGTTTTCTTTCGCATAAAGCAAATTATTCTTTATGTGAAAGAAAGCGCCCATCCAATGGACTGGCGCTTTCTAAAGTTATACCCTGAGAAATTACTGTAACAACTGAAGAACTCCCTGAGGTACCTGGTTAGCCTGCGCAAGCATAGCCTGGGAAGCCTGAACAAGGATGTTGTTCTTCGTGTATGCCATCATTTCCTTAGCCATATCTACGTCACGGATACGGGACTCAGCAGCAGAGATGTTCTCTGTCTGAACACCCAGGTTGTTGATGGTGTGCTCCAGACGGTTCTGTAATGCACCGAATGAAGAACGCATAGAAGAAATATTGTCAATTGCATTGTTGATGATTGTGATAGACGCCTTAGCTTCAGCAGCTCCTGTAACATCAACATCCGTTTTAAGATCAACCTTAGAAGCTGTATCTACGGAACCATCTCTGCTGATGCCTGTAATGCTGGACGCGCTCATTGCTGCAAATGTAACCGCAATCTGGTTATCATCTGTTCCCTGCTCGCCAACATGAAGCTTAACAGTGTTGTCTTTTTCGAACAGCTTTGTTCCGTTAAAGTTAGAGGTTGCGCCGATTCTATCAATTTCTTTATTCAACTGATCAATTTCTTTCTGCATTTCTTCACGGTTCTTTTCAGAATAGGTTCCGTTAGCGGACTGAGTAGCCAGCTCAACCATACGGTTCAGCATGGAGTGAACCTCTGTCAAAGCGCCCTCTGCTGTCTGAACGAGAGAAACACCGTCTTCCGCGTTCTTCTGAGCAGTCTGCAGACCTGTGATCTGAGCGCGCATCTTCTCGGAAATAGCAAGACCGGCGGCGTCGTCGCCAGCGCGGTTGATTCTGTAACCAGAAGATAATTTTTCAAGGTTCTTTGTTAATGACGAATTGTTGTTTGTTA
>CAJUTH010000049.1 GCA_910589275.1 uncultured Dorea sp.
TTTATTTCTGCGGATTTAAGGATGTGACGGCCAGCGTAAACCTTTCCACGGGGGCCGGCCTGCGTCGCGGCGACGTCCTCCTGAACAAGCGTAAGCATACCGCTATGTACTGCGGAAACGGCCTTGAGGTGGAAGCATCCATAAATGAGAACGGCGGCATTACAGGAGGCATTCCGGGAGACCAGACAGGCCGGGAGTTCCTGATCCGGGCATACCGGAATTATCCTTGGGACTGCGTGCTGCGGTATGCCGGGGAGAGGGCTGCCGAACCGAATACCGGCTCTATACGCAATAATACTACAGGAGGTAAAGTTACAGTGACAGCGAATATTCCGATACTGAAAAAAGGGATGGCCGGGACTGCGGTTACGGTCTGGCAGAATATTTTATGTGCCGCAGGCTATGCGGTTGAGCTGGACGGTTCCTACGGCCCGGCTACGGAGGATGCGACCAGACAGTTTGAACTGTCGCGCGGCATTACCGACGATCCGCACGAGGTAGGGCCTGCGGCGTGGAAGGCAGGCTTGGAGCTTCTGGGAGCCGCGAAAACGTTCTGATTAAATTAATTTAACTGCTATAAACGGCAACACAGAAAGGGCGGCGAACTCAAGCCGCCCAAACTGTAAAGGTTTATTAGTTGGTGTGTATCGCATTTTGGTGTAGTATTTAATTTAATTCAGTTGAGTTTGAGCCAGGAGCCACTTCTCTGGAACAGGAAGGAAAGGGGTATGTTGTAGCATCCCTTGGAACTGACAGTGGTTATGTTCCGTACACTGCATTTTCTGCGAAGAAGAGTTATATTGATGAAAATAAGGAGATTATCCAAGGATTTACAAATGCGCTTCAAAAAGGGATGGATTATGTTCAGAGCCATACGCCGGAAGAGATTGCCAATGTGATTGCACATCAATTTGGCGAAACTGATATTCAGACGATTACGACCATTGTAACTCGTTATTACGAGCAGGATACATGGAAGGAAAATTTGATATTTGAGGAAGAAAGTTTTAACCTTCTTCAAGATATTTTGGATGATGCGGGAGAATTGACGAAACGTGCGCCTTATGAAGAGCTTGTTACTACTGAATTTGCCGAAAAGGCAGCAGAATAAAAAGCTGTTACAAGGAAGTCATTTTGTCTTGATTATCTTGATATAAAATAGTGAAAGAATCAGGGATTGTAATGAGGACTTATTATACAGTTTCTGGTTCTTTTCTTTTTCACTCTTCTCTTTTTCGTTGACGGGCAGTGAATTTGTGTCGTATAATATAAACATAAAAGGCGAGAGGAGGAATATATTATGTTGTATCCATTTATAAAATTGCATGATGAAACAGAGATTACTCATTCGGAGATGCACGAGGATAAGACGGTTGACGTAGTTGTTAAAAAGAAGGATAAAAAAAGAGGCTTGTTTAGAGCAATGTGTAAGCTTCCTGATTACAAATGGGATAATGTGGTTGGCTTTAATGATAAGGAGATGGAACGTTTTCAAAAGCTGGTGGAGGCTAATTCAAAGTTAATCATGGAATATGCAAAGAAGGGCGGTATCCTTGATAATAAGTAGAGAATCATATAGGTGCCAGACTAAACAATTTTAATGAGTTTTTGTTTTTTAACAAATTAGTCTATCCTGCTCTTGCAAATATTTTTGAAAGTGCTATAATAAGCACATGCAGATATGGTTCATCGGTAGAACGCTAGCTTCCCAAGCTGGAAAGGCGGGTTCGACTCCCGTTATCTGCTTTTTATTTTTTTTGTATAATTTTTTTATATATGCACACTTTATTACGGAAAGGAGTGTGTGTATATGAAGACGCAGTCAAGAGATTATACTCAGACAAAAGACGCTTATGAAGGAAACAGGGAATCGGCAATTTACCGTGATTCACCTCTTCCGTCAGAGAAAAAACCAGGCAGCAGCGCTTATAAAAATTCTGCTTCGGATATTATACCGGACGAAGTGCCAGGACGTAGCGGTCCGGGAGGAGAGTAGCCTTTTTAGGCTGCTTTTTTCTTTGTTAGGAAATAACGTTTTTATGCTTTTGAAATAGGTAGGAAAAATAATATTAACAAAATGTAAATATAAAATATAATGAGTACAATATATAGATATAAAATAACAAAAAAATATTCAAAATGTAAAAATATATATTGACATGAAAGGAGAGTATGTATATAATGAAACCATAGGAGACAGAGAGTATGAGAAAATTAGTGGATGACCCTCGGCTGATGATTAAGGTGTGCGATTTGTATTATAATAAAGAGGTTAGCCAACAGCAGATTAGTAAGCAGTTGGGATTATCAAGGCCCACGGTTGCAAAGCTTCTTAAATCTGCAAGAGAACAGAATATGGTAGAGATAAAAATTCCGGGTTTGGAAACCATAGCGCATTGGGAGCTTGAGCAGGAGCTGGAACGCAGATATGGGCTTGGGGAGGTTTTGGTTGTAGATTCTGGAACTTCGGAAGAAGATTTGGAGATGGCGCTTGGAAATGCTGCGGCCGGATACCTGAAATATATGATCAAAGACGGCGATATTGTGGGCGTGTCCATGGGCTCGACGCTTTATCACATGGTCTCTTCACTGGTGAATCCAGCAATAAAGAAGCTTACATTTGTTCCATTGATAGGCGGAATGGGCATGCTTCGGACGGAACTTCATGCTAATAGTCTGGCTGAAGAGATGTCTCGCTTTTATGACGGGGTATTTGTTCCGCTTCATGCGCCGGCGAGGGTTTCCAGCAGGCAGATGCGGGACGAGTTAATGCGGGAAGAGAGCCTGCTGTCAGCGATTGGACTTTTTCCCAAATTAGATGTTGCTCTGGTTGGAATCGGGTATCCCAATGACAATTCAGCAATAAAAGCGACTGGTTATTTTAAGGAAAACGAGATTGAATCCTTGATTGCGAGAAAGGCCGCGGGAGAACTCTGTATGCAGTTTTATGACGAGAAGGGGGATACGCTGCCATTTCGCACAGATAATAATGTAGTAGGCATTGACATACATCGATTAAAGAAGATTTCCCGATCTGTGGGAATAGCCGGAGGACTTGAGAAGCTGCCCGCAATTCGGGGAGCGATTCAGGGCAGGTATATTAATACATTAATTACAGATGTCCGGTGCGCGCTGGCACTGGCATCTGAAGAGTAATAAGAGAAAGATGACAAAGTTCAAGGAGGAAAATTACAATGAATGAGATTCTTAACATGACAATTAATGAGATGCCGCGTACAGAGTTTGAATGCTCTTGTGGACGCCGTCACAATTTCAGCGTTCACGATATGGCTATTGGAAAAGGAGCCATAGAAGAGCTGCCAAAGATAGCAGAGCCATTTAAAGATGGCAAAATTCTGATTGTATTTGATAATAATACATATAAAGTGGCGGGAAAGAAGGCAGTAGAACTTTTAAAGAGCAATGGCTTTCAGGTAAAGGAGCTTTTGTTTGATGTGGGAGAAGATATTCTTCTGCCGGATGAGAAAACGTTAGGGAGGATTATTCAGGAGCAGGATTTGGATGTGGATTTGATGATAGCAGTTGGATCAGGAGTATTAAATGATTCTGTGAAATTTGTAACCTCGCGTACGAAAATCCCATATATCATTGTTGCAACGGCCCCTTCTATGGACGGTTATGTTGCCGATGGAGCGCCGATTATTTCACAAGGATTCAAATACTCGCCGGTTGCCCATTTAACCTATGGATTGGTCGGAGATACGGATGTGCTTCAGACTGCGCCTCAGGATTTGATTCAGGCAGGATATGGAGATGTGATCGGAAAGATTACGGCTCTTGCAGACTGGGATCTTGCGGTCAAAGCAAACGGCGATTATCGCTGTGATACCTGTGTGACGCTGGTGCAAAGAGCGCTGGATAAATGTTTTGCCAAGGCGGAAGGTCTAAAGGAGAGGGACGGGGAGTCGCTGGGAGCGCTTATGGAAGCGCTGACGCTTACTGGAGTTGCCATGGCGCTGATTAACATTTCAAGACCTGCATCCGGTGCAGAGCATATGCTGTCTCATTTTTGGGAAATGGACTCTATTGCACGGGGCGAGAATCCCCACCATCACGGTCTTCAAGTTGGCGTTGCAACGCCGGTTATTGCTAGGTTTTTTGAAGAGCTGGAAGATATCCTTCCCGATGGCACGAAAGAGCAGTGTCCGTCTCATCAGGAAATAGAGAAGCTTCTAGAAAAGGGCGGAGCGCCGGTAAGCCCGAAGGATATCGGTATATCAAAAGAACTGTTCCATGAGAGTCTGTTGAAAGGATACAGTGTACGGCCGCGGTATTCGGTGATGCAGTTTGCAAAAGAGCACGGCCGTCTCGAAGAGATTGCTGAGAAAATTACTAAGGAAATTTACGGATAGAGGAGCAGGGTATGTTAAAGAAGGAAGAAGCGTTAAAGGACGTGAAGCTGTTTGTATTGGATATGGACGGAACTGTGTATTTGGGAGATCAGTTGATTGAAGGAGCGCTGGATTTTATTCATCAGGTAGAGACATCCGATAACAGAGATTTCATATTTTTTACAAATAATGCGTCTAAGGTTCCAATGGTGTATGTGGAAAAGCTTCGTAAATTGGGATTAGAAGTGGAGGAAAATAAGGTTGTTACCGCAGGGGATGTATGCGCGGAGTTTCTAAAGGTGAATTATCCAGGGGCAAGGGTGTATTTGAACGGTACGCCGGTTCTAGAGGAGAACTGGAAAGCAAAGGGGATCAACCTTGTGGAGGATGCGCCGGATGTGGCGGTACAGAGTTTTGATACCACACTGACTTATCATAAATTAGACCGGATCTGCCATTATGTGCGGAATGGAGTTCCGTTTATTGCAACCCATATGGACACAAATTGCCCTACGGAGTATGGATTTATGCCTGATTGCGGCGCAATGTGCAGCCTGATTACGGATTCTACAGGGATAAAGCCGAGATTTCTCGGAAAACCATGGAAAGAGACGGTGGAGATGATTACTGAGCTTACCGGATATGCTCCCTCAGAGATGGCTTTTGTGGGGGACCGTTTGTATACGGATGTGGCAACAGGAGTCAATAATGGAGCGAAAGGTTTTCTGGTGCTGACAGGTGAGGCGGATATGAAGACTGTGGCAGAGTCGGATACGGAGCCGACTTGTATATACGATTCATTGGGTGAGATGAGGAAGTATCTATAAGACTGCCGCGGCGCAGTTTTTAGATAGAATGGCTGCAGGAAATTTATTTAAAAGAAAAAATAGGAGGATTTTAAGATGAAGATAGCATTTGGATGCGACCCGAACGCGAAAGAATTTAAATTGCAGTTGATGGAGTATGTGAAAGGGCTTGGACATGAGACGGGCGATTTTGGCAGCGATGATCCAATCTATGCCAATACAGCTATTGAGGTGGCCAAAGCAGTTGCGGCGAAGGAATATGACAGAGGGATTGTGGTATGCGGAACAGGTATCGGCGTATCTATTGCGGCAAATAAAGTGAAAGGCGCTTATGCGGCATGTATACACGATGTATATCAGGCTCAGAGAGCGGAGCTTTCCAATCATGCCAATGTCATTACGATGGGATCGCAGGTAATCGGAATCCAGCTTGCAAAGGAGCTGGTAAAGGAGTACTTGTCTGTAGAATGGGATCCGAACTGCAGGTCAGTGGATAAGGTACAGAGAATCATTGATTTTGAAAATGAGCAGCAATAGGAATTTGACTTGAAACATGGGCCGGGGCTTATAGAAGCTTCCGGCTCTTTTACTATAGATATTTACATTTTATGTATCAAAGTGTAATATATTATGTAGAGAAGGCAGAATATGGAAAATCCAAAGGGGGGAGGCTGTTATGACAATTCGAGAGGAATTAGAGATGCGTGAAACTACAATGCTGAGTAAATATGCATCTCTAAGTATAAATTCCAGAGGGAGAGAACGGGAAGAGGAAGAATGCGATATCCGCCCGGTATTTCAAAGAGACAGAGACAGGATTCTGCACTGTAAATCGTTTCGGCGTCTTAGACAGAAAACACAAGTGTTTTTACAGCCGATGGGAGACCATTACCGGACGAGGCTGATCCATACTTTGGAGGTATCGCAGAATGCCCGTACGCTTGCCAAGGCGCTCAGATTAAATGAAGATTTGGTGGAAGCAATTGCACTAGGCCATGATCTGGGGCATACGCCCTTTGGCCATGCAGGAGAGCGGGCGCTGAATCATGTCTGTCCCATGGGTTTTCGTCACAATGAGCAGAGCGTGAGAGTTGTGGAGGTTTTGGAAAAACAAGGAGAAGGATTAAATCTTACATGGGAGGTTAGGGACGGAATCTTAAATCATAAGACGAGCGGGACGCCGCATACTCTGGAGGGATGTTTGGTGCAGCTCTCAGATAAGATTGCGTACATCAATCATGATATTGATGATGCAATCCGGGGAGGGCTTTTGACAGAGGAGGATATTCCGGAAAAATATGCGTCGGTTCTAGGGTATTCCTCAAAAAGCCGATTGGATACAATGGTGCATGATGTAATCATACATAGTATGGATCAGCCGGATATTCGTATGTCAGATGAGGTCAGGGAAGCCATGTACGGGCTTAGAAGCTTTTTGTTTGAGCATGTATATCTGAATCCGTCCGCGAAAGGAGAGGAATCCAAAGCCATTCATATGGTAACGAATTTGTACGGTTATTGTATGGAGCATCCTGAGCTTATGCCGGAACAGTATCAGAGGATGATGGAGCGGAAAGAGTCTTCCAGAGAGCAGGCCGCCTGTGACTATATCGCCGGAATGACAGATTCTTATGCGGTTCAGAAGTTTGAAGAATATTTTATTCCAGAATCTTGGAAAAATTAAAGGAAATCAAGAAGTTTTGTCGAATTAACTAAATATAGGGATATTTTTCCCCGGAGAAAATAGAAAAGAGGATGCGTTAGATCTATGTATTATCCGGAAGAATTAGTGGAGGAAGTACGGCTGAAAAATGATATAGTAGATGTGATTTCCAGCTATGTGAAGCTCCAGAAGAAGGGCAGCTCTTATTTTGGCCTGTGTCCGTTTCATAATGAAAAATCACCGTCTTTTTCCGTGAGCAGGCAGAAACAGATGTATTATTGTTTCGGCTGCGGTGCGGGAGGGAATGTATTTACATTTCTAATGGAATATGAGAACTATTCGTTTACGGAGGCGATGAAGGTACTTGCAGACCGGGCGGGCGTAGAACTTCCCAAGATGGAATATTCCAGAGAAGCGAAGGAAAAGGCTGAATTAAAGACGGTGTTATTAGAGATTAATAAGCTTGCCGCTAAGTATTTCTATGCGCAGCTAAAGTCAGAGCAGGGAAGAATTGCTTATACATATCTACGGGAGCGGAAGCTTAGCGATGAAACCATTACAGCGTTTGGACTCGGGTATTCGAATAAGTATAGCGATGATTTGTACCGCTACTTAAAGTCAAAGGGATATTCTGACGATATGCTCTTGAAGGCCGGCTTGATTTCGGCAGATGAAAAGCATGGGGCGTTTGATAAGTTCTGGAACCGCGTGATGTTTCCGATTATGGATGCGAACAACCGTGTGATTGGATTTGGCGGCCGTGTTATGGGGGAGGGAAAGCCCAAATATTTAAATTCGCCAGAGACGCCGGTGTTTGATAAGAGCAGAAATTTATACGGGCTCCATCGGGCCAGGACTTCTAGAAAGCCGTATTTCCTGATCTGCGAGGGATATATGGATGTGATAGCGCTGCATCAGGCCGGTTTTACGAATGCGGCGGCATCGCTGGGAACGGCGCTTACAGCGGGACATGCCGCACTGATCAAACGGTATGTGAATGAGGTATATCTGACCTACGACAGTGATGAAGCCGGAACGAGGGCTGCGCTGCGGGCTGTTCCGATTTTGAAAGGGGCGGGGATTACTGCAAAAGTGATCCGTATGGATCCGTATAAGGATCCGGATGAGTTTATTAAGAATCTGGGAGCGGAAGCCTTTGAAGAACGGATTCAGAAGGCAAGAAATGGTTTTCTTTTTTCTCTGGAGATGCTGGAACGGGATTATGACATGGCATCGCCGGAGGGGAAGACAGCATTTATGAGGGAAGCAGCCGCAAGGCTTGTGGAATTTGATGAGGAGATTGAACGGAGCAATTATATCGAAGCGGTTGCAAGGGCATATCGGGTAAGCGCGGAAGAACTGCGGAAGCTGGTTGTTAAGACGGCGGTGCAGGCAGGACTTGCGAAGCCTGTGGAAAGGCCGAAGCCGACTGTGGGCAGAGAGAAAGGAAAAGAGGAGGGGATTTTAAAGTCTCAGAGGATTCTCCTGACATGGCTGATTGAGGATGACAGTCTCTTTGGGCAGATTGAGAAGCTGATCAGGCCGGAGGACTTTACAGAGCCGCTTTATCATACGGTAGCGGAGCTTCTATATCAGCAGCGTGAAAAGGGGACGGTTAATCCGGCGCAGATTATGAACCATTTTACGGATGAGGATGAGCACCGGAGGGTAGCGGAATTGTTTCACACGAAGCTTCCCAAGCTTTCTACAGTGAATGAGAAGGAAAAGGCGCTGAAGGAGACGATTATTCGGATTAAGCAGTATCGTTTGGATGAAGTGTCGAAGAGCCTTGATCCGACAGATATAAAGGGCCTGCAGAATCTGATGGCGGATAAGCGGGCGCTGCAGCACATGAAGGAACTGCATATTTCTATCAATTAAGGATAAAATATAAACAAGCAATGAGAGGATGGACATTACATGGAAGAAAACATTGTAAAATTTGAGGAAAAGTTAAAAGATCTGCTGAAAATGGGAAAAAATAAAAAGAGTATTCTTGAAATTCAGGAAATCAACGACTTTTTCTCAGATATGGAGCTGAATCCAGAGCAGATGGAGAAGGTATTTGAATATCTGGAGTCGAATGGAATTGATGTACTCCGTATTAATTCAGATGTGGATGTGGATGATGATCTGGAAGTGGTGCTGACAGACGAGGATGAGGTTGATATGGAGAAGATCGACTTGTCTGTTCCTGACGGTATCAGTATTGAGGATCCGGTCCGCATGTATCTAAAGGAAATCGGTAAGGTTCCGCTTCTGTCTGCTGAGGAAGAGGTTGACCTTGCCAGAAGAATGGCAGAGGGAGATGAGGACGCCAAGAAACGCTTGGCAGAAGCAAATCTGAGACTGGTAGTAAGCATTGCAAAGAGATATGTCGGCCGTGGCATGTTGTTCCTTGATTTGATTCAGGAGGGGAACCTTGGACTGATCAAAGCAGTTGAGAAATTTGATTATCAGAAGGGGTTTAAGTTCAGTACCTATGCAACATGGTGGATCCGTCAGGCAATTACCAGAGCGATTGCGGATCAGGCAAGGACGATCCGGATTCCTGTGCATATGGTGGAGACGATCAACAAATTGATTCGGGTTTCCAGACAGCTCCTGCAAGAGCTGGGGCGCGAACCTACGCCGGAGGAGATCGCGGAGGAATTGGACATGCCTGTAGACCGTGTAAGGGAGATTTTAAAGATATCTCAGGAACCAGTGTCTTTAGAAACTCCGATCGGAGAAGAGGAAGACAGTCATCTTGGTGATTTTATTCAGGATGATAATGTTCCTGTACCGGCAGAGGCAGCGGCGGCTACGCTTTTAAAGGAACAGTTAGATGAGGTGCTGGATACTTTGACTGAGAGAGAGCAGAAGGTGCTCCGTCTCCGTTTTGGAATGAACGACGGACGCGCCCGTACGCTGGAGGAAGTAGGACGGGAATTTGACGTTACCAGAGAGCGTATCAGACAGATTGAGGCGAAAGCATTAAGAAAGCTGCGTCATCCAAGCCGAAGCAGAAAGCTTCGTGATTATCTGGACTAGGAAAGAGGAGTCTATGGAACTATCGAAAAGACTTGCCGCCATTGCAGGTCTTGTGACGGAAGGGGCCGTTGCCGCCGATGTGGGAACCGACCATGGGTACGTGCCGATTTATCTGGCAGAGACTGGGAAATGTGAACGCGTGATAGCGATGGATGTGAATCAGGGACCTCTTGATAGGGCGTTAATACACATTAAGGAGCATAATCTGGAGAAAAGAATTGAGATTCGGCTTTCCGACGGATTGAAAAGCCTGAGAAAGGGCGAAGCGGATACGGTGATCGCCGCAGGTATGGGAGGAGGGCTTATCATCCGGATTTTGGAGGAATCGAAAGAGACAGCCGAAAGTATCCGGGAATTTATCCTGCAGCCACAGTCGGAGATTCATAAGGTAAGAGAGTATCTTAGCAGAAATGGATTTTGTCTGACGGAAGAAAAGATGGCGGAAGAAGAGAACAAGTTCTATCCTATGATGAAGCTGGTACACGGAGAAGAGTCTGCGTATACGGAATTGGAACTTTGTTATGGACGTAAGCTTCTCGCAGGAAGAGATCCGGTATTGCGTCGTTTTCTGATAAAAGAAGAGAAACGGCTGGAAGGTATTTATCAGAGAATAGAGGAGCAGCCTGGCGAAGCTGTTAAGCTCCGCTGCAGGGAAATAAGAACAGAGCTTATGCGTATCAGACAGGCGCTTGCCTTGTATCGGTAAAGTCTTTTCTGGGTGCTGTTAAATTATAGGCTTTGTCTATTTTTAGGACATAAAAGGAGCAGTGAATATGCTGTGCAGAGATGTAATAGAGAAGATTGAAAAGGAATATCCTGTTTCTTGTGCGTTGGATTGGGATAATGTAGGACTTCTGGTGGGAAGCCCGGAAAAAGAGGTAAAAAGAGTTTGTGTGGCGTTAGATCCAACGGAAGAGGTGATAGAAGCGGCTGCAAAGGCACATGCAGATATGCTTGTTACCCATCATCCGCTGATTTTTTCTGGGATGCGGAGCATCAGAACAGATGAATTTATCGGAAGACGGGTTATTCGATTGATTCAGGAGGATATTGCATATTATGCTATGCATACAAATTATGATGTGATGAGAATGGCGGAATTGGCGGGCCGTATATTGGGACTGGAGGAAGGACGGGTATTAGAGGTAACCTGTCCGGAGAGCCCTATAGATGGAAAGCCTCAGGGGATTGGACGGGTTGCGGATTTAAAAGAATCCATTAATCTCGAAGAGTACAGCAGATGGGTGAAGCAGAGCTTCGGATTGGATCATGTGAAAGTGTTTGGAGATATAAAAACTCCTGTTAAACGAGTGGCGGTCTCGCCGGGAGCTGGAAAGAGCATGGTAAGAGCGGCTCTTATGGCGGAGGCAGATGTGCTGGTTACAGGGGATATTGATCATCATACGGGGATTGATGCAGTGGCGCGCGGACTTTCGATTATCGACGGGGGGCATTATGGAACTGAACATATTTTTAACCGGGATATGGCCGAATTTTTCGGTGAAAGGTTTCCAAAAATTACGGTAGTGACAGCTCCGCCCCACCATCCGTTTCAGATTATTTAAAAGAAAAGGAGGAAGACATGGGACAGGAAATGGTGAACGTTCAGGTAGGAGACGGCAGCAGGCAGTATCCGAAAGGGATTTCTTATCTGGAGATTGCAAAAGAGTATCAGAAGGACTATACAGACGACATCGTACTGGTTTTGGCAGACGGAAGACTTCAGGAGCTGGCAAAGACGCTGAAAGGAGATTGTACCCTTGAATTCCTTACTACGAAGGATCATATCGGACATGCAACGTACATACGCAGTATGAAGCTTCTGCTGGTCAAATCAATTTATGATGTATGCAGCCATAAGGAAGGCGTGAAGGTGAGAGTTCATTTCTCAGTGGGAGACGGTCTTTACTGTACGGTAGACGGAGCAGCGGTGAATGCGGAATTTCTCGTACATGTGAAAGCAAGGATGCGGGAACTTATTGACAAGGACATTCCATTTCAAAAGCGTTCTGTGAATATAAATGAGGCGATTGCCCTATTTCGGCGCCACGGCATGTACGATAAGGAGAAGTTGTTTGCTTATCGCCGAGTGTCTAGAGTGAATATTTACAGTTTGAATGAATTTGAAGATTACTTTTATGGATATATGGTGCCTAGCACCGGCTATCTGAAGTATTTTGAATTGTATCTTTATGATGAAGGACTGGTGATTCAAATGCCGGTTAAGAAAGTCCCGAAAGAACTCCGGCCTTTCCGTCCGGCACATAAGTTGTTTCAGGTATTAAAGGAGTCTACAATCTGGGGGGATATGCAGGGAATTGAGACGGTGGGCGCGCTTAATGACCAGATTACCAAAAGTGATCCTTTGGATATGATACTGGTTCAGGAAGCATACCAGGAAAAGAAAATTGCTGATATTGCGGAGAGGATATCTGTGAATCCGGAAGTGAAGTTTATTTTGATAGCAGGTCCGTCCTCCTCTGGAAAGACCACGTTTTCCCACAGACTGTCCATTCAGTTAAAGGCACATGGCATGACGCCTCATCCAATTGCATTGGATAATTTCTTTGTAGAGCGGGAGAATACTCCGAGAGACGAAAAAGGAGAGTTTAATTTTGAATGTCTTGAGGCGGTGGACAGGGAACTGTTTCAGGATTGTATGAAACGTTTGCTTGAAGGAGAAGAAGTTGTGCTTCCCACCTTTAATTTTAAGACGGGGCACAAGGAATATGGCAGCGAGCCAAAGAAGCTGGGAGAGAACGACGTGTTAGTGATCGAAGGGATTCACGGTTTAAATCCGAAGATGACAGATTCTCTCCCGGATGAAAATAAGTTCAAAATCTATATAAGCGCGCTGACGCAGTTAAACGTAGATGAACACAACCGTATTCCTACGACAGACGGACGGCTTCTCAGGAGAATGGTCCGGGATGCGCGTACTAGGGGAAGGACGGCAAAAGAAACCATCAGTATGTGGCCTTCTGTAAGAAGGGGAGAGGAAGAGTACATTTTTCCTTATCAGGAGGAAGCGGATATGATGTTTAATTCTTCGCTGATTTATGAATTAGCAGTGCTGAAGGCCTATGTGGAGCCTCTATTATTTGGAATTGAGAGAGATTGTCCGGAATATCTGGAGGCAAAGAGGCTGCTGAAGTTTTTGGATTATTTTGTGGGAGTCAGCAGCGATATGATACCGGCAAATTCATTACTGAAAGAATTTGTAGGCGGGGGATGCTTTAAAGTATAAAATTAAGGGAATCGAATAAATATGCGGGGAAAATTAATAAGAGGGTTTCTGGTTCTTGCCGCAGCACTGTGTATTGGCGGTATGGAAGGCCGAGCGGAGATTGCAGGGGATGACGCGCTGAAAAATCTTCAATGGAACCAGATTTATGAAGAGCCGCGTCATGGCGGTGTGGTGCAGTCTGTCTGCGCTACAGAAGATTATATTATCACATTGGAGAATATGGCGGATGATCCGGAGGTATCAGATATTGTCTCAGCTTATTACCGGAAGGATACGGATGAGAACGGCAATCCGGTTAAGCCTTATACACTGGCGAAACGTGTGCAGAACCGGGAGTGGGAGCACTGCAATGGAATGACTTATAATCCGGGGACTAACGAGATTTATGTGGCATTGTACACGCATACGATAGCGGAAAACAGAGGCTGCCTTTATGTGATGGATCCGGATAAGCTGGATTATAAACGAACCATTAAGATCAGCGATGATTATAACGTTCTGGGAATTGGTTATTTGGAGGAGAAGAACCAATATGTGATTCAGACGAATGTGGATGGAGGCTATAGCTTTAAGATTTTAAATGAAAATTTCGAAGTTATAGAAGATTTGGGAGAGTATGCCGATACGTCAGAAGGCGGTAATTTTCAGGATTTGGAAGTGTCGGGAGATTATATATTGAATTTTCCTGCGACATTTGGGATGGGAATTGGCGACTTTATCCATATGTATTCCATATCTAGAAGAGAAATGGTAGCCACGGAGCAGCTTGATTTTCAATTTACAGGGGTTACGGTGGATGAGCCGGAGTCCTTGTGTGAATTGGCTCCGGGCATATTTCTTGCAGTGGTGAATGTAGAGGTGAAGGATCGGGGAAGCATGATACGCTTTTATGAGACGCTGGTACCTTATAATATGACGTTTACTCCTGTAAGAAATGTAACTGCACCAAAAGGCGTTGCGGTAAAAGCGCCGAGTGAAGAGGTGGAGACAGATACAGATACGGAACAAAACGTCGGAACTGTTATAGAGATATCTTCGGTATTAGAGCCTGTAAAAATATGGCTGTCTCAAAAAGAAATTCAGCTTCCGGCAAAATTTGTGCTGGTATTTATTATCATGACGTTTTCATTCCTGTTGGTGTTCTTAAGTATTTACGCTTATGTGCTCCGGATACGCAGAGAGCGGAAAAGAAAAGAACGGGACCGCAGACGCAGAAGGCAGATGGCGCTGGAGGCAGGCAGCGCATAAACGTTACTATTTAGTTGTAGAAATTAATGAAACGGTCCAATCTGGAGGACATATTAATCATTAACATATCGATCAATGTTAAAGCAGTCATGGATTCTACTACCACGACGGCTCTGGGAACGATGACGGGGTCATGGCGTCCATGAATGGAAAGGGAAAGGGAGTCCCCGGATTTATTTGTGGTTTCCTGCGGCTGAGCGATAGAGGGAGTTGGTTTGATGGCGGCCCTTAAAATAATCGGGCTTCCATCACTCATTCCGCCAAGGATTCCGCCGGAATGGTTTGTCTTTTTAGCAATTCGGCCTTCATCTTTATAAAATGGGTCGTTGTTGATGCTGCCAAGCGCCTGTGCCGCTTGAAAACCGTCGCCGATTTCTACCCCTTTCACAGAGCCGATGGACAGAATAGCTTTTGCGAGATTTGCGTCTAGTTTTTCAAAGACGGTTTCGCCGATTCCGGCAGGCATACCGGTTACAACGCATTCAATGATTCCGCCGGAGGAATCTTGGGCCGCGATACATTGCTCTAAATATTGAGAGGCTAGTTTGGCGTACCGGTTATTCGGCATATAGAGGCTGTTTTGATTGATACAGGCATAATCATATTCTGATTCCGGAACAGTAACCGGACCGATGGATTTGGCGTAGGTTGTTATTTGGATGTTCAACTTGGCAAGGAGTTTGGAGGCAATGGCGCCGGCGGCTACACGGCCGATCGTTTCGCGTCCGGAAGAACGCCCTCCGCCTCGGTAATCCCGGATACCATATTTGGCGTCAAAGGTATAATCTGCATGTCCGGGGCGGTAACAGTTCATAATATTTCCATAATCTTTAGATTTCTGATCTTGATTTTCTACAAGAATAGAAATCGGCGTTCCGGTGGTCTGTCCTTCAAATATGCCGGAAAGGATCCGTGCCGCATCAGCTTCATTCCGTTTGGTGGTAAATTTATTCTGACCGGGTTTTCTCCTATTTAAGAATATTTGAATATCGGTTTCTGTGAGGGGAAGTCCGGCGGGACATCCGTCGATAGTAACGCCGATAGAAGGACCATGGGATTCTCCCCATGTGGAAATTTGAAAAAGTGTTCCATATATTGAACCTCCCATAATTCATAGCCTCCTTTGCTTTTTTCTGAATTTGAATTATATAACATATGCAGAAAAAAGGCAAGTTTAGCTAAAACGGATAGGATTATATATATTAGTGCTGCATACAATTACAATGTATGCGGCATTTCCTGTTCATGGAATTAATTTTAGATGAATTTGTGAATGTCGTTGTGAACGGAGTAAATAGTAAGCTGTTAATTGATTAAAACCGTCGTAAAAAGGCAATTTTTGCTGTACTTTTTACTTTTGCCGTATTATAATCAATTTGTATGAGTTTTTTATGAGGAGCAGGATAGATGAGAAAAAAAGAGCGCGATAAAAAATCTTTTTTCCGCCGCGGGCAGCAACATGAGGCTGAAGATGAATTTCTGATTATCAGCAACGATGAATTATTTGAGGATGTAGATGATTCCAACTATGATGATGAGATAGAGGAGAACGAAGAATTTTCAGAAAATGAAGTGTTAGAAAACGGCAGGTCAGAGGAGGACGAAGGGAAAGACGATTCAGATAATTCAGAGTCATCTGTGTCTGAGGATGCAGACGATTTGCGGGAGGAGGCTTCCGGGGAAACAGAGGATAAACAGAGTGAAGAAAAGCCAGACGATTCGGAAGAAGTGAAAAATGACGATGAGTCTAAGGAACAGGAAGAGGATACAAAGGCCGAATTAGAAGGTGAACTAAAAGAGCAGGAAGAGGATAGTGAATCCATGACAGAAGAAGAGACTGATTCTGAGGACGAAGATTTAGAAGAACCTGAGAATGGTGAAATAGAAGAAGTTGAAATAGAAGAAGAAAGTGAGAAAAGCGAACCTACGGAGGCGGAGATCGCTCTGAAGAAGCATCGCCGGAGAAAGAAGGTTCTAATTGCGATGCTTTGTGTTGTTTTTGTATTTGCTGCAGCATATTTAGGGGTTTCGGCATTTTTTTACAGCCATTTTTATTATAATACGAAGATAAACGGCGTTGATTTTTCCTTGAAAACAGTTGATGAAGTTCAGGAGTATATGGCTGGCGAGGTTGCGGGTTATAGCTTGACGCTTTCTGAATTGGGGGGGAAGAAGGAAGTAATTTATGGATCGAATATTTCTTTGAAGTATGTAAAGGATGATTTAGTTAAGAAGCAGCTTGAAAAGCAGAACCCATTCTTGTGGTTTACTGCGTTTTGGGAGCATCCTGATATTACTGCTTCTATCGGAGTGGAGTATAATGAAGATCAGCTTAAAGGTGCCATGGGGAACTTGGAATGTACGAGACCGGAGGAACAGACGCCGCCTATTTCAGCGATACCGGAATTTCAAGGTACGCAATTTGAGATTAAGGGGGAGGAATACGGCACGCAGCTTGATTTCGAGAAGTTTATAACGGCCGTGAATGAAGCAATCAGCGGTTTCATCCCGGAGGTTAGCCTGGAAGAAAAGGGCTGTTATGTGGCACCGGTATATACATCGGAATCACCGGAAGTGATTGCGGCAAGAGATGCGATGAACAGCTATCTGGGGGCGAATATTACACTGGATTTTACACCGTATACAGAGGTTGTGGACGCCACTGTGATTTCACAGTGGATCAGCGTAGATGAGAATATGCAGGTTACCTTTAATCAGGATGCGGTGAGGGGTTATATTGCCGGATTAGCGGAGAAGTATGATACCTATGGCAGGCCAAGGAATTTTACGACAGGCTTCGGCAATACGGTGCAGATAGAAGGCGGCACATATGGCTGGCTGATTGATCAGGAGACGGAATATAGCGCCCTGACAGCGAATATCCAGAATGCGGAGACGGTTACTAGAGAACCGAATTATCTGCGGCGCGGGGCAACCCATGAGGGCAACGATTTTGGAAATACTTATGCGGAGGTGGATCTTACCAATCAGCATATGTTCTATTTTAAGGATGGACAGTGTATTTTACAGTCTGATATTGTAACGGGGAATCCGAATAAGGGTCATGCAACGCCTCAGGGCGTGTATACTCTTTCCTATAAGGCGCCGAATCAGGTACTCCGCGGAAAGAAAATGCCGGATGGGACTTATGAGTATGAGTCGCCGGTTTCCTATTGGATGCCATTTAACGGAGGAATCGGTTTCCACGACGCAACCTGGCAGTCTGCCTTTGGCGGATCTAGATATTTGACTTACGGTTCCCATGGATGTGTAAATATGCCGGTATCAGCGGCGGCTGAGCTGTACAGTTATATCGAGGCGGGCATACCGGTTGTCTGTCATTATTAAGAAAGGAGATGCGCTCCGGTGCGGTACCGGGGCGTTTGTTTTTATGTATGAGTTATTAAAAAAAGACGGAAAGGCAAAGCGTGGGAAATTTCATACCGTTCACGGAACCATTGAGACTCCGGTGTTTATGAATGTAGGCACGGCCGCGGCAATAAAGGGAGCGGTGTCTACGGAGGATCTTCAGGAAATAGGAACCAAGGTAGAACTGTCCAATACGTATCATCTCCATGTAAGGCCGGGGGATATGGTGGTGAAGAAGCTTGGCGGCCTGCATAAATTTATGGTATGGGATAAACCAATTCTTACTGATTCAGGCGGATTTCAGGTGTTTTCGCTGGCAGGATTGCGGAAGATTAAAGAAGAAGGCGTGTATTTTCAATCCCATATTGACGGCAGGAAAATATTTATGGGCCCGGAGGAAAGTATGCAGATACAATCGAATCTGGCCTCAACTATTGCTATGGCATTTGATGAATGTCCTTCTAGTGTTGCAGACAGGGAGTATATCGAAAAGTCGGTGGACCGCACTACAAGATGGCTTTACCGATGCAAGGAAGAGCTGGACAGGCTGAACGGATTAGAAGATACCATTAACAGGCGGCAGATGCTGTTTGGTATCAATCAGGGCGGCATTTATGAGGATATCCGGATACGGCATGCCAAGGAGATTGCGGCGCTTAATTTGGATGGCTATGCTGTGGGAGGACTGGCTGTGGGAGAATCCCATGAGGATATGTATCGGATTTTAGAGTCTGTGGTACCATATTTACCGGAGAATAAGCCGGTTTATCTTATGGGGGTGGGAACGCCTGCTAATATTTTGGAGGCTGTGGACCGGGGCGTGGATTTCTTTGACTGCGTATATCCCAGCAGAAACGGAAGACATGGACACGTTTATACCAGAGCAGGGAAACTTAATTTATTTAACGCTAGATATGAACTAGATGAGAGGCCGATTGAAGAGGGCTGTGGGTGCCCGGCCTGCAGAAAGTATTCCAGAGCATATATCAGACATCTTCTAAAGGCAAAAGAAATGTTGGGAATGCGGCTGTGCGTACTTCACAATTTATATTTTTATAATCATTTAATGGAAGATATCAGGATTGCGATAGATTCTGGAAATTACAGTGAATTTAAAAAGAAGACGCTAGAGGGGCTTGAGACTTTAAGGGGCGTTTAGTTCATCGCCTGCATTATGCGCTCATTCATGCAAGCATGATTTGCCCAAATGCAGGCGATGGCTGAATTGTTACTTCAATAAATAAAGAATTGAAAAAAAGCTTGCTGAATCGTAAGAAATTGTGTATGATACCATTAGTGTCTAAAAAAGAAGAAGTATAGCATTTACAGGAGGAATAGGATATGTTTACATTAGCAGCGTCAGGGTTCGGCGGCGGACTTAGTATAATTCTTATTTATGCAGTTATTATCGGAGGTTTTTACTGGATTCTGATGAGACCGCAGAAGAAAGAACAGAAGAGAGTAGCGGCGATGATTTCTGAATTGGAGGTTGGCGATACAGTGCTTACTACCAGCGGATTTTACGGAGTTGTTATCGACATTACAGACGATGATGTGATTGTTGAATTTGGAAGTAATAAAAACTGCCGTATTCCAATGCAGAAGGCAGCGATTGCGCAGGTTGAGAAACCGGCGGCGGAGTAACCAAATAGCAAGGAAAGCAGAAGCCGGGCGTTCTCTTTAAAACAGAGGACGCTCTAATTTTTTGCACTTTTCCGCAATGAAGGGTTGAAAGCAAAAGAAAAATGCGATAAGATAAACGATAACAACGAATGCAGACCGTGAGACAAGTCTCAGAGGACTGCTTGCAGGGCATCTGAGACTTGTCTCACGGTCTATATGAGTGAAACGAATACCGACATGGAGCGAAGCGGAATGGAGGTAGGCATTCGTTATGAAGTA
>CAJUTH010000050.1 GCA_910589275.1 uncultured Dorea sp.
TGAATCGGGGCTAATGTTTCAATTATTTTGGGACATTTTCAAAAACGCTTGACACTGTCATGTTTTTGATCTGTAACTATCCATTGCCGTAGAAATATGCTATACTGATACTGTTTGTAGATGACTTAGTGTTGATAAGAGAATCCGGAGAATTTGTAGTTAGAAAATTTGGGATGCGTTGGAAAAGGAGGGATGGGATGCTTCAAGGAATAGAAATGGTTTTTGAGGACAGGGGCAGGATGATGACATCTCTAAAAAAGAACACTTATGAATCCCGCTCAAAGGAATTTGCGCAGGAATACGGACACTATTTTTCAGAAATGAGGGAGTATGTGGAACAGGCCGGGGACAAGAAAAGCGCGGCAGAGGAGATTGGCCGGCGCGTTATGCAGGCTGTCGCAGAAAGCTGCGGGAATAAGCGCGGAGTGCTGGATTCTAGAACCAGATCGGAGGTCAGCCTATTTCTGGTGTACTATGTATTTCCTGCAATTTTGAAACAGGGAGAAACAGGAACTGTCATTGCCGACGGAGTATTGGCAGCCTGCCGCAAAGGGCTTAAGAACCGAGGCTTGCGGTATGTGGATTACGATACGGTTTACAGTGGATTTAACGATAAATTATTCGGTTTGTTTTAGCCGGGATACGATTAAGAGGAAAGGACGGGATAGGAAATGGATCAAAGCTTATATGATAATTATGTGAATATTTTGAAACATGAGCTGGTTCCGGCGCTGGGGTGTACGGAGCCCATTGCCATTGCATTTTCAGCAGCGAAGGCTGTGGAGGTGCTCGGGGAATTTCCGGACCGGATTGAGATGGACTGCAGCGGCAATATTATCAAGAATGTGAAGGGCGTTACGGTTCCTAATTCAGACGGGATGAAAGGGATTGAAGCGGCGGCAATCCTTGGAGCTGTAGGAGGCGATGCGGCGAAGGAGCTGGAAGTATTAGAGGAGGTTACGCCGGAGCATATTCAGAGGGCGAAGGAGCTGGCGGCCCGGAAAATCTGCACCTGCAATTTAATAGACGGTGTAGAGAATCTCTATATAACCGCCCGGGTAATCAAAGGAGAGCAGTCTGCGGAGGTTACGATTGTCAGCCATCACACGAATGTAGTCAGGATCGTGAAAAACGGCGGGGTGGTTTTAGACCGGCCGGTGGAGGCGGAGTCGAAGGAAGCGGGAGCGGATAAGTCAGGGCTTACCGTGAGAGATATTTTGGACTTTGCGGACCGGGTAAAGATCGAGGATATTGACGAGGTGATTACCCGGCAGGTGGAACTGAATTCGGCCATTGCGCAGGAGGGTCTGGATAATAATTATGGAGCTCAGATCGGAAAGACCCTGATGCATGTGTGGGGCAAGTCAGCTACTACGCGCGCCTGCGCCAGAGCGGCGGCGGGAAGCGACGCGCGTATGGGCGGATGCTCTCTGCCGGTAGTGATTAATTCCGGAAGCGGCAATCAGGGGCTGACGGTGTCCCTGCCAGTGATCGTCTATGCGGAGGAATGGGAGGTTTCCAGAGAGAAGATGTACCGCGCGCTGGTGGTCAGCAATCTAATCGCTATCCATCAGAAGCATTATATCGGAAGCCTTTCGGCTTACTGCGGGGCGGTAAGCGCGGCGTGCGGAGCGGGAGCCGGGATCACCTATATGTATGGCGGCAGCTATGAACAGGTGTCCCTGACGATCATCAATACCCTTGGAAATGTGGGCGGCATTGTGTGCGACGGTGCGAAATCATCCTGCGCGGCAAAGATCGCATCCTCCGTGGACGCGGCGCTGATCGCATTTCATCTGAGCCTGCAGAATAAAAGCTTTCTGCCCGGCGAGGGGATTATCAAGGGAGATATTGAAGAGACGATCAAGAGCATGGGATATATCGGGCGCGTAGGCATGCGTTCTACGGATACAGAGATTCTGAATGTCATGATTGACCGGATTAATGTAAATCAGGAATGTTAAATGGCGGAGGTTCTGCCGGGGATTGTATATAAAGGAGGAATTTTGAACATGATGACAAGTAAGCTGACCAGAGAAGAAGCCTTTGCGCTTCTTAGGAAATACAATAAGGAGCCGTTCCACATCCAGCACGCGCTGACGGTGGAGGGCGTCATGCGGTGGTATGCGAAGGAGCTTGGATACGGGGAGGAAGAGGAGTACTGGGGAATCACGGGACTGCTTCACGATATTGATTTTGAATGGTATCCCGAGGAGCACTGTAAGAAAGCGCCGGAGCTTTTAAGAGAAGGCGGCGCGGGGGAGGATATGATTTACAGTATCTGTTCCCACGGATATGGCCTTTGCAGCGATCAGGAGCCGAAGCATGAGATGGAGAAGGTGTTGTTTGCCGCGGACGAGCTGACCGGCCTTATCTGGTCTGCGGCGCTGATGCGGCCCTCTAAGAGCGTGATGGATATGGAAGTCAAGAGCTTAAAGAAGAAGTTTAAGGACAAGCGTTTTGCAGCCGGGTGTTCAAGGGAAGTGATTTCGGAAGGGGCGGAGCGTCTTGGATGGGAGCTGAGTGAATTATTTGAGAAGACGATATTGGCGATGAGAAGCTGTGAAGCGCCGGTAAGCGAGTTTATGGACAGCTATCAGCCGGAATAAATTTTTGCCGCCTGTACGGCTGGATGACCTTTAGCTCATCCAGCCTGCGCATCCATTTGCAAAATCCGTGCTATCGCACTCTTGCGGCTGGGAAAAGCGGCGATGGAAAAGAAGAGGAAAAGGAGACTGACATGATTAATAAGACAGCATATATCGAGAGCACGGGAACAAATCCGCACAAGAATCTGGCGATAGAGGAATATCTGTTTTCCAGATGCGGGGAGGACGAGGTGATCCTGTATCTGTGGCAGAATCAGAATACGATCGTAATCGGCAAGAATCAGAACGCATGGAAGGAATGTCAGATCAGCCGGATCGAGGAAGACGGCGCGGTGATCGCAAGGCGGATTTCCGGCGGCGGAGCGGTGTTCCATGATCTGGGGAATTTGAACTTTACATTTCTGGCGAGCAAGGAGAATTATGACCTGAAAAGGCAGCTTGAGGTTATTTTAAAAGCGGTGCAGAAGCTTGGAATCCATGCGGAGGCTTCCGGGCGGAATGATATTCTGGTGGACGGGCAGAAGTTTTCCGGCAACGCGTTCCATGAGCACAAGGGACGCTGTTACCATCATGGGACAATTATGGTGGATGTGAAGCTGGGCGAGCTGAATAAGTATCTGAACGTGTCTAAGAAAAAGCTGGACTCCAAGGGAATTAAGTCGGTGCGTTCGAGAGTGGCTAATCTTATTGACTACAATCCCGGGCTTACGATCGAGCAATTGAAAAAGGCCCTGAAAGAGACCTTTGAGGAGGTGTATGGGCATGAGAGCCGTATCATTAAGGAGGAGGAGCTGGATAGACAGGCGGTTTTAGAATTGTATGAGAAATACGCTTCATGGGACTGGGTATATGGGAGGCAGTTTGAATTTCAGTATGAGATCTCCGAGCGGTTTTGCTGGGGACAGGTGGATATCCAGTTTCAGGTGGACAGCGGCCGGATTACTGACGTAGAGGTGTATTCCGATTCCCTGAAACCGGAGGTAATTCATAAGCTGTCGGAAGTATTGAAAGGACTCCGTTATAATAACCAGCAGATGGGAGAGAAAATCGGGGAACTCCATTCTGACGATGCGCAGGAAGAAGAGATGTTTGGCGACGTTGAATCATGGCTTAGGAAGGCGGAGCTATAGAAAGGGATGGCATTGTACAGCAAGGTAAAAAAGGAGTGAGAAAGGTGCTTCGTCCATACTTTGTGGAACAGATGATGAAATTGATACATTCGTCCTTTCATATATATCGTGCGCAGAATGAATTGGTGCAAAGGTTTGGCAGTAAAAGAATAGAGCAAGATTTTTTTAAAAAGAATCAGGAATTGCTGCATGAGATCTATGCTGGATCGGTTTCTTTCGGGTATCCTGCTTCTCCATGAGCATTTGACCGGAGAAGAGATGCCCGCGGCCGAGCTGTGGGAGAAGAATAAAGAATCCTTTCCTCCGACTATCAATATGCAGAGCAGGATTTCACATGATATATTTGATCAGTTGGAGAATCCGGGCATGCATAATCCCTATGAACAAGAATTGAGAGAATTGGACAGTATAGAAAAAGGGGATGTGCAGGCATTGGCTAGAAGTATTTCCGAGATTTATGAAGGAGAGATTGGGATACTGGCCAGCGATCCGTTGAGATCAGGTAAGAATGTTGCGGTTGGTAATATTACGCTGGCGTCTAGAGCCGCGATCCGCGGGGGGATGGGTGTGGAACAGTCTTTTTCTCTGGCGGACAGCCTGATCCGGCAAGTGGAGGAAATCCAGAGCGTGCCGGAGGTGGAAGCATTTAAGCGGGAGGCTCAGTATACTTATGCCAAATTGGTTCATGCGGGGAAAATGGAGGGAGCGGAGAAGCAAAAGACCAGAAAGAATCCGTTAATTGGAAAGATTAAGGATTATATTTTCAGCCATCTGCATGATGCGATACAGATTGCGGATATTGCAGAGGAGCTGCGGGTCAACGCAGATTACTTGTCTCATTTATTCAGTGATTCTGAGAATATGACGATCACGGAATATATCCGGCGGGAGAAGATACGCCGAGGGGAGAACCTTTTGAAATATTCGGATTATCAGATCCGCGATATTGCATTTTATCTGGGATTTTGTTCCCAGAGCCATTTTCAAGGACATTCCGGCAGGTGGCGGGAGTGACTCCGAATGAGTATCGCAAAAAGTTTGGCTATGGGAAGGATTGGAAAATAAAATAAGATACATGACTAAGAGCTAAGATATGTGATATATCTTAGCTCTTTTTCTGAATATACTGAAAATGGAATCAGTTTTTAAAAGAAAACTGCTTATAAGTTTCTGGGATCGGGAGTCGGCATAAAATATAGACTGCGTATTTTGGAAAAGAAATATTTCAGAAAGGAAGGGAAGGAAATGAAGGGAATGAAAAGAGGAATTGCGGCGGTAGCAGCGGCAGCCCTCTGTTTGACATCAATTCCGCTAAGCGGTATTCAGGTTCAGGCAGCAGGAGCAGACAAGACGGTGAAGCTTAATCCGGGCCTTGCGTCTACATTTCATGATACCGACGGGGACGGCCTTGGAGAGTACGAAGGCTGGGGCACCTCTCTGTGCTGGTGGGCAAACCGTATCGGTTATAGCGACAAGCTGACGGCGGAAGCGGCAAGAGTGTTCTACAGCGACGAAGGCTTGGATATGAATATTGGCCGCTATAATGTAGGAGGCGGAGACTTGGTGGGAGAACCCGAGCAGGTGCCGGTTAATAAAAACGCCGTAATTTATGATTTGGAAACCGAAGGGCGAACGCTGTCCTATGCGGGTACCAGTATGAAAGTAGAAAACAATACAGCGATGGGAAATGTAAGCTATGCATTCTCAGATGCTGATTTTGGCATAACAAAGGGTAAGAAGGTTGAGGATTTCAAGAAAATCGGATGGATCAACAAATTAGACGATGCGGCAGGCCAGGGGGATAATCTCCGTTATACCGTGGCGGCAGAGGAAGCCGGGAGTTATACGGTAAAGCTTCTCTTGACGCTGACAGGAAGTAATACGCGGGATGTGGCAATCCGGGTGAATGATAATCCGGAAAGCGACCGAATCATGGATGCGGATACGATCAACAAGAACCAGATTGCCTCCGGTAATAATCATATGCTGTTTATTGCCGAGTTTTCGGATGTAGAGTTAAAAGCGGGAGAGAACACCATTAATATCGCGGGAAAGACGGACTGGACATTGGACTTTGTGAAAATGGCGGTTATTAAATCCGGGCAGGAGGGGGAAGTGCCGGAGGAACAGGAATTTTTACATAAATCCCATATTACCCGTTCCGATTCGGCGGTTCCGGGATATGCAGTGGATGTTACGAAGATTGATACAAACAAGAAGAGCATCGAGGACTATCAGAAGGAATTTACCAGAGTAGATGAGGAATGCGGGTATGCATGGAATTATGACTGGGATGCTGACAAGAATCAGATGAATATTCTGAAAGCGGCGGCAGCGGCCAGCGGTGAAGACTTTATCGCAGAGGCGTTTTCTAATTCACCTCCGTATTTTATGACCAACAGCGGATGCAGTTCAGGGGCGGTGGATTCCAGCAAGGATAACCTCCGGGCAGATTCCTATCAGGCATTCGCAGCGTATATGGCGGATGTGATCGAGCATTGGAATAACGAAGGCGTTATCTCATTCCAGAGCGCTACGCCGATGAATGAGCCATATACAAACTACTGGGGCGCCCACAGTAATAAACAGGAGGGCTGCCATTTTGATCAGGGGGAATCACAGTCAAAGATTATTACGGCTTTGAAGAAGGAATTGGACAGCAAAGGGATTTCCATCATCCTGTCCGGAACAGACGAGACCAGTATTGATACGGCGATTTCTTCCTATAATAAGCTGTCGCAGGAAGCTAAGGATGCGATCACGCGAATCGATACCCATACATATGGCGGTTCTAAACGCGCGGAACTAAAGGAGCTGGCAGAAAAATCCGGAGAGAATCTTTGGATGTCTGAGGTGGATGGTTCCTACACTGCCGGAAGCAATGCAGGGGAGATGAGTCCCGCCCTGGGTTTGGCAAAGCAGATGATGAAGGATGTCAACGGCCTCCAGTCCAGCGCATGGATTTTCTGGAATGCCATTGATATGCATGTAGATCAGAAGGTAACGACAAAAAGCGATGCAGATTATGGTTCTCTGGAAGAGATCTATAGTAAGAATAACGATATGAAGAATGCTTACTGGGGGCTTGCAATCGGCGACCATGATAATCAAGAGATCGTCCTTACCAAGAAGTACTATGCTTACGGACAGTTTTCCAGATATATCCGGCCGGGATATGCAATTATTTCCTCCAGCGACGATACATTAGCTGCTTATGACCCGAAAGGAAAGAAAGTCGTGATCGTAGCGGCTAATACGGCAGGCGAGGATCAGACATGGCAGTTTGATCTTTCGAAATTCAATACCATAAGCGATAAAATTACAGCAGTCCGCACAAGCGGAACTCTGAAAGATGGCGAGAATTGGGCGGATGTATCGGACGAGGGCAAGATTACTGCCGATACAGCGAAAAAGAATGTTACAGCCGTGCTGAAAGCAAATTCTATTACCACTTATACGATTGAAGGCGTGGAATATGACAGCTCCGCAGAGGAGATCGTCAGCATAAAAGACGTGGCTGCGTATACGGTTGAGGGAGTGCCGGCAGCATTACCGGAAAAGGTGGAAGTAACAACAAATAAGAACAACACTTCCGAGATGAAAGTTACATGGAATCTGGAAAATGCAGATCTTACCGTTGACGGAGAGATCAAGGGCGCCGTAAAAGGAACCGATATCAAAGCAACAGCCCATGTAAAAGTAGTAGAACCAAATACAGTATATTTTATTGACTGTAACAGTCCGGAGTCGCCGAAGTATGCGGCGGTGGATGCGTATGCAGATGGTACGGCAACGCAGGAAATGGTGAACAATGCGGTAAATGAGCTGATTGATGCAGTTACTCATCTGCTGGAGAAGGATTTCAGTTATCTGATCGCCGCTATTGAGCAGGCAAAAGGACTTCTTGCAAATGAAGAACGCTATACGGCTTCATCGGCAGGCGGGCTGAAAGAAGCAGTAGCCGCAGCAGAGCAGCTTGTTGAGAGCAAAGAAGGAGATACGGCGGATATCGACAGCGCTTACGGCCAGATTCTTTCCGCAATAGCTGGACTTGAACTAAGAGGAAATAAAGCCGAACTGGAATCTGTATTAAAGAAAGCGGAAGAAATCCTTGGAAATTCCGGTAAGTATCTTGCGTCAACATTGGAAGGACTTCAGGAAGCATATGATCAGGCAAAAGCGGTTTATGACAATGCAGACGCTGTCCAGAGCGAGATTACGGAAGCGACCGTAAAATTGCTGAGAGAGTGTATGGACGCGCGTATTCTGGGCGATGTAGATATGAATGGGATTGTAGACAGGGCAGACAGCGCGTTGATGCTTCAGTATAGCGCAGAGCTAACAGATCTGACAGAGGAGCAGGCGCTTGTGGGCGATGTGAATGGAGACGGCAGGACAGATACAGCAGACGCGTCTAAGGTTCTGGAGTTCACAGAAGGAAAAATAGAGGCATTTTAAGAGCGATTCAGAGCTAAAATGACAGAAAATACCAGAGGGGCGGCTTCGGCCGGTTCCTCTGGTGCAATAACGGAACCAGGGAGGAGTAGGCAGATATGAAAAAAGTAGGAAAGAGCGTAGCTGCGGCACTGGTATTGATATTAATGTGGTGCATAGGATGGACGATACCTGCGTACGCCAGTGGAAATCCATCGGTGGCGTTGGAATCAGCGGGAATGGATGCGGCGGGTAAAACGTTATGGGTGAATTGTAATTTGGAGCGTATGGATACAGTGGCGAATGGAAAAGTGCGTATTACCTATGACGGAAATAAGCTCAAGCTGCTTGAAAATCAGAAAGGCGGCGCCTTGTCCAATGGTATGTGCGAGGTAAATGACTGCCTGACAGGAAACAAAGAAGAGGGAGAAATCGTACTTGCATTCGCATCCTCCGAAGAACTGTCTGCAAAAGGATGTCTGGCAAATATGAAATTCTCTGTAGCCGATGCGGCGGCAGACGGTGAAGAGGTTAAGCTGAAGATCGCGGTAGAAAAAATGGCTGGGGAAAAAGGCGATACCCCTGCAGAGAAGAAAGACCTGACAGTTAAGATTAAGAAAAGCAATCCGGGAAATACCGGGGGAAGTCAGGGGGGAACCAGTATCGGCGGCGGAGACAGCAACAGCGGCCAAGGGGGGAATGCAGGCCCGTCAAGCATACAGGGCAATAGTAATAGGAACAGTATCGGGAGCAGGAGAAACAGTACGGGCAGCGGCAGTCAGTCAGGAAGAGACGAAGGAAGCAGCACCTCCCGGAGCAGTATCGGAAGCAGCAATGCAGGGAAAAACGGAAACCAGAAAGATAGTTCAGCATCCGATGTATCAGGTGAAGATGGAATCTCAGAAACAGATCCTCAGTTAGAGAATGTATCTGACGGGCAGGTACCGCTGGCGGCAGTAGAAAGCGGCGCGTCGTACTGGTGGATTATACCACTGCTCGTTCTTGCAGCAATTATTGTGTTCCTTGTGTGGAAAAAGAGACAGAAAGATACGGAAAATACAGGTACAAATGAATAAGCAGCACAGCAGCCCGTTTACTGCGAAAAAAATACCGTTTAGGCAATCGGCTTGTGTTGGAAAGCCAAATTCTCTATAATATATAGAAAAGCTTGAAATCTAACCGTATATTATGAGAGAAAGGCGGGGAGCCGCATTGATTCGGATTGGAATATGTGAAGACGAGCCGGTATTTTTGGAGCGTTTGAAAAAAATGGTATCTGCGATATTGGATAAATATCCGATGGCTTACAGCATAGAAGCATTTACAGATGGGACGCCGCTGCTGGCCCGCGGAGCATTTGACATCCTGCTGCTTGATATTGAAATGCAGCCCTGTAATGGGATTGCGCTGGCAAGGAAGCTGCGGGAACGGCATGAGGAAGGCAGGATCATCTTCATTACTGCGTATGAGCAATATGCGGTAGAAGCTTATGACGTACAGCCCTTCCACTATCTGTTAAAGCCGGTAGAAGAGCGCAGGCTGGAAGAGGTGCTGGCAAAGGCATATGACTCGCTAAAGAAAGAGGCGGAACAGGCAATTGCGGTCAGGCAGGGAGGGGCGGTACGGAGGATTCCGTTTCGGGATGTGCTGTATTTAGAGGTCCTTGACCGGAAGGTTTATCTGCACACGGGAAAAGAGGTTATCTCCTTTTACGGGAAATTAGGAGACTTAGAGCATAACTTATTGAACATTAGCAGTCCTCCAATAAGTATACATTGCCGGACATATTTTTTTCGCTGCCACAGGAGTTATGTAGTGAATCTGTGCCATGTGTTAAGCTATGACAAGCGGGATGTGCGGCTGGATAACGGAGAGAGCATCCCATTATCGAAAAGGCGGCATCAGGTTTTCGGCAAGGCATTTTTGCGGTATCTCAAGGAAAGAGGGGATGTGTTTTGCGTATGATGATGGTTTGGACAATTGGATGGGGCTTTTTGGATACGTTTCTCAGATACCGTTTTCTGGATAAAATGCTTGGCGCGGAGAGCCGCTATGGTTATATCTGGTTTTATTTGGGAAATTTCATATACGGACAGTTAAATGTGAGGTTTTCTCTTGCGGTTACGGTGGGGGGAAACCTTATTTATCTGTGCGGCTGTGCATTTTTGATTCATTTATTTTTGTTTCACGGGAGCGCGGTTAAAAAGGCGTTCTTCACTTTGTGGATATACTGCGGGGCAGATCTGGTGAATATGGGGCTTTTGATTTTGTTCCATGGGCTGGCGGTGGCAAAAGGACTGGGGGGATGCCCGGACCCGGTGATCCATATCCTTGGTATGGCAGCCTGCTTCGTGCAGTATCTGATGATGGAAATACTACAGCGGAAACTATATCTGCTGAAACGTGATTTTACAGACAGGAACGTGCTGTCTTTGATGTGTGTGATTTTGTTTATTTATTTGGCGGTTTCTCGGATCACGGCTTTATTTAGCGGAATCAGTGACTGGCCGGAGGGAACCGTGCTTACCGCAGCGATCCCTTGCAGCCTGACTGCCTTTGGCGGCGCGGCGCTCCATGTGTATTTTCTTGTTAAACTGGAAGCGGGTCTGCAGGAGCGGCTGGCCGGGCAGCAGTATCAATTGATGGGACAGCATCTGGAAATGGTAAAAGCGCAGTATGCTAAGACAATGAAAATGCGTCATGATATCAAGAACCATGGACTGTGCCTTAGGCAGCTTTTGTCAGACGGAAAATTCAAGGAGGCTTCGGAGTATTTGGAGCAGTTATCTGTCCGGATGGAACAGGGGAAACCGGCGGTTCAGACAGGGTCGGTTTTTGCCGACGCTCTGTTGAATCCCAAGTATCATCAGGCGCGGGCACTTGGGATTGATATCCGGATTTCTATGACAGCGCCTAAGGAAGAGCAAGTGGATCCGGTGGATCTGTGCTGCCTGTTAGCAAATGCTTTGGATAACGCGGTGGAGGCCTGTGGGCGGAAAAATACAGGGGAGGAAGAAAAAGGGTGGATCCGAATGAACGGCGGCGTAAAGGGGAATTACTGGGTGATGGAGATTCAAAATAGTATCTTTGCGCCAGTGATACGCCGAGAGGGGAAATACATATCTTCTAAGCGCGCTGGAATCTGTGGAATGGGACTTTCGAATATCAAAACGATTGTAGAACGATATGAGGGAGTGCTGGATATACAGTGCGATCCGCATTTTGTATTAAGCGTTATGCTTCCTTTGCCGTCTGCGGCAAAAAAGAAACCGTCTGCTTCATAAGGGTTAGGAGCGGAAGGACGCCTGCCGACAGTTATTTTGAGTGTACAGTAAGAAGCAGGGCTTTTGTATATTTAAGATATTGTATTGATTTTGCAATTGATAGAAAGCAGGAGGGATGTCAGATGAAAATTTATGCAGGAGGTCAGGCGGGCCTTTTTCAGATCAGGGAAATGAATCCGGCCATGAACCAGCGGCAGATGGAGCAAGGCGCGGGGCCGCAGGCAGCAAGGCGCGGCGATACGGCGGTTATTTCCCCGGTCGGGAAAGCATCGGGGATGCTGGCGAACTTGATAAATCAGAAGGAATTGATCCAGATGAATAAAGATTCGTTAATCAAGCAGGCGCTGGATGAGGAAACGGGAGCAGTATCTTCTGGTTTTAAGGAGCAGCTGGAGGAATATGAAGAACAGTTAGAAGAACTTGACAGGCAGATTGCGTCAGAGATGGCAAAACAGGAGGAGGATAAGCCGGAATCCGGGAATATATATCAAAATCCGCAGAAGACAGCCGGCGGCGCTTCCACAGAGGACAGCGCAGCGAAACTGACTGAAATGGCGGTGGAACTGGATAAAGCGCAGACTTCTGAACAGATCCGCGCAAGGCGTGAAGGCGAGAAAAAGGTATGTGAATCGGAGATCAAACTGGGGTCTGAGGCGGCGAAACGAAAATTGGATGAGGTAAGGGAAAAAGAGCAGATGGCAGCGCAAATCGAGCCTTTCCTAAAGAAATTCTAGTACTCCATTAGGAAACCGTCCTAAGAACATTTATTTGCGGAGTTTTCGTTAAGGCTTTACACTTCAATCATCAATTGGTATAATGAAAATACCTAGTAAACGGCACTTATAAAGAGGTGGTGAGAATATATGGGTATGAGTGATCAGCAATTTGAAGTTTATAATGCATTAATAACATTTGTTGATGAATTAATTGATAGGGAAACAGACGAAAAGGAAAAAGAAAAACTGAAAATACGCAAGAAAAATATACTTGCAAACAACAAAGAAATAAATTAAACAATCAGTCACAAATACTTAGCGCTCCGCTCTCAAAGTTCCTGTGCAGATAGACCGAACTATTTGCAGGAGCTTTGGGAGCGGAGCGTTAACACGTCATTGCATGAATTTTTGAGTAAAGCGCAAAGATTATATGAGTTCTAGTACCTTCTCCGCAGTTTGTACGTCCGTGATCAGCACATGCAGATAATGCCCATTCAGCGCCCCCAGGATGGAGCGTACTTTTTTCTCGCCGCCGCCGATTCCGATTACGCGCTTGTGGTTCGGCAGATCACGGATATCAATGGAAACAATACGGTTTTTCAGCGTAGTTTCACACAAATTTCCATGGATGTCAAAAAAATTGCCGCAGATATCCCCCGCCGCCTGCGCGTCCACCAGTTCATTGATCATCGGTGTGTCAAAAGGATAGTCTGATAAATGATCCGCGTCCCTTACAGGCGCCTCTCCAATCCCTACCAACGTAACGTCCAGATCATGGGAGTCCAAAAGAATAGAGGAAATGGTCGGTTCCCGCTTGATTGCGGTACAGAGTTCCTCGCTCTGGCACATAAAAGGCGCGGTCAGGATATTTGCCCGCCCATTATATTTGTCAATAATATGCTGCGCCAGAATATTCGGCTGAAAATCTACGCTTTGGGAAGAGCCGCCCACCAGAGTATAGACCAGCAGGTCTTTGATGGTTTTGTCGGGAGACAGGGATTCGATCATACTGTTCAAGGTCCGGCCCCAAGTGAGCCCGATCTTCATATTGCTGTGGAGAAGCTGTTCAAAATAAGCGGCGGCCTCAGAGGCAATCTTCTTTGTAACACTGTCAGCGTTTGCATTCGGACAATCCACCAGCTTGATATCTTCCAGCCCAAACTGTTGGCGTAAGCGTTCTTCTAACTGAAGCGTCTTCATGGCACCCCGGATATCCACGATCTCAAATTTGATCATGCCCTCGGCTTTTGCTTCATCCAAAAGCCGTCCTAAGGTAACACGGGAAATGTTAAGTCTTTTGGCAATTTCCGTCTGCGTATATCCCTGTTCATATAAATAATATAACGCCTTTAATTTCAGATAATACCTGTGTTCCTGTGATATTGACATGACAGTCTCCTTTACCCCGTACGCTTATAGAACTCATTCCTTTGTTTCATTGATACCTGCCGGATTAACGCCCAAAGCGGTAAGAATTGCTTTTTTTCATTATAGCAACAAGTAAATTTCATGTAAAGTGTTTATTCCCATGAAGCAGCGATATGGATGTACTGGTAAGGATTTGTATGGCTCTTGGCTGCGAAACGGAAGACATAGTGGAAATTGAAAGGTAATCATGGAGGGATTAAGATGGCGGAACAGGAAAACAGCAAGGACTTGATCCGTGTGCTGTGGAGCGGCGCGGATATCCTGCGTTCCAAAATGGATGCAAATGAGTATAAGGATTATCTGCTGGGTATCATATTTTACAAATACTTGTCAGACTCTTTTCTGATCAAGACGTATGATTTGATATATGACGAAAAGCCGGAAAATTTAAAGGCGGCGCTTGAGGCATACAGGGAGGCGCTTGGCGATGAGAGTGCGGAAGAACTGAAAGACCAAGTCAGGGAGGAATGCCATTATGTCATTGAGCCGGATCTGACCTATACCTGTTTTGCGGATGCGGCAAGGAATAACGCTTTCAGTCGAGAGAAGCTTCAGAAAGCCTTTAACAACATTGAGCAGAGCGATCCATTGTTTGCGGATTTGTTTACCGATATTGACCTGTATTCCAATCGTCTTGGAACGGGTGATCAGAAACAGAGCGATACTATATCAAGTCTGATCAGGGAAATTGACAGGGCTGATCTATTGAATACGGATTCGGACGTTCTTGGAAACGCTTATGAATATTTAATCGGACAGTTTGCCTCTGAAACAGGCAAGAAGGCGGGGGAATTTTATACGCCTCAGGCGGTGTCAAAAATCTTGACAAGGATTGCGATTGCGGGACAGGAGAAAAAAAGAGGACTGTCGGTGTATGATCCCTGCATGGGTTCCGGCTCCCTTCTGCTGAATGCAAAGAAATACGCTGCCGAGCCGGGCTATATTAAATATTATGGGCAGGAACTAATGACGTCTACCTATAACCTTGCAAGAATGAATATGTTTCTACATGGCATTGTGCCGGAAAACCAGAAGCTCCGCAACGGCGATACCCTTGACGGGGATTGGCCTGCGGATGAGGAAACCGATTTTAACATGGTGCTTATGAATCCGCCGTACTCGGCAAAATGGAGCGCCGCTGCTGGATTTCTTCAGGATGAAAGGTTCAGCGATTACGGCGTGTTAGCGCCAAAGTCGAAAGCCGATTATGCGTTTCTGCTGCATGGCCTATACCACTTGAAAAGCAGTGGAACGATGGCAATCGTACTGCCTCACGGGGTTTTGTTCCGAGGTGCGGCGGAAGGGAAGATAAGGGAAAAATTGCTCCGCTCCGGAAATATTTATGCGGTGATTGGGCTTCCGGCAAATTTATTCTACAACACGTCCATTCCCACCTGTATCATCGTGCTGAAAAAACACAGAGACGGACGGGATGTATTGTTTATAGATGCATCGCGGAAATTTGAAAAAGGGAAAAAGCAGAATGCAATGACGGACGGGCATATTGATTCTGTCATAGAATTGTACAACAGGCGGGAAACCGTGGAAAAAGAGTCGTTCCTTGCGGAATTTGCGGATATTGAAAAGAATGACTTCAATTTGAACATTCCCAGATATGTGGACAACTTTGAGAAAGAGGAAGAAGTAGACCTGAATGCTCTTCTGAATGAAATGAAGCAGACGGAGGAGGAAATTGGCCGGATTCAGGGGGAATTTGTATCCCTGATGAAAGATTTGACTTCTTCTGATGAAAGCATCAATCAAACGCTTAATGATTTGATTAGGATGATTGAGGGGTGATGGATATGGATAAACCGAGGATTAGGTTCAAAGGGTACACAGATGCTTGGGAACAGCGTAAGCTGGGAGACTTATATGCTGCTATAGGTAATGCTTTTGTGGGAACAGCAACCCCATACTATGTGGATCATGGACATTTTTATCTTGAATCCAACAACGTAAAGGATGGTCAGATAAATCATAATTCAGAGATTTTTATTAATGATGAATTTTATGAGAAGCAAAAAGACAAATGGGTACATACTGGTGATGTGGTTATGGTACAGTCTGGACATGTAGGACATGCGGCTGTAATTCCTGAAGAATTGGACAATACAGCAGCTCATGCATTAATAATGTTTAGAGATCCGAAGACAAATATTGAACCATATTTTATGAACTATCAATATCAAACAGATAAGTCGAAAAAGAAGATTGTGAATATAACGACTGGTAATACTATAAAGCATATTCTGGCATCAGATATGCAGAATTTTGTTGTCGATGTTCCAAAATATGAAGAACAGAAAGCTATTGGCGACTATTTCTTCACCCTTGACCACCTCATCACCCTTCACCAGCGTAAGTGTGAAGAAGTAAAAAAATTAAAAAAATATATGTTGCAAACTATATTTCCTCGAAATGGCAGCAATGTTCCAAAGATTAGATTTGATGGATTTACTGATGATTGGGAACAGCGTAAGCTGGGTGACATCTGTGAGTCTTTCGAATATGGACTCAACGCAGCATCTAAAGAATATGATGGTGAGAACAAGTACATTCGTATAACTGACATAGAAGACAGTTCCCATGAATTTCTGCAAGAGGATGTTACTTCGCCCGATATGGATTTGGCTGGTGCTGAAAATTACCGCTTGAAATATGGGGATATTTTGTTTGCTAGAACTGGGGCGAGTGTTGGAAAAACCTATATTTATAAGGATTCCGACGGCTTGGTTTACTATGCAGGTTTTTTAATTCGAGGGCATGTGAAGAACGATTTTTCTCCTGAATTTGTTTTTCAGAATACATTGACCGATGATTACAATAGGTTCATTCGGATTACTTCGCAGCGTTCGGGACAGCCGGGAGTTAATGCACAGGAGTATGCAAGCTATGAAATTTCTGCACCATCATTCGCTGAACAACAGAAAATAGGCTTATACTTTTCCTATATTGACCACCTCATCACCCTTCACCAGCATAAGTGTGAAGAATTGCAGAGTATAAAGAAATTTATGTTGCAAAATATGTTTGTGTAGGGGGGAATGTAAATGAAAAAATTAACTTTATATCATGGCTCTCCTGACGAAATTATAGTACCGACATATGGGCTTGGTAATGAGAAACATGATTATGGAAAGGGCTTTTATCTGACGGAAAGCGTTGAGCTTGCCAAAGAATGGGCGGTTTGCAGGCCGAATGAAGAGAATGGCTGGATGCATAAGTACGAACTTAATACCGAAGGATTGGAAATTCTGGATTTTCAGCGATTGAACGTGCTTGTGTGGCTGGCGGAATTGATGAAACACAGAGATGCCGCCGATACTAGGCGATACCGTATGCTTGCCGGAAAGTTTATCGAGAAATATGGTGTGGATATGATATTATCCGGGGTTGGAGAGCTGATGTTTCTTACTTTTACATCGCAAAGGAATTTGTGAGGGACAATATTGATATGGATATATTGGAGGAACTGCTGTCTTTGGGCGGTTTGGGCATTCAATATTGTATCGTGTCGGAATTGGCATATTCTAGACTGCACGAAGTCAAAGGAAGTCCGCTTTCCGTAAATTATGCTGAATTTAACGAGAAATATAATCAGCGTGATATTACAGCGAGAAGGAATATGCGTGAGATGATTAATTCCGATGTTAACAAGGTAACTAGGGTATTCAGTACATTGTTTGAGGAGCGATGATTATGAGAGCTTATTCAGAGGTTTATTTAAATGATACGGTTGAGAATCAGGGAAAGCTCTTTGACTTTGTGGCGCAGTCATATCCTGATATGGATACGGAGGATTTTATTCATACCTATATGACTGGCAGGACAAGGAAGTGTATTGATGAGGCGAAAGCCTATGTCAATACGATGGATGCGAAAACGCTTTGGGCGTATTTTCCGAGACGGAACATTATACGCTGAAGCCCGGCAAGGCTCTTGACGGTTTTATGCCGGATTGGATCGGAGAGTTTTATGCTTATTATCAATGGTATTACAATATTCCGAGTGCGGAGATTATCGAAAAATTGCCGTTGAGTTTCCTGAAAAAAGCCTATTATGGGCTTCATGATCTGGAACTTGATCTGGCAGTTCAGAAAGTGGGTGAGGTGTAATGAGGATTGTTTGTTTTCACAATCCAGACGAAGAAAACGGATATCTGAGCAATTGGTATCCTGCCCGGTTCACGGTGGATGGCGTGGCCTTTTCCTCAATGGAGCAGTTTATGATGTACCGCAAAGCAATCTGTTTTCAGGATGATCATATAGCGGTTCAGATTCTCGATACGGAGGATGTTTCTCAAATTAAGGCGTTAGGGCGGATGGTATCGGGGTACGAGGATAATTATTGGAACGGAGTACGGCAGATTATCGTTTATGAGGGACTTCTGGCGAAGTTTTCTCAAAATGAGGAATTGAAAAGATTGCTTAAAGAAACGAGGAATGCCCTGTTGGCGGAATGTGCCGTAAAGGATCAAATTTGGGGGATTGGTTTGTCCATGAAAGATCCTGACAGGCTTGACAGAATCAGGTGGAAGGGACAAAATCTGCTTGGTTATGCGTTGATGATGGTGCGGGATAGGTTGTAAGAAGTGTGATATTGCGGTGATGATAAGCTAGGTGGTTTATCGAATTAATAGGCAATGAAAAGAACAAAAAATTTGTTGGTAGAAGAATAACGCCGTAACATGGGGCAGAAAAACATTGAAAATTAAACACAAAAATGCAGTAAAGTGATATAAAAATCCTGATCAGTTTACGTATAGATGATGGAAGCGATGTGAGGAAAGGACGCTGGATCAAGATGTGTTTCAGTGTACTTTGAATGGATGCGAATAGTAAAAAGAATAGAAATGTGGGAGGTTTTGAATGAGTGAACAGAAAAAAAGATTGGTTTTACCGTTGCGTGTGTAAATGAATTTGCTCAACAGAATAATCTTAGTATACAAGAATCATTCCGTTATCTTTTTCAATTTAAAGGCATTGCTTTTATAAAAGAAAATTATGAAGTGGAACATACATTAGACTTTGGAACAATAGTGGAAGATTTAGAAATGCTATGCCGTAAAAACGGAGGTGTGCTATGAGATTATACCATGGAAGTAATGTTGTGATAGAAAGTATCAACTTAGCAATGTGTAGACCTTATAAAGATTTTGGAAAGGGCTTCTATTTAACAGATATAGAAGAACAAGCAAAACAGATGGCGAATAGAGTGTCTAGGATTTATGGAGGTTCTCCAGTCGTAAATACTTTATGGCATTACTATTTCGTCAGTATGAAAATGAAATTATTGATTTTGAAACATTACTGAAAGGAATGATATATAAGAAAACATCTTCACAATATTCTTTTCATACGGAAAAGGGTATTAGGCTTTTGCGAAAGGTGGATAATTAGTATGAGTAAACAAGACCAATTAATAGAATATATAGTTCAGGATATTGTTGATATGCTTGCTACAGATCAGAATATTGAATACGATGAGGCAATGAATAAATTTTATAATTCGGAAGTATTTGAAAAGTTGCAAGATAAGGAAACAGGTTTGTATT
>CAJUTH010000051.1 GCA_910589275.1 uncultured Dorea sp.
TCCTTTAGTAGCACATCCAAATTGTGATAGAATTTCCTGCGGAAACCATAAAAATCACTTCGCCCGACCGGAATACGCCCCAGCTTATAATCAAACTCTATAAGGTCATAGGACTTGCTTTTTGTGACAGATAAGATAATCCACGGCTCTATAAATTCAAGCCCTCTGCAAGCCTTTGAGAGTGTTTCACGGCTATATTTCCCCACCGCACAACCGTCACGCAATTCTATGTACCTTTCCCGGCTTATGTTGTACGCTTCAAAACTAAGCCGGGGCGCTCCCTGATTTTCCGTCCTGCTTAAATTACCCTTTGACATATTGCAAGCCACTCCTTTATAATTTAATCAGGTTCGGGGGCTTGTCTGCATGGGCAGGCTCTTTTTTTAGGTGGCATTTTGCGGCATTTCCTTGCTAATCCTTTCTAATTCTGTAAGTGCCGCCAGTACCAGATTGATAATGATTTTACATTCCCCATGCTTTTTTGATATTGCGCCGCTCTCATTTACTACCGATTCCCAATATTCGTCAGTGTCTTTCACATCTGAATACTTTTTGAAAAATCGCCAACAGTCCGTAAACATGTCATAGTACCGCTTCAATTCCTCATTGCTCATTATGTCGATACCTCCCAACATTTCCGCTTTAGCAACTGGTAAACCTCCGACAGCTTATCCCGGTTCTGCGGCTCCTCCCTTACCTCTATTTCAAAATACTGCTGTATTTCAGAAAGAATATTGTTCCTCTGCTCCACGGTTTCAACCTCTGCAATCTTTTCCCGGTATCGATCATAAAATGCTGTGACTGCAGCAGGACACTCTGGCACATCTGCTAAACAGATAACTCTACTTCTGCTCATCCGGCTTCCCTCCTTCCTACGAATAGATTATGCCGTTCTCCATCTCATACTCCGTATCAAATTCTATCTCGTTTAATTTCTTTTTCCTGATACCTTACATTTTCTTCACCGAAAGCATCATTTAATAATTCAATCCGCTTTTCATCAAAAAAGTATGCATACAATTCCCGGACATTTTTAATATCTTTTATGTATACGTAAGTTATACACTCTCCCGGCGTTTTCCTCAATAAAGTACACAGTTTTACTTCGTTTTCACGGTATGATTCCATATTCTTAAACTGTACCCATATTTCCTTTGTCATAATTTCTCCTTTCCAGTCTGTCTACCTGATAAATAGGACACTGTTGTTAACGGCTCTCTGTATATATCCCTGTGCCGTTGATACCGTTGATTACCGTTGCATACCGTTGGTAATTTAATCAACGGTTATCAATGGTTATCAACAAAATAAACGGTTAAACCATATATACAGAGATTAACTATTATTTGACTTACACAGTTTAAATATATGAGGGCTTGAACCTTTCCCATTGCCGACAGTTCCATGCTCGATACTGTCAACCATTTTTAACTGGTATTCCAATTTTCTAATTTCATCTGACAACTGTCTTGGTGTGGAATTTATATATATGCCATGCTTCTCTGCATATTCAATCAGTTCCGTCAGTCTCCCACGCCATTGCCCGGATTCTTCCAAGGCTTTGTTTACAGCCCTCACTATCGGGTTATTCTGATACTGCCTTAAAGCGTCCCTCTCCTGCATTTCTTCCAAAGTTCCCACCTTTGCCCATCTGCAATCCTGCATTTCAATCACAAAGGCGTCATTGTCAACATCACGCCCACGGATATATAATTTTGCCTGCTTGTCAGATACGTTTTCCTTTTTTATGACCATCATTAAATCAAGCGCACCTGTTAGTCCTCTTGTGCCTGATATGGAGAAAAAAGGGTCGTTAGGGTTGTCCATCTTGCTTGTATGATGAATCAGCAGGATTGCAAGGTTATGTTTCTTTGCAAACGATTTCAGCTTATTCATTTCCTTGTAATCATATCCATAAGCGCCGCCGTCTTTATTGTTATACTGCCCCCGGATGCACTGTAGCGCATCTACCACAATAAGCCTTAAATTACTCATGCTTTGACAGACAAGCTCCATCTGTTCTATGAAGCCACTGGACAAATCATTGATTTCTATGCAATAATTGAATGTGTCCGGCAGCTTATCCCCCTCAAATATTCGCTTAATCCTTGATTTCACGCGGTTGTCACTGTCCTCTAAGGCAAGGTATAGGACATTGCATTTATGCGTGTTATATCCAAGAAATTTCTTCCCTTGCGATATGCATAAACACATTAGCAGTGAAAACCATGATTTCCCGGTTTTGGGGTCCGCTGCCAACATGGACAGTCCAGGCGAAAGCATATCATCAATGATAAAGTCTATCGGCTCCACGTGTTCCAAGTCAATCATGCCCCCTTTCATCAGCACAGGGATTTCAATAGGCTTTTTAGGTTTTATTACTCCATTTTCTATTGTTGTCAGATCACGCCGATTAAGTTCTCTAACAACATTATCAAGTCGCTGTCGCTCTTCTGCTGTAAGATGTCCCGTTCCTGTTTCCGTTCCAACTCACCTCTTTTCTCTTGTTTTTTCTGCCATCGCCTTTCGCATTCTTCCCGATACCATGCCGCTACACGATTCATTTCTTTATCCTGCTTTGCCTGATATTCCCCAACGACCATTTCATAATATTCCCTTGCCTTACTGCATCCGGCATCCTCCAAAGCCTTTACTGCTTTATCCGCAAAACCGGGGAACGATATCTCGTAGCCATAGATTTTCAAAAAGAATGATTTATCTAATTTCATGTCTGGGCAGATACTCTGTAACAATTTCATGTAACTTGCCATTTACTCATCACTCTCTAACCGCTTTAAGTATTCCTCTGCGGATTCTATGGCTACCAACGTATTCTTTGCACGGTTCCGTAATGTTTGGATATACTCTGACACTTCACGCCTATTTCCAGTAGGTAAAAAATATCCTCCTCCACGTCTGCAGGTAGAAAGAATCACCGCCCCTGCTGCCCGCTCTGTCGCAATAATTTCTTGGAGCTCACGGACGCTTTTACAGCCTACCAAATCCGCGAGCTGTTGAGATTTAATGGCATTCTGTTTTCCTTCAAGTAAAAATTTCTCAATCATACCTTTTCCTTTCTGCCAAAGTCATGGTATAATTCCATCGTGATGTACATGGCTCCGGCTGTGTTCTGCCCTCTTTAGCGTTGCAGCGCTTTGGAGGGTATTTTCTTTGTTACATTTGTTCTCATTACTCGCCTGATAAAGCATCCATATACTCATCGACTTTGGGAAAGTCAATCAAATAGTTACGCCCGATTCTTATAACAGCATTTGCATCCTTGGCAATCTGCCGCATGGTATTTCTTCCAACTCCGTAACGCTGGCACGCCTGATCTATTCTTCCCGTTTTTACATCAACTCCCAATTCTGACCTGACTAACCTATTTTTCATATAAAAATCACCTTTCTTTTATTGCTTGTTATTGTGTTTCTTTATGCTTTCATGATATATCAGCCTTATCAGAAAGAACATATCCAAAAAGTATCTAAAAAGTTGCAAAGAAGTTTCCAAAAACAATCAAAAAACTGTCCAAAAATATTGTAAAAATGTTGTTTTATCTTCCAAGATTCACTTGTGCCTTATACTTTCGATTGCTCGCATAACCTTTTCTTTCCTCTCTGTATCCATTTCAGACCGAAGCCATTTACTAAAAGCTGATTCCGATACACCAAGCGCATCTGCAATTTCATAGTGAAACAATCTGCTTTTCTTAATTTCCTCTCTGATTTCTAAATTTGCCAACTTTATCCCTCCCGTTAATCAGAAGTATTTTCCATGTGTCAAGTAAACAATAATTATTCTTTACATTTTCAATTATAAATGATAAGGTATAGGTAGTAAATTCCCTATAAAAGACTTATTTAGGAGTACATTTCTATGAAAAACAGTAATAGATTACCGATTCAAACGCAAAAAGAAATTGCGGATAGATTAAAAACCTTACGTACAACTGCTGGATATACCCAAGAATACATAGCGAAAAAAATGGATATAACAGAAAAAACATATAGGAAATGGGAAGTCGGAACTTATACTAAAGACGATATTAAGTATTATCCAGCTATTGATTGTGAAAATCTTTTTAAACTTTCCGATATTTATCATGTATCCATCGATTATTTACTATGCCGTTCCAATTGTACAAGTGTTGAAAATCATTATATTTCAAAAGAAACTGGTCTTTCAGAAAGTGCCATAAACTATTTACATGAAAAGGCATACTCAAAACGATATATAGATATCATAAATAATATATTTCTTAAACACGGAAATTTTGATAATGCCCTTTTTCATATTGATAAATATATGGAAAATGTATCCTTATATCAAGGTCTAACTAAAATAAGACAGGAAAGGCGCGAAAAAATAATCTCAGAATGTATCCAAAAAGATGGGGATTTAACATCTTATAATTATCCGTATAATGATACTTTAGATAAAAAAATACATGAAACAGGCAAGGACTTGGATATAGAAGAATTTAAAATCGATCAACATTTCAAATTCATTATCCAAGAAATAGAACGTATTGCAAAAGAAAAAGCACCCGATACCAATTAAGGCATTGAGTGCTTTCTTCTGCTTCTAAATCCTGTTTTCTTCTGAATTTGTCACAGCATTGTCACAAATCCGTATTTCCAATCGCTGAAAGCGGCTTATTTACTGCATTTCTACAAAAACCATATCAAGTTTTTTTCTTTACGAACACCTGTTTATATTGTTTTTTTCGTTTTCTTCAATACTGATGCCGGATAAAATGCTTTTAAAAAGGATATGCCTTGTATGTATACCCTTGAATAATATCAATATCTATTTTCATTTTTTATGGCCTATCATCGATATAATATGGATGATTCCGCAGATAGCCGCATAACCTCCCCAGATTTTCAAATCCGCATAACTGCCAGCCATTGTCAATCCCAATAATGCGCCAATAAGATATAAGATGATACAGGCTATATTCCCCCCCGTTTGTCTCCTTGTTTCTAGTAGCAATCGACACAATCCCCGCTGCCAGAAGACAGATTGCTGTCATCAATCCCGCACTTCCGCTTACTTCTCCATTATCTGCCAATGCGTTGCCCAATCCTGCCGCACATGACTGAAATGTTACAAACACAAACAAGATAATTGATAAGATACCTGTTACTAATTTCAATGTTTTCATTTTGCTCATTCCCTTCTTAATTCTTCTGCTTCCACATCTTTACTGCAATGCTAATTCCTGTTCCTGATAAATGCCGTCCAGAATATTTTCCGCGGACTGGTCGTTTACTTTTAAGATTACCGGGTTCGCCGTATCCTGAAGTGTATACATAAATGCAACTTCCAGAGATGCGTACTTCATTAATTCTTTGGAAAGATTACTCTCAGCCTCATTTTCCTCCATAAAGTCTCCTGTCGTAAATTCACATTCCACTCCATTTTGAAATACCTGCGGATAAAACGTTGACTGGGCTGTTTTTGTTTCATCAGACTTATTTGTATAGGTAAAATAAATCCTCACTGCATCCGTGCCATTGTAATCCTGTGCCAATTCATGCCTTGCATAAACTAGGCTCCCTTCCGCATTATCTAGATTAATCTGTTCAACCTTCGTTTCGGCCGCCGGCTCCTCCTCTTCTTCCACCGCGTTCGTCTTGGCAGCATTCTCCGTTTCATCCAGATCAGCGCTGCCGCTGTCACCGCAGCCACACGTAAGTACCATTATCAGCAATACCAATAACGCTGCAACAATTTTCTTTTTCATATAAATTCCTCCCAAATCCTATTTTATACTACTTTATCCTATTAACAAGTATATGTCAAGATTATGTCGTATATATTTATATAATATATACGCTTATAAGGAGCTGACATATGAAACCATTAAAAAACAAAGTAAGTATTACACTTGACTCAGATATCATAGAGAAGATTAAGCTACTTGCCGAAAAGGATGATCGTTCTTTCTCCCAGTACATTAATCTTGTCCTCAAAGAACATCTGAATCAAAAAGAAGCATAGGCTTACGTCTTATGCTTCTTTATTCTCTCACTTTCTTTTATTTTTGTGGTATGCTGCCAGCATACAAATTTGAAAAACCACGCTTTAAAAATCTGTCCCCGTCAGATAAACAAATCCAGCAGCATCCATATCAACACTGCTATTACCATAAATACCAGTTCCAGCACAGCATACCCCGCGATCCGGATCAGACGGTTATCCAGCTTTAAAAGCGGCATCCGATCCCTGCATCCCAGATAATTGAATATTACTGCAATTTCCGCCAACTGGGCAAGCAGAACCAAAATGTTCTGAGAAATCGCCCTTATGCCGGTAATTATCACGCCGTTTTCCGAGACATCCATATCCAGACAGATATAAAAAACCAGCAGATATCCCATTACTGCCAGAATCATTTTCCATACTCGGCCGCTCCGAAAACCGGGCGGCAGAAACCTGCGCCATCCAGGCAGTTCTCCGGCAGATAATCCGTTTCCTTCTGCTTCATATTTATTCCTGCCAGGATACAGAGCTTCCAGTTCCCCTTCCAATTCTTTTACGCTCTGGTATCTCTCATCTGGATTCAGCGCAATACAGCGGCGTATGATCTCTCCCAGCTTTCCCGGAACGATCTCTTCTACTGGAAATTTCTTTAGGACTATGTAATTTAATATCGTTCCCAAAGCATAAATATCCGAACGGCCGTCCGTCTGACGCCGACCAAACTGCTCTGGCGGCGCAAACCCTTCCGTCCCCATAATAACTGTATCCCGGCTTTTTCCCGGGCTTACTATTCTGGCAATATCAAAATCGATTAATTTCACATGTCCCTGCAGAGTCAGCATAATATTCTCAGGCTTTAAATCTCTGCATATAATAGGCGGAGAGGCTGTATGGAGGGGACTCATTCCGCGGCATATATCCTTCACGATACGGACCCCTCTTCCACTGGCATCCTCTGCTCGCACAGAATATCCTCCAGATTCCTTCCTTCAATGTATTCCTCTATCACAATCATCTGATCGCCGTTTTCAAAATACCCATAAATCTGCGGAATATACTTATTTTTATGCACCATTAAAAATTCATACACCGGCTTCTGTTCTATCTTCATGCATTTCTTCACGGCTATTCTTCCTGTAATAGAATGCCTCACAAGCCTGACGCTGTTATTTCCATTCAGAATTCCCAGTTCCTGATATTGGGACAGCATATACTCTTTAGATAACTCCATCTGCCCGCCTCCAAATTCTCTTGCTTTTACGTACAAAAAATTATATGATACATTTAACGCTTTAGCAAGAAAGGATTCCAAAATTGATCACCAAAAAGACCACCAATGAATTATTAGATCTGTTATCCTCTATGAAGTCCAAAGCTTCCCTGCAGGATTTTTCAAATGAACTGAAAGAATCTGAAAAAAAGATCTCTTTTTCCGCATACCTTCTTGAAAAAATGCAGGAAAAAGAAATCTCCCCGGCACGGCTGTGGGAACTCGCCCAGATTCAGCGGAACTATGGATACCAGATTCTAAACGGAACAAAACTGCCCGGGCGAGATAAAGTAATTGCCCTGTGCCTTTCCCTTTCCCTGACATTAGAAGAGGCCCAGCGCGCTCTTATCCTAGCAGACGCCGGCGCCCTGTATGCAAGAAGAACAAGAGATTCCATATTAATCTTCTCCCTGCAAAAGGGATTATCTGTATCAGATACAAATATACTTTTATTCGATAATTCCAGTGAACCGCTTTCCTAGATCATCAGAATCGCTCACCTGACATAATTGCGTTACCTATGATTTAATGCAGGCAAACTGTACTATTTATGACAATCTTTTTGTGTGCCGACTCAGGTATTACCTATATACTGCAGAATAAAAAGCTGCCGCTGACACTTCACATTAACGGCAGCCCTTAATTTCACTGCATTTCTTAGAACTTACCAGCCTTTGCCGCTTCCTCGATGGAAACTGCAAGTATTGATTTTATAGGGTTTTAAACACTCTTTGTCTATTACCTGCTTATTACCCACACCATTTTGAATCTATTATAATCCGTTTTAACCTATCTTTGTTCTATCACAATTCGATCAAGATCAATAAATAATTTTCTTGAATCATCCTCATAGGTATGCTATATTATAGACAGAGGGAAAGCCATACAAGCGGCTCTACCCCTTCTGTGATTTTTTACCTATACTTTAATATAGGCAAGCCGTCACTACTGGCGATAGTGGCGGCTATTTCTTTCTTCCCTTAAAGATTGTGTAGCACAACCCCACAAGGGCGCAAATGAAGATACAGAACTGAAAAAGGTCAGCATATGTAACATACATTCTATCACCCTCCTTTCTTACGTCCGGAGGGCTACTTAGAACCCTCCAAAACAAGACTGGAGGGATAAAGCCGCCTGGCTTCATGGTCTTTCCCTATCGACAATATAACACAATATCCCCTATGTGGCAATCTTTTTATATGCTCTGTCTTGCCCTGTGCATTTCCTCAACTTCCCTTAAATGGCGTTCATATTCCTCTTGTGCGTCCTGCCGCTTTATCGCCATATACTCAACGATTGACGTGAAATCATGTTCCCGGTATGAATTTAAGCCGCCCCTATATGCCCCGGCTTCTACAATATCAAACTTTTCTGATAGTTCACGCCTTGCCTTTCCCATGCGTAGCCTACGCAATCCCTTTTCTTTTATCTGCCGGATTCTGCCTGATGACAACTCCTGCTCCCTTGCTATCTGTGCCATAGGCTTATTGTTTATGAAATATTCCCGGATAATCTGATTCTCTCTATCGCTTGTGTAATGCTTTACAATGCCCCATAATTCATTTTTAGAGTGTTCAGCATAGATTTATCTATCGTTTCATCTTCAACGCTAAAATCGGCTTGTAGCGCGTCTGTAATCGCCATATCCTCATTGCCAGTTAAAGGCGTGTCTAAGCTGACAACCGATTGCATATAAATCTTGATATCCTGCACCTGTTTTACAGAGATACCCATATAAGCGGCAACCTCTGAATCTGCCGGGACCATTCCCCGGACCCGTGCCAACTTCTCAACCGCTTTTTTATATTTCGCTATCTTCTGCCTTGCATTGCCCGGTATTTTCACAGTTGAGCCGCATTTCTCAATGTACCTTATGACCGCCTGTCTTATCCAGTACGGCGCATAAGTCATAAACAGGACGTTTTCAGACGTTTCATAATGCTGTACGGCTTCATACAATCCGAAATAGGATTCCTGCAATAAGTCCTCAATAGGCTCATATGCGGCATACAGTTTTATACATTGCTTAATTAACGGCAGATTTTTTTCATAGAGTAGTTGCATATTGTCAGATACAAGCGAACCGCCCCGGATTCTTTTAACAAGTTCTTCGTTCGTCATAGTGATACGCCTACTCCCATAATCGCTATTTATTCCTGTTTTTTAGAAAAGTCACGGCGCAAACCGCGGCCTTCCTCTTTTATCCATATGACGGCGTAGGGTTCATGCGGTAATCTATTCCAGTTACTTACGATTCCTCCGTTGTGATAATGCTGAAAGCCTTTGCTTACTCTGTAGCCAGCGTCAAGACCTTTTTTACGCGCCTTGCGTTCTCTTGATTCTAAAGAATGATTCTTTAACATACATCTACCTCCGTTTATCTACAAACAATTTTGATAATTTCAGTAGGATATATGCTGTCTTGTATTTTTCTTTACTATAGTGTTCTGTTCTCATTCCTCCCACGATGTGCCTTGTGCATATAGTATATCTGATATCTATGCATATTTCAACTAAATTCGTAACACACAAATCAATTTTTTTGTAACGGATTTTTTGTCTATTACCGCTTGTCTATTACCTGTCTATTACTTGTCTATTACCCGGCAAAATTTAAGGCTGCCGCTGACACTTCACATCAACGGCAGCCCTTAATTTTACTGCATTTCTTAGAACTTACCAGCCTTTGCCGCTTCCTCGATGGAAACTGCAACTGCAACTGTCATACCAACCATCGGGTTGTTGCCTGCTCCGATCAGACCCATCATCTCTACATGAGCCGGAACGGAAGAAGAACCTGCGAACTGTGCGTCGGAGTGCATACGTCCCAGTGTATCTGTCATACCATAGGAAGCCGGTCCTGCAGCCATGTTATCCGGATGAAGGGTACGTCCCGTACCGCCGCCGGATGCTACTGAAAAATACTTCTTGCCCTTCTCCTGGCACTCTTTCTTATAAGTACCTGCAACCGGATGCTGGAAACGTGTCGGATTGGTAGAGTTACCTGTGATCGATACGTCAACATTCTCTTTCCACATAATCGCTACGCCTTCCCGTACATCGTTCGCGCCATAGCAGTTAACCTTAGAGCGCAGACCGTCAGAATAAGCAGTTCTCTGAACTTCCTTCAGTTCTCCTGTATAATAATCGTAATCTGTCTCTACATATGTAAATCCGTTAATTCTAGAAATAATCTTCGCTGCGTCTTTGCCAAGTCCGTTCAGAATAACACGAAGCGGTTTCTGACGAACCTTATTCGCTTTCTCTGCGATACCGATCGCACCCTCTGCTGCTGCGAAAGACTCATGTCCTGCAAGGAATGCAAAACAATCTGTATCTTCCTCTAAAAGCATCTTTCCAAGATTACCGTGTCCAAGTCCAACCTTACGCTGGTCTGCTACAGAACCCGGGATACAGAAAGCCTGAAGACCTTCGCCGATTGCTGCTGCTGCGTCGGAAGCTTTCTTGCAGCCCTTCTTAATTGCAATTGCAGCGCCTACAGTGTAAGCCCAGCATGCATTCTCAAAACAGATTGGCTGAATACCTTTCACCTGATTGTAAACATCCAGTCCGGCATCTTTTGTAATCTTCTCTGCTTCTTCGATAGAAGCGATGCCGTAGCTTCCTAATACTTCATTGATTTTATCAATTCTTCTTTCATATGATTCAAATAAAGCCATTTATCTATCCTCCTATTTCTATTGCGATATGTAACTCGTCCACTTACCGCGGACACAGTTTGAACTTCGTTCAAACCGGCGCGCTGCGCCTTCACAGCCTGTAGCGTCCTTCCGATTTCATGCAAGCATAAATCGTTTGTCCGCTCCAGCCTTTTCCGTCCGCTTACCGCGTCTATTCTTTACGCGGGTCGATGATCTTTACTGCGTCTGCAACACGTCCGTACTGTCCCTGTGCTTTCTCCCATGCCTCGTTCGGTGTGTCGCCGGCCTTGATGAAGTCTGCCATCTTTCCAAGAGATACGAACTTGTATCCAATAATCTCATCATTTGCATCCAGTGCAATACCTGTTACATATCCTTCCGCCATCTCAAGATAACGAGGACCTTTAGCTAATGTGCCATACATTGTACCAATCTGAGAACGAAGTCCTTTTCCAAGATCTTCCAGACCTGCGCCGACAGCAAGTCCGTCTTCTGAAAACGCACTCTGTGTTCTGCCATATACGATCTGAAGGAACAGCTCTCTCATAGCTGTATTGATTGCATCACAGACAAGGTCTGTATTCAATGCCTCTAAAATTGTCTTTCCAGGAAGGATCTCTGATGCCATAGCAGCAGAATGGGTCATTCCGGAACATCCGAGCGTCTCAACAAGAGCTTCCTGGATAATCCCTTCTTTAACATTCAGCGTCAGCTTACAAGCGCCCTGCTGAGGTGCACACCAGCCAATGCCGTGTGTAAAACCAGAAATATCGCTGATTTCTTTCGCTTTTACCCATTTTGCTTCTTCCGGAATCGGAGCCGGCCCATGATTCGCACCCTGTGCTACTGGACACATCATTTCTACTTCATGTGAATAAATCATTTTAAAACTCCTTTCAATTGTACATAATTTTTCTAAACGTATGGTGTGTTAAATAAATCACCAAGACTTTTACTATTTTCTCATAATTTTCCTTATTCGTCAATCTATTTTAGCAATTCCCAGAACGGATTATCTGTCTGAAATTCACGGAGTTCATCTTCATCAAAGGGCGCCGTCACCCATCCGTATCCTGAATCATTCTCATCGTTTTCATCGTAATGGAAGGAAAATCCGATTTCTATACCGTCTTTATCTACAAAGAACACGGGAAGGTATGTGCCGTCCTTTGTATCTTCGCCGGATAAGGCTTTTTTCACTTCCTCCTGATCAAGTTCCGCTAGTATATCCCGGTCTCCTGATTCGCTCTCCATTCCCTTGAGATACTCCTCTGTAAAATCATTATCCAGATCAATAATATCCTTTACCTCATACGCTGTTCCGTCTTTTAGATTAATATTTCTTGCACGAAGCCCTACATAATAAGCCTCTTCATTGCCCTCATAACTGTAGTCCTCAAAGACAACACAAAGATACTCCTCGGTCAGATAAGTCACCTTATACTGAACATAGTCTGCAATGACTGGGTATTCTTCTCCCAGAACTCTGTCCCTGATCTTAGGTCCGGGATTCAAATAGATCCTGTCCACCGTCTCCATAGCGCAGTCCTTCAGTTCTTTATTGATCCGGTTCTGTACCGCCTCATCCTCCAAGCCGTCTACACTGGGATAAAATACTTCAAAATCCACATAAGTGGTCTTCTTGTCATCTGGCGTATCCAGATAACTCTCTTCCTTTATCTCAAAGGGCAGCCCCTTTTCTTCATATTCAGGAATTGCATCCATACCGGATAATGTATCTTCCTCTCCGCCGTAGTAATCATCCCCAAACCAATCGTCATAATAATCGTCGTACCCGCCGTAGCTGCCATATTCATCATAAGGATGCCGAAACGGATTTTCAAATACATCTTTTGCTTCATTATAGACCATTGCTGCCAGCAAAACTATAAATGCCGCAACAAGGGCTATCGCTCCTATGATGACAGCCGTATTCTTTTTCTCCTTTTTCGGCGGCATCATTCCGGGCGCAATCATCATTTCCATCGGAATAAAGACCTCCGGGCCTACCGTCTGAGCCGGGGCTGTATCCCGCATTCCAAGATGATTCATGGCCACAGCCCCTGATGGAAATACGCGCATCGTAATCCGGGTTACCACAAGCACCTGCCCGCAGAACTGATACATAGCCTGCATAAGCTGACGGGCAACACCTCTGCGCTGCCAGATCTTCCTCACATAGAGAAGAAGAATCGCCCCTCTCCTGTCTATTCCGCTTACTCCGCACAGCTCTCTTCCTTCCCATGCGCCAAATAATGTTATCTCCCCGCATTGAATACGGGGAGCGATATTTTCATACCGTATAAAATTCTGAAATCCTGCAACCGCTTCCGGCTTCTGAAGAGGCGCGGCATCGGAGGCATATACCTCCCACACCAGATGCAGAGCCGGGAGAATTTCATTTTCGTTTACTGTCCTTACAAACATATCAATTCCTCTCTGAGTACTGTCAATGCCCTCACCACTGCATAGTCCCTGTTCTTTTCCCTGTTTCCGGTAAAACGAAATTCTTCTGTACGAACTTTACCATTTACAAAGCACCCAACATATACGAGGCCCACAGGTTTCTCTTTGCTTCCGCCGTCCGGTCCCGCAATCCCGGTAACCGAAAGAGCCGCGTCTGCCCCGGCCGCCTTTGCGGCTCCCGCCGCCATCTCAGCGGCTGTATCGGCGCTCACCGCTCCAGAAACCTTCAGTGTATCTTCGGACACTCCTAGAAGCTTTTCTTTTGCATCGTTCGAGTAGGTAATATATCCTTCATTATAGACAGCAGAGGCTCCCGCTACATTCATAATCCTTCCTGCAAGCAGCCCTCCTGTGCAGGACTCAGCCGTTGTAACCGTCATGTTCTTCTCCTTTAGAAGCTCCACAACCGCCTCCTCCAGCGTCACATCCTCCTCTATCGTATAAATCTTATCTCCGAAACGCTGATACAGCTCTTTTATCATAGGCTCGATCAAGGCTTCTGCTGTTTTTTCATCCTTCGCCTTCGCCGTCACCCGGAAATGCACCTCCCCGGTCTTAGCATAGGGCGCAAGCGTGGGATTCGTCTGGGCATCCATAATATCCGATACCATAGTCTCTGCGCGGCTTTCGCCGATGGAACATACCTTTACCATCTTTGAATAAATTCCTTCCGGCTGCAGGCGGTTCAGATAGGGTGCAATATCCCGCTCAAACATCGGCTTAATCTCATTCGGAGGTCCCGGAAGGAGAATTGCCGTTTTTCCATGTTCCCCTTCAAGAATCAGCCCTGGCGCAGTTCCGTTATGATTATCCACAACAGCCGCCCCCTCCGGAATCAGCGCCTGCTTCCAATTATTGCCTGTAATGCCGTTCTTACTCTGGATCCGGTCAAAATATGCCTGAATCCTTTCTTTTGTATGGGGATCCTCCACCAGCTTCTTCCCAAAAACCTTTGCCGTAACCTCTTTCGTCAGATCATCCTTCGTAGGACCTAACCCTCCGCTTAAAATCACAATATCTGATCTGGAGAGCGCTAATTTAAGCGCTTCCTCCAAACGCTCTTCATTGTCCCCTACCGCACTCTGATGATAGCAGGACAATCCTAATACTGCTATTCTTTCAGCCAGATAAGCCGCATTGGTATTTACAATGTTACCCAGTAAAATCTCCGTACCCACTGATATCAGTTCAACGGTCATCTTACATGCCTCCTTTTGTCAATACTTCGATGTTCTTTGCCACATAATCTACCAAAGAAACCACCGTCAATATTAAGGATACCCAGACAAGCACCATTCCAATCGTATCAAATATTCCGCCAAGGTCGGCAATCAGCAGAATAATCATGATCATTTGAGACACCGTCTTAAATTTCCCCCAGTAGCTGGCTGCGATCACCACCTGATTATCGGAGGCAACCAGTCTAAAACCGCTGATAATAAATTCTCTGGCAATCACAATAATTACATACCATGCCGCTAGCTTCCCCATGGGGATAAAACAGATCATAGCAGAACAAACCAGCATCTTATCTGCCAGCGGATCCATAAATTTTCCAAAGTTTGTCACAAGGTTCCTAGCCCGGGCAATCTTCCCGTCTAACATATCCGTAAGACTCGCCACACAGAAAATCACCAGCGTAATCCATTTGTTCGCATCGCCGCCGATATCCGTCAGCATAAACAATACAAAAAACGGAACCATAATCATTCGCAATACCGTCAGTTTATTTGGCAAATTCATTCTATCAACTCTCCTATCAAATCATATTCTAACGCTCCGGTTACCTTTACTCTTGCGAAGTCTCCGGACATCAGCTCTTCTTCTGTATTTATAAATATCAATCCGTCTACACCCGGCGCATCCATGTAAGTTCTCCCCACATAAGCGTTTTCATCCGCCACCCGGCCTTCTATCATCACCGCCATCTCCCTGCCTATCATATCCTCTGCAAGGTCAAAAGCAATCTCCTGCTGAAGTTCCATCAGTTCTACCTTTCTGGCCTCCTTCACCTCTTCCGGTATCTGATCCGGCATAGCCGCCGCAGGCGTGTCCTCTTCCATGGAATATGTAAATACACCCAGGCGGTCAAACTCCATCTCATCTACAAACTCCATAAGTTCCTCATGCTGAGCGTCCGTCTCACCAGGAAATCCTGTGATCAACGTGGTCCGCAGAGCAATGTCCGGAATCTCCGTCCTGAGTCTGATGATTGTATCTGTCAGATGCTTCTTCGTTGTCTTCCTGCCCATTCGTTTTAATATCGCATCATCTGCATGCTGGATTGGCAGATCCAGATAGTGGCAGATCTTTGATTCTTCTTTCATGACACGGATTAGGTTCTCATCAATCTCCTCCGGATAACAGTAAAGAATCCGTATCCAGCGAAGGCCGGAGATCTTACATAAGCCCCTGAGCAGTTTATGCAGCATCTTCTCTCCATAAAGATCCATCCCATAGATCGTCGTCTCCTGCGCAACAAGTATCAGCTCTCTGACCCCCGCCCCTGCAAGTTCCTCCGCCTCTTTGAGAAGTCGTTCCATCGGCACGCTTCGGTAGTTTCCCCGTATCCTAGGAATAATGCAATAGGTACAATTCTTATCACATCCTTCCGCTATCTTCAGATACGCGTAATGTCCTCCCGTTGTCAATATCCTTTTGCTTTCTGTCTTTGGCAGCGAATGAATATCTTCCAGATAGAGTCCTCCGCTTTCTTCTAATACCCTGTCAATAGCCTCTGCTATCTTATGGTAAGAAGCTGTTCCAAGCACCGCGTCTACTTCCGGAATCTCTTCAAAAATCTCCTTCTGGTAACGCTGGGCCAGACACCCTGTCACAATCAAGGCTTTTAGGGATCCCCTCGTCTTATAATCAGCCATCTCCAAAATCGTCTGGATACTTTCTTCCTTGGCGTCATGAATAAAACAGCAGGTATTCACCACGATCACATCCGCAGCCTCTTCGTCATCCACCATCCGGTGTCCGCGGGCCATGAGGATTCCCAGCATCACCTCTGAATCAACAAGATTCTTATCGCATCCAAGAGAAACAAATAATATATTCATACTTCTTTCCTCTATATTTTCTTTCGCCAAGAGGCAGATACCTAAATTCAGGCATCTGCCTCTTATCTTCGTACGTTTATTCGCCTTCCTCAGCTATAATCTTAATCTTTTCGTTATTCAGTTCCGCAATTGCAGTAGACAGAGGTTTATCCCCGTCCCCCGCATGAACCATAGGCAAATCCCCGTCAATCAGTTGTCTCGCTCTCTTCGAAGTTGCCATTACAATAGAATACCGGCTGTTGACTACCTTTGTCTCGCCTTCCTCCACGTCTTTATTGACAACCTTCATTAAATCCGTATACGATGGATGCAGCATCTGTCATTCTCCTTTCAATTCTTTTTTGATCATTTCTGCAAATTCCCGGTTGCGCATGCTTCTTCCATGCTCCGCACAGATAATTCTATGCACGTCTTCTACACAGGTATCCAGTACATCATTCACAACATAGTAATCATAGGCCTCCATACCCTCGGCTTCCTCCGATGCCCGCTTCATACGCTGTTCGATTACCTCGTTACTCTCCGTTCCCCGGCTTATAAGCCTTCTTTTCAACTCATTAACTGAAGGCGGAGTTACAAATAAAAGCAGCGCCTGCGGAAACTTCTTCTTAATCTTCAGCGCCCCCTGAAGCTCAATCTCCAGAATTACATCCCTGCCCGCGGCAAGTTGTTCCTCTACGTATGCTTTAGGAGTACCATAGTAATTATTCACGTACCTAGCATACTCTATCAATTCTTCTTTCGCAATCATTTTTTCAAATTCTTCCCTTGTTTTGAAAAAATATTCTCTTCCATCCGCTTCACCTTCCCGGGGCTTCCTAGTAGTTGCGGACACAGAGAGCGCATAGTTATCGTATCTCTTAAGAAGCTCTTTCATGATGGTTCCCTTGCCGGAACCGGAAAACCCTGATACAACAATCAATATTCCCTGCTTGCTCATACCCGTACTCCTATTCAATATTCTGAATCTGCTCGCGTACCTTCTCAATCTCAGTCTTCAAATCAATGGCATAATTGGAAACTTCAATATCATTCGCCTTAGAAAGAATCGTATTGGCCTCCCGATTCATCTCCTGTGCAATAAAGTCAAGCTTCCGGCCAATGCCGCTATCCTCAGAGGCAAATGTTTCTTTCATATGTACAATATGGCTTTTCAGTCTTACCACTTCTTCATCTGTGCAAATCTTATCTGCAAAAATGACAACCTCGGCGGCAATCCTGCCTTCATCTATCTGCGAATCCTCTAAAAGCTCCCGGATCTTGTCCTCTATCCTGCTGCGGTACTCTGCAATAATCTCCGGAGACCGTTCCTCAATATAAGCAACTTTCTCAAGCATACTATCCAGCTTATTTAGAATATCTGCTTTTAGATTCTTCCCTTCCGTCTCCCTAGTCTCAACAAACTGCCTAAGGGCCGCCCTCATAGCTTTCTCAAGACCATTCCACAGCTCTTCCTCGTCCGTCGTCTGCTCCTCCATGGTAAGCACCTCCGGACATCTGGCAACCGTAGAAACGCGTATATCGTAATCCAGTCCAAACTCCTCCTCCATCTTCCTGAAGCAGGACAAGTATTCGCCCGCCAAAGTCTCGTTGTACTTCAAAGCCACCTGATTCTCCGAAAAGTCTTCATAGGTAATGAATATATCTACCTTTCCTCTCTCAGCATACTTCTTTAGCAGCGTCCGGATTGCACTGTCAAAGAAATTCAGCTTCTTCGGCATACGGATATTCACATCCAGATATCGATGGTTTACACTCTTCATCTCAACCGTAAATTTACGGTCTCCTTCCGACGCTTCACCGCGTCCAAATCCCGTCATACTCTTAATCATATCTTCAGCCTTCTCTTCTATAAATGTCATAGTAAAAACAGAACTGTCCGGCCTTCTCTGGTATAGCAGTCCCAATTTTCCATATATCATTATAAATCATTTCCCCGATTCCGTCAACCAATCTGCTTTTGATGTTTCACACATTTCATTCTTTCACATATGATGTACTGTAATCAAAATCTTATGGAGGTTTATTCAATGAGTGATTTATCAAACTGTGGATGCGGTTGTGAAACTAACATGAATGGTTGCGGATGCGGACGCGGCATGGACTGCGGATGCGGCAGCAATAGCTGCCTGTGGATTATCCTTCTCCTCTTCTGCTGCGGCGGAAATGGATTTGGCTGCTGCTAATTCACAC
>CAJUTH010000052.1 GCA_910589275.1 uncultured Dorea sp.
TTCACTCTATGCTGAACCGTATGGTTGAGCTGGCTACACAGTCTGCTAACGGAACATACTCTTCTACAAACCGTACAGAGATGCAGAAGGAAATTACCGCTCTGGTTGACGAGATCAAGAGAATCGGTAATACTTCTAACTTCAACGGAACAAAGCTCTTTAATGGAGATGTAGCTTCCATTAAGCTTCATGTTGGTGAAGAGGGAACAGACGCTAACCAGATTACAGTAACATTTGCAGCAATTAACGCTGGTTCACTTTCCGGAATCGACGCATCAGGCGCTCCAACGAATCCACAGGATGTTGCGGCAGTTGATATTACTACTGCTGACAGCGCAAAGGGAGCAATCTCTGTAATCAATGCAGCGATCGACAACATTTCTTCTATGCGTTCTTCATTCGGTGCATTACAGAACCGTCTGGAGCACACCATCAACAACCTGGGTGTTCAGACAGAGAACATCTCTGCTGCTGAGTCCCGTATCCGTGACGTAGATATGGCTAAGGAAATGATGGCATACACGAAGAACAACATCCTTGTTCAGGCTTCCCAGGCTATGCTTGCGCAGGCTAACCAGGTACCTCAGGGAGTTCTTCAGTTATTACAGTAATTTCTCAGGGTATAATTTTAGAAAGCGCCAGTCCATTGGATGGGCGCTTTCTTTCACATAAAGGACAAATTGCTTTATGCGGAAGAAAACGCCTATCCGTTTTTATGCCCGTAACCATATTTTACTGCGGGTATATCTTGCTATTTTCCATTTTTAAGTTGTAAGGAGAAATACATTATGAAGGTACAATTAAGCATCTCCCTGCTTGCCTCAGACAGGCCGGCGGCTCTGGAACGGTGCTTGGATTCTCTTAGGCCTCTCTTGATGCAGGTGCCAAGCGAATTGATCGTTATCGTTACCGGGACGGACGAACGGGTAAAGGCACTGGCTTCCCAATATACGGATCAAGTCATCCCCTTTACCTGGTGCGATGATTTTTCCGCCGCCCGCAATACCGGCCTCAGGGCCGCCAAGGGCGAGTGGTTCATGTACATAGACGATGACGAATGGTTTGAGGACATTACGGAGATCCGCGACTTTTTCCTGTCAGGGGAATATAAGAACTATGGCACGGCCTTTTATAAAGTAAGGAATTACCTGAACTGGGACGGGGTGCAGTACTTTGATTTTTCCGCCCTGCGGATGTGCAGAATTGCATCCGGACTCCGGTTCGAGAACCCGATCCATGAGGAACTGCTCCCCCGCCGGGGGGCTTCCCGGTTTTTCGACGCGTTCGTCCACCATTACGGTTATGTGGTAGATAAGAAGAAAGCGGATGCGGGAAAGACTTCGCGGAATATCCCCATGCTGCTTGGGAACATCCGCAGAAACCCGGGCTACATCAAGAACTATGTCCAGATTACGCAGGAGTATTATGTGCGCGGGGAATGGGAAAAGGCGGAGGAATACTGCCGGAAGGGCCGCAGGCTCTGCCGGGGGAAGGCCGGCGCCGAGTGGTATATCCAGTGGTTTCAGGTATACTGGGTGGATATTCATGCTGCAAAAGGGGACGACGAGTCCGCTAGAAAGCAGGCCCTGTTTATCTTGGAGAAGGAAAAGCCCAGCGAACTGGCCAGACTGTGCCTTTACCGGAAGCTGGTTCTCCTTGGCACACGGCTGAAAAGGCATGAGGAAACGCTCCGTTATGGGAATGAGTTTGAAAATCTCCTTGCATACATGGGGGAACACCCCGGGCTGTGGGAGGAGCAGGGGTATGGCGATATTAACGAGGGAATGGTTAAAAAGCCGCAGGAACTGGTATTAGGAAGACTCCGGTGTGCTGAAGCAGCTTTTTATCTGAAGGACAGCAAAGGGGCGGCGGGGTTCCTGAAGCTCCTGCCCTGGGAAGATGAGACGCAGGTACAGAAGTATTACCCGTTATTTGACGGCTGGAAGGAACAGAATGCGGAAGTGTTCTTTGGGACCTTTCAGGAATTGGACAGGGATGGAATGCAGAACAACCCCTATTTAATGTTCCGGGCAGCCGCTCTTCCCGATACAGAGGAAGGGCAGGCCGCAGAACCGGGAAGCCCGGATATATTTTTGTCTTGTATCAGCCGGACGGCATCCCTGTATTTACAGCAAAAGATTTTGGAGGAAGCGGTTCTGTCGGGAATGGAGCTGGAGAAGTTTGCGGATGCCTTGGATCTGGGAACGTGGAACGTCTGTATACAGCAGGCTGTGGAAAACCTTCCGGTATCGGAACTTTCCTTATCCGCAGGGGCCGGGAAATTAAAGGAGACAGCGCCTCTGCACGGGCTGTGGCTTGAGAAGCTGGTCCGTGAGAAACAGCTTCTCCGGGAATATCCTGCCGGGGATGAACTTGCAGGAAGGCTGGCGGGATACAGCCAGTGTGTCCTTTCTTATTATAAAAGGCAGTACCGGGATGAGATGTTTGAGGAACGGGGAGGTGCATTCCTCCCGCCGGACTGCCAGTTTGCACTTTACACCGCAAAAGCGCTGGAGAGTATGGAAGCCCAAAAGTTTCCGGAGGCGGTGCACCTGTTCCGCCTGGCCCTGAAATGCTATCCGGTGATGACGGGAACTGTACAGGAAGTGATACGCCAGATGAAGAACCGCTTAGACAACCCGGCGCGGAATGCAGGCGGGGAGTTTGGAATGCTTGCCGGGCAGATGAAGCAGAGCTTGTCTATGCTGGTGGAACAGGGACAGTATGCACAGGCCCTGCCGGTAATGCAGCAGCTTTGCGCGCTTCTGCCGGAAGACTTAGAGCTTTTGCGGATACGCCAGCGGCTCCTTGCGAAGATGGACGAAGGAAAGAAAGGCGCTGGCGCATTGTCCATTTTGAATTAAAAAGCAATCTATAGACTCATTTTATAACAAAGGAAGGGCGTTAACTATGCTAACAAAACAACTGGAGGCCGACCTGGCCTATACCTATCAAAAACTCAGTAAGGACGAGAGGGAAAAGCTTTCCGGCGGCACACTTCTTATCACGGGGTGCGCCGGGTTCCTTGGCTTTTATACCCTGCATTTCCTTTACCGGTACAGAGAAGAGCTTGGCGTAAGGCGGGTTCTCTGTCTGGATAATTTCATGCTGGGGCAGCCGGAATGGATCCGGGAGATGGAGACGGACGACCGGTTTATCGTGGAAAAGTTTGACATTATTACGGATGACATTGCTTCCGTACCGGGAGCCGGGGAGGCGGACTTTATTATCCATATGGCGTCCATTGCATCGCCTATGTTCTACCGGAAGCATCCCATTGAAACGATTGACGCGAATGTATTCGGGCTCCGCAGGCTCTTGGATTTTTACTGCGGGAAGCAGGTCAAGGGGTTTTTGTTCTTTTCGTCCAGCGAGTTATACGGAGACCCGGCGCCGGAAGCGGTGCCGACGGACGAGGAGTATTATGGGTACGTATGCGCCACCGGGCCGCGCGCCTGCTATGACGAAGCGAAGCGGTTCGGCGAAACCATGTGCATGCTGTTTGCGAAGAAATATAACATGCCCATCGGGGTAGTGCGGCCTTTCAATAATTACGGGCCGGGCATGAAGATCAATGACAAGAGGGTCCCGGCGGATTTTGCCAAAAACGTGGTTGAAAACCATGACATCCAGATCCTGTCGAATGGGAGCCCTACCCGCACCTTCTGCTATATCGCGGATGCGGCAGCCGGGTACTTAAAGGTATTGCTGCATGGAGCTTACGACTATTTCAATATCGGTATCGACCGCCCTGAGGTTTCCATCGAAAGGCTTGCGGAGGTTTACCGGGAAGCGGGAAAGGAAATCCTTGGCTATACAGGTAAAGTTACTTATGCAGTCCCGGAGGATAAGGAATATCTGACGAACAACCCCGGAAGACGCTGCCCGAAGATCGATAAGGCGGCAAAGGCGCTGGATTATAGGCCCGAAATCTTAGTTGAGGAAGGCGTACGCCGATTCCTTACCTTTATAAAAGAATGTAAGGAAATCGGGAAGAACGGGAAGGGGAACCTGCTATGGTAACAGGACAGACAAATAAAAAAACAGTAACGATATTTGGTCTGGGATTTGTAGGGTTAACTACAGCCCTTGGATTTGCAGAAACGGGATGTAAGGTTTTTGGCATAGATGTAGATGGGGAACGAAAACAGTTCCTCCGGGACGGAAAAGTTCCCTTTCATGAACCCCATATGGAAGAGGTGCTGCAGAAACATATTGATAAATCATTTATTGTTACGGATGATATCCCGGCGGCAATCGCGGAAAGCACTTATGTATTCTACTGCGTGGGAACACCCTACGGGGCGGACGGGAGCGCGGATTTAACCTATCTGTTTTCCGCCATTGACAGCACGCTTGGCGCGGTCCATGATGAAAAATTCCGCGTACTTGTGACCAAATCTACCATCCCGCCCTCTACAACGGCAGAAAAAATCCTTCCATATATAAAGGGGAAAGGCAGGAAGGCAGAACATTTGGGCGTAGCAAACAACCCAGAGTTTCTCAGGGAGGGACATTGCTGGGAGGATTTCATGGAAGCGGACAGGATCGTGCTGGGGGTAAATGATGAAAGGTCAAAGATGCTCCTGACAGAACTGTATGAACCCATGGGGATTCCCATCAAATGTGTCAGTCATTCCACCGGGGAATTTATCAAGTACCTGTCCAATACACTGCTTGCCACCCTTATCAGCTATTCCAACGAGATGGCTCAGGCGGCGGACGCCTTTGGCGGGATTGAGACGGCGGAAGCGTTCCGCATCTTACATATGGACAAACGGTGGAACCATTGTAACATGTCCAGCTACGTCTATCCGGGCTGCGGATACGGCGGGTACTGTCTTCCGAAGGATACCAGCGCATTCTATGCGCAGGCGGCGGAGAAAGGGTTTGACGCACAGATCTTGAAGCAGGTAATCCAGACAAATACAGACAGGCCGGTAAGGATAGCGGAAAAGATTGCCTGCTGTCTGAAAAAGGGCGAAGGGCAGGAAAAATCAGGGGATGCTGGAACCATCGGTATCTTGGGACTTTCCTTCAAACCCGGTTCTGACGACGTTCGGGATACCCCGGCGTTAAAGGTCATACAGGAACTGAAGAAACTGGGCTGTACAGACATCATCGGCTATGATCCGGTTGCGATGAAAGAGTTTGCGCGCAGATACCCGGATGCGGGGATCCGTTTTGCGGACAGTCTGCAAGAAGTTTATGAAAAAGCGGATGTTCTTGCCATTGTTACAGCTTGGGAAGAGTTCCGGGAAGCGCCGGGGCTGGGAAATAAAGAAATTATAGACTGCAGGTACATGCTGTAGGCTGATAGATTCATGGAGGTTCTAAATGGAAAAACAACAAATTTTGGATATGGCTGCCGAGTATTGCCGGGAGAGGCATGCGGCAAAAGAATGGAAGCCGGGGGACCGGATCAATTATGCGGGCAGGGTATACGATGAAGAGGAACTTTGTAACTTAGTGGATGCGTCCCTTGACTTCTGGCTGACTGCCGGGAAATACACGGAGGAGTTTGAGACGGGACTTGGGAAGTACCTTGGCGTACCGTACTGCTCCGTTGTAAATTCGGGGTCTTCCGCAAACCTGCTTGCCATGGCGGCGCTGACGTCCCCGCTTTTGGGGGACAGGCGGGTTCTGCCTGGGGACGAAGTTATAACCGTGGCGGCGGCATTCCCCACTACGGTAGCGCCTATTGTACAGTGCGGTGCGGTCCCGGTGTTTGTGGATATTGAAATCCCTTATTACAACATTGACGTGGCAAAACTGGAAGAGGCGCTTTCTGGCCGGACCAAAGCGGTATTTTTAGCCCATAGTCTGGGGAATGTGTTTGATTTAAAGGCGGTTAAGAGTTTCTGTACAAAGCACGGCCTTTACCTAATCGAGGATAACTGCGACGCACTGGGGGCTGAGTATGAAACAGGCGGGGAATACCGGAAATCTGGAACCATCGGGGACATCGGTACATCCAGCTTCTACCCGGCCCACCATATGACAATGGGGGAAGGCGGAGCGGTGTATACGAAGGATCCGCTGTTACACAGGATTGTCCGTTCCTTAAGGGACTGGGGGCGCGACTGCGTCTGCAGCGGCGGGCAGGACAATCGGTGTGGGCGCCGTTTTGAGGGGCAGTACGGGACCCTGCCGAAGGGTTATGACCATAAGTACGTATATTCCCACTTGGGTTACAACCTAAAGGTAACGGATATGCAGGCTGCCATTGGCGCGGCGCAGCTTAAGAAGCTGCCGGGATTTGTGGAACGGCGCCGGGAGAACTGGAACTATCTTAAGGGGCAGCTTCAGGATTTAAACGAGTATTTTGTACTGCCTGAAATTACGCCGGATTCCCGTCCGAGCTGGTTTGGTTTCATGCTGATGGTAAAGGATGGGGCCGGCAGGACCAGAGACGGGGTTACCGCATACCTGGAGGAGCACGGGATCCAGACCCGTGCGCTGTTTGCCGGAAATATTACACGCCATCCCTGCTTCGAGGCATTAGAGGAAGGCAGGGATTACCGCATAGCGGGCGGTCTTGAAAAAACGGACGAGGTTATGCATAAGGGCTTCTGGGTCGGGGTCTATCCGGGCATGACCAAAGAAATGCTGGACGAGATGGCGCGCAGGATACGAGAGAGCGTACAATAACAGGTCGGAAACACAGCATAAAGGAGGAAACACTATGATAAATGGTTTGAAGATATTTGACTGTACCCTCCGGGAGGTCGGCTATCAGACAGGATGGCACTTTACGGATAAATTTGTCCGGAATGTCTACCGGTTTGCCCAGGGAAAAGGGATTGATTATGTGGAACTGGGCTTTTTCCATCAGGAAGCGGCGGACCCGGACCGGGGAATTTACCGGTACTGCAGTACAAAAAATGATGAAATTGCAGATGTATTCAAGGGTTCCAAAAATGTGACGAAGCTCTCCGCCATGCGGGACATCCAGAGGCCGCTCTCGCCGCTCCTGCCGGCGGACCAGAGCATTGTGGATACAATCCGGATCCTTACCCGTTCCCACGAGACGGACCTTGCGATTCTGGAAGGCTATGTAGACGAGGTGATGGGGCTGGGATACGAGGTGTTTATCAACTTCACCAGCGCGGGCTACAACTCCCGGGAAATGAATATGGAGTTTGCCAGGTTTGCAAAAGAAAAGGGCGTGCATGCCATTGAATTTGCGGACACGGAAAGTGTAATGACGGAGGAATATGTAAAGAGGACGATCCGGGACTGCCATGAGATCGGAATTGAAATGGGGGTACACCTCCACGACAAGAACGGCACGGCGGAATTTCTTGCGGATCTTGCAATCGCGGAAGGTGCGGACTACATGGACGTAACCCATGTGGGCCTTGGCGGTAAATGGCGGGACGGCAACGTGACGATGGAATATCTGCTCCGGAAGCTGGAAATCAGCGGCGGGTACGAGGCTACCATGATTCGGAACGAGCTGATCGAGAACCTGATTGAATTCAATCCATACAGCGCGGCGGAGTAAATAAGATGAAAGTATCAGATTATGTAATACAATTTCTTGCAGACGTGGGAATCGGGCATATCTTTTATGTCAGCGGCGGAGGCGCCATGCACTTAAATGATTCGCTGGGAAGGAACAGGGACATTGAGGGCGTATGCATGCTCCATGAACAGGGCGCGTCGATTGCAGCGGAAGCCTATGCAAGGATCAGCGAAAATTACGGGGCCTGTCTTGTAACTTCGGGACCGGGCGGCACGAATGCGGTTACCGGCGCAGCGGGAGCCTATTATGATTCCACCCCGGTCATCTATGTGTCCGGGCAGGTAAAGCGGGACGATTTGGCGTGGGATCAGGGAATCCGCCAGTTCGGGATACAGGAGGCGGATATTCTGTCCATTGTGGGCTCCATCACCAAGTACGCGGTGCAGATACGGGAACCGGAACGGATCCGGTATGAACTGGAGAAAGCCGCTTTTATTGCAAAGGAGGGGCGGCCGGGTCCGGTGTGGCTCGACATCCCGCTGGATATTCAGGCATCCGAGATCGAGCCGGAAGAACTGGAAACGTACCAAAAACCGGAGGGCGGATGTGGTTCCCGGCTGGATAAGGAAGAACTTAACAGCCGGATTGCACAGGTGTTTGATTTATTCCACAGCGCAGAGCGCCCGCTGATCCTTCTTGGAAACGGTATCCGCTTAGCGGGGGCCGTGCCGGAAGCAAGGGAGTTCTATGAAGCGTTAGGAGCGCCTGTTGTGACCTCATGGAACGGAGTGGATCTGATTGAGGACAGCCACCCGCTATTCTATGGGCGGCCGGGTTCGGTGGGACACCGCCATGCGAACTTTATCCAGCAGAACGCAGATCTGGTGGTTACGATCGGAAGCAGGCTGAACCTTCTTTCCACCGGTTATAATTACGCAGGCTTCTTAGGGCAGGCAAAGCATGTAATGGTGGACATTGATGAGAAGGAGATGCAGAAAAAAAGTGTGCATCCTTACCTGGAAATCCCCTGCGACGCAGGATATTTCCTCAGAAAAATGCTGGAGAAGAAGGAAGCGCTCTACACTTTGCAAAGGAAAGAATGGATTTCCTACTGCGACGACATGAGAAAGCGGTATCCGGTCTTTATCCCGGAGGCCGAGCCAAGAGAAGGGTATGTAAGCACCTACCGTCTGGTGGGGGAAATCAGCCGCCAGATGACGGGGGACGACATTTACCAGTTTACCAGTTCCGGGACTTCGGTGGACATTGCCATGAAGATGTTCCGGATTAAGCGGGGACAGAGGGCGTTCCTTACGAAGGGGCTGGCCGCAATGGGATTTGACGTGCCGGCCTGCATCGGAAGCTGCATTGCCTCCGGCGGAAGACGTACCGTATGCGTGACCGGGGACGGGAGCGTGATGATGAACATCCAAGAGCTGGAGGTCATAAAGAGACGGAACCTGCCCGTGAAGCTTTTTATTACGGATAACGGGGGCTACAGCATGATCTACGGCTCCCAGAATGGGAATTTTAAGGGACGCCTTACCGGCTGTACGGAGGAATCCGGACTGACGCTGCCGGATATCGGAAAGGTAGCGGCGGCTTTTGGGATCAGGATACTGGAGCTGGATTCCGAAGAGGGCTTAGAAAGGACGGTCCGGGAAGCGCTGGAATACGCCGGCCCTGTGGTGTGCAGGGTGAAATCGGACATTGGGCAGAAGATCCTGCCAAGGCAGGCGAATTATATGAAAGAGGACGGCCAGATGGCGTCCCGGCCGCTGGACGATATGGCGCCGCTCCTTGACCGGGACGAACTAGAGGCTGCCCGCTGGAAGGAAAAACCAGAAAGCTATGAAGGTGTGGAAATATGAGGATTATCATAACGGGGGCTACCGGGTTCCTTGGGAAGGCTTTGTGCCGGGAACTTACAGAACACGGGCATGAAGTGACCGCGGTCATCCGGCCGGAATCAGCCGAAAAGGCGAAAGAGCTTGCAGTAAGCCGGGTAATTGAGCTTCCCTTGGAAGAACTGGAAACCTTAACTGGGCAGGAAGATACTAGGGAGCCGGAAAGCCCGGATTCCGTGGAGTTACCAAAAAAACGGCATGGAGAGCCGCCTAAGAAATACGACGTCTTCTGCCACCTTGCTTGGAACGGTTCCGGCGGGGAGGCGCGTAACGACTACGGAATACAGCTTGAAAATCTCCGTTATATGGAAAAAGCGTTAAGAGCCGCAAAGAGCTGCGGCTGTACGAAATTCATAGGCGCCGGGAGTCAGGCGGAGTACGGTGTAGTGCATGGAAAGGCAGGGGAGGATACGACGGTTCCGGCCCCCTTTATGATGTACGGGGCGGCAAAACTTGCCTGTCTGCATATGGGTCACGTTTTGGCGGAGCAGCTTGGGATTACCTTTGTGTGGCCAAGGATCTACAGCGTATACGGGCCAAGGGAAAACGATCCGACGCTTTTAGGCTATGTGGCCAGAACTTTAAGGGAAGGCATGACGCCGGAGCTCAGCGCCTGTGAAAATATGTGGGATTTCCTGTATATCACGGACTTTACAAGGGCGATGCGCCTGCTGGCGGAAAATCCGGAGGCGGAAGGGATTTACCATGTGGCCAGCGGGGATGCACGAAAACTCAAAGAATTTGTGGAGTTAGAAAGAGACGTGATTAAGCCAGGGGCGGAATTAAAATTCGGGGCAAGGAAAGCAGATGAAAAGCGAACGTTTTGGCTGGAACCAGAGATAGATAGACTAGCTGGGCTTGGGTTTCAATGCGAGCTCTCCTTTGCACAAGGTGTCAGATCGCTCTAATTATTGCGTCGCTTCAGGAAGATTACTGCTTTTAATTCCGGGTTTGGAATGAAAATAAATTTGGGAGGTATATATAATGTTTGACTTAAAAGAATTTTATCGACAGTGCGAATCAGGAGAAAAGGTAGATTCAAAGAATATAACCGCTTATATCCAGCAATTTGATACCGTGATTATATGGGGCGCGGCTGGATTAGGAAAGGCCATTGGAAAATTTCTTGAAAACCAAAAGGTAAAGAATATTATCTATTGGGATCGCAGATATGAAGAAATAGAGCCAATAGTAGGAAGGAAGATTATAGCGCCTTTCCAAGGGGAATATGATAAAGCCAAAACCTTAGTTATATATAGTATTCCAAACCATGTAATCATGAAATCTCTTTTGAGGAATCTGGAAGAAGAAGGATATCAGCAAATTATACGAGGAGATATCTTATATAGTGGAATTCTTTGCCCATACTGTAATGGGGATATGCCATCGGCAGAGAGATGCTGGATGAAAGGAGAGTGTAGGTCTGTAATTTGCAAAAGACTTCAAACAATTACACAAAAAAGAGAAAAAATAAAGAAACCAGGAGAAAGAATAGACCTTACATATAATTGTTTTATTATCAATTCCCTCTGCAATTTGAGCTGCACACATTGCGTACAATTTATCAATAATTATCCCGTAAACAAGCGAATAAATATACCAGTTGATATAATTTGCCGGGATATAGATTTATGGTTAGAATTAATTGATTCAGTTGGAACAATTAGCGTTATGGGCGGCGAAACATTTATGCATCCGGATATCGCAAAAATAGCAAATAAATTTGCAGAGCATGATAATTTTGGATTTGTTTCTTTTCCTACAAACGGGTTGTTTCCAATTAAACCGCAACAGTTGGAAGGTATAACGGATCCTAGAATTGTAATTGCTTTTGGCGCATACCAACATGTTGCCAGCCATGAACAGCTTGAGATATATGAGAAAAATATTGAGCTTGTAAAATCATATGGTATTGCTTATACGGAATCGAGACATTTACCAACTTGGATTATTCCATCAGGCTTATATAAAGAAAGCGAAAGTGTAGACTATATGATAAATAAAAAATCAAATTGTCCAATGCCTCCAAGAAATCTGCAGATTCGCGACGGAAAAATCCATGTATGCGATAGGGGTGTTGCATTGTACGCAATGGGTGTTGCTGATTATCCTGAAGATTATTTTGATTTAACAAAAGAAAATGTACTGGAGAAAAAGAGAGAATTGTTTAGGGAATTCGTAAATAGGCCTTTTTATTACACATGCGGTCACTGTGGGTCTGCTTACGGAACTGCGCCGTCTGCATTACAAGGAAAAATAGATGTATTTGATAGAAAAAATTATGAAGAGTTGCAGTAAGTTTTAAAAGTGTAAATTTGCCCATGTAATTAGGAGGAAAATATAAATGCATCATCTTTATATGACAAACGGAACGATAAATCCAAAGTTGCTTAGAAAAAAAATAATAATATACGGTTGTGGAAATGATGGAAAAAAATTATTTTCACAACTTAAAGACCTTGGTGTAAACATAGCTTATTTTTGTGACTCAAATGATAAGCTGCAAGGAAAAAAGCTATATGGGGTTGAGATATTGTCTCGTGAGCAGCTAAAAAATTATCAAGATTATAATTTAGCGTTGGCATTTCACCAATACCCACAAGTATTAGATAAGCTTCCGGAAAAAATGGAACAAAATATTTTTGCTGACTATCCATATAAACATAAGGGAGGCAGAAAATGTATTATATGCGGACAAAATGATTGCACATATGACAAGGCTCATTTTGCACCTTTTTTAACGGAACGGATGTTTGAAGGGGAAGAGAAGGAGACCAAGCTGATACATTGTTTAAATTGCGGACTATATTATTCGGATTATCGACCTACCGATCAGGAAACAGGGCGCCTATATGACTGCTATCGAGATGATAGGTATGTTCAACAGCGAAAGAAATATGAACCCGAATATTTAAATGAAGAATTTTCAGAAGAGAATTACTGTCAAGAAAGAAAAGAAAGTGTAATAAGATTCGTTGGGCCGTATATTGATTTGAAAGAAATAAAAACCATACTTGATTACGGCGGTGATAAAGGACAATATATCCCGGATGAATTTAGCTATTCAGATAAGTATGTATATGATATCTCCGGAAACCAGACTGTTCAAGGAGTAACGTTATTAAAAAATCTAGACACAGCGCAAAGGATAAAGTGGGATTTTATTCTCTGTATGCATTTACTAGAACATTTGTCAGAACCATTAGCGGCTATTGAAAATTTAGTCGGCCTTTTAGATCGTAATTCTTATTTATATATAGAATTGCCTATGCAGGATTATATGCATCAGTATTCAAATGTTGAGATAAACGAACATATCAATTTTTTTCGGGAAACAACCATGAATAAAATAGCCGAAATGTTCCATCTCAAAATTTTAGATATCCGGACAGATGACGTAGGACTAATTAGAGTATTGTATCAAAAAGCTAAAGAAAGGGTGCAAAAATGAAAAAGGAACAACCATTAGTTAGTATATTGATTCCTAACTATAATTATGCGAGATACTTGAGGCATTGTATTGATAGTGTAGTAAAACAGACCTATGATAATATTGAAATCATCATTCAGGACAACGCTTCAACAGATGATTCGTATGAAATATTATTAGAATATCAAACAAAATACTTACGTGGAGAAATTACAAAATATATTAATGTTGGAAGAAATAAACGTAATGTTGGAAGTGACTTAAATTCTACAATTTGTGCAAACAAGGCAGAGGGAAAATATCTGATGTTTTTATCGTCTGATGATGCACTGAAAGAAACTTACGTAGAGCGATGCGTAGAAATATTGGAGAATAATCCTTATGTGAGTATGGTAATGGTACATCGTGATGAAATTGATGATGATGGGATTTTACATAAAGTTCCGGCATTTTATAATAAGAGCTTTATAGTAAATGGTGAGGCACAGGCTGCAGTCTTCATGATGGCTGGCGTTGCCGTTCCAACGCAGGTTTTCTTCAAACGGGAATCAAGATTTCAAACTATGATGTATCGTTTTTACCAAATGCAGGTAGCAGGGGACTGGTACAATAATTTTCTTATGTCTTGTGTTGGAGACGTTGCATATATAAAAGATGCGCTTTGTGAATATCGAGTTCATTATGGCAATGAAACAAATGAATCTGAAAAGAAATTATTAGGAATATTTGAACATTTTGTCATTATAAATGCTTTTAATTCAACTGCAAAAAGTATTGGATATGAAGCACCGCAAAAAAGATATAAGGACGCTATTGAAAAACTAGGGGATATGTGCCTGCGATATGCTCTTAAAATGCTTCAAAACAATGAATTTGAGTCCGCAAAGAAATATCTGTATCTTTCAGTGGTGTTTAAAGAGCGCATTACAGAAGACGCGCGGTATAAAGACTTATGGAAACTTGTCAAATTAGAGGGCGCGGATGATTTTGCAGAAGAACTTCACGCTTTTGAAAGAAATAATATTCTCATTAGGACAACATCTTATGATCCGCCGGAAGGATTTGTAGAGATTGATTAAAAGGAAACGATATGAAACAACTATTTGAATTAAATGAAGAAATCTTTAAAAGGCCAATTGTAATATATGGCGCAGGCAATACGGGGTTAGATTTGCTAGTTGAGCTTACAAACCGTAATGTTAAAGTGGACTGTTTTTGCGATTCATCTGAAGAAAAATGGGGAATCAAGCTGATGAATAAAACAGTAATATCCCTCGATGAATTATGCCGGAGAAAAGACCATGTAAATGTAGTGATTGCAAGCATGTTTTTTGACGAAATAAAAGATCAGTTGGAAGAAATGGGTGTAAAAAATATTTTTTGCTATCAGAATCATTGGAGGATACAAATTTAAAATGAAATTGTTTCGAAGCGTTATATATAGAATTGCAAACGATTCTATTCATCGAAAAATTATATTATGCGGCTGCAATGAGTTTTCGGAGGCTATTTATAAGAAACTGTCTTTACTGGGTATTATGGCCGAGTATTTTATAGAGAAGAATCCGTCGGAAGTTTATTTTTGTGAAAGACCTGTCAAGTCATATGAAGAGCTTCTAAATGAAGATTTAGAAAAAATACGAATTATAATAACCGAAGATGTACATGCAAAAGAATTGGAAGCGTTGGGGCTAAAGCGCGTAGAGAATTTCCGAACGATTCATTATAATGAATCGCTCAGGCAAGAATATCGTCTGGATGCTAATTTAGGTTATAATTTAGTGTTAGACGGAGAAATTCCGGGATTCAAATGCTTTGGAGATAAAAACGCAGAGGAACTAATTGTAACATTAGGTAATTCAACAAGCGATCCGGAATTATATCCCTTTAAATGTTGGTCCGAGCTTTTAGGCGAAAGAATTTTAAAAGAAAAAAAACAGGCTAAAGTTTTATGCGGAGCAGTCTCTGGCCATATGTCCCCGCAGGAATTAATAAAACTTATTAGAGATGTTGTCCCTTTACATCCGAGTAAAGTAATATGTTATGAGGGTTTTCAAGATATTAATAATATGTTTCGGGATACTTCTTACCCTTTTGTCTCCCAATACCAGAAAAAGCTTCTTCGCGGCGCCAATATAGATAATTGGATAGATATTTATTATACAAAGGGATACAGCTATGGTGTTAATAGTGAATGCAGCCCATATAACCTATGGAAAAATTCTATGAAAATGATGCGGGCAATATGCAGAGAGTATGATATTGAATTTATAGGCATACTGCAGCCATGTATTTTCAACAAAATGCATTGTCTCGGAAAACGCGAATGGGAAATTGTGCTTCATTATGAGTTAAGGGACGATATGTTAGCATGGTTTGAACAATTTTTTAAGGAATATAAAGAAGATGATTCAAAGCTGGATTTCATATATGATTTTACAGATATATTCAATGCAGAAGAAGAAATATATATTGATAATTGTCATGTATATGAAAAAGGTAACCGCATAATAGCTGAAAAAATATATTCTGATTTTTTTAATTAGAAAAATAAATAAAACCTCCAAGGAGGAGAACTTTATGAATGAGTTCAATTATAATATAGAACTTGAACATTGTGACAAAATGCTGAACTGCGGAAAAATAGATGAAGCATTCAAGTTACTTCAGGATTTATACAAAATTAAGCCTGTAAGATTAAGCTGGTTTATTGTCAATGCAAAATATCTTTGGAAAAAAAATGGACAGCCGGCTTTTTCCGGCTTAGCAGACAAGAGCTGGCTGTTGTATATATATCCGGGCGTTGAGAAATTGACTAATCTGAATATAAATATGGTGCAAACCTATCAAGATATTCCAGATATACACAGACACAAGCTTTTCCTAATAAATCTTCGCAGCGCTAGGACAAAAGAAGATGAAGCTTGGCTGGAAGAGATGCAGGAAAATTATAGAAAGGCAAAGGCCGACTTTTTGGAGCAGCCAGAATCCGAGGCAAATATTAAATGTCTTTTCGATTTATGCTTTTCCTTTCATAATAATATTTTATTAGCCTTATTAGCCGCATATATGCGGCTAAAGCAGCAAAATATTCCTGCTGGAAGGGAATGGTTTTTAAATTTTCCTAACAGCGCATTTCTAACAGAAAATTTATTAGAAGAATCAAAAAGACCTTTTTTACTTATAGAAGATGAATCTTCAGACGGTCTAGACGAAGAAATTGTATTTTACATTTTACGGCAATTTCGAAAAAAAGTTTATTATATTAAACCACCTATTACATTTGAGGTAGAAAACGAAATAGCAATAGAAGATACTGTGGCTATAAGCATGGATAATTCCGAAGTAATTGATAACATTCATATCATATATCCGGTAGAAATCATATACAACGGAAAATCTTTAGGCGACAATAGAGAATATGTCATAAACGATCTCATCCAAAATGACTTGGAGGGACAGGCGGCGGTTATACTTACCAGCGGTACTTTAATGGACAACCTGTGCAGGCAGCCCATACTAAAAAAGAATTTAGAGCGGCTTTATAGCTTTGTTTCTCCGCCGTTAGAATCCCAGATGGTCTTCGGCTGGGCGGGGGATTACCTAAGCTACATCAGCCAGATACACGATACCGATGCCGCAAAACTCTTAGCCCGACCGGCAGAGTGCAGCTATTCGATTATCGTTCCGGCGAGAAACTCGGCGGCTACCTTACGCTACACACTAATGTCCTGCTTGAACCAGCGATATCAGGGGGATTACGAGATTGTCCTAAGCGATAACTCTACTCCAGGGAATACAGAAGTTTACCAGCTCTATAAAGAGCTTGACGACTCAAGAATTAAATATTATAGGACTCCGCGGGAATATAACCTTTCCCGGAGTTTTGAATTTGCCTTCCTCCATGCGCGGGGCGAGTTTCTTCTTTCCTTGGGCTCGGATGACGCGCTCCTCCCATGGGCGCTGGAAGCGCTGGATGAACTAAGGAAGTCATACCCGGACGAGGATGTGCTCCAATGGGAGCGGGGCTTCTATGCATGGCCTGGATTCAACGGAGGGCAGCAGCATCAATTTGTAATCCCCAGAGGCTACCAGAAGGGTGTCTTTTGTCCAGAATATTTTACTAGGCAGTTTTACTTTGGTTCCATTTTCAATAACAGTGATCAGATGTACCTCCTGCCGAATCTTTATTTAAATTCCGGATGCAGGAGGGATTACTTAAAAACAATATTGGCAAAAACCGGACGTCTTTTCGACGGGATCTGTCAGGATATTTACATGGGCGTGGTAAATGCGGCAATTAACGATAAAATATTAAACATCCGTTACCCATTGACCATTGCAGGTATGTCCGGCGGTTCCATGGGGGCTAAAGCAAACATGGTATATGAGCTAAAAGAAGAAGAAACAGAATTTCTGAATGATTTGAAAAAGACGGCTAATATCGGCGGTTACTGCGCTTCTCCTTACGAGCGTATGATGCCGGAGGTGACGACGGATAAAAGTTCTCTGTATAATTGTATCCTGCGCATGATTGCGAGGGGGGTAATTGCAGAGTCGGATTTAGAATATTTTGATTTCCGGAGATGGTTTCTGGATGTATTTGGGCAGATGGATATCCGCGACCCGCTGTTTGATAAGAAAGTTCATTATTTCCGTTACACGGCTTCTTTGCACGGGGAAGAATTTTTGAAATGGTTTGACGAGACTATTTACAGCAAAGTATTTATTCCGCGTGAGATTGATGAGAAAAAACTTGCGGCCATCCAGCAGAAAAAATGTTACAAAGAAGGCACGGATTCCTACGGCGGGCAGACGTTGGACGCCTCAAAATATGGTGTATATAATGTACATGACGCCGCGCTTCTGTTTGAGAAAATATCCGGATTATAAAGGAACTATATGCTATGAAAACAAATTCTATGAAAGTAATCATCCTCGCTGGCGGCATGCCCAGCAACATCAGTGAAGAAAATGATAAAATCCCAAAGCCGATGGTAAAAATCGGCGACCGTCCGCTCCTGTGGCACATTATGAAATCTTATTCCA
>CAJUTH010000053.1 GCA_910589275.1 uncultured Dorea sp.
GCAAAGGGCTGGGGTAATTTTATATCTGACCGCATTATTATTTGGCGCTTACTCTATACTATTTATTAAGCTTGCCCATCATCAATTTCAAATGTTAGTAATAATAGCAATCGTATAATTTATATTTAATTGTGCAGAAAGAACTAATAAAATTCTACTTGTTAGAATCTGCATTTAATTCACGCAGGATAATTTCTGAAACCTTTTCTACAGTAAAAATAACCATTTTTATACAGTGGTCTTTCCTTTCTCTAGAATCCCTTTCCATTCCCTTTGTCAGGATACGGCAGCATGTTGCTCCAAAAGTCTTTTTAAAAGCATCATGAAATTCTTCTGTTAAAGCAAAGCATCTCGCATTTTTCGGATCTCCGGGCTTAGTGCGGCCAAAGAAATATCCAAGAATCATAGTACCTCCCGCAACGGTGCCGCATAGACATCCGCCTCCTCCAAGCCCCCATGGAAAGCCTGAGCTCATTGCGATAGCATCATCGGATAATTCAATCTGAAAGTGTTTGCGAAGAGCGTAAATAACGGATTCAGAACAGGCAAAACCATTACAGAATATGTCTACAGCATCTTTTTTCAATTGTTCCATATTAATATCAGTTGTCATAAGAATTCCTCCTTCATAGAAAAACAAATCTAGTTTCAGTATAATCTACTTAGAAAAAAAGCGCAATCGTTGACTTAAATATACGTTATAGTTATACTTATAAGAGAAAAATAATTGTAAAAATGTATACTAATATTCGTTAGGTATGGATAATAGGATTGGAGAAATAATGATTAAAAGAGAAAAAATAAAAGAATTGTGGATAAAGATTTCCCAAGAAATAAGGAATGTATTAAAAAAATATCCTTTTACAATATCCGTTATAATACTGCTGACACTATTGTACATTATCCTGATAAATGAATCATCGGGATTTATTTTGGAATATTTAAATCCATTTTTAGGATGGTTTGGCGTAGGTTTATTTTTTTGTGAATCAGGTTTTGGAATCTTAAGCAGACCACCTTATAAGGTAATCGGAATATTTATATCGGCTGCTATATCGGCTTTTTTAGTTTATCAGTATCGCAGCTATTATGAAAATTGTGAGAATGATGTTTATTATATTCCCAATGATATTTGGTTTGAAAGAATTAAGATGGCTTATATTATTGTATGTCTGATTTTAGGCATTTACTTTTGCTATAGAAAATCGGGATATCTACTGCCTCAATATAGTATCAGAGTTTTTTCTAATATGGTTAAAATTCATATAATATATATGATTCTCACTAGTGGTGCGTTAACTACAGGTATTATTATTCAGGAGCTTTTCTTTAGTGGTAATTATAACTTGGATATCATTGAAAGAATGTTGATTATTGTAACAGGATTCTTTTATGTTCCATCAATTATATATTCTTTTTCAGAGGCAAATATTAATATAGATTCCTTTACAAAAATTCTTGTTAAGTATGTGTTATTTCCATTGACAATGTTGATATTTATCATTATATATATTTACGTAATAAAAATATTAATATTACGAGATATACCATCGAATCAGATATTTTCAATACTAACCGGATTGTTTATTTTGGCGGCGCCCACTTGGACAATGATGGAATCTTTTGAACATGAATATTTCTGGTATTATATATCAAGAAAAATTCCTTTGCTGTTTGTTCCTCTTATACTGCTTCAGATATATTCTATTGGAATAAGAATAAAGCAATATGGAATAACTCCGGATCGATATATGGGAGTTATGTGGATTATTCTAGAATTAATTTATTTAGTTATATATTTTAAAATGCATCGATATGCCGGCAGAATATTTGTAATTATAGCGGCTGCATCGATAACAGCTTTGCTGCTTCCACGCATAAATATGTACAGCATATCAATACACAGCCAGGAAAAGATATTATCCATATATAAGAAAGAAGGAAAATTATCTGAAGAAGCTGAGAAAAAAATATATGGAGCCTATGAATATCTTCAGGATGTTCAAAACAGTGAAAAATATCTAGAAGATAAATATACGCAAGAAGAAATAGAAGAAATCACCGGATTTTATGATGAGATGGATAATAGATATTATTCTCCGGAAATCAGAATAGGTATTGACAGCTACATTGATGATTTTGATATCAGCGAATATTCAAAAATGCAGATTGTCCAGTATGATATGAATTATGATGATTCCCTACCTAATTTGAAAAAACTTAAACTTACAAAAAGAGAATCAAAGGATGAAGTAATAACGGTAGATCTGGAAAAATTAATTGAGAATTATGTAGATTATGGGTTACAGCATATAGAAAAAGATGAATATTGCATTTCTATTGATTCTTATTATACGGAGCATTATCAGGTTAATATTGATGATGATAAAGTACTTATTATCAAAGATATCGAAATAAAATACAACAAAGAAACAGAAAAAGTTGAATATGTGGATTTAACAGCTTATTTGTTTCAATAGAGAGGAGTACCAGATACTATGAAAAGAATCCTTCTTATGGTATTAAGAAATATTATTCTTGTACCATATATGTGGTGCAAATTGTGTTATCATGCGTCTCATGTGGATAAATATACGGAAGAACAGCATTACAAGATGTTGAGATTTATTGTTTTGCGTGCTAATAAGGGAGGAAATGTTACGATTCAGACTTATGGCAGGGAAAACATTCCAAATGAAAGCGGATTTATATTTTTTCCAAATCACCAGGGATTGTATGATGTATTAGCAATTGTTGAAGCTTGTTCTACTCCGTTTTCTGTTGTTGCAAAGAAAGAGATAAAGGATATCCAATTTTTAAAACAGGTCATTGCCTGTATGAAAGGATATTTGATGGATAGAGAAGATATCAGGCAGTCCATGAAGATCATTTCTGATGTAACGGAAGAAGTAAAAAAAGGAAGAAATTATGTTATCTTTCCAGAGGGAACACGTTCTAAGGAAGGAAATCAAGTACAAGGCTTTAAGGCAGGCAGTTTTAAGGCTGCTACAAAGGCTAAATGCCCTATTATCCCGGTAGCGTTGATTAATGCGTTTAAACCTTTCGATACGAATACAATAAGCCCTGTAACGGTTCAGGTTCATTTTCTTCCTCCTTTATATTATGAAGAATATAAAGATTTAAAGACAAAAGAGATTGCTGATAAAGTACAGAAACAGATTCAAATGACGATACTTGAACACATGTAAAGAGCGGATAAAAATTATTTTAGAATATGCGATAGACGCTTATGAACTATAAGAAATCCGTCGATATTATAGTATACTTATTGAACTGCTAATGTTCAATAAGTATGTCATATTGAACGTTAGCAGTTCGTTAAGTGTGGATTAAGTTTAGAAAAGAGGAATTCCTATGAAGGTGAATAATGAAAAAACTTATCTAAAAAATGCACCCGTAGGATTGTCTCAGACGGATTTCCCGAAAGAAGTTAAGAACGATAATGCGTCAAACCAATCTGGCGCAGTTGAAATGATGAATTACCTTAAGGAAAATTACAAACATATTAATTTCAGCTTTGTTTCTTTTGATAATAATAGTCAGATTGGGCAGTATGGTTCTACCATGATGGGCAAGAATAATGTGGCAATCTCATCGGAACTGTTGGAAAAGATGAGTAAGGATGAAAATGTTAAAAATAATGTAGAGAATATTCTGCATCATTTGAGTAATTATCAAAAATCAGCACAGACAGAGGCTTTTTTAAAGGATAAAGAGCTGGTAAGTATGGGGCTGGTTATTGATGAGGACGGAAAAGTCTCTATGTGGACGGCTACAAAAGAAAGGAATAAAGAAGAAATTTATCCTACTTATTGGAGGGATAAAGAAGAGACAAATTTCTATTCTAAGTATGCCAAGAAGAAAAGTTCATCATCGAATTACAATTTTTCACGCAGTAATAATATGATGCGTCTTGCCAGCGCTAAGAATGTGCCGGCAGTCAGGGGGTTGATTGCGGCCAAATATGGGGAAATCCAAACAGTAAAAGCAAAAGTGAAAGATCCGGTAGAAGCTGCCGCAATTGTTCGAAAAATAAAATCAGTAATACAGAGTGGTAATATTAAGATATCAAGACTACACAAGGAAGAGAATCTGGCTCTTTTAAAGAGGTCGGCTGAGAAAAAGATGAAGGAAAAACTTGCAAGACAGCTTGCAGAAGAACTCCGTCGTAAAAAGATTGCAAGGAAAGGGCAGGAATATTGTCAAACGGCGCATTTAGATGATGTACTGGTAAAGCCTTCTATGGATGATGAACGTTTTCGTCAAATTGCCGAACAGTATGCAGAGTCCTTATCCCCTGCAGCATTGGCTGCTGAAACAGGCGGTACAGTGGATGTGGCAGCAGGAGGCGCCTCAGGAGCCGTAAGTGTGACGGTAATAGCCGCACCGGTGGTTGCTGTAGACTGTATGGCATAGCTTCAATAAAAAAGCTGTTACAATCAATTAACCTATAGGAAGTAGGCTGGTTGTAACAGCTTTGTTTTATTTCTTTTTCAAAATCTCATTCAATACCTTCTGCGGTACTTCTGCGGATGCTTTTTTATTTTCATCTGCCGCTTCTTTTAATTCTGAGCGGAGAACAGGTATTTCTTTGGGAGCGTCTATGGCAAGCTTTACCCAGTCAGTACCTGCATCCATGATTGTTACGGTAATATTATTATTGATTGAAAGAGATTCCCCTTTTTTACGCTGTAGTATGAGCATAATTATTCTCCTTCCTTTTGAATCATATCACCGAGGGTGTGGCGGAAAGTGTATTCCGGCTGTTCGAGCATTACCTGCTTTGCTTTTCTGTTTAGGGAATTGACAGCTAAAGGGGCCTTTAGGTTTACCGTAGACTGATCTGCAGGTTCTTTAATGACACTAATTACATAAAAGGAAATATCTTCCGGGGAATCTGCCTCTAAATCCTTTAAATCTTGTTCAGATATCTTTGGATTGTAAGCAGGATATATCATAAATGGATTCATTAGTATAAAGGAAAGCGTCTGATCCTCCAGACACTGTAATGAGAGCATAGAATCATCTTCATCGTGAAAGGAAAGAGGAAGATAATCCGTATAAGACTCAAATCCAAATAATCCATTTATAACCTGAATTGTTTCTTCTTTTTCATAAGATATTTCGCCAAAATACTTTGCATTGATATTCAAAATATTATACCTCCTGAGAATAAAAGTAAGGGCTTTGTATTAAGCCCTTACATCAACATAATTTGGATCAGCACTCGGCGGTACATAAATTGGTCCGCCTACATACTCGATTAAAACATCAGGATGCTGCGTGATTGACATCTCAATATCACCAGGAATAAATTCATAATTTCCATTTAAAACCTTTAAATCGAAATTCAACTTATCCATTTCATAGTTAATCGTCAAATCAGGAGCCTGATAATTAATATCTACAGGGGCAGATGGAGTAAATCCAAGCTGGAATTCCCCGGTAGGAGCAGCGGTTCTCTGCTGCATAATCTGGCCGATTACATCCTCACCAATATCTGCTTTTAATAAGAGCTGTCCTTCTTGAGCCAATTGTGCGGTTGCACTGTAAGCAGCTTCAATTCCTTTTTGTGCAGTTTGTGAAACTGCTTGAGTTGTTGTAGGAACAATAGAGCTTCTTGCAGCAGAGGAATCCAGATTCAATTTAACAGGACGGCTTTTAATGGATAACCCCCCCTTGTTTCTTCTGATTTCTAGCTCGGCTTGCGAACTTCTGCGTTCAAAACGGGCGCTGTTAATCTTCAATTCATATTGGATAGGGACCGTCGTAATCTTAATAAGTTGATTCATAAATGGTTACCTCCTTTCTATAAAAAATAATAATTATCTCATAAAATCGATAAAAGAAGGTGTTAGAATGTTATTTCCAACTTTCAAAGCGGCATTATATGCATATTGAGCCCATGAGAAATCCATAATAGCTTCCGCCATATCTACATTTACAACATTATCAATCTGTGTAGAAAGGTTAATACTGCTTGTTTCCAATCTGTCTTTTGTCGTAGAAAGGAATTCTGTCTGGGTACCGAGAATGGTTACGTTTTGAAGAACATTATTACGTCCTTCATCAAATTTATTCAAAAGTTCTTGATATCGTTCTCTGTCAAAATTAGGATCAGATAATACATCTGCGATCTCGCCGCACAGAAGAACAATGTTATTAGTCATTCCATTGTCGTCTTTACCGTATCCTGCAAGATTGATACCGGGAAGGCTGGTATTAAATGCGCTGGAAGAATCAATATTTATATCTCTGTTATTAGCCGGATCAATATCTACATTAAGGCCGAATCCTAAATCAACAAAGATAGATTCCTTTGACAATTTGTCTAAAGCAGCTTGGTTAGCGGCGGATGTATCATTTACATCAAGCCCGCGGTATGTTAATACTTGTGTTCCGTCATCTTTTGTTTCTAGCTTAAAAGGCGGGGTTTTACCATCTCCTCCGGCAAAAACATATTTTCCTTCATAGCTGGCATTTAAACTAAGTACAAGGCTTTCCTGTGCGCCTCTCCAAGCGTCGGCATAGGTCTGTCTGGTTTCGAGAGAGCCGTTGGTGCCGTTTAATGCTTCAAGACCATATTGTTTGCTGAGCCGTTTAGCAATAGTCTCAATCTGCATAGCGGCATCTTCCTGGGAATCTTGGAAGGACTGGACGTCCTTTACGGTATTCAGGTAATCTTCATTCTTAGCATACTTGCGTTCTAGTATAGCAGCCCGCAAAGCGCTAGATGGATCTTCTGCTGTTGAATTAAATTTGCGCTGTGTCATAACCCGCGTTCTGGTGGTATCCAGATTCCTAAGTGAAGTTCCAAGATTGGATTTATAATTTCTTAAAATTGCATTTGTTGTGATTCTCATTTTAAACCTCCAATTATCTTCCGACTACGCCGGTTCCGTTAATTAATTTATCAAGAGCTTCGTCAAGAGTGGTCATTAATCTAGCTGCGGCGTTATAAGATTGGTTATAATGAAGGAGGTTCATACCTTCTTCGTCCAATTGTACGCCTGATACGCCGTCTCTGGAATTTGACGTCTGGTTTAATACAGAAATCTGGTTATCCAGCAAGGTATTGGCCGATTTTGTATCAATACCAAGAGTATTCTCAAGAGTAGCAAAACAGTCATGGAACGTACCGCTGTAGAACTTGGTATTATTATCTCCGCCCCTGAATTCATGACTAGTAGAGTCAAGCAGCTTAATCATGTTCATAATAACTTCATTAGCGGTAGAACCTGTTTCACCTGTACTGCCGTTTTCATCTTTTACTACATTATTTGTAATTGTAATTCCATAGGTTCCATTCAGCCAATCATCTGCAATCTTGATATTCATTGCGGTAAATTTGCCTGAATTGTCAGAAGTAGTAAATAAATCTCTGTCAATAAGGTTATCAGGATCTATTATATTGCCGTCAGCGTCTTTCTCTACGCTCTTATTTGCTTCGTTAAAGGTCAGTGCAAATTGGTTAACCAGAGCATCAAGGGCTTTTTCATAATATCCGATGCCTTTAAAATCCGTTTGGTCAAAATCACCGGATTTATTTAGGAGGTCAAGAGTACCTTTCAATGTACCCGAACCCAATACTTCAACATATTCTACATTGCCAGTATCGGGATTTCTAACCATACCTGCAAGCTGCCTTGTAGTACCGTTAGCGTCTGAGAAAGATAAAGTAACTGGTTCTCCGGATACATCCGTATAAAATTGGCCGGAATATCCGTCTGAAATTAAAGTATGTTTTTGTCCGGTAGTGTCTGTAAAAGATACATCAAGGATTTCAACTGTTTGATTCGGTCCTATAGGTTTGTCTTTATATTTAACTGTGATAGGAAGATAGCTTCCTAATTCATCCAAAAGACTGTTTCTTTGATCCTGCAGTTCAAGGGCAGGATTACCAAGAACCTGACTGGTCTTTATACTTTTATTTAATTCTGCTATATTATCCAGCAGTTCATTTACGTCTTTGATATCTGTTGTGGCAAATCCTCTCTGGGTATCTTCCCGGATATCTTGAAGACGGACTGCCGCGTCATGGAACAAATTCAGGAGCACCTGCATATTAGAACGGACTGCCGTATCGTTTTCTTTGTTGCCGGCTTCTTTGGAAAGGGTATTCAATGAACTTGATAGAGAAATAAAAGCATTTCTCACACCCAGCATAGTAGATTCATCAAAAATGGTAGCTAATTGTTCGAAACCAGCGGCATGAGCGTCCGTAGTTCCAAGTTTGCTGATCTGAGAACGGTACTGTGAATCAAGGAACGGGTCCCTAAGCTGGGAAATCCTTGTCATCTCAACACCAAAGCCGACTTTGATATTAGAGCTTGTGTTATAGAAATCGCCTCTCTGCGTATTCAGACTCGCAATATCCAAACGCTGTCTGGTATAACCTGGTGTATTAATATTCGCAATATTCTGGCCGGTAACATCAAGCGCACGCTGGCTCGCTGACATACCGAGCTGTGCAGTTGTAAAACCGGCGAATGTAGAACGTATCATATTTGTCTCCTCCTGAACTATTAAACTGAACGACTTGTAAAGTGGTTGGGGTTCTCATTGTCATTTTTCTTGCCTGATGAGGAATAGGTTTCTTTACCCGGAGCCTTCTCGGAAAGAGAAGACTGAATGACATGAAGATTGACCTCAATCATATCCTTTGCATTGTCACTGATGGATTGAAACTGGGTAACCTGCTCAGACATCTTGTCAAATAGAGGCTTTAATACAGAAGAAACGTCTTCCGGAACTTTTTCTAGAATCTGGCGGAATGTGTAATCCTTCATGCCAAGTTTCTCTTGTTCTTTCTCCCGTTTCTGTTCCAATCCCCGCAGACGCAAGACAGCGGCTTGTTCTTTGTGCATACATTCTTCAACAAAAGACACTCGATTCTTAATAGCCGCTTCTAACTTCTCCTGCTCTATCGGAATCAGATTATCAAAAAAATCAATAAATTCTTCAATAATCTTTATAAAGTTTGAAAATTCACCCATACTGTCTGCATCCTCCTATATTAAAAGCATTCTGGATGCAATGGCATAAGCATCAACCTGGTAGGTATGCTGCGAAACCTGATTCTGCAGACGTTCAATCTTTTCTGCAGATGCAGTTGCATTCACTTCTGAGGATAATTGACGGGAAACAGACTTTGCGAAAGTATGTTCCTCAATCTGCCTTGGGTTTGACTTTATAATAACCGCATCGAAACTGTGTCCGTCATTAGAAACTGCAGGAGGAGTTGAATTTTCCTTCGTATGAATACGTAGATCAGGATAATTTTTAATCATGTTGTTTGTAGTTATCTTCATACTGGACTCCTTGCTTTAAACTATTATAAGCTATATAACTGGCTGTATATCCTTGCAGCTATATCTGCTTAGTTTTACCTGTTATACTATAAATATCGGCATAACTTTTGGATTCATAACACAAAAATAAAAAGTTTGCGCAGATGCGCAAACTTCTTTTATTTCTTTAAATGATTTAATAATACGGATGGAATATTATCACAGGATGCTTGCGTACACACTGCTCCAATGTTAAAGGCAACCATGGGCATGCCATAAACTACGCAAGATTCTTTATCTTGTCCGATGGTAAACGCGCCGTTTTTACGCATATTAAGCAATCCGTCTGCACCGTCGCGGCCCATACCGGTCATAATAATTCCGACCTTATTTATAGCGACATTCTGGGCAATGGAATTAAAAAGGACGTCCACAGACGGACAGTGTCCGCTGACTTTAGCCCCGGTACGGCACTGGACGATATAATTTCGTCCTGAACGTACAACTTCCATTTGTTTTCCTCCCGGTGCGATGAGGGCAAGTCCCGGCTGGATAATATCACCGTTCTTAGCCTCTCTTACTTCCATGCTGCAGATTCGGTTAAGACGCTGCGCATACATGGCGGTAAAGCCTTCTGGCATATGCTGGGTAATGACAATGCCCGGTATATTTGCGGGAAGCTTTTGTAAAACGGCAAGAGTTGCTTCCGTTCCTCCGGTAGAAGCTCCAAGTCCGATAATGGTAGAATCTAAAACGGTACGCGGCAAGGGAGGGAACGGCATAGGTTTTACTGCAGCCTGGGCCTGCATACGTCCCTGATTATTACCTGCGGCGGTATTATTTGCAGGAACAGTTCCAGCGGGTTGTTTTGCAGGACGCACCTTTGCCATAGAAGCCGCCCTTATTTTTGGTACAAGAGAAGCAAAAAATGCGTTTTTAGAATTGGATGCACTCATATCCGGTTTGCGGACAAAATCAACCGCTCCGGCTGATAAAGCGTCGAAGACACTTAAATTCAAAGAGGATACAAGAACAACAGGAATTGGGTTTGTAGGAAGTAACTGTTTGAGAAATTCAATTCCATTCAGTCCCGGCATCTCTACATCCAAAGTAAGGACGTCAGGTTTTAAAATTGGAATTTTTTGTTTGGCATCATATGCATTGATTGCATATCCCACAACTTCAATTCCGGACTGAGCTGACAGATGGTCCATAATCATCTGACGGAACAGGGAAGAATCATCAACAACAAGTACTTTAATTTTCGTAACCATAAGTTACTCCTTTCATATATAATTGGGAAAAGCCGCTTCTAAAATATGATTACTTCAGAAGCAGCTTTGGTTTAAACTTTCCGGTAGGTTGCAGGCATCAGGTATTGGTAAGGCGTAGCCGTTTTACTAAGGTTTTCTGAATGGCCGATTAAAAGGTATCCGCCTGGATTGCTTGCGTTATAAAACCGGTTGACTAAGGCTTCTTTCGTCGCCTGGTCAAAATAGATCATAACATTTCTGCAGAAAATGACATCGAATTTTAATCGGAATTTGATGGGGTCCATCAGGTTAAAGGTCCGGAAGATTACGTTGGACTTAATCTCCGGGGTAACAGTGTAAGTACCCGGTTCTCCCACGGGAATAAAATATTTTTTCTTCCATGCAGGGGATAATTCTTTTAATGAATCTTCGTCATAAACTGCATTGGTTGCAGCAAGCAGCGCATTCTGGGATATATCGGTTGCGAGAACCCTCGTGTCCCACAAGGATGCCTTTGACCCGAAAAATTCTTTTAAAAGCATAGATATGGTGTAAGGCTCTTCTCCGGAAGAACAGCCGGCGCTCCATATACTCAGTACTTTATCCTTCTTGGTCTCTACAAGCCATGGAAGGATTGTCTTTGTAAAATAGTCAAAATGTGCCCCCTCGCGCATAAAAAAAGTATAATTTGTGGTAAGCTTATTCAACATCAGTTCAAGGTCTTCCGGTTTCCTATTGTTGATTAAGTGATCCACATATTCTTTAAATGAAGTGAATCCCATGGAAAGAATCGTATTGGAAAGTCGTCCTACAATAAGCTGGCGCTTTTTTGATAGGTCAATTCCATAGTTCTGATGTATGAATTTGTATAAGCGTTCAAAATCGCTGTCATTAATAGTTAACATAGTAGTAAGAAGCTCCTTCGTGTATTAATATGTCTGTACAAGCTGTTCACAGTCTAGGAAAAGGATTACAGAGCGGTCGCCGGATGATACCATCCCACTGATGAGTTCCTGTTGGTTTTCAACCGGAACAGGCGAAATCTGGCTCTGGTCAATATCCATAACCTGCTGTACCGCGTCTACGATAATACCGATCTGAACAGAGTCAATATTCAAAACGATAATGCAGGTTGAGCTTGTATAGTCAATAGAAGGTTTACCCATTCGCAGGCGGATATCAATAATAGGGATAATCTGTCCGCGAAGGTTGATGATGCCTTTTACATAGTCCGGAACAAGCGGAAGCATAGTAATAGCATGATTGGTTATAATCTCGATTACATAGTTCGTACTTACGCCGATATTAAGACCGTTGGAACTAAATGTAAGGAAACGTTCTGTGGAAACAGGAGCTTCTGCATCCAAAGCTTCTTGAACTGTTGTATTTTCTAAAGTATCTGCTGACATAATTTTTCCTCCGATTCTTCGTACTATTTAATATTGATTATAAAATGCTGCGTATAAGCTTCTGATATCCAGGATCAGACTGATGTTGCCATCGCCGAGAATCGTACATCCGCTGATTCCGGAATTCTTAATATTGAAGTTACTTAAGAATGGCGGAAGCGGTTTTACTACAACCTGCTGTTCTCCGAGCAATTCGTCTACAAACAGGCAGTAGGATTTGTCGGCAGCTTCTACCCAGATCAAAATACCGTCTTCAATATTAGTAATTTCAGTTTCAATATTGAATAAGTCGTGTACTCTGATAATAGGATAAAAATCATTCAAGCACTTGATAATCTCGTTGCCTCCTGCATCCAGAAGGACTTCGTCTTTTTCTGGTTTAAAGGACTGGCGGATATTGGCAATCGGAATCGTAAACATAGAATTGCCTACAGATACCTCCATACCGTCTGCAATAGCCATAGTAAGCGGAATCTTGAGAGTAGTGCAGCTTCCTTTTCCAAGCTCGCTGGTAATGGTAATGGTACCGCCTACGGATTCCACGTTCTTCTTAACAACGTCCATGCCTACGCCACGTCCGGAAAATTCGGTAACCTCTTCATTGGTTGAGAAGCCTGGCAGCATAAGCAGTGAAAGAATCTCTTTCTGGGAATATTCGCTGGCCGGTTTGGTAAGGATTCCATTGCGTTCCGCCTTAGCAAGGATCTTGTCAGGATCCATACCCTGCCCGTCATCGCTGATGGATATAATTACTTCGCTTCCGGTATGGGCAGCAGACAGGATAATCTCTCCCTGAGGACTCTTTCCTGCGGCAATACGGTCTTTTACATCCTCTTCAATTCCATGGTCCATGGAATTACGTACAATATGCATAATCGGATCGCCGATGCTGTCTACAATTGTTTTATCTACCTCCGTATTCTCACCGATAATTGTCAGCCGCACATCTTTGTTCAGTTTCTTTTTCATATCACGTACGATACGGTTCATCTTCTGGAAGGTACCGGATACAGGAACCATCCTGAGCGACATAGCAATATCCTGCAGGTCATCCGTAAGCTTACGTAGCTGACGAGCAGACTTTGTAAAGTTATCAAGCTTTAGATTCTGCAGGTCAGGAGATGATGTAACCATGGACTCCGTAATAACAATCTCGCCTACAATGGCAACCAGGCTGTCTAATTTGGAAAGGTTGACACTGATCAAACTCTGTTTTACAGGTGTATTGTTGTGAGATGCCTGTGGAGCCTGTGAAGTCTTTTGCTGTGAAGCCTGTTCAACTTTTTGCTGCGGGGCTTGTTCCGGAGCTTTTTCAGAAGACGCTGAAGGCTGCGGCGCGGCAGGTTTCTTCTCGTCAGGTTTCGCAGCGGCGTTTTCAATTACTTCAAAGGTTTCTACGCTGTTTTGTTCTTTGATGACATTAACTGCCCTATTCACATCTTCTTGTGATGATAAAGCAATAAAGAAACCATTTTCAATAATAGTCTCAATCGTATCACTGTTGGTCTCCACGTCTTCCGGATAATATTCAAAGTGGATATCTAAGTCGTTTAAGGCTGTAACGGTCATAAAAGCGCGCAGATGCTCCATGCCGGAACCCTGTTCAAAATGAACCCTTATAAAATATGGAAGGTCGCTGGAGGGGCATCCTGCAAGTTCTTGGTTGATTAGGGCAATCTGTTGTTCGTCAGCAGGCGGTATGGTATCGCCGCCGTCTTTCTGGCCTTTATCTGCCGTTGTATTTTCAGAAGAACTGTTTCCGGAACCGCTGATTTTTTCCAAAAAACTATTAATATTTGCAATGATTGGGTCGATATTAGAGCTAAGAGGCTCATCGTTTTCGATTTTTTCGACTTCACTGCGAAGAGCATCAGTAGACTGGAACATTAAGTTAAACAAATCGCTCTTATGCGATTCGTCCATGGAGTCCAGTCCGTTCTCACGGATATAGAAGAAAAGATCTTCTATATGATGAGCAATTTCCATCAGCGTGGAAAACTCCATCATGGCAGATGAACCCTTGATAGTATGCATACTGCGGAAGATTTCATTCACATCATTCGTAGTGAAATCCCTGTTCTTTTCTGCTTCTATTAAAAGCTCATCTAGCTGTTCCAGGAGAGTGTTTGTTTCGTAAAGATACATTTCAAGCATGTTATCCATAATATTAGTACCACCTTCATCTAATGTGTTTAAATAGTATTATATTTAAATATATCGTCAGAAGGAGTAAAAAGGATAAGAGTAAATTATAGAGTAGGTGAAAAAATGTCAAATATTTTAAAAGTAACGACTCCGACAACGGGATATGACAATAATGCAATCAACAAACCCAATTCATCGCAGCAGGCGCAGGATCTAAGTGTAAAGAACCCTGTTGATCCTAACCGAGTGGTTCGTCCGGATGGGCGGAATCAGGCAAATGGCGAGCAGAACGCCACGAATAAAGGGGTCTCCTATGAGTCTAATTTTGGAAATTTTGTGCAGTCGCTGAGGGACCTTCCAAGGCTTGAAGATGTAATGACTAAACTGATTTTCAATGGAATGGCAAACGTGGTTGAGTCTGGTGTGGGAAAGGGAACGGCGGAGGAGATACAGTCCTTACTCAATATGCTTAAAATGACGCCGGACCAGATGACGGAATTTTTAAAGGGGCAGATGGCGGGAGCAAACCGTATGCAGGGACCTTTGTTTGATATGCTGCGTCAGGTAATGAGCGAGGCAACGACGGTTGAGCTTAAAGCAGGCATTTTAGATTTTCTGAAAAAATATAACGATATGTCGTCGGGAAACCATCTTCTTCAGAATATTAAAGATACCCTGAAGGAAATGGAGGGATATATGTTCCGAAGCGATAGGGAGCAGCTTGCAAAACTTGCGGAGAAATTGCTGCCCCACAGTATGAATGCGAATGCAAAGAATGCGCAGATTTTAAAAGAACAGATTATTCCATATCTCGGAAAGTATATTTCAGAGACAAGGGATATGGGAAGAATCCGCGATCTGATTACGACGCTTACATTGAATACGTCCAGATATGAGAATGGGAATTTGGAGAGGCTTCTCCAGTCATTCCAGAGGCTGATGGAGTTTCCTGCCTTTGAGAAGGGGTTTGGAGGTATGTCTGCGGCGGATTTCCAATCTATGATGCAGAATGTGGATTTTGACAGGGCCGCGGGTAAGATGCCATGGGTTGATAATCTGCTGAATATAATGGGAGCCGGGGTAAGGGGAGAAGCAGGTATAGAGAACAGGGATGCTTTTATGAATATTATGAAGGCTATGCTTATTAATGAGAGCGTATATATGCCTGTTATGCATGTGATGATTCCGGCCATCCTTGACGGCGTACCAATGTTTTCTGAGATGTGGGTGGATCCGGATGAAGAATCCGGCAATTCCGGTTCCGGGGAACGGGGTATCAAACTGTTGATTAAATTTGATTTGAAAGATGTTGGCTTTTTTGACATGATGATGTATTATGAGAAGGGGAAGATGGATATATTGATTCATTATCCGGAGGAATTGTCAGGTCATGAGAGTGAGATCAGAGAAGGTATCCGAAAGATTATGAGAAATAATAATCTGGAAATCGAATATCTGGCCGTAGAGCAGGGGAAGGAATCCATACCGGTATCCGCTGCATTCCCAAAGATATTTGAAAGGAGAAATTCAGTCAATGTCACAATATGATGATGTATTGAATAAAAAAGCAGTAGCGCTTCGCTATGATGAGAATAAAGACGCGGCGCCGGTAATCGTTGCTTCCGGCTTGGGATATATGGCCGAGAGGATTGTAGAGATGGCAAATGAGAACGGGGTACCGGTGTATGAGGACAACTCTCTTGCGACAGTACTTACACAGCTTGACTTAGGGACGCCGATCCCGGAAGAACTGTATCAAGCAATTGTTGATATTTATGCATATTTCTTAAAATATACGCCAAAGCATTCTAAAGAAGAAATAGAGGCTTCTAGGGCGGAGCAGGAAAGAGAAGAAGAGGGACAAGAAGAAGTTCCGGAAACATAATTAAAGATTCCTATTTCCAAATAAGTTTTATGGGAGTAGGAATCTTTGCTTTTACCAGACCTTGCTTAACTGTTGTTTATATACATATTGACGGATATCTCTCTCAGCGCTTTTTGACAGTCTTAAGAACTGGCAGCCATAGCCGAAACGACCGTTATGTAAGTCTTGTTCCCTCAGGATGACGGCTTGCAAATCATATTCTTTCTTAATGAATGTGTAACGGAATTCAATTTCTTCTTCGCAGTTTAACCTGGTTCTGGTAACAAAATAAAGACCGCCTCCGCTGATATTCTGTATAACGCCGGAAAATTCCCCATGGTCGGGAGAAATGAATGTGACTGTTCGCTCCATTCTTGCACGTAAATCTTTTTGGCGCTGTACAATCTCGATGACTTCCAAAATTTCACAGTCTGCCATCCAGGGCTCTAAGATAAGCGGATCATAATTCCTCCTTACAAAAAGTTCACAATAGGTCTGGATATAACCAATCTTACCGTCAAAAAAATCTATCCGGACATGTTCAGTTTCGGTAATTTCATCGTCTTTTTTAAAATGCAGAGTAATCTGTTCTCCGGTACATTTAACACGGACTCTTGCTTGAAGAGTTGTATCATCTGACCCATAGACAGAGCATATGGTACAATCGTTTAGAACCATGGTCTTAAGCTCCTCTCTTGTCTTATTGAAGTAACTGTAACAATTTTAGCATGATGAAGGGGGGATTGCAACGGTTAGTTTGTTGACTTTGCAGGTTATATAAGCCATTTATGATAATGTCCTAGTATACCAC
>CAJUTH010000054.1:0-1709 GCA_910589275.1 uncultured Dorea sp.
GGATCATACCAATATCTTTGCGACAGAGATCAATAAGAACTATGAACTAGAATATAACGGGACGGTTCTTCCGGTCGCCCTTACGGATGTGATCAAGGGAAGCTCGATGCTGGAGGACGGGACGCTTGTGGATTCCAGAGGCCTGGAGATCGATCCGAAGAAGATCCGGGTCAAGATCTCCATCAAGCCTCAGGATATCGAACTGACTGACGATCAGGAGGAGGGGCTTGTGCAGGGCTGTATCAGCAACATGATCTATAAGGGAGATCATTACAGCTATGTGATACACACGGATCTGGAACAGGATTTCGTGGTAAATGACGAGTACCTGTGGAATATGGAAGATCAGGTCGGCCTTGTTATGCCGGTGGAGAAGATGATCTTCACAGTGAAGAAGTAGGAGGCGGATACATGCACAGACATACATTTTCCAGAAAATATCTGGGAATCCCGTATGCAGTTTTTTTGCTGCTTTTTGTTGTGGCTCCCTTAGTTGTACTGATTTATTATGCATTTACGAACGGGCAGGGAGAGTTTACGTTCCAGAATCTGACGGGATTCTTCTCTGACCCGAATACATTGGGGACTCTCTGCTACAGTTTTGGTATAGCGATGGTTACCACGGCGGTGTGCCTGCTTCTTGCATATCCCCTGGCATTCATCCTTGCCACCAGTAAGCTCAAAGGAAAATCCGTCATCGTGCTGATCTTCATTATGCCGATGTGGATCAATTTCTCTCTGCGGATCACGGCGCTTAAAGAGATCCTTACCTGGCTTGAGGGGAACCTTGCCTATCATCCGTTCCTGAATACGGTGCTTGGCATGAGCTATGATTTCCTGCCGTTTATGATCCTGCCGATCTATACCACCATCTCAAAGCTTGACGGGGCGCTTCTGGAGGCGGCGAGAGACTTGGGTGCGGGAGAGCTGCAGGCGTTCCTGCGGGTGACCCTGCCCTTATCCCTGCCGGGGATCATGAGCGGTGTATCCATGGTATTTCTGCCGGCGATGACGAACTATGTGGTGCTGGATATGCTGTACAACAGTACCTATATTATGGGAAGTCTGATCGGGAGCTATTTTGCGGCGTACAACTGGAACGGCGGATCCATGATCGCACTGATCCTTCTTGGGATCATCTGCCTGTTCACGCTTCTTACCGGCGGGGCAGAAGAAGAGAATACGAGGGGAGGGGCGCTGTTATGATAAGAAAAGTATGGAGATGGATGGTTATTATCTTCGTTCTCTTATTCCTGTATCTGCCGATTCTTGTCCTGGCGGTGTACAGCTTCACGGACGCCACGAATATCGGGGCGATCCGGGGCTTCTCTGTGCATAATTATGTGACGCTGTTTACGACGCCGGAGCTTCGCAGCATGATTGCGGGGACGGTAGCCCTGGCGCTTGGGTCGGCACTGATCGCGACGGTGCTTGGAACGATGGGCGCCATTGGTTCCTTCTATTCCAGGAAGGGGATGGCTTCGGCGATCACTACGATGAACCAGGTGCCGGTGGTGAATGCGGATGTGGTGACTGGATTCTCCATCTGTATTCTGCTGGTGGTAGTATTAGGGATCAGCAAGGACACGTATATCCCGCTTGTGGCGGGACATGTGACGCTGTGTGCGCCTTTCGTGTTCCTTGCCGTGATCCCTAAATTAAAACAGATGGATCCAAGCATCTATGAGGCGGCGCTGGATCTGGGGGCG
>CAJUTH010000054.1:1719-2461 GCA_910589275.1 uncultured Dorea sp.
GCAGTAACCCTGTCGCTGGACGATTATTTTGTGGCGACCTACACGAAGCCTGCGACCTTTGATACGATCAGTACCTATGTGGTGAATGCGACCAAGGGGGCGCAGACGACCATCAAGACGGCGCTGTGGGCGTTGTCCACAGTGATCTTCCTTCTGGTCGTGCTGTTCTCTGCGGTGATGAATATCAGGGCGAATAAGGAAGAGAGGAAGACTGTATGAGAATCGAGATATTTAACAGATATAGAAGCATTGCGGTCCTGTGTATTTGCAGCTTCCTGGTTTTAACATGCCCGGTGACGGCGGATGCAGCCAAGAGCGGCGGCAGGGAAGTAGAGAAGGAGGTTACCCTTAGGGTCTGCAACTGGGAAGAGTACATCGATCTGGGAGACTGGGATGAAGAGGAGACCATAGAACTTGACAGCGGTGATATCATCGGGGAGAATACCATGATAGAGGATTTTACGCAGTGGTATTATGAGACGTATGGGATTCGCGTCAGGGTGGAATATTCGACCTTTGGAACCAATGAAGACTTGTATAACATGCTGACTTTGGGGGATACCTATGATCTGGTCTGTCCGTCGGAATACATGATCATGAAGCTCATGACGGAGGATCAGCTTGTACCGTTATCGGAAGGATTCTTTGATGGTTCTGATCAGAATAATTATTACAGTAACGGCGTGTCGCCGTATATCAGAGAGATATTCGAGAAGAATGAGATCGGGGGCAGGCCGTGGGG
>CAJUTH010000054.1:2471-16676 GCA_910589275.1 uncultured Dorea sp.
ATTACGCGGCAGGCTATATGTGGGGAATCACCGGGATCGTGTATAACCCCGGGCTTGTAAGCGAGGAGGATGCTTCCAGTTGGAAGATCCTCAACGATCCAGACTATAAGAGACAGGTCACGATTAAGGACAATGTAAGGGATTCGTATTTCGCGGCGGTGGGCGCCATCAAGTCGGAGCTTTTGAATTCCGAAGAATTCAAGAATGATCCGGATTATCAGAAGAGGCTGGAAGAAGAGATGAACGATACGTCGAGGGAGACGATCGCCGACGCGCAGGAGTATCTGCAGGATGTGAAGAACAATGCGTATTCTTTTGAGACGGATTCAGGGAAGGCGGATATGGTTACGGGGAAGGTGGCAGCGAATCTTCAATGGTCCGGGGATGCGGTCTATACCATGGACCAGGCGGATGAGGATGATTTCCCGCTGGCGTTTGCCGTGCCGTCGGAGTCGACCAATATCTATTTTGACGGATGGGTGATGTTAAAGAACGGAATCGGAGAGGATGCGGCGAAGCAGCATGCGGCGGAGGCATTCATCAATTTTAATTCCCGTGCGGACAATGTGATCCGCAATATGTATTATATCGGATACACTTCCGTGATCTCCGGCGGAGAGGACGGGCGTATTTTTGAGTATGCGGACTGGTGCTATGGAGCGGAAGAGGAAGAAGAGGATGTTTCGGAGTATGATCTGGGCTATTTCTTTTCCGGAGAGGGGGAAGAAGGGGAGTATGTGATCACGGCTCCCACGGATCAGGTGTACCGGCAGCTTTTTGCGCAGTATCCTGCAAAAGACGCGATCTCCCGGTCTTCCATTATGGTGTGTTTTGACGAGGAACAGACCAGAGCGATCAACCAGATGTGGATCAATGTCCGCTGCTATAATATCCATGACGTTCCGGGATGGGTCTGGGCGTTTGCCGGCGTCTCGGCCTGCGGGCTGGCGGTCTGGGGGATCAGAAGGCGGATGTGAAGTATATTCTGAAACAATCCTTGTGCTAAGGCGGTTTTCCTGATATAATAAAGTGAACTTTTGAGAAAAAGAAGTTGACACTGTTTGAGAACATACGCGTTTTGTTTTGCTTTCGGCAGAGCAGGACGCGTTTTTGTTTCCAAAAACAAAAAAATGAGAGGAAGTGAGAGCATGAAGAAAAAACTGTTATCGATTGCCATGGCTCTGGTGTTGTGCATGGGACTGGCATCCTGCGGAGGCGGAGGAAATTGAAGTGGGCGGTCTGCGTGATTTAGCGGAGGAGTATTTTAATGATTCGCAGGCGGTCACAGACCGGCTCGGCGGAAAGGTCATAAAAATAACGGGCCAGCTTAGTGTTGACGGACTGTTTATGAGTGGGATTTATACTCCCGATGATGGTTCTGTGAATGAAGCCGGGCTCTCCTCGGCGGAGGTCAAAATCGAGATGAACTTTTCGGAGGCGGAGCAGGCGCGCGCGGAGGAGGCTATTTTCAATTTGCTGCGCGTTACCATCGTGGGCCGGATCGACGAGGGCATGACGGAGGAGGACAGGAATACCAATGGCATGAAGGACGGACAGGACTTTGTATATGAGGGCAAGACCTACTGCTACACCATGAGCGACGCGCATTTTGTGACGGATACCTTTGAGTATACAGGGACTTTAGAGAAATTTGATGATGGAGAGTATGGCATCACATATTCGGATGGAAGCGGAGGAAACTATGTACAATTCCGCGAGGGAGAGGAAATCCCGCCTGAGGGCACGGAGGTAACGATCCAGTCTAAATTTGTAAGCGGCGGCGGAGCGGGACATGTGGACGCGGTCATCGTGAAATAGCGCGGCAGGCCGGAAATCTCCTCAGTTATTGATACAAAAATCTTTAAAATCGGGAGACAGGCTCCATAATACGCGGATCTGAGAAACTGTCCATTTTTATAGTTAGCCGGAAATGCCGGACTGACTATAGGAATGGACGGTTTTCTTTTTTGGAAATTTCCTGCATTGTAGATTCTTTTCAGCTATGCTATAATGTCTAGCGGTATGAGAATACGGATATACTTTAATATCCAGTTAAGCAAAAGATACGATTCTTAATATAACGATTATGTGGAAAATGTTATATGGAAACAAATTATAATGATAGAAGATTGCAGGAGAGTTATAGACATGCCAGAGCTTACGAATGAGATCAAAGAACAGATAAGAAAGAGAAGGACATTTGCCATTATTTCCCACCCGGATGCGGGGAAGACGACTCTTACGGAGAAGTTTCTCCTATATGGAGGAGCCATCAATCAGGCGGGAAGCGTAAAGGGCAAGGCTACCGCCAGACACGCGGTGTCCGACTGGATGGAAATTGAGAAGGAGAGGGGTATTTCGGTGACCTCTTCGGTACTGCAGTTTAATTATGGAGGTTACTGCATTAATATTCTGGATACGCCGGGGCATCAGGATTTTTCGGAGGATACCTATCGTACGCTGATGGCGGCGGACTCGGCGGTGATGGTGATCGACGCGTCCAAGGGCGTGGAGGCGCAGACGAGGAAGCTGTTTAAGGTATGTACCATGCGCCATATTCCGATTTTTACTTTTATTAATAAGATGGACCGGGAGGCGTTAGATACTTTTGAACTGTTAGACGATATTGAAAATGAATTAGGAATCGCCACCTGCCCGGTGAACTGGCCGATCGGTTCCGGCAAGAGCTTTAAGGGCGTGTATGACCGGAAGAAAAAGGAGATCGAATTGTTTTCGGATACCAGAAAGGGAACGACCCATGGGAAGGTAAGAAAGATCGCAGTCACAGACCCGGAGGTGGACGCGCTGCTAGAAGAGGGGCAGAAGGCGCAGCTCATGGAGGAGATTGAGCTTCAGGACGGCGCCGGGGCGGAGTTTGATCAGGAGCTGGTGAGCCGCGGGGAACTGTCGCCGGTATTTTTCGGCTCGGCTCTGACGAATTTCGGCGTGGAGACTTTTTTACAGCATTTCCTTCAGATGACCACGTCGCCTCTTCCGCGGAAGTCCGATCAGGGGCCGGTGGATCCGATGGAGGAGCCGGATTTCTCTGCATTTGTCTTTAAGATTCAGGCGAATATGAACAAGGCCCACAGGGACCGGATTGCATTTATGAGGATCTGCTCGGGGGCTTTTGAAGCGGGGATGGAGGTACACCATATCCAAGGCGGGAAGAAGGTGAGGCTCTCCCAGCCCCAGCAGTTGATGGCAAGCGAGCGGAAAATGATCGAAAATGCCTACGGAGGAGATATTATCGGCGTATTCGATCCGGGGATTTTTGCCATCGGGGATACGCTGACGGCTTCCGCGAAAAAATATGCCTACGAGGGGATCCCTACCTTTGCGCCGGAGCACTTCGCAAGGGTGCGTCAGGTGGACACCATGAAGCGGAAGCAGTTCATCAAGGGGATCAACCAGATCGCGCAGGAAGGCGCGATCCAGATCTTTCAGGAGTACAATACAGGTATGGAGGAGATCATCGTAGGGGTGGTGGGCGTGCTGCAGTTCGATGTGCTCAAATATCGTCTGGAAAATGAATACAATGTGGATATCCGTCTGGATAACCTGCCCTACGAGCATATCCGCTGGATCGAAAACGAGGACGTGGATCTGGATAAGTTAAAAGGCACATCCGATATGAAGAAGATCAAGGATCTAAAAGATAGGCCGCTGCTGCTCTTTGTCAATGAGTGGAGCGTGCGCATGGTGTTAGAGCGCAATGAAGGGCTGGAGCTCTCGGAATTTGGGCGGTCGTAGGGGCGTGAGCATCGTTGGGGTGAGCATCGTCCGGCTGTTCTGGCAGACTTTGCCATAGGGAGCAGGGCGAGACAACATTCCAGCGAACTCAGCGCTAACGTAATCTAAAAGAAGCTCAGGAATGCCTTCGCTTCTAAGATTACGTAGGCGCTGATTTCGCTTCCATTAAAAGCGTCTCTGAAATTGCCCTCGCTCCCTATGGCAAAGTCTGCCAGAACAGCCGGACGATGCGCCGAGGCTCCCGGGGCTTCACCGAGACGGTAAAGAAATAGTGAAGGCTAGCGAAGTTTACCGATACAGAAATATAATGGTTAGGTTGACATGGGAAAAGAAATCAAGCGGTGGATGGCTTAATATCCGACGTGTTAGGTAGAGGAAGCAGCGTGGGGCACCCACACGCTTTGGTTGCTGGAGGAGGCGTAAAACAGCGGGGTGAAGCAGCAGACGATCCTTTCGCAGGCAATCAGGGAGTGCTTTTAATGAAGATAAAATAAGGGCTTACGGAGACTTAGGCACGAAGGCTTTCCTGAGTGTCTTAGTCTCCGTTAGCCGTTAGTTCATCGGAATGTTACTCCGCCTGCGAAAGGATCGTCTGCTGCTTCATCCCGCGTCCGGTTCACACCCCCTCATCCAGCAAAAAGCCCCCCAAACACATTTTTGGTTTGCAATTGCGGATAAATTTGTTATAATCGTTATATGAGTTTGAGAATCTGCCAATAGGAGGTTTAGATATGGGAAAAGAAGAGAGAAGCACGTACACGATTCAAAAGGAAGAGAGTGTGGGCGAGGTTAAGATCGCGGACGAGGTGGTTGCCTCGATTGCGGCTTTTGCCACGATGGATGTGGAAGGCGTCGGCTCCATGGGAGGCAACGTAAAGGAAAAGGGAAGGCTCAGTATGAAGTCTCCGTCGAAGGGCGTGAAGCTGGAAGTGTTAGAGGGCGTGGTTACCGTGACCCTGACGCTGAATCTGGTGTACGGCTACAGCCTGATCGATGTGTCCAGCAGGATTCAGGAGAAGGTGAAGACTTCCATTGAGAGTATGACTGGGCTGAAGGTTGCCGATGTAAATATCCGTGTCGCAGGAGTGGATGTACCGGAGGAAGTATAGGTGAAGAGGACAGAGCTAAGAGAGCATATATTTAAACTGGTTTTTGGCACAGAGTTTCATCCGCCGGAGGAACTTACAGGAAGGATGGAACTTTATCTGGAGCAGGAGGAGATTGCCGGGGAGCGTGACAGAGCTTATATCATGGACAAGACAGCAGCCGTGGCCGCCCGCGTAGAGGAGATTGACGGCCTGCTCAACCAGTATAGTACCGGCTGGAAGACGAAGCGCATGAATAAGGCGGATCTGTCGGTGCTGCGCCTTGCCGTCTATGAGATGGAGATGGATGCGGATGTGCCGGTTTCCGTTGCGATTAATGAGGCGGTGGAGCTTGCAAAGCGGTTTGGCGGAGAAGACAGCCCTTCCTTTATTAACGGCATCCTTGCCAAAATTGCCTCGGTAAGAGAGGCTGAGGGGGAGCCGAAGAAGGCGGACGGTGCGTCAGAGCCGTAGAGCGTATTTTTGTCCGACAGGAGTTTTGATTGATGGCTAATAATGTATATACAGTAAGACAGGTAAATGCTTATATTAAGAATATGTTTACCCAAGACTTTATGCTGAACCGGATTTACGTCAAAGGAGAGGTCTCCAACTGTAAATACCATACGTCGGGACATATATATTTTTCATTAAAGGATGAGTCTGGAACGATTGCCTGCGTCATGTTTGCGGGGCAGCGCGGCGGGCTCTCTTTTCGTATGAAGGAAGGACAGCAGGTCATTGTACTGGGGTCGGTGAGCGTTTATGAGAGGAACGGCGCTTACCAGCTCTATGCAAGGGAGATCAGGCCGGACGGCGAGGGCGCGCTCTACGAACGGTTTCAGGCGCTTAAGCGGGAGCTGGAAGAAATGGGGATGTTTGCGGAGGAGTATAAGCAGCCTATTCCTAGGATGGCGATGCGGGTAGGCGTGGTGACGGCGCCCACGGGGGCAGCAGTCCGGGATATTATGAATATCAGCGCCAGACGCAATCCTTACGTGCAGTTGATTCTTTATCCGGCGCAGGTTCAGGGAGAAGGAGCGAAGGAGAGCATCGTCCGGGGGATCCGGATGCTGGAAATAATAGGCGTGGATGTGATCATTGCGGGGCGAGGCGGCGGCTCCATCGAGGATTTGTGGGCATTCAACGAAGAAGAGGTGGCAAGGGCTATTTTTGCATGTAGCGTCCCGGTGATCTCGGCAGTGGGGCATGAGACGGATACTACCATCGCCGATTATGCGGCGGATCTGCGGGCTCCTACGCCTTCCGCTGCAGCGGAGCTTGCGGTCTGGGACTATGCCCGGTTTGCGGAAGCTATGCGGGGCGGCAGGCAGAAGCTTGACCGTCTGGTGGCTCAGAAGCTGGAGTGGAACCGGATGAAGGAGAAGGAGCTTCGGGTGAGGCTTTCTTACCTGCATCCGGAGATGAAGCTGAGGGACCGGAGGAATCAGGCCGTGGAGATGGAAGATAAGCTTGAGCGGCTGATGGAGTTTCGGCTGCAGTCGGAAAAGCATCGGCTGGCAGTTTTGCTTGAGCGGCTGAAAGGCCTTTCGCCGCTGGAAAAGCTAAGCCGCGGTTATGCGTTTCTCGAGCGGGAGACCGGACAGGGAAAAAGGGCGGTCAGAAGCGTGAAGCAGGTGCAGAAGGGCGACGTGCTGTCTGTGTATGTGGCCGACGGAAGGATTCAGGCGGAAGTGACCGGGATCAGGGAGGAAGGATATGAGTAAGGAAAAGAAAGAAGGGCTTCAGGAAGAAAGAGAGCTTTTACCGGAAAAAGGAATAGCGGAAGAAAAGGAAGTTCCATTGAGAAAAGAAACAGCGGAAGAGAAGGAATTTACACTGGAGCAGGCATTTGAGCGGTTAGAGCAGGTGATCTCGGAGATGGAGAAGGAATCTTCGCTGGAAGAATCCTTCCGGATGTATCATCAGGGAATGGAGCTTCTTAAGGCCTGCAACGATAAGATAGACCGGGTTGAGAAACAGATACTGATACTAGATGAGGAGGGCAGGATGCATGAATTCTAGAGAGGCAGAGGGAGCGGGCGGCTTCCACGAGCTGAGAAAAAAACGAATCGAAGAGATCGAGCAGATACTGGCCGGGTATCTCCCAAAGGAGGAGGGATACCAGAAGATCATTATGGAGGCGATGGCCTACAGCCTGATGGCGGGGGGCAAGCGGCTTCGGCCTATGCTGATGAGGGAGACCTACCGGCTGTTCGGAGGAGAAGGAAAGGTTGTGGAGCCCTTTATGGCGGCTCTTGAGATGATCCATACCTATTCGCTGGTGCATGATGACCTTCCGGCTATGGACGACGATGAGCTGCGCCGGGGAAGGAAGACCACCCATGTGGTATATGGGGAGGATATGGGAATCCTTGCCGGGGACGCGCTGTTAAATTATGCCTTTGAGACGGCGGCTTCGGCCTTTGCGGATTACCCGGAGGAGAGCCTTGCGATCGGGAAGGCAGTAGAGATCCTTGGGAAAAAGGCCGGGATCTACGGAATGCTGGGCGGACAGGTTGTGGATGTGAAGGAAACCGGACATGCGGTGAAAAAGGATGTGCTTGATTTTATCTATGCGCTAAAGACCGGAGCACTTTTGGAGAGCGCCATGATGATCGGCGCCGTGCTTGCGGGAGCCGGGGAAGAAGAGGTTCGTATTGTAGAAAAAGCGGCGGGCAAGGTGGGACTGGCTTTTCAGGTTCAGGATGATATTCTGGATGTGACCAGTACGGCGGAGGTGCTCGGCAAGCCGATCCACAGCGATGAGAAGAATGAGAAGACCACCTATGTGACGCTTCTTGGAATCGAGGAGGCGAAGAAGGTGGTGGAGCGGGAGTCTGTTGAGGCGGTCGAACTGATCCGCGGGCTTCCTGGCAGCAATCCTTATCTGGAATGGCTTTTGGGTGAACTGGTCCATAGGAAGAAATAAAGGGATCAAGAAAATGATGGATTTAGGATAGATAGCGGGAGAGGTTATGAAGGAACGGTTAGACGTACTGCTGGTAAAGCGGAATCTGGCAGAATCAAGGGAAAAAGCGAAGGCTGTTATCATGTCCGGCAATGTATATGTGGAAGGGCAGAGGGAGGACAAGGCGGGAACCGCATTTCCGGAAGAGGTTTCCATCGAGGTCAGGGGCCATGCGCTTCCCTATGTGAGCCGGGGAGGGTTAAAGCTTGAGAAAGCCATGCGGCAGTTTGACGTTTCCGTAGAAGGGAAGGTCTGTACCGACGTGGGGTCGTCCACAGGGGGATTTACCGACTGTATGCTCCAGAACGGAGCAAGGAAGGTATACGCCATCGATGTGGGAAGAGGGCAGCTTGCATGGAAACTGAGGCAGGACAGCCGGGTGGTCTGCATGGAGAAGACGAATATCCGGTATGTAAAGCCGGAGGATTTAGGAGAGCCGGTTGATTTTTCCTCTATCGACGTATCCTTTATCTCCTTGACCAAGGTGCTGCTCCCAATTCGGGATTATCTCCGGGAAAAGGGACAGATTGTAGCCTTAATCAAGCCCCAGTTTGAGGCCGGAAGAGAAAAGGTCGGGAAAAAGGGAGTCGTCCGGGACAGATCCGTCCATGTGGAAGTGATCGGGCGGGTAATGGATTACGCGCGGTCGATTGGATTTGATGTGCTCAATCTGGATTTTTCCCCGATCCGGGGACCTGAGGGAAATATCGAGTACCTGCTGCATTTGGAGAAATCCGGCGGGCAGGCAGGAGAGATGCGGTTTGACGGAGACACCGCGCAGACGACTGAGAGGGCGTTTGCGGAGCTGGCAAAATAAAAAACCGCAGGAGTAGAAGGATGGCAGATATGGGTATGGAATGTTTTTTTGTAGTGACGAACGATGGAAAAGATAAGGACGGACAGGTTACAGGGAGGATTAAGGAGCTGCTGGAAGCAAAGGGGAAGCGCTGTATCTTTTGCCGGAAGGACGAGCAGAAGAATATTCTTCCGGAGAGTATCCCTAAGGAGATGGACTGTGCGGTTGTCATCGGCGGGGACGGCTCGCTGATTGAGGTGGCAAGGCTCTTAAAACAAAGAATCCCGCTGCTTGGGATCAATATGGGAACCTTGGGGTATCTGGCCGAGGTGGAGGTGGAGCGCCTTGAGGAAGCCTTTGACCAGATCCTAGAGGGGAATTATATGACGGAAGAGCGGATGATGCTGGAAGGGGATTTTGAGGACGGCACAAAGGATGTGGCATTAAATGATATCGTCCTTTCCCGGAAAGGGGCGCTTCGGATCATTCATTTTAATCTGTACGTGAACGGAGCACTGTTAAATTCTTACGAAGCGGATGGGATCATTCTTTCTACGCCTACCGGTTCTACGGCCTATAATCTGTCCGCGGGCGGGCCTATTGTGGAGCCTACGGCCGAGCTTATCGTGGTCACGCCGATCTGTTCCCACGCGCTGAATACCAGCAGCATTGTGCTGTCAGCCGAGGACGAGCTTAGGATTGAGATCGGGGAGGGAAGGCACGGCCGTTCCGAGGAGGTCTGCATCTCCTTTGACGGAACCAATACAAGGGAGCTTGTAACCGGGCAGACGGTCATGGTACGGCGGTCCGGGATGAGCACCACGTTAATGAAGCTGAGCGAGATCAGCTTTTTAGAAATACTGGGCAGGAAGATGAAAGGAAATTAGCGGGAATGAAAGTAAACAGACATGCAAAAATTGTTGAGCTGATTAACAAGCATCACATTGAAACTCAGGAAGAACTGGCGGAGTATCTGAACAAAGAAGGATTTAAGGTGACGCAGGCCACGGTATCCAGGGATATCCGGGATCTGAAGCTTACCAAGGCGCCTACGGAGGATGGCAGGCAGAAATATGTGGTGCATCAGACCATGGAGACCGAGATGAGTGAGAAATATATCCGGATCCTGAGAGACGGATACGTGTCTATGGATATGGCGCAGAATATCCTTGTGATCAAAACGGTGTCCGGTATGGCTATGGCGGTCTGCGCGGCGATTGATTCCATGAGGTGGAATGAAGTGGTGGGAAGCATCGCCGGGGACGACACGATCATGTGCGCCATCCGAAGCGTGGATGATACGGTCAGGGTGATGGATAAAATTAGTAAAATTGTTTTGTAAATAGAAGGATTTTGCCTGCAAACAGGAGGAGATATGCTGCAGAATTTACATGTGAAGAATCTTGCCCTGATCGATGAGATTGAAGTGGAATTTGGTTCGGGGCTGAATATACTGACCGGCGAGACAGGCGCCGGCAAATCAATTATTCTAGGGTCGGTGAATCTTGCCCTTGGAGGAAGATACACGCGGGACATCCTGCGGGAGGGGGCTTCCTACGGTCTGGTAGAGCTGACCTTTGTGCTGGAGAATGAGAAGCTCATAAAGCGGCTGGAGGAACTGGATATTGTTCCGGAGGATGGGATGATTGTGTTAAGCAGGCGGCTGATGGATGGCAGAAGCGCCAGCAGGATCAATGGAGAGACAGTCACGATGGCAAAGCTTAAGGAAGCCGCGGGGATCCTGATCGATATCCACGGACAACATGAGCACCAGTCTCTTTTGTATAAGAAGAACCAACTGCAGATCCTCGACGCTTATGCGGGAGAAACCTTAAGGAAGATCGCGGATCAGGTACGCGCTTCCTACAGGGCTTATAAGAAATGTCTGGAGGAGTGGGAACAGTCAAGGCTTGATGAGTCGGAGCGGGCGAAGGAAGCTTCATTTCTGGAATTTGAAATTCAGGAGATTGAGGAAGCGGGGCTTACCCTGGGCGAGGACGAGCAGCTTGAGAGCGATTACCGCCGGATGAACAATGGGAGAGCTATCGCGGAGAATGCAGCGGAGGCCTACGAGTATACCGGAGGCATGTCGGAGAGCAGCGCCAGTGAGCAGATCAGCCGGGCGATCCGCTGCATGGGCGACGCCGCTAGATACGACGAGAAGGCGGAGGAGCTGTGCGAACAGTTATCCGAGATTGACAGTCTTCTTAATGATTTTAACCGGGAACTGTCGGGCTATCAGGATTCCCTGCAGTTTTCCGAGGAAGAATACTACGAGACAGAAGAGCGGCTGAATGTGGTGAACCGCTTAAAGACCAAGTATGGAAATTCGATCGGAGAGGTTTTGGAATACTGTGAGGAAAAGAGAGAGCGGCTTCAGGTATTGGAGGATTACGACAGCTATCTGGAATCGCTGCAGCAGGAACTTAGCAAACAGGAGAAGCAGTTAAAGAAGGCTGCTAAGGAGCTGACCGCGATGCGGAAGGAACAGGGGAAGCTTCTGGAAAAACAGGTGGGAAAGGCGCTGCAGGATCTGAATTTTGTGGACGTAAAATTCCAGATTCGGTTTGATGCGCTGACGGATTATACGGCAAACGGCAGGGACGACGTGGAATTTCTGATCTCCATGAATCCGGGCGAACCCTTAAAGCCTCTTGCAGGAGTAGCGTCCGGCGGCGAGCTGTCACGGATGATGCTGGCGATCAAAGCGGTTATGGCGGACAGAGATGAGATCGAGACTTTGATTTTTGACGAGATCGACGTGGGGATCAGCGGAAGAACCGCTCAGAAGGTATCGGAAAAGATGGCGGTGATTGGTGACAGCCATCAGGTCATCTGCATCACCCACCTTGCCCAGATCGCGGCAATGGCGGACGCCCACTATGTGATTGAAAAAACGGTGGCGGGCGGAAAGACAAGAACCGGGATCCGGCTTCTGGAGGAAGAAGAGACGACGGAGGAACTGGCAAGGATTCTTGGCGGCGCAGAAATTACAGATACGGTCCGGGAGAATGCAAGGGAGATGAAGAAGCTGGCCGGGAACCATAAGAGGAAGGGAAAATAGCGGGATATTTGGAAGATATGAACAGAAAAAAGAAATTAATAGGATGTTTAGCCGCCGGTATCCTGTTAGCCGTGCTGATGATACCGGAGGTACGGTATTATAAGGACGGCGGAACAAAGGAATACCATGCGGTTTTATATCAGATTATCCACTGGCATTCCATGCGCGGCACCGAAGGAGCCCATGTGGAGATTTATTATGCGGGGATGGAAATCCGGATCCTTGGAAAGACGGTCTATAACAGTGCGGAAGAATATAAAGCCCGGTATTGCGAATAACGTTTTGAGGTGAGGGAGGCTGTTATGCTGAAATTGGAAATAAAAATGGATGACGACCGATCTGGAGATTTTCGATTTGGTTCGGGAAATGAGTAATGAGTTTCCGTGGCTTGCTCCATGTCTGAACCATTTTGAAGTAACGAATATTGGTGCAAACCATGACTTGATGCAGATATTTGAAGAACCTGTACCAGAACCAGATATGATATAAAATAAATCTGAATTACTTTCTAATTAGTTTTGGAAGGAAGATAGAAAGATGAGCCATCGTCATTTTTTGCGGATCTTTTTTAGCGAACACATCATTGTGATAGTTGGAATCCTGTTTTTGATAGGCAGATACATAAAAAAAGGATTTTTTATAGTGGATGTGGGAACTCCGGAGGTTGATTGGAAATTAATAAAAACAATACAAACGCATCGAAAACTTTTGACAGTGATTTTGAATCTGGCGGTATTTGCGTTGATATTCTTTTATATTTTCGTCATATGCATTCCATTTTTTAAGGATCTGCCATATGTATACCGGGGTGAATATTCATATATTGAGGGAGTGGTTATAAAGGATCCCAATATTGATTCTTCTAACAAGATCGAGTTATATAATGTGACAATTAAGGATGCAAAGACCGGGGAGAAACTTCGCGTAGATCTGTATGGGAAAAATGGAATCTGGACCGGGGATGAAATAAAAGCGGAGTATTTCCCCAATTCTGAAGTAGGGATTCTTTTAGAAAAAAACGGAGAACAGGTAAGAGGGAAGAAAGCGGATGGCGGACAGGCAGAGGGAAAGGAAGAAGATGAAAATGGCTCATCGTTACTGGCAAGAGTACTGATACTGCTTATAAGCGGCGCCTTATATGGCGCGTTCATGAAACTTGCCTTTAAAGTGAGATATGGAAGAACGACGGTCAAAGATGGAACTTTAGAAGGAGCTGTTGTCCGGGTAAACAGAATGTATTGTAAATTTTTGCTGATATTCAATATCATTTATATACCGTTAGGTATTTTGGCATTTTTGGCAACGCTGGTATTCATTGTAGTGAAAGACAAAGAGAATGTCAGGTATACCATATTCATTTTTGCCTGTTCCGTAGTGGCATTTGTATTATGGCGTTATTTGAAAAATAAAAGGATACGGATAACAGAATCAGGAATCTGGGTTAAAACATTATGGAAAAAAGAGAAATTTTATTTTAGCACAGAGATCAGATATATGATTCCTTCAGAAAATAAAATAAGATTGTTGTTAGGCCCATCGAGAAGGAAGATTGCAATTACCAGATTATATGATAATTTTGAAGTGCTTTTGGCATGGCTGGAAATGAACTGTAAAAAAAGAAGAAAAAGGAAAATCGTTGTCAAGAGAACCGTGGAATAATGGGGTAGGGGCCCTGTTATGCCGCGAAAGTCTCTTGACATAAGGCTCTCAGGACATCCTTTTCTTTCGGAAAAGGGAATTCCCTTTTCCGCGCTTCCAGCATGGACGGGGTCGGGCAGAGCCTGGCAAACGGGTCAAGGGACTGGTCCCTTGGGTGGTGTGAGAGGTCGGTAGGTGAACTAATCGCCTACCGCCTACTTGATCCAAGGAAGTGATTTGTATTATTTTTGTGAATTCGGGTACACTAAAGCCAAAAAGGTATTTACATTCTCTCGTTAAATGAGTATAATGTAAAGAAAGAATGTAGAGCAATACGAGGAGGCGGTGTTTATGGATGAAATTTATAATAAGATTGAGTCAATAGCAGCCGAAAACAACGGTTTTGTGAAAACATCGCAGATTGAAGCTGCCGGGATTAGCCGTACTGCCATTAAAAAATATGTGGACAGCGGTTTGCTTGAAAGAATCCGCAAAGGTATATATGCTCCGGCAGACAGTGATATTGACGAATTTGCATTGCTTCAGGTTCAGTGTTCCAGCCTTGTCTTTTCATATGGTACGGCTCTTTATGTTTGGGGATTGACGGATATTATCCCACATACATTTGATATCTCAGTCCCACAGGGAGAAAATATTTCAAGATTGCTTCGAGATAATCAAAAAATAAAGGCTCATTATGTTATGAAGGGCTTTTACGATCTCGGCATAACGGAAACGCAGTCTCCGCAGGGAGCGGTCATCCGACTGTATGACAAAGAGCGCTGCCTTTGCGATTTGATCAAAGACAGGAACCAGATTGAAAAGCAGCTGTATGTCCAGGCGATCAAGGATTATTTCAAAAACCGGCCGGATGTCCGTAAATTGCTGAAGTATGGAA
>CAJUTH010000055.1 GCA_910589275.1 uncultured Dorea sp.
GTTCTGCACCTCTGTTACCTGCCCCGCGCTGTCATAGGAAACTTTCGCGCTGGTTCCATTGGCGCGGTTTACTTTGACCATGTTGCCGGCTTTGTCATAGGTATAGCGGGTCTTCTTCCCTTCCTGGTCCGTTACCTGTACCAGCCGGTCTAAGGCGTCGTATTCGTAGGATACCCCGCTCCCGTCCGGGTAAATCAGGGATTCCAGATTTCCAAAACTGTCGTAGCTGTAGCGGATGACGCTTCCGTCTCCCTGCTGCAGCCCTGTGATACGCCCCGTTTCGTCGTATTCATAGCTGGTGGTCCCGGTCAGATCCTCCATACTGACGCGCCTGCCATCCGGATCGTAAGCGTAGAGTACCTGTCCGTCGGCCTTTTCGGAATATTCTTTCTTCAGCAATTCATCCAGCTTGTTATAATCGTACCGGATGCTGTTCCCATCAGCCCTGGTTATCTGGCTCAACCGGTTATCCTCATCGTAGGTGTACTGCTCTTTCTCCCCCAGACCATTGGTTTTTTCCGTCAGGTTTCCAAGCAGGTCGTAGGTGTAGGTGGTCTCATTCCCATTTCCGTCGGTACTGGAGATTACATTTCCTACGCTGTCGTAGGAGTAGGAGGCTGTCCCTACTGTCCCTGCTTCCCCCTCGTTTTCTCCGGTTCCTTCCGAACCTGTCCGGGCGCTTGTCATGCGGCCCGCAAGGTCGTAGGTATAAGACGCTTCCCGTCCTTCCCCGTCTGTAAATCCCGTCAGATTGCCGTCTCCGTCATAAGCGAAGGCTGTGACACCTCCCAGCGGATCCGTTATGGAAACGAGCTGGCTGTTGTGGTCATAGGCATAGGACGTCCTGCCGCCGTTTCCGTCGGTTACCCCTGTCAGGCGGTTTATGGCGTCATAGCTGTATTTGACAGAAATGCCTAAGGCATTGGTCTCTTTGGTCAGGTTCCCTTTGTTATCGTAATCATAGCGGGTCTCGTGCTCCCCATTCACCTTGGAGGAGATGAGATTTCCAACCTGATCGTATGCGTAGGTTTCCGTCCTCCCTCCGGCGTCCTCCTGCCGGGTTAAGCGTCCCAGCTTGTCGTAGCTGTAGCGGACGGTATTCCCCATAGGCGACCGGGTTCCGGTAAGGTTCCCGGCGTCGTCATAGCGATAGGTGCTTTTCTGCCCCAGCGCGTCGGTTACTCCAGTAAGCCGCCCCATGACATCGTATTCGTAGGCGGTCTCCCGGCCGGACTGATCGGTCTCCTTTACAAGGTTCCCGGCGCTGTCATAGGTATAATTCTGGGATAACCCCTGAGAAGCCGTCTGCCCTATCAGCCGCCCCAGCCTGTCATAGGAATACGTATACTCCGCCCCGTTGGGAAGAGTCCGCTTCACCGGCTGGCCGTGCAGGTTATTTTCATAAGAGGTTACGCTGCCAAGAGCGTCGGTCTCGCTTAAGAGGCTGCCGCCCATATCATAAGTATAGCTGTTCTCGCCGCCGTTTGGCAATGTTTCTTTTACCAGACGGTTCATACTGTCATAAACTGCAGTTCTTGTATTGCCCTCGCCGTCTGTATAGCTGGTCTCATTGCCCGTCCCATCGTAGGTATAGCTTTCGGTGGCTCCCTCCGCCGTGACGGTTTTTACCAGCCGGTTTAGGGCGTCATAAGTAAGAAGGGTTTCCCCTCCTCCCTCATCCTGTATCAGGACCGGCATGGACAACGCGTTGTAGCCGTATTTCTTTGTATGGCCTTCCGCGTCGGTGACTGCCGAGAGGTTTCCCAGCAGGTCGTAGGAGGCTTCTGTTACCCCGCCCTCCGGGTCAGTTTCCTTGATGAGCTGTCCCGCCGCATCGTATTCATAATTCCATACGCGGCCGCCTGTCTCCTCGGACAGCAGATTCCCATTTCTATCATAAGTATAAAAAGTAACCGTCCCGTCGGGAGCCGTCAGGGCGCACAGGTTCCCGGACTCGTCGTACCTATAGCCTGTCTCCGCCCCGGAAGCCGCCTTCACGCGGATTAACCTCTGGTATTTATCATAGGTATATTCCGTCGTCTCGCCCAGCCCGTTGGTCTCAGTCAGGATATTCCCGGCTCCGTCATAGGTATAGAAGGACTCCATTCCCTCATTATCCCAGATATGGACAAGCTGGCCCTTTGCATCGTATTCATACTCGGTTACAAGCCCCGAGGAAGCGCTCTCTTTTACAACCTGATCTAATTCATTATATTCGTAAATGGTCTCGGTTCCGTCGGGAGCCGTAATCCGGTGATAATTGCCGTTGGCGTCATAGGAGAAAGTATAGGCGTTTCCGTTGGCATCCTGTACGGATTCCAGCCTGCCGGATGGGTTGTAGGCGTAGCCGGTTACGCCCCCGGCAGCGTCTGTCACCGAAGTTATCTGCTCCATCTGGTTGTATTGATAGGAAGTCACATTGCCAAGGGCATCCGTCTCGGAGGTTTTCAGGCTCAGGGCTCCGTACTCCGCGCGGCTTACATTCCCCGCGGCGTCAACAGACTCCGTGATGTTCCCAGCCTTGTCATACCCAAGGACGGTCTTTCTTCCCAGCGGGTCGGTGACGGATGAAAGGCTGCCTCCCTTCGTATAGCTGTAAGAGGTTCTATGGCCCTCCGGGTCGGTGACTTCCGTCACATTCCCGGCGGCGTCATAAACATAATGGATCTCCGCGCCGTCAGGCCGCCTGACAAAGATTACCCGGTTATTCTTGTCGTATTCGTAACTGGTAACCAGCCCTTCGGCATCTTCGCTCAGGACATTTCCGGCAGCATCATAGGTATACGCGGTGGTCAGCCCCGCCTCGTCTGTGTGCTCCGTTACCTGTCCAAACTGGTCGTATTGGTAAGTCTCCGACGTGCCGCCGGGATACTGGATTTCCTCCGGAAGCCCGCTATCCTGGAAGCGGTAGTTTACCGTTTCCCCGGCCGCATCCGTAACAGAGGATATCTGGTTCCATGCATAATCATAAGCGCTCGTAAGCTCCGCCCCGGAAGGAGCCGTCTCCCCTGTCTGGTTGCCCAGCGCATCATAGGTATAAGCGATCCTGTTCCCGGCCGCGTCGGTCTCGCTAAGAACATTTCCCCTCCAGTCATAGGTGTAATCGGTAGTATGCCCCTCCGCATCCGTCATAGACATCTGGTTCCCAAGCGCGTCATAGGTATAGCTGTAGCGCCCGCCGGTTCCGTTATCTGTCCCGGTTCTCCTTCCCATAGTGTCATAGGAAAATGACACGGTATGGCCATTGCCGTCGGTAATGGCGGTTACGCTTCCCGCATGGTCATAGCTGTAGGAGGTACTTACGCCGTCCGGCGCAGTCTCCTTTATTTTCCGGCCTTCCGCGTCATACCGATACCGTGTAACTCCCCCGATCGGATTCGTGACCGTGGCAATCTGTCCATGAGCATTATAGGAAACAGCCGTCCATCCGCCTTCCGGCTCTAAGATTCCGGTCAAATTTGCCTTGTCATAGGCGTAGGAAGTGGTATTTCCATTGGCGTCCTTACTCTTTACCAGCCGTCCTTTGCTGTCCGTGGTATACGCTGCCATGAGCCTGCCGTCCCTGCGTACGGATTCCAGATTCCCCTTGGCGTCATAAGCATACTCTTCGGTAATCCCGTCATACCCCGTCTCGCTGAGCAAATGGTTTTTCTCATCATAGGTTCTTTGGATACTCTTTCCGTCAAATCGGGTTTCTGTTATCACATTTCCTCTTTCGTCATAACCGTAGCCGGTTACATGCCCCAGCTCGTCCGTAAGGGTAAGGAGCCTGTTATCGCCGCCATAAGACATGGTACGGGCAGTCCCGTCCGGATTTTCCACCTTAACCGTGCGGTAATTCTTATCATAATGGTAAATAGTCACATTTCCGCAGGCATCTGTAGTGGTTGTCTTCCCGGATGCATATTCCAGTGTGGATACTCCGCCGCAGGCATCCGTCTGCCGGATGACCCGTCCCTGCTTATCATATTTGTTCCGGACAACGCGGGCTCCGTTCCCGTCATACCAGGCTGTCATCCGGTGGGCGCTGTCATACTCGTACCGGATAACGGTTCCACAGGCGTCCGTAAAGGTGGTAAGGTTCCCCTTCCCATCATAACCGTACCGGAGCGACGATCCATTCGGCAGCCCGATCTCCGCGATACGTCCTTCCCCGTCCGTCTTCACCTGATATACGCTGCCCGCCGCCGACCTGATCTGCTTTAGATTCTTATTGGCATCATAAATAAGCCGGGTCTGGTTTCCATTTTCATCCGTAATCCCGGTGAGCATACCGAAACAGTCAAATACCCGGACCGTCTGGCTCGTATCGGTGATCCTGTATTCATAAACCGGATAGGTCTCTTCTCCCTTTCCAAAGTCAAATTTGTTCTCTTTCACCTTCTTTCTCTCCAGTGTCAGGTCATATCCGTCCGGGGCTTCGTAACCTCCCTTTTTCTTCGTAAAGCGCAGGATGCTCCCGTCCGCCCGCCGGTAGTTCAGGCTGCCGTCTTCCATCTGGCTTATCTGCTCGCTGTAAGCAAAGGACCATCCCCGGCCGAATACCCCGTTAAGGGCCGCGCCCTTGGAGTTATAGTTCCGCTCGATTGCAAAATCCCCGGTATAGTCCGGGATACTTACGTCCGTCCGGTTCAAATAGAAATTGCCGGTATTCAAGTTCACCGGCTCGAAACCGAACTCACAGTGCAGTCCTCGTCCCATCAAGGCCGCGTCAATCCCGGCCTTCTCCTCGTCCGTCAGCGCGGGAGGATTGTAAGGCGTCTCGGCATTCTTCTGCGGGTTCCGGATAAACAGCGTATTATTCTCCACCAGCAGCATATCCTGCACCCGGTTATCATGCATGATCTGCGCCAGAGGGATCCCATAATAGCTGGCAATCTTCGGCAGCGTGTCAAACCGGGTGACCTTATAGACCGTAAAATCATCGCTTTTACTGGTCTTTCCAACTACCCCGCCCTTTGCGGCGGCCGCGCTTATGCTGTACCGCACATTATACGCGGGATTTGTGAATGGGTATATCGTCTGCCAGTTGCCAAGCTTATCCTTATACTTGGTCGTGCCTGTGGGAAATGCAGACTGGAAGCTGGTACTGTCCGGATACTTATAGGAATAACTGGCATAGACGGCGCCGTTATAATTCTTGGAAACATCATTTAAGGCATACGCTACCGTCGAGCCGGGCGCTGCAACTCCGTCTGCAAAAACTCCCTGAAACTGGAGCTTCCCGTCCTTGCTGGTAAGTATCATACTTCTGAGCGCAACCGTAGTATTGTCGATGCTGTAATTCATATCCACCGGATCCGGCACGCTCCACTCAATCGTTATACTGGGGCGTTTGTCCCATGTAAAATCGTCTTGTCCCCCGGTTCCTGTTGAATAAGGCGTATAGAACGCGCCGCCGTAATCCGTCTCGTTTGTCGCCATGACCACAAGCCCATAATTGGGGGAAATCCCCTGTACCCAGTTATTGACGGATTCCCGGATATCAAACTGGTGCATTCCGTGTTTGCCTCCGGATACGCTGTTTACCCCCGCTGGCTCCTGTGGAATCTGCACGGAGCTGTCCCAGGTCAGGCTTCCCGGATCCCACCCGGATTTTAACCGGTAACAGGCAAAGGTCGCCGTTGTCTGCGGGTACTGGATATACTGGTATACGTTCAAGGAGGCGCTGTCAATCTTCGCCTCATTTGGAATATTTCCCTGAAAGTCATAATTGATTGCAAAATACATCCGGGAACGGCCGATATCCGCCGCGCCGGGAACCCCTGTCATCTGGCTTGTGATATAGCCCACGTAGCCATAGCCCTCCCCCTGATAAGTACCGTGTACCGTACTGGTGGTCACCTCGATCAGGCTGCTGGTAGGAATCGTTACCGTAGGGTCAATCTGCACCGGATATACTCTTTCTTCCTCAGCCAGCCACTGGCTGTCCGCATCCAGCGTCACGTAACAGGTATCCTGCTCCTCCCTTAAGGACAGGGTAAGCTGCCTGCTCTCCGCGCCCGCCGCGTCTGTCATAACCGGAGCAGATAAGACATATAGAATCTCGTCCTGCCCTTCCTCCCGGATAAGAATCCGGTTATCTGACTCCTCTGCTTCATACCCGGACTTGCAGAAGGAATAGGTAAATTCATGGACTCCTGTCCATTCATTCAGAATAATATCCTCCTTCAGCCCCGTACTTCCCACAGTGTACTGTACGTCAATCTGCTCCTGTACCTGATTATAAAGAAGGGACTGTTCCTGTACCGTCGCATTCCCATAATCTCCGTCCTCCGGAAACAGTTCCAGCGTATGTTCCCCATTTTCTATGCGGATACCCTTCTCCGGCGTGGCGTTCGCAGGAAGGGCGATCTTATTCTTACAGTCCTTTGTAACATAATCAATATCCAGGCTGTCGTCCCGTATCTCTTCTTCCCCGGGAACCTCACATTGTCCGCCTGTGTCTGGGTCCGTAGGAACTAATGTCAGATCGATTTCCTTCTCTTCCCCGTCCTCGTCCGTATAGGTATTCGCCTCAGAGGTAAGATAGGTTATGTAATGCTGTGCGTCAACCTGATAAACCTTCTCGTGCCCGCCTACCTCTACCGGTTCCCCGTACAGGCTCTCAAGCTCCGCTTCCTTTTCATCGGCAAACAGCTTCGTATCGGGAAGTCGTAAGGATACCGGAACCCCTTCCGCCAAGCTATCCCCTTGCCCTACATCTCCTTCTAACCCTGAGTTCTCTCCTCCGCTTCCTTCCGGCGCCCCGGATTCGGCCTCTTCTTCCGGCTGCTCCGGTATTACCTGTTCCGTAACGGCGTCCCGCTCTTCCTCATACTGCTTCTCCTGTTCATACTCATGATATGCTTCGGATACGGTATCCCTGATCTCCTCCGCCAGAACAATCGTCTCTGAATCAACTACGATCAACGCTGCAAGAACGGCTGCCAGTATGCGCCGTCCCCATCTCTTCCCGCACGTCTTCATCCTGCTTTCCCCCTGTCACAGTTTTTTCTTTACTTTGAAAGTTCAGCGCTCCGGCGCTGAACTGCGCGAAAATGGGATCACGAAGTGATATCTTCCTCTCCCATTTTCTGCGCATCCGCCGGAGGCTCAAAATAAACCACTTTCATTCCTGGTGGTATTGCAATGCTGATATGGTGGTTTATTATGAAACATACGCCCGATAAGAACCATACGCTGCAAATGCCAGAATATATACGACTGCAAGGAGCCCCATAAACATCCGCCAGACCGGACCGTCCGGCAGCAGCCCAAGCGCCGTAAACGCCGCCGCGCCGGCGCACATACAGCCAGCCTCCTTCGCCTTTTTCCTCCGGTTCTTCTTCCAGTCTTCTATCCAATCCTTCCGCCAGTCTCTTCCATGCAGACGCTTTACCATGTAACAGACCAGTCCGGCCCGGAACAGATTCTGCCAAAGGATATTCAGAAAATACAGAACCGTCTTTGTATCTTCATAGGAGACGCGGCATCCCCGGTAAAGCAACACTCCCGCCGCGCCTGCCCCAGTCCCGGCAATACACTGAACCAGCAGATATACGGCTGACAGCCTTACAAGCTCTTCCTTCCAGTTCTTTCCGTGTCCGGTATATTCCTTTCTGTAGAACAAGATAAGCCCTGTGGCTCCCGCCGCAAAGAAACAAATGCCAAACAAAATATGCAGAATGCCGATTCTCCTGTCATGGCTCCATCGCTCCATGACGTAGGGAACCAGCTCTGTCTGGGCCGTTCCCAGCAAAAGCAGACAGACTCCCACAAACACAAACTTTTTCCATTTGAACCTGATATATTCTCCTAAACGCATCTTCCCCATCCCTTCCACACTTCATTAGTCCTCTTCAAAGCTTACGGCTTCTTTCCCCTTGGGCTTACTTCGGCCAGACGGCCTTGTACCAAAAAACGAAAAGAGCGGTTATCCGAGGTACAGGTCGAGAGCGTAACAAAAGGGGCCCGAAGCTCCATCCCCTCCCTCGCATAACCGCCGTAGGAAACAACAAATTCAGGAACCAGACTGCAGTATCCTGCCGTCTGTTCTTCTGTACTGAAATCAAAAGCGGTTAGAAGATGCTCCGCCGGATACCGGTACGCCGCTGTGATTTCATATCTTCTTGTCTCTTCGGGCAGATATACCATGAACTCCTGATGCTCTTCAAAAAAATCCGGATCTTCAAATCTGGTAAGATCTCCGAACATGCTGCCGTCTGTCATGTGGTGCCCGTATATAATTGTGTTTGGATTTGTAAAGTCCGAAAGATTGGACTTCTCTATGAAAACCGCCCCGTAAATATTTTCATCCTGATAAATATCGTGGGTCAGATAATAATTGTCCGCCTCTGTGAGGCTTTGTACGACAGGATAATCAATCTTTGTGCCGGGAACCCTAATCCATGCGCATACATCCGGATTGATCTCCCTCCAGTATGTAAAATCTATCTCTCCCTCCTCCGACTCTGCCCGGTACTGCTCTCTTAGCACAGCAATCTTGTCTTTGTGGTTCCAGATGAGCGCTCCGGAAGAAACGGCCAGTACAAGGACGATGATAAGCGCTCTGTTTTTCCTTCTCCTTGGACGTAATTTCCTTCTCATAAAACTGTATTTTTCCTTTCGCATCGCATAAAAATCCCTCATAGATAGTTAAAAAATTATCCATGAGGGTATCATACACCAAAATAATTCTGTTGTGTCCGCTTGTCCTCCAACGGTTATGTTTTGTCCTCGAATTGTATATTTCGTCGAGTTTTCTTATATTTAGTCGAGTTTTAGAATATTGAAAAGCGTATTGTCGTACCGCTTCAGCATATAGTATACCGTTCCCGCGAATCCACTCATAAGCCCGGGATTATACCGCTCCTGCGCCAGAAATGTAAACCCGCCGTCTGACAGCTTCCCGCAGATATATGCGTCATAGTCCTGAACGATCTGTGATTCCCCGGCGTACTCCGCAAGCAAAAGCACATTACCGCAGCTTCCATGACACAGGCACATCCCTTCTCTGAGGCATTGCTCCGCCAGCTTCCTTCCGGCTCTCTCTATGTCCCGTTCTACTGCTTCCCTTAAATCTTCCTTTACCATATTCCGCATCATCAGCCGGGATGCTAGGATTCCTCCCGCCCCGTGGCACCAAGCGGAAGTGTCTGTCTTTTTCCTCTCCTCCTCATCCTTTACCCGGAAATCCAGCCAGTTGCTAAGCCCTCCGGAATAGTAATGATTCTCATATGCAAGAGCTTCCCGCAGCAAATGATCATACTTCTCCTCTTTTACCTCGCCGTATAATTTCGCCAGCGCCGCCGCTATTCCGGCATTTCCATGGGATAAGCCAAGCAAGGGCTGCTCTTCCCCATTCAGCCGCCATCCCGCGCCCTCCGGCATCCGGCATGACATTTCGCACAGCCTGTCTCCCGCCGCCTTGGCGGCTTTCAGATACCGCTTTTCCCCGGATATCCCATACAGTGCAAGCATCCCCCAGATTACGCCAGCCAGCCCGTCCAGAAGATCGCAGCATTCTTCCCCTTCCACAGACGGAAGCGCCAGATCTGCATGCCTTTTTGCATACTCGATATAAATGCTTTTCCCTGTAATCCGGTATAAGCAAATGTAACCGTACACAAGGGACATTTCCCCATTATATATTCCAAGCCGTAATTTCCTTGGATGCATCTCCTCTAGCTGGACGGTATAGGAAAAAAGCTGCTGATCTAATACTCTGCCTAATTCGGCGTATTTCTCCTTTCCGGTATATTTCTCCATCATATGTCCCAGCAGCGCTATCCCCATCACGCCTCCATACAGGTACATATGCATCGGTTCAATCCTCCAGCCTTCCACGCCGAAGGACGCTGCATTTACCACATACCATCCGGCCTCCTTCCCAAATGGTACCGCCGCGGCAATGACGTCTCCCATCAACTTTTCCGCCAGCTTCAGGTAGTCCTCCTTCCTGCGGATCGTATGGGCGGGTTTTGCGGCGCTTTCAATTTTCCGATTCACCCGTATCTCTTTCTGTATATTCAAGGATATATGAATCAGTCTTGCCTGATGCTCCAAATCCGGTTCGCAGAGCCGATGCAGCCGATCCAGCACAAGCTCATAGGCCGTATGGACAAAATAATCCTTCACCGGCTCGTCATGGGAATTATACAGTTCTCTTCCACACCCCAGAAAATAGAAATACGGAATATCATGCATCAATAAATCGGAAACTTCACTCCGAATGATTTCTAACGCTCCCTGCTTTTCCAAATCCCTTCCGTAGCATATCGTATACAGATAGAGCTGCCGGTCTCCGCCGTCTCTCATCAGCGACGGGTGATAAGAACTGTTCAGGCACATGGCATACCGCTGAGTATCTGTCAAAAGATACCGGCTCTTTGCTGTTTTGAAGCTTTGCAGGCGCTCTTCCATATCCCTCAAATGCCTCACCGCAAAATGATACGCCTTTCCAAATCCTTTCAAAATCTCCCGTTCGTACTTCTCCGGGCTGACATTCTTGCCCTGATATACGGGCGTATTCTGCATCGGTTCCAATTCCGGGTATTGGTATGTGATTCTGATCTCGGAGGTTCCGGCATTTGCGATAACCGGAATTTTAAACGGAAGCCGCGTCCGCTCCCCGCCTCCGATTCCACTGACATTCACGCTCCTCCCGTCCTGCTGCCATTTGGCCGCGGGAAGCATTCCGGAATAAAGCACGGAGGTTTCCAGATACAGCTTCACCCGCTCCATTATGTTGCTGCAGTCCGCATTCTTCGGCATTCCCAAAATATTTTCCATATCAACAATTACGGGATATTCCCCAAAAGTGAGTACATTTTCCTCATGAATATCATTTGTCCCCAGCAGATAGAGCACAAATATATATATCCCTATTCTCTGATAAAAACGCTTAACCTCCGCCTCTGCATTGCATTCCCGCTTCTCTATGCAATACTCCCAGCCATACCCGTCCCGGCAGATTCTCGGCATACAATACATGGGTACGCCGCAGGCATTCCCCATATAAGCCGTCGGGCTGTCGAATGTCTGCTCATTATCAATCGGATGCGGTTTATAGATAACAGTACAGCCATTATCCAAATGAATCTTCAGCACACTCTGCCCGCCTCTGTGAGAATCGGCAATGTCGCCTGTGATATTTACCACCCTCTCAAACGGCCTGCCTCCGCATAGAACTGCCTCGATATCCTTTCTGTCCTTATCCAGTCGGTTCATAACGTCCAGATAAAGCTGTCCGCAGCCCATAACCGCCTCATATGCGCTTCTTTTAAGCAGCGGGTATTTCTCTTCCAGCTTCCTTCTCCACTCCGAATTTAGAATATTTCGGCAGAAATACGTGTATTCTTCTTTCTCATCGCCGCCTTTAAGCTCCCCTCTGCTCTTGCACATGTGAAGCTCATAGATCAGAGTGCGGATACAGATATGCTCTAATTTCCGCAGAAGAGAACCCAGAAAGCCGGCGCCTAGTTCCGGCGCTCCCGCCATCGCATCCAGCAGTTTCTTGTCATATTCTAAACCCATCCTAAGATAATCCCGATAAAATTCAATAAACTGCGCTGATTGATTATCTTTTATAAACTCCTCTATGATTCTGCCGCTTACATCACCCATTTCTTCCGTCATCCGACAGCAGGAAGGCGTCTCGGCTATATCGTAATCTCTGCCCTGTATGTAAGCCTGAATCTCTGGAATGCGCGCATAGATACGTGAAAAAAAATCCCCGCCCAGATTCTTTCTCCAAAACTCCTGCTTCTCCGGGTCGGGAACGCACATACCAGAAGCCGGATGAAATCCTCTCTCATACAGATAAGATGCTTTCTTATTCATGATAAATAAATTCTCCTTCTTCATATGTTCCTGCAAGACAGGAAAAGAGGCAAAAGCACAGACACTTTTGCCTCCCGGTCGTTAACTAGCAGCAGATAATTGTATACACAGAACTACAAACCCTAGTCCATGTAGAATATGTCACACTGTCCTCATTCTCTGCCAGTTTTCTGGTTTCTTCAAATTCTTGAAACAGTTCACCAGTTAACTCCATACATTTCTCCTCAGCCTGCATTATCATTACCTCCTTCCTTTATCTATAACCCATTCCCAAAGAATGTGATTACCACAATAAACCTGTCTTTCGTATGACTCCAGTTTACCTTTCCTCCATATTGCTTTACACTGGACTCTACTGATTTCATCCCAATACCATGGTGTTCTTTGTCTTCTTTTTCTGTCACAAATTCTCCATTCTTTATAATAATTGGCTTTTCAATGCTATTCTCTACTTTCATAACATAAATTTTATTTTTCTTTTTTATAGCAATCCGTATCCATTTATCTTGTTTTTCTATTTTCTCACAAGCTTCTATAGCATTATCTAATAAATTGAAAAAGATATTACCCAAATCATTCTCATTAATATTTGTATGTATTTTTCCGTCGGTTTCTACTAAATATTGAATTCCTTTTTGCTCCGCCTCGCTCCTTTTAATATTTAACACTAAGTCCAATACTTCACATCCCGTATGACTATAACTATGTAGTTTTTCCATTGGTTCAACTATTTTATCCAAATATGCAGATGCTTTGTCATATTCTTTCTTATTCAAATAGTTTTTAAGCAAAATCATATGGTTCTTAAAATCATGAGAAATGTACTGATTATTTATATATAATTTCTGTATATCCTTATAACTCTGCTCTAATAATTCATTCTTTATCCGAACCATTTTAGCTGATGCTTTAATATGTGTATTTCTCAATTCAATCACCATAAACACCAGTAACAACAATAAGCAAGTCATAATCTGAAAACTTTGTTTTAGCCCAATCTCCTCGCTTTGTTCCACCAACATTTTCAACAGCATCCAGCCCCATATGGTTCCAACCGCTCCTACAGAAAACATCGCTCCTTTATAATTCTCTATAATAAAATGATATTTCTCTTTGTATATATGAAACACTAAACATGTTCCAAACAATATATTGCGAGATAATAAATATACAATTATCCTTTCTATACCAATCCCATAATACATATTCTCCCAAAATTTATCATTCATATAATTTACTGCAAAAAAAGACAATACTAAATCCAATAAAGTCACTATAAGTTGACAATCAAATACTGTAATAAAGCACACTGCTTTATTCTCTCTCTTTCTAAAAATCATTGCCAACCAGATATAAAAAATCTGAAGTATAAAGAATACCCATGAAAAAAATATATCTTGACGATTCCATATTACAAGCATCGTCAACAGCAATATACTTCCTGCCAGATATGCTTTGTTCTCTTTTACAATTTCCCCATTATATACCAGCGCATCGCAAAGCCAGATACACATTCCTATTTCAAATGCCGTTAATACAACCTGAAGCAGTTCCCATATACTCATATGCATTCTCCCCAGTATTCTGCAACTTGGTTCTTTACCTTTCTGATATTGGGCCTGCTGATCACCATAACCGCATTATTATCCATATATACCTCATTCTTTTCTATCTTCTGGATATGCTCTATATTTACAATTCTGCCTCTGTCAATGCATATAAATCCTATCGGCTCTAATAGCTGTCTTACCTGTTCCATCGTCTTTCGGTCGAAATGCTCTTCCTTCTCCGTATACAGGATACAGTTCTTGCCATCCTTTTCCACATATATGATATCACGGCATTTTATCTTCTCCATCCGGTGCTGATTCGCAATATGATAGTATTCCGTATGCTCTCTGGCACAGATTTCAAACAACTGTTTCAGCGTAGCCGGAAGCCGTGTTTCCATATCATTTTTTAATATATACTGGTAAATTTCCAGCTCGAATCCATGTACGGCAAAATCCGGATAAAAGGTCAGAAAGACAATATATCCGTTGCCCTTCAGCTTCCGAATATTATCTGCCAGCACAATCCCGCTCATATCCGGCATTTCCACATCCAGAATGTATATATGAAAATATTTCTCATCTTTCAAATCGTCCAGCAGCGCTTCCGGAACTGTGTATGTTTTAATCATAATCTCCTGCTCCATCCCGGATGCTTCAGCCTGACTCTTTACAATCCCTCTAACAATCTCGGTCATCTCTTGACTGTCATCAACAACTGCAACTTTGAACATCTTCTGTTTCCCATCCTGCTATTATTTTTCTATTGTATAACACAGCCCCTTTCCTACGTCAAAGAACTGCGCTTTATGTCCATATACAACTAAGCGGTACTCGTCCTTGGGAATCTCTCTTCCTCTGAAAATCCGCTGGCCGCTCCTGTACGTGTAAACCCCCTCTTTCTCATGTTTCACCTTATCCATCACATCCTCAATCACGGAATTAATAGTCATAGAATGAATATGCGGATTCCATTTGCCAATCATACCCCTGACCTGATTCTTATTGAGTTTGACAATCTTCGTATATCTCTCATCCAGAAACATCACCTGTATCCTCTCAGCTCCAAGCAGGCAGAGTATCCTGTCGAACAGATCCTGCTCATCCTCATAAGGATAACCGAACTGAATATATGCCTGAATATTGCGCAGAGCCTGTTCCAGATATTTCCTATCCCCCGTTTCATAATATCTATCGTACAACCAGGTTATACTATCTGCCAGAACCTCTTTTTTATCCAATCCCACTTCCTCTGCATTGTCAAGGGCCAGCTTCACTGCTTCCATGCTGATTATCTTTTTTATCATTATTCTCTCCCGTCATATAGGCATATTAGTAAACATCTAGGCTTATTAGTTATTTCAAATCATTTCCTTAAACTGGTAAACTGACATCGAAAGGAGTCGTCATGAGAAAAGAAATTGGATTTCGTGTCAAGCTGGCACGTGAAAATGCAAATCTAACTCAGGAAAAGCTGGCAAAAAAAGCAGGCTTATCAACCAGCTTTATCAGTCGTCTTGAGAACGGCAATGCCCTTCCAAGCATCGACCGGCTCCATATGCTGGCCGAAGTTCTAGATGTAGGTCTTCAGGATCTGCTGTGCGACCTCTTCCGCCAGACTGATAATGACTCATCCTCTCTTACGGATGAAATTAACTTTTATATCGATTTGATGACCATTCAGGAGAAACAGTATTTTCTGGAGTATGTAAAATTATTCCATCAACATTTTAATAAATAGTAACATATTTTTTCTTAATTTTGTTAAAATGTCCTCGAATAGTCATGTTTTGTCCTCGAACAGTCATTTTTATGCTTTTCTGTCTGCATTCCAGTATCTAAAAAGCTTCTGTTCATCCAGACTGTCTGCAAATTTTTTCTTTGTCAGCAGAAAATCTTCAATGTCCATCAGTATATGATAAAGTATCGCCCGGCTCTCAAACTCCTCTCTGGTTCTTGGCAGCCTTTCCCTCCTCATATCCTCAAAAAGCTCTTCTAGTTTCTTAATTTGTTTCTCCGGTATATTTACCTCCACTACATACTGTTTCATATACAGGAGATATTCCGAAACCACATGAGCCTGCACCGGCATGGAACGAACCTTCCGCATTTCCGAATGCAGATTGTGCAGAATCTTGCACTGTTGGTAACGCATTTCAAAATAATCTATATAGTAGCCCGGATGGGACTGGAAAGTATTTTCCTGATATTCCTGCGCTTCCTTAACGTATGCCTGAATATCCGCCTCCAGCGCCCGCATATCCAGCCATACATTCTGCTCCATCGGTTTACCCGACAGATACAATGCCAGTTCCCCGATTATTCCCTGAAGCTGGTACTCCACGTAACGCATTCCGTCAATAAGATCCTGCCTCCGGTTATGATCGTCATTAAATAAGTTCATGATCAGCGCAATAATGACGCCTATTACCACCAGCATCAGTTCACTCCGCACAAATTCCACCGTATACTCCCCGCTCGTCAGAAAATGCACCCCCACAAGTGCATTTACCGAAATTGTCCCCATCCAGTCAAGCATCCCGGCAATCAATACATTTGCAAATACATACAAACCATAGCCCAGCCAGCCGTCATCAATGAAATTAAAAATAATCCCGGCAAGCAGGACAGCTATAAAAAAAGAAAGAATCCGGTAAACAGACAGCCTTACCGTATCCCATTTCGTGGACATAAGGGTAAGCAGCGCGATAGTTCCCGCCGGCGCTATCTGCTCCAGCTCCATCATCGACGCGATCGCAATTGCCACACTGCTGCCAACCCCAATTTTAAAAGCTCGCAATATAATCTTTTTGATTTTCTTCTCCTTTTTAAACATACTCCCTCCTGAATCACTTTCTATTACTATTCACAGCCAGAGAGGCCGCTCATAGTAACAATCCTTCCCCGCATCCGGCACAACACGGTTTTTTGACCCTTGCATCATATTTATAGTATAACATAATCTGGAAGGTTTTTTTAGATTTCTAAAGCAGATGATGATAAATACAGTAACAGTTCAGCCTTCGGCCTCACTGTTACGGAATTTGCCCATTTCAAGTCGCCTACGGCGAGGGGCAAATTCCCTCTTGGCA
>CAJUTH010000056.1 GCA_910589275.1 uncultured Dorea sp.
TCCGTGAGAACGCGTAGATCGTGCCAAGAGGGAATTTGCCCCTCGCCGTAGGCGATTTGAAATGGGCAAATTCCATAACAGTGAGGCCGAAGGCTGAACTGTTACAAAATTCTTGACATCCGACCTTGTCCCCGTCAAAATAAGAAACAAGGATAGACTGCGCAAGATTCAAGGCTTCTGTTAATCTAGCCGTCTTCCACTACATCACTTATTTTAGAAAGGGACGAAAATGAAAAAAATTATCTATCTCATATGTTTAATTCTCCTTTTTACAGGCTGCTCCTTTCCACACAAAGAGGAAACTCCTGATGAGCAAAAGGAGCCTTCGCCCAGCCATAACGCCAGGGAAGACAGCATAGAGCCGGAATCGGAATCCGAATTAGAAATTCAAACAGAGCCGCAGACTGAAGCGCCGGAACAAGCAGAAACTAAACCCCAAAAAAAGCCGCAGACTATTGTCTTAGATCCCGGACACTCTGCCGTCATAGCGCCCGGAACCGAGCCCTTAGGCCCGGGTTCTCAAGAATATAAAAGCGCAGACGCGGGCGGCACCTGCGGAGTAAGCACTGGAATACCAGAATATGAACTAACTTTAAACATTTCCCTGCAGCTTAAACAAGAACTGGAAAACCGAGGGTACACTGTCCTTCTGACCAGAGAAAGCAATGACGTCCCCGTCAGTTGTATCCAGCGCGCAGATGTGGCCAATAACGCGAAAGCCGCCGCTTTTGTACGGATTCATGCCAACGGTTCTGAGGATCAGTCTGTTACCGGCGCAATGACGATCTGCACCACTCCGCAGAGTCCATACGTGCCCGAACTATATACTGCCAGCAGACAGCTTTCCGACTGTATCCTTAACAGCTTCTGCGCTGCAACCGGCTGTACAAACAGTACGGTATGGGAAACGGATTCCATGAGCGGAAATAATTGGAGCCAAGTTCCCGCCACCATAGTAGAAATGGGATATATGAGTAATCCTCAGGAAGATGTTCTGTTACAAACCCCTGATTACCAGCAGAAGATCGTTCAAGGAATCGCCAACGGAATTGATTCCTTCTGCGGATATTAACGCCAAAAAAAAGAGCTGCCCTACTGGGCGGCTCTCTTTTTCATAATCCACATTACCAGAGCGGCAATCGCGGCAATCAGCATAGCAATGCTTCCAAGATACAATAGCGTATGACCGATCTCATAATCTGCCAGTCCTCCGGCATAGCTCTTAATATTGTCATTCTCATATACAACCAAAGACAACATAAGAATTGATCCGGCAATGGAGACAATATTCAATTTAAAAATATTGATCACTGCAAGCGCAATAATGATTCCCAAAAAAATCTTTCCATCGTCTGTATCAATCAAATTGACGCTCTCTCCATACCCCAGAAACGAAACAGAACAATATGGAAGGAACAATCCCAATAACGCCAGCAGGCATCCGCCCCAATAAGCAAAATTACCAATATTGTACGTCTTCTTAATCTTGACCGGCGGTTTTCCTATTCCTGCTGTCACAGCCTGATATGCATTCGCCCCTCCCTGGCCGTACATCGATACTGACTGCCCGCCTGTCGTCACTCCCGGATTACCTGCCGCCGCTCCTTGAGCACCCCCCGGATTGCCCGATGGCTTACCGCAGGCCGGGCAAAATTTGACGCCATCCGGCATAGCCTTACCGCAATGTTTACAAAACATAACTCTCTCCTCCTTCAAAACAAATAAAATAGTTCTTTATATTCCCCCAACTCCTTTTTCATTGTACCATTTACATTCACAAAAAGACAGCACAAACCTCCATTTTGTACATTTTTTCGATAACAATAGACAAAAATGATATTATTTGTCGATACAGGAAAGATATGGTATACTAATAAAGACTGATTTTTACAAATTTGTCGCTAAATAATATATTCAGGAAAGAGAGAGTCATTATGTTTTGTCACAATTGCGGAACCAAACTAGAAGAAGGCAGCGCTTTTTGTCCCGAATGCGGGGCCAAACAGCTTGACGGTCCACAGCCGGAAAACGCCCCGGAAGATGCCTTGAACGAACAGCCTTCCGGCGGCGCTTACGAACCCGAAGAACCTGTTAAGGACAGCCGCCGGTTTCTTCTGATTCTTATTCTTATCATTGTTCTCGGAATCGCACTGGGCATTGGCGGATTCTTCCTCTACCAGAAGAAATCTGCGCCCGCCTCCAAGGAAGCAGAGACTACGGCAGAAAAGGATACGAAAAAGAATACCGCCAAGAAACAGGAACCAAAGGAAGAAAAGCAGGCGAAAGAGCAAACCGCGTCCCCAGAACCGGAAGAAAAGGAGGAAACTCCCGAAGAAAAAACTTATACCCACGAATATACATTTATCCAGGAAATGCGTACATGGGAGGACGCAAAGACTTACTGCGAAGCACAGGGCGGGCATCTAGCCACCGTCACCAGTCAGGAAGAATACGACAAGATAACCGCGCTTGCAAATTCATCCGGATGTTTAGTCGTATGGATCGGGGGCATGCGCCTTTCGGATAATTCCTTCGGATGGGTAAACGGAGAAGACTTTACCTACAGCGCATGGGCAGCCGGAGAACCTAACAACGACGGCGGAATGGAACATTATATTGGAATAATGAAAGTAAACGGCTCCTGGGGCATGTATGATATGCCGAACGATGTAAGCCCGTACTATAGCTCCAGCAAGGTCGGATTTATTATGGAAAAGGATATTGAACAATAACTATGGAGAAAAAAATCTTAACACTCATAATTGCGGGCATTTTCCTCGGAAGCGCTCTCTTGTCTGGCTGCAGTAAGGCTTCCGCCCCCTCAGAGACGAAAACAGACAGCGAAACTGCCGAAGAGGAACAAAACACCCCGTCAGACGAAACTGCCAAAGCTCCTGATGATCACGACGAAGTTCTAGATGAACCTGTCGATACCACTGATGTACAGCTTCAGGAAATTTTATCAGAAATGACCCTTGAAGAAAAAGTGTGCCAGCTCTTTATGGTCACGCCAGAACAGTTGACCCACACAGGCACTGTAATACAAGCCGGCGAAACTACCAAAGCCGCGTTGGAACAATATCCGGTAGGAGGACTGGTGTACTTCCAGCCGAATATCGTTGATGAAAATCAGCTAAAAACTATGCTTGCAAATACAAAATCCTATTCAAAATATCCGCCCTTCCTTGGCGTAGACGAGGAAGGCGGCTCACTTGTCGCAAGGGTTGCCAACAGCGAAGGCTTTCACGTAGAAAAATTTCCCGATATGCAGCAGATCGGCGCCTCACTCGATTACGAAGAAGCTTACAGAGCAGGCAGCACTATTGGAAGCTACCTCCACGATCTGGGCTTTAACATGGATTTCGCCCCTGTAGCGGACGTGCTGACAAATCCTGCCAATACCGTAATCGGCGCAAGATCCTTCGGCCCAGACCCGGAAGTGGATGCACAGATGACCGCACAGGTAGTGAAGGGACTGCAGGAGCAGGATATATGCGCCGTACTGAAGCATTTTCCGGGACATGGCGGCACAGACGGCGACAGCCATGAAGAAGCCGTCGCCAATGAACGCACCTTAGAACAGCTCCAGTCCGCTGAATTTCTGCCCTTTTCGGCAGGTATTCATGCCGGAGCCGGATGCATAATGGTCGGACACATTTCCCTCCCGCTAATAACCCATGAAAATCTTCCAGCTACCTTATCACAGGAGATCATTACCGGTCTTTTACGAGAGGAACTTGGCTTTGACGGCATCATCATCACAGATTCCATGTCCATGGGAGCCATTATCAATCATTATACGCCGGAGGAAGCCGCCGTACAGACTATTCTAGCCGGCTCTGATATTGTCCTGATTCCCGAGGATTTTGAACGGGCCTATCAGGGGCTCCTTCAAGCCGTAGGGGACGGCGCCATCCCGGAAGCGCGAATTGACGAGTCCGTATACCGAATACTGCGGTATAAACTATTCCGGAGCTAAACCAGTATCCAAAAATATATCTGCATACACAGATGTATTTTAGATAAATAACAAAATCAAACTAGGAGGAAGAGACATGGCTTTATTTGACAAAATGAGAGATTCCATCTCGATTGCAGGACAGGGAGTTTCCCAAAAGGCGAAGACCGCAACGGAAAGCGTAAGGATCGGCGGCCTGATTAAAAATAATGAAAGAATGATTGAAAAACTTACATATCAGGTGGGCGTTCAGTGCGTATCTAAGTACATCAATGATTCTGATTCTGAATACAAAGAATTATTCGCAGAAATTCTCCGTCTGCGGGATGAAAATCAGAGATACCGCATTGAACTCCAGCAGGCTACTGCTCAAAACGTCTGCCCTCAATGCGGATATGGCAACAATACGGCAGCCAAGTTCTGCATTAGCTGCGGAGCGCCCTTAACTGCGGTTCCAGCAGGAGGTATCCCCTGTAAAAACTGCGGTTACATGAATACTGAAGATTCCGCATTCTGCGTACAATGCGGTTCCCCTATCACGAAACCGGAAGCTGATGCAGACGTACCAGAAGCTGACGCAGACATACCGGAAGGCGAGGCCGAACCGCAGCCTGAACAGACCGCATCGGCCGATACATGTAAAAACTGCGGCGCAGTACTAGATGACGACTCCCTATTCTGTACCGAGTGCGGCGCCAAGCGAGAACCGTAACTCTACACCAAATCAACCGCTAATGTTCAATAAGCTGTAAAAATAATAGGAGTAACAAGAATGAAGAGTAAAGACAAAGATATGAAACCAAAAGGGATCGACAAGGATAAAATTGCGTCTATTGTCGCGGCAGTCCTGATCGTCCTCTTTTTAGGCGGCAGCGTTTTCATCGGTTTAGCAGGCAGCGGCTTTGCCGGAAGCAAGGACAGCCTCGTCTCTGACAAAGAACTGGAAAAAGCCAGTATGCTGACTAATTCTGACGATTCTGAGGGAAGCGTAGCAGTCCTGCCCATGGAAGAAGACTTTACCATTACCAAAAACGGCGTTTCCGCACAGTCATCCGCCGCAAAAGATTCGGAAGCACCCAGCGGCGATTACATCCTTCCGGACAGCGACAAGCGTTACCTGACTGACGCCGATGTATCCGGTTTATCCGGGCAGGAGTTAAAACTTGCAAGAAATGAAATCATCGCCAGACACGGACGAATCTTTACAAACGCAGATGTCAAGGAATATTTTGAAAGCAAGAGCTGGTATCATGGAACAATCGCGCCGGAAACATTTGACGCTAATATCAATTCCTATCTCAGCGCACTGGAATTTGCCAATATTGACATGATCAAAAAGTATGAGTAAAGGAGATGATAAAAATGTTTTGTCCAGAATGCGGAAGTAAAAATGATGACAATGCAGCTTTTTGCTGTGAGTGCGGAGCCGCCCTCCAGACCCCTGATACCGCAGCCGCTTCACCCGCAAAGAAAAACCTAAGCTTATCTTCCAATGATAAGATATTACTGATCGAATTAGTGATCGCATTGTTTTCTGTTATTTTATTCTTTGTAATGTACCACAACCACTACAGCGCGGGAAATATCGCGGAAAAATACGTAAAGGCCGGCTATGAGCAGGACTGGAATACCTTATATGACACGCTGTATCTTGAAAATGAGGATGATTTCACCACAAAAGAAGCTTTTATCACCGCTCAGAAAATCAATGCCTCAGAAAATAAGCAGTATGTGAGTATCTTAGACGTAACCAAGCTATCCGGCGGCGCGTCCGGCAAAGCTTACCGTGTATCCTACCAATTAGACGGCTATTCTGACTCCACGGTAGTTGAATTAAAAAGAAACGGGCTGTCATGGAAAGTATCTAACGCAAACTATACTTCCAACGATTATATGATATCTGTTCCCACAGGCGCTGCGGTAACCTTAGACAAAATCGACGTCTCCGGCAGCCTGAAACCTTCTGAGAAAATGGAAGGCTTTGACACCTATGTCATCCCGCAGGTGTTCGGCGCCACGCATTATATCGAATTAAGCGGTGAAGAACTAGAAGATGCCGGACAGCTTCTCACCTATTACGGCGGCGACAGCGCGGAATCAAACCTATACTCTTCCATGGTTACTTCACAATACAACGAAGAAACCATTGAAACTGTTATGAAGCTCGCCGAAGCCGATTTGAAAGAAATTCTTGAATCCGCATCGGCCAACAAGAAATTCAGTGATGTACCAGCCTTTGAGCATACTTTTGCAAACAGCAAAGAGAATGTCATTCATTCCTATGAATATCTGCGCGACGATTCTTTCGGCAACGGCAATTCAAACTATTCGCTCACAAAATACACGCTGTCTAACGGCGAGATGAACGGCAGTGTGATAAACAGCGGCAGCAACACACTGATAAAAGTAATAATCAAAGGGAATTATTCCTACGAAAGCGCTTCCATCTCATGGGGCGGAAGCACCTATACCGATTCCGGGGACGGTACCTGCGCACACACATTAGCCTACACAAAAGCCGGCGATGATTGGATGCTGTACAGTTTAGAAATGGATATGGGCGGTATCTAACTCTGAAACATCGTTCATAAAAATACAAAAACGCCGTATCGAGATTAATTCCCGATACGGCGTTCTCATTTTTAATTAGGATTAAACCAGCTTCGCCGGATTAATCTTTACGCCGGGTCCCATGGTAGAAGTAAGCGTCACGCTCTTAAGGAACTGACCCTTTACTGCTGCCGGCCTAGCCTTAATAATTGCTTCAATAAGCGTCTGGAAGTTGTCTGCAAGCTGCTCCTCTGTGAAAGATACCTTTCCAATCGGAACATGGATAATATTTGTTTTATCAAGTCTATACTCAATCTTACCAGCTTTGATGTCGTTAACCGCCTTTGTAACATCCATTGTTACAGTACCCGCCTTCGGATTCGGCATCAGACCCTTTGGTCCAAGTACGCGTCCAATACGGCCTACGATACCCATCATATCCGGTGTAGCAACAACTACGTCAAAGTCAAACCAGTTCTCTTTCTGGATCTTCTCAATCAGTTCCATTCCTCCAACATAATCTGCTCCGGCCGCTTCTGCCTCTGCGGCTTTCGCGTCCTTTGCAAATACTAAGATACGAACCTTTTTTCCAGTACCATGCGGCAGTACAACTGCGCCTCGGATCTGCTGATCGGCATGACGTCCGTCACAGCCGGTTCTGATATGAGCTTCAACAGTTTCATCAAATTTAGCAACTGCCGTCTTCTTTACTAAAGAAATCGCCTCTTCCTTATCGTAGAGATTTCCTCTTTCAATATTCTTAGCAGCCTCGATATATTTCTTTCCTCGTTTCATAAAAAATACCTCCTTGTGGTAATGTCGGGATAACCCTCCCACTTTTTATATCACTGTAGTTACTGCACTATTTCTTCAAGGCCTACTCCGTAACAGTTACACCCATAGAACGGCAGGTTCCCTCTATCATACTCATGGCGCTCTCAATATTTGCCGCGTTGAGATCCGGCATCTTCATCTCTGCAATCTCACGAACCTGAGCCTTTGTGATTGTTGCAACTTTCTTCTTATTCGGTGTGCCTGAACCAGACTTAATGTTACATGCTTTCTTAATCAGAACCGGTGCCGGCGGAGTTTTTGTAATGAAGCTGAAACTTCTGTCACTGTAAACTGTAATAACTACAGGAATAATCAGGTCACCCTGATCAGCCGTTCTGGCATTGAACTGCTTGGTAAACTCTACGATATTTACACCATGCTGTCCAAGGGCAGGTCCTACCGGAGGAGCCGGTGTTGCCTTACCTGCAGGAATCTGTAACTTGATATAACCTTGTACTTTTTTTGCCATGTTAATTACCTCCTTGTGGTAATGCCGGGAATGATAAAAATCCCCTCCCACTTAATCTAATTTACATTTTCTTCACTTCTGCGAAACTTAATTCTACTGGCGTCTCGCGGCCAAACAGCTCAACATTGATCGTCAGACTCTGCTTCTGCGGATTCATAGCGCGGACAATGCCCACTGTATCCGCCCACGCTCCTGCAATAACCTGAATGGTATCGCCGACCTCGTAGTCAACTACAATGTTATCACGCTTGATTCCCAGCCCGGCCATCTCAATATCTGTAAGAGGAACCGGCTTGGAACCAGGACCTACGAATCCGGTTACGCCTCTGGTATTGCGGACCACGTACCATGTATCGTCATTCATAATCATATGAATCAGCACATAGCCGGGAAACATCTTTTTCTGAGAAGCCTTCTGGACTCCGTTCTTTAATTCAACCACATCCTGCATCGGAACTTGAACTTCCAGAATCTGATCCTCCAGATGTCTGTTCTCAATGGTTTTGTCAATGTTAGCCTTCACCTTGTTCTCATACCCGGAATAGGTATGAACAACATACCATTTTGCCTCTGACATAAAATCACCTTTCTTGCATGCAGTTTATCAGTTACCTGTTACTGTTCACTCCGCTCACATATGCAAAATACTGTGTGCAGTAACAGTTATCTTACTAATAAATCCACCCCGTTCTGTACTAGGAAATCAACAACTGCAATGATGACCCCAAGTACCACGGATACAGAAACGACTGCCGCTGTCTGTTTTGCAAGTGTCTCTTTGTCCGGCCAGATGATCTTACGGAACTCTGCCTTCAGACCCTTGAACCAACTCTTTTTCTGAGCTTCCTTTTTAGCCATAATCTACACACTCCTCCCAAAAACAGACTACTTCGTCTCTTTGTGCATCGTGTGTGATTTGCAGAACCTGCAGTACTTCTTCGTCTGCATACGCTCAGGATGAGCTTTCTTATCCTTTGTCATGTTGTAGTTCCGCTGCTTGCACTCTGTACATTCTAAAGTAATTCTTGTACGCACAACTTCCACCTCGCTTCGTATATACATATTTTACGTGTTACGTTGGTAGCTTGCGAGGCTACCTAAAATTAGGCATAAAAAAAAGACCTACTTCCATCGCTAGAATACTATAGCATAGTATCCGCCCGAAAGTCAAGTCTTTTTCACTGATTTTCCCGTATACCGCCATTACCGGTTACTGTTCACTCCGTTCTCAGTAACCTTTACTGATTACAGTTCTCTGCAAGGGGTGCTGCTATGGTGAACATCAAGTCTCCGGCATTCCATATAATACCGCTTCTGGGACTCCATTCCCATGGAAAATGTCTTCCGCGGCAAAACGCCTCCCGCACAAATTGCTGGAAATAAAGAGCTCTTATCAATCGGACGAAGCAGCATGCCGCAGACATTTTCTTCCTTAGAAAGCTCCTCTACCGCTTCCGGGCTATGTACATAATCAAGCTCCAATCCAGCATGCCCCTCTATATATTTATCCAGAAAATGCTGCAGCAGTTCTACCGCCAGATGTCCTCCTGTATCAGACAGTTTCATTCCTATTCTGCATCCGCGCTGGATAAATATGATATCTGCTTCTCCTTCCTCGCTGCACTTTTCTACACCGCAGTTTCTAAGATTCTTTAAATATATTTCAAACCGGCTCACTATGGTATCAAGTCTGCCGCCATAAAGCACTCTATGAATCGCCTCAAACTGAAGCGCGGGACAATGCAGATTCACTACCTCCACAAGAGCATACCTGCCCGGATGTTTCTTTGCTTCTTCCGCCGGCAGTCCTTCCTTAAGATTTTCCCAGCAGGTCTTCGCCGCGGCAAGAGAATGGTTTCCATCCCCCGCCGCAAGGAATATCTCTGGATTCTTACGTTCAAGCTTTTCAATCTCTTTCGTCAGAGCCTCTGCTTCCCTTCCTTCAACGGCATAACCGCACACCTTCCCTCCGCCGAACATCAATTCCGTATCATACAGCCTGCGAAGCCCCTCTTTCTTCTGATATAAAGACTCCAGCAATCGACCGTCTGCATCGTCCAGCAGCATCATGATATGAGGGCTTTCAATCAATGCATGTTCCCGGATTCCTACCCGAACCGGAATCCTTTCCTGAACAGTCTCTTCTGTTGCCCTTACCGGCTTTGCGGAATTCTCCGTATAATCATAAGCCTCCAAATCAAGGGCAGCAATCAATCCCGCGCGGACGCCCGCCTCCGTCTCCCGGACCGTGAGCACATATCCTTCATGAACCCTCTCCGTCAGAACTCCTTCCGCCAGATATCGCCGCATATTCGATTGGATTCCGGCCAGCCTCCGGGTATATGCCTCTTCATCTTCAGCTAGCAGATATGCTTCCGGATAAATAATATGAAAGGTTGACGGCACATCGCCTACGCATTGCTTTACCTGCTCCCAATACTCCGGCTGGCTGGTAAACTGGTCACAGGCGATTACCGCCCATTTTTTCTTGTCAATCCTATCCGCCGGCAATAAAATATCCGCCCCGCGTAAACATGCCATGGCTTTTGCCTCCCTCATTAGTTATAATCTTCTCTATTATAATCTATTTCCAGCAAATATACTATAAAAATATTCCATCAAAAAACAGACGGAATTTCCGCCTGCCTTTTATACAGTATTCAATTGTAATCTGCCGCCTTTTATATCTCTAGAACGCCTTAATTAACCTTCCTCTGGCGTCCAGTCTCTGCCAATCAGCACATCCATAGATACCTCAAATATATCCGCCATTTTCCATAGCATAAATATATCCGGAAGCCTCTTTCCAATCTCATAACCGGCAAGAGACGTCCTATGAATCCACAGCTTTTTAGCAAGCTGAGTCTGCGACAAATTTTTTTCTTCCCTAAACCGTTTAATATTTCTCCCGACGACTCCTCTGCTCTCCTCTTTTGTCTTCATGCGGACCTTCCATATTCTCCCTCAAATTTTTCTTTAGATCCAAAACTGCCCGGCTGATAACTTTCAATTCTCCTATACTGCAGTCCTCCAAAGCGTCCATGATCTCGCCCTGATAAATTCTCGAAGCATAATCAAGACTGTCGCAGAGAAGACTATCAGCAGACACATGCAGAGCATTAGAGGCTTTTACCAGAAAATCTATGCTGAGCGTCGTCTTGGCGTTTTCTACATGACTGATATGAGGAACCGAATACTCAATCTCGCCGGCAAGCTGTTCCTGTGAATAATTCATTGCCCTGCGCGCCTGTCTGATCCGTTTTCCCAGCTTCCTGTAATCCATTTCTTTACCTCCAGTGCTCTTACAGCCATTTTAATGAATACGCTTTTGCATGACCATTAAGCACAAAGATAGTTATTTCCTTATGATTTAAATTCTATGAATTTTTCCCGCCGCAAAATCGTTACTGTTCCCTCCAGTCACAGCAACTTTTGCAAATCTATTTAAAATTCGCTTCGCAAATGGGTTATGCGGCTTATTAATCCAAATTTCGTTACCATCCGCAGGTTTATTTACGAACACTAACGTTTTTATAGAATAAAACCATGGATTTCTTACACAAAGATATGGAAAAATTTCCAAAAAAGTTGTACAATATAAACATATAACATTTAAGAAGGGAGTTCATTATGAAGCACAATGATATGTTAGCAATGATTCTTGCCGGCGGACGTGGTTCCCGTCTGCATGATCTAACCAACAAAGTCGCAAAACCGGCTGTATCATACGGTGGAAAATATAAAATTATCGATTTTCCGATTAGTAACTGCGCAAATAGTGGTATTGATGTAGTTGGTGTCCTGACCCAATATGAGTCAGTTATTTTGAACAGCTATGTAGCTGCGGGGGGGCGCTGGGGTCTTGACGCAAAAGACAGCGGCGTATATGTATTGCCGCCCCGCGAGAAAGCAGACGCGAATCTCGATGTTTACCGGGGTACTGCTGACGCGATTTCACAGAATATTGATTTTATTGATACTTTCAGCCCAGAGTACCTGCTGGTCCTCTCCGGCGACCATATCTACAAGATGGATTATGACAAGATGTTAGACTTCCACAAAGAAAACGGCGCAGACGCTACCATCGCTGTTATCGAAGTTCCCATGAAGGAAGCAAGCCGTTTTGGTATCATGAACACCGATGAAAACGGACAAATCGTAGAGTTTGAGGAGAAACCGCCGCAGCCGAAGAGCAATCTGGCTTCGATGGGCATCTATATCTTCTCATGGAAGCTGCTCCGCAAGATGCTGGTTGCTGATATGAAAAACGCCGAATCCAACCATGATTTCGGCAAGGATATTATTCCTGCTCTTCTAAACGACAACCGCAAGCTTATGGCTTACAAATTTAAAGGTTATTGGAAGGATGTTGGAACTATTGACTCCCTCTGGGAAGCTAACATGGATCTCCTTGATAAGAAGAGCGCTCTGGATCTTGGCGACTCTTCTTGGAAGATTTATACCGAAGATACGAATTCCCTGCCTCAATACATAGGTCAAGACGCAGAGATTAGCCGTGCGTTTATTACTCAGGGCTGTGTGATCGACGGACAGGTTAAAAATTCTGTCCTGTTTACAGGCGCTAAGGTTGCTGCAGGAGCCAAGGTCATCGATTCCGTACTGATGCCCGGCGCTGTTGTAGAAGAAGGCGCTATCGTAACGCGCGCATTAGTTGCAGACGGAATAAAGATCGGCGCCCGCGCCGTCGTTGGCTCTGCAGACAGTGAGAATATTGAACTAGTTGCAAAACGAGTAAAGGGGGAGGAATAATATGAGTAAAGCACTTGGTATTATTAATTTCGCCGGAAATCATATTAACGTTCGCGGCCTTCAGTTTTACCGTCCGGTTGGAGCTATTTCCTTCCTTGGAAGATACCGTGTCATCGATTTCCCGGTTTCAAATTTCAGCAACAGCGGTATTGAAAACATCCACGTATATGTGCGCCGCAAACCAAGATCTCTGGCCGAGCACCTTGGAACAGGACGCCATTATAACATCAATTCCAAACGCGGAAGACTGCATCTTTTGTTTGCAGAAGAAGGCATGGAAAGCCTGTACAGCAACGACATTTCCGCTTATATTGACAACATTGAGGTTATTGAAAATGCGTCCGGCGAGTATGTAATCATCGCACCAAGCTGTATGGTATTCAAACAGGATTTTGATGCGCTTTTGAACCAGCATATTGAATCCGGCGCCGATATCACACTTTTATATCACTCTACTGACGAAGCAAAGGATAAGTTTTTAACCTGCCAGACTCTAGAGCTGAACAAACAGAAAGGCGTTACCGCTATTTCACCAAACCGGGGCAGCAAAAAGAGCCAGTACATCTTTATGGATACTTATGTAATGAAGAGAGAGCTCTTTATTGACCTGATTAAAAACACCCACAAATCCTCTGCGCTGTACACGCTGAAAGATGCTGTAAACCTTGCATGTCAGGAGATGGATGTGCGGGCTGTTGCACACCGCGGTTTCTTTGCTTCTATCACAGATTTCAAAGCTTACTATGACGCTAATCTGGATTTGATTGACTACAAGACAGCTTGTTCTCTGTTTGATGAAGACTGGCCGATTTACACCAGAACAAACGATTCCTGCCCGACCCAGTATTTTGAGGATGCCCGTGTAAAAGCCTCCATCGTTTCCAACGGATGCTTGATTGAAGGCACCATTGAAAATTCTGTCCTCGGACGAGGCTGCGTTATCAAAAAAGGCGCATCTATTAAAAACTGTGTAATACTTCCAGATGTTATAGTAGGAGAAGATACCGTCCTTGAAAATGTAGTTGTTGACAAACATGCAAGGATTACCAAAGTAAAAGAGGTAAAAGGAACCCCTGAAAATCCAGGATACGTAAAACGCGGCGATTCCTTGTAGAAACCATTTATTCTGCTTGCATCGTGCCGACGCGTCTTCCTGTGCTCCAAAACACAACAAACCGCTGCCCCAAAGAGCCTGCCTCTTCTGGGACGGCGGTTTTCCTTTCAACCAGCCTTTATAAATCTATTCTTTCATAGGAGTTTATATTATGTCAACAATTATGGATTATTTAACTTGGCGCGGCGACCTGACTTTTGCCCAGTCGCTTTTCAATGAAATCGACAACCTGATCCTCTCCTGCCTTTCTTATGTGGAGTTGAAAGGCATTGTGCCGGAGCATCAGGGTTCTGTCACAATCGCGGAAGCATCCGCGGATTTCTTCAGCGCGCATTCTGAAGAGGAGATCGCTGATTACCGCTCCTTTCTCCGTCAGGCTCCATTCCTGTTAAAGGCTATGGCAAAGACCAAACGCTTTAGCCGGGCGGAGCTTATGCATTACGTAAATAAGGTCAGCACCAAAAGGGAGCTTCAGTTCTCCGCTGTCGAGATATTATTAGGCGACGGAACCTCTTATATCGCATACCGCGGAACCGATGATACGCTGATCGGCTGGCGTGAAGACTTTAATATGAGTATCGGAAACGTCCCTTCGGAGCATATCGCCGCCGAATACCTGTCCCAGACCGGTAGTTTTAACCGGCACATGCTCCGCGTCGGCGGGCACTCCAAGGGCGGCCATCTGGCGCTGTATGCCGCCGCCAAATGCGACCGGGACGTACAGCGGCGTATCCTTGGCGTTTATAACAATGACGGTCCGGGATTTAACCACAATCTGTCAGAAGATGAGGATTTTAAAAAGATCCAGCCGAGAATCCGGCGGTTTATCCCTGAATTTTCCATAGTCGGAATGCTGATGCACCACAATGCGAAGCCAATCGTCATCCAAAGCTCCGGAACCGGAATCCGCCAGCACAATGCATTTAACTGGCAGGTGGAAGGCACCCGCTTTCTGCGAAGCCCCTCCCTCAACCCCGCGGCTGAAAGATTCAGTGAATCCATGAAAACATGGCTGGAACAGATGAATCTATCTGAGCGCCAGCTATTTATCGACGATATGTTTTCTGTTTTGGACGCCTCCGGCGCCGTAACCGTATCGGAACTCCAAACTCAGGGGCTGCGCGGCATGGCTCCTATGCTCAGACAGCTAAACGACCTTCATCCGGAAACCAAAGAGAAAATCGATCTGCTGCTCCGGCTCTTGATCAGCCAGTGGACGGAATCCAGACGAACGCCTCTCCCCTAGAGTAATATTCTCCCCCGCGGAGTTAAAATGTGTCTGCCGGACAGAGGCAAGGGCGGGCTTACTTACCCAAAGCATAAGTAAGCCCTTTGCCTCTGTCCGGCAGACAATATCTTACCCTTGCGGATGAAAATATTATACCAGTTCTTTTCCGGTTAAAAGCTGATAAGCCTGCAGATATTTCTCGATCGTCTTATCTACAATATCCTGCGGCAGCGTCCAGTCATGACCTGTATTCGCCTTCAGCCAGTCTCTGGCAAACTGCTTGTCAAAGGACGGCTGCCCGTGGCCCGGCTCGTACCCTTCGGCCGGCCAGAACCGGGAACTGTCAGGGGTGAGCATCTCGTCGCCGATCACGATATTCCCCTTCTCGTCCAGACCAAATTCAAACTTGGTATCCGCGATGATGATCCCGCGGCTTAAGGCATACTCCGCACACTTCTTATACAGCATCAGAGAATAATCCCTAAGCTTAGACGCATATTCCTCTCCTTTACCCGGAAAACGCTTCTCAAGGTAATCTACACTCTCCGCATAAGAAATATTCTCGTCATGGTCGCCGATCTCCGCCTTGGTAGACGGCGTATAAATCGGCTCCGGAAGCTTGTCTGACTCCTTTAAGCCCTCCGGGAGCCGGATGCCGCACACTTTGCCGGTCTTCTCATAGCTCGCCCAGCCGCTGCCTGTGATATAGCCCCGGACGATACACTCCACCGGCAGCATTTCCAACTTCCTGCACAGCATACTGTTGCCGTCAAACTTATCCTGCCGGAAATACTCCGGCATATCCTGCACATCCACGGAAAGCATATGGTTCGGCAGGATATCCTCCGTCATACCGAACCAGAATTTGGACATCTGGGTCAGGACGGTTCCCTTCTTCGTCACTTCATTTTTCAGTATCACGTCAAAACAGCTAATCCGGTCTGTGGCAACCATGATCAGGCTGTCGCCGTTGTCATAGATCTCCCTGACCTTGCCTTCTTTCACTGGTTTCATTTCCTGTACACTCATTTTTTTGCACCTCGTTTATTATCTCTTGTTTCCAATGGCACTATTACCGTAACATCTTTGGACTTCGATTGCAATATAAAAGTTGCGGACACTTTTCCATTCCTGATTTTATATATGCTAATCGTGTATGATTTGTAAAAGAATTTCCGTTGGGGTAAACACAGTGATTATTCTAATGCTTGGGAGCCATCTATTTAAAGCTTGAGAGCCATCTGGA
>CAJUTH010000057.1 GCA_910589275.1 uncultured Dorea sp.
ACGGGTTTCATAACCCCATCGGTGCCTTTCGCAGAAAGGCGGATTATAATTATGATGAACGATTTGGAGCTTTACAGGGAACAGCTTGCGCTGTGCGACGACAAGATTATTGACGCGCTGGTTGAGCGGAACGCTATCATTGAGAAGATTATGGGCTATAAAGAGAAATATGGCATGCCGATTATACAGCCGAGGCAGGAAGAAAAACAAAAAGAGCAATTAAAAGCAAAGCTTGGCGACAATCCGTACAGAGAAGAGATATATGATGTGTTCCGCCGGATCAGGCGCAACAGCAAAAAGATACAGGCAAGGAAGCTGTTTGATTATAATATTGTCCTGATTGGCTTTATGGGAGCCGGAAAGACGACGATTTCGGATTACCTGAGCGTAGCTTTTGCTATGAATATTGTGGAGATGGATCAGGTGATTGCGGAAAGAGAGCAGATGAGCATTCCGGATATTTTCGCTACCTATGGCGAAGAATATTTCCGCAATCTGGAAACAGAGCTATTGATCGAGCTGCAAAGCCAGAAGAATACGGTGATTTCCTGCGGAGGCGGCGTGGCTATGCGGGAGCGCAATGTAGAAGAGATGAAGAAAAACGGCAAGGTTATTCTTCTTACAGCCAGCCCGGAGACGATTTATGAACGCGTGAAGGACAGTAACGAACGTCCGGTGCTGAATGGGCGCAAGAATGTAAAGGGGATCTCAGAACTGATGGAGCAGCGGCGGGAAAAGTATGAGGCGGCTGCGGATATTGTGGTCAATACGGACGGCAGGACGGTTTTGGAAGTCTGCGAGGATTTGGTACAGCAGCTTATTGATGCAGAGGCGGAAGGATAAGCCATGTTTGATATGTTTTTTCCGGACAGATATGTGGCTTCCACATATGTCATAGATTTTGAAAAGCTGTATGAAAGAGGGTACCGGGGGCTGATTTTTGATATTGACAATACCTTGGTGCCTCACGGTGAGCCTGCGGACGAGCGGGCAGTACGTCTGTTTGAACGGCTGAAGGGGATTGGATTTTCCTGCTGCTTGATTTCTAATAATCAGGAGCCGAGAGTGAAGATGTTCAATGAGAAAATACAGGTGGATTATGTGTATAACGCGCATAAGCCTTCTAAGAAGAATTACCGGAAGGCCATGGAGATCATGGGGACGGATACGGATACGACAGTATTTGTGGGAGATCAGCTCTTTACAGATGTGTGGGGGGCTAAACGAAGCGGCATCGCCAGTATTTTGGTGAAACCGATCCATCCCAAGGAAGAAATCCAGATTGTCCTCAAAAGGTATCTGGAGAAGGTGGTTTTGTTTTTCTATAAGAGAAGCCTTGCTATGGAAAAAAAGGTTGAAAAAAGGCATCATATATTATAGAATGGTAACAGGATTTCAAGGCCATGGAATGCGGGGCAGTCCGAGCGCCATGGAGTGATAAGATCAAAGAGTGAATAATTGCAATGTAAGCGCGGCTGGCGCAGTTTAAGGAGGATAATGCAATGGCAAAAGTTTCAGCAGGAGATATCCGTAACGGTATCACAATCGAGGTTGACGGCAAGGTGTGTCAGGTGATTGATTTCATGCATGTTAAGCCGGGAAAGGGCGCGGCTTTCGTCCGTGTAAAGATGAAGAATATCATTAACGGCGGCGTTGTGGAGACAACCTTCCGCCCGACAGAGACATTCGAGCAGGCACACATTGAGAGAAAGAAGATGCAGTACCTGTATAACGACGGAGAATTTTATAACTACATGGACAACGAGACCTTTGAGCAGATTATGATCAGCGTGTCAGAGGCTTCTGATGCGATGAAATTTGTGAAGGAGAACGAGGAAGTAAGCGTAAGCTTCTATCAGGGCAATGCATTTGCTATTGAGCCGCCGATTACGGTTGAGCTTGTAATTACAGAGTCAGAGCCGGGAGTGAAGGGCAACACAGCTACCGGTGCTACGAAGCCTGCGATTGTTGAGACGGGAGCGCAGGTTATGGTACCGCTGTTTGTGGATCAGGGTGAGAAGATTAAGATCGATACCCGTACGGGCGAGTATTTGTCGCGGGCGAATTAATACAGCGAATATTCAGGTACTAAGTTTTTGGAATCAGATTAAATATGTGACGAATAAGTTTTTCAAAAAAACCTTGCATTTTCTGCAAGGTTTTTTTATAATTAGGTTACCATAATATTCATTCTGCAAAGAATTGCAGATCTATTTGAATCTATAGAATTCAGATATTCAAAAAGGCGTGTGTTCACACCGTATATCAAGCCAATTAGTGTTATGACAATAGAGAAAGGAGAGTTATGTCATACGAACAGTTTGTAGAGAAGATAGCGGCAATTATAAGGGAGCAGGTGAAAGAACCGCTGTATTTATCCATCCATACTACAATAAAAAATAATGGATGCGAGCGGAAGGGGATTACATTTTCTGAGAAAGGAATCAATATTTCCCCGACAATTTATTTAGAGGAATACTATGAAAAATTCATCCGGGGCAGCGATGTGGAAAGTCTGGCGGAACAGGTGCTTGAAATGTATTATAAGGTACGGGTCAAACACACATGGAAAGAGGATAAAGTACAAGATTACCAGAATATAAAGGATAAGATTATCTACAAGCTGGTTAATCAGGAAAGAAACAAGGAACTCCTTTCTCAGGTTCCTCATGAGGATTATTTGGATCTGGCGGTACTGTTCTATGTGATGGTGGATATCGATGAAACCAGTGGACAGATGGCAACCATGCTGATCCGGAATGAGCATCTTGTCTGGTGGAAGATATCTGCGGAGGAGATCAGAAAAAGGGCGGAACTTAACACAGAGAAGCTTCTCCCCTATGAATTCAGCGTTATGTGTATGGTGATTGAAGAAATGCTGGGAGATAGGGATATGGGAGATGAAGAATGGAGAAAGCTTAAGGAACAGGAGAATATGTATGTGCTGACGAACCATATACGGAGCGGAGGCGCGTCGGTACTTTTGTATCCGGGAAGGCTTGAGGCAATTGGCGCATATTTTAAAGAAAATTATTATATCCTGCCCAGCAGTATCCATGAAGTAATTATTATCCCTGAGAGCAGGGCTCTTCCCAGAGAAGAGATGGAATGTGTGATCAGGGAGGTAAATGAGACTCAGGTACAGGCAGAGGAGTTTTTATCAGATCATGCCTACTATTATGACAGAGCAAAAAAGAAAATATCTGTGTAATAAAAAATGCTGAAAGTAAATTTTCTTCTGCTTTAAGGATGAGACCAAGGTATTTCCTATGACAAAAGGGGTATCACAAACTGTGATACCCCAAAACCGTCTCTGACCAGAATCGAACTGGCGCACCCGCCTCCGGAGGGCGGTGCTCTATCCACTGAGCTACAGAGACAAGAATTATAATAGCATAACTTTAAAAAAAATGCAATGGAGAAAATCGCACGATCCTTGACTTTCTTTTCTGGCTTTAGTATGATGTGAAGTGCTAAGCTGTACAACAAAGAAAATGGAGGTAGTCTATGAAAGAAAGACAGGAAGACCTCCGCGGTCTGCTTAAGGAGCACAGACGGATAACAATAGGGTTATTGGCATTGATTCTTCTAGGAGCGGCGGCAGTGGTCATGATGTGTCTTACGGAAGATGAGGCGAAACATAATTTTTCGGAAAAAGTACAGGGAGAGCAGGGCAGCGAACAGATGGCCAGTGAAGTGGTCAGCAATCTGCTGCAGAGGGAAAACATAGGATGCCGGGTGATGGAGGTAAATCCTCTTACAGAGGCATCGGATGAAGGTTTAAAAAAGGCCGTGTCAGATTATTATGAGACGCTGGCCGGACATGCTGGTTTTGTAGAAAGCTATAACAATCTCAGCATTTATACTAAGCTTGGAAAATACAAAGGATCTTATATCGTATTTGTCCGTTATGACATGAAGATACGGGATATCTACACGATGGTACCGGGGCTTGGAACGCTGTATCTGGAGGAAGATGAAGAGCATAATTGGCAGGTGGCGTCTAAGTCTGGAGACGAAGAGGTTCAGGAGTACGTAAATGAGATTGTAACCCACAAAGATGTGAGGGAATTAATGTCAGGGATACAGACAGATTATGCGGAGGCTGTTGCTTCGGATGCAATGCTGGCAGAGGCTCTCCGTGATCTGAAGGATGCATATGAGAATCAGACGAAACGATAATATGTTTCAAATAAAGGTACAGTCTGCAGGGCTGTGAATGGAGGAAAAGGAATGAAGCAGATAATTGAGCTTATTGAGGCAGAGTTAGAGGAAGCGTTTGAGAAGGCGGGCTATGACAGGACTCTTGCCAAAGTTACGTTGTCTAATCGTCCGGATTTGTGTGAATATCAGTGCAATGGGGCAATGGCGGGAGCTAAGACATATAAGAAAGCGCCGATTATGATTGCGGAGGATGTAGTGAACTATCTGAAAGAAAGCGTCTGCATCGCAGAAGCAGAGGCGGTAAAGCCCGGTTTTATTAACATGAAGCTGAATGAGGAGTTTACGGCCGGCTTCTTAAATCAGATGGCGGCGGATGCGAACCTGGGACTGGAACAGGCAGAAAAACCGGAGATGATCATTGTTGATTACGGCGGGCCTAATGTGGCTAAGCCTCTTCATGTGGGGCATTTAAGAGCGGCAATTATCGGAGAAAGCGTGAAGAGGATCTGTCGGAAAATGGGACATCAGGTTCTAGGAGACGTGCATCTGGGAGACTGGGGATATCAGATGGGGCTGATTATTACTGAGCTGAAAAAGAGGAAACCAAAGCTTCCATATTTTGATGAGTCATGGCAGGAGGAATACCCGCAGGAGGCTCCGTTTACGATTAGTGAACTAGAAGAAATTTATCCGACGGCCAGCTCCTATGCAAAGGAGCATGAAGATTACAGAGAGGAAGCGCTTCATGCGACATGGATGCTCCAGAACGGACATAAGGGATATACTGCGCTGTGGAAACATATTGTAAGGATATCGGTAAGTGATATTAAGAAAAACTATGAGAGACTGAATGTGGAGTTTGATCTGTGGAAAGGAGAATCCGATGCGCAGAAGTATATTCCGGATATGATTCAGGGCTTTAAGGATAAGGGACAGGCATATCTGGATGAAGGAGCGCTGGTAATTGATGTGAGGGAAGAGTCAGATACCAAGGAGATACCGCCTTGTTTGATTCAGAAGTCGGACGGCGCGTCGCTTTATGGAACGACGGATCTCGCAACGCTGATTCAGAGGGAAGAAGATTACCGGCCGGACAGAGTGATTTATGTCGTGGATAAACGGCAGGAGATGCATTTTACACAGGTATTCCGCGCCGCTAAAAAAACAGGGATTGTGAGGGAGGAAACCAAACTGAAATTCCTAGGTTTCGGCACAATGAACGGAAAGGATGGCAAACCCTTCAAGACCAGAGAGGGCGGCGTGATGCGTCTGGAGAATCTGATCGCAGATATTAACGAAGAAATGTATAAGAAAATGGCTGAGAATCGGATGGTAGATAAAGAAGAGGCTGGAAATACCTCTAAGATGATTGGTCTTTCGGCGATTAAATATGGAGATTTGTCTAATCAGGCGGCAAAGGATTATGTTTTTGACGTGGACAGGTTTACCTCGTTTGAGGGGAATACCGGGCCTTACATTCTCTATACGATTGTGCGTATCAAGTCAATTCTGAATAAATATCAGGGACAAGGAGGCGCATTGGAAGGGCTTTTGTGTCTGGGAGCTTGTACAGACAGCGAGAAGGCGCTGATGCTGGAGGTGTGCAGATACAATGCGGCGGTAGAAGCTGCATTTACAGAGACAGCGCCCCATAAGATCTGCGCATATATCTATGAACTTGCCAATGCATTTAACCGGTTCTACCATGAGACAAAGATTCTGGCGGAGGAAGATAAGGAAAGACAGAAGAGCTATATTGCGCTTTTGATTATTACTAGAAACGTATTGGAAGCGTGTATTGACACACTTGGCTTTGAAGCTCCGGAGAGAATGTAAGGATATCGGGTATAAGAAAGGATAAAGCAGATGGAACATACGGTAAAATTATTTTATGAGGATGCCGCTGTGAAGGAATTTGATGCGGCAGTATTGTTCTGTAAGCCTGAAAAAGACGGATATGCGGCAGTTCTTGACAGAACTGCCTTTTTTCCTGAGGGCGGCGGACAGTACGGAGATATTGGCTGGATTAACGGGATTCCGGTAACGGATACGAAAGAACGGAAAGGGATTATTTATCATTATATGGAAGAAGCAGTAGAAGAAGGGAAACAAGTGCAGGGAAAGCTTGACTGGGACGTTCGGTTTGAAAGGATGCAGCAGCACAGCGCAGAGCATATTGTATCAGGGATTATTCACAGGCGTTTTGGATATGAGAATGTAGGATTTCATCTGGGGGCTGATTATTGTACCATGGATTTTAACGGTCCTATAACGAAAGAGCAGCTTAAAGAGATAGAAGAGGAAGCAAACCGCGCAGTATTTGCCAATCTTCCGGTTCATGTGCTGTATCCGGACAAAGAGACGCTGGCAGAGATGGAATACCGCAGTAAAATAGAGATTGAAGGGCAGGTACGGATTGTTGAAATTCCGGGAATCGACGTATGCGCCTGCTGTGCGCCCCATGTAGAATCGACCGGGCAGATTGGATTGATTAAGCTGGTGGATATGGCTAATTATAAAGGCGGAGAGCGTATTAATATGCTGAGCGGTATCCGTGCTCTTTCGGATTATCAGAAAAAACTGGAAAGGGCAAGAAAAATCGGAAATATTCTGTGCGAGCAGGAAGAAAAGCTTGTGGATGCAGTGGAACATCTGAAGCAGGAGGGAGTCCGCCTGAAGGGGGAAATTGCGAGCCTTCGGAAGCGGATTATGAAAAGGAAGGCTGAAGGAATCGATGTGTCAGGAGAAATGGTTACTGTATTTGATGAGGAATTGTCAGGGGATGAGGCGAGGGAATTTATGAATCTTTTGTTAGAGCGGGGCGGAAAGGTGTGCGCAGTATTTGCAGGAACAGAAGAAAAAGGGTATCGCTATGTGATCGGCAGCAAAACACAGGACGTCCGACCGCTCAATCAGATATTGAAAGAGAACTTTGGCGCCCGGGGAGGCGGCAGACCGGAGATGATCCAGGGCAGCCTTACAGGCGCCAGAGATAAGATTAAAGCTTTACTTTGATTACGTCCACGTCCAGATCCCAGAGGAACTTGTCAAGATCCTTAAAGGAGAGAAATACGGTTGCGGTATTCTCCAGAGGATGGATGCCAAGGCTCTTGCAGCGGCTTAGGCTTTTGTCAATGAAGAATTCAACCGCATGATCTGTATCGTTCATTAGACCGAAGGGGGATACGCTTCCCTGTTTCAGTCCCAGATACTTTTCAAGGCGGTCTTCAGAGGCAAAGCTTAAGGTGCCTGCGCCAAGAGCGCGTCCAAGACTTTTAAGGTCGATTTTGGTTTTTTCGTCCGCGGTTACCAGAAAATGGCGTTTCCCTTTTGCATCGCGCAAAAATAGATTCTTGCACAAGGTTCCTTTTTCAGGAAGCCCAAGTCTGTCCATATCTTCCATGGTGTGAACCGGCTCGTGCTCTACAACCTCATATTTGATTCCAAGCTTATCCAGTGCGTCGTATACGCGCTGTTTTTGATTTTCCATAATGATGTAAACTCCTTCCTTATATTCCAAACTTTTTCCGGCAGGCGGCTTACAGCCGCGCAGGTGAAATTTTTTGGAAATAAACTGTAATTATTATAGGTGAAATGGGAAAGAAAGTAAAGTGACAAAATTTATGTAATAGATCGAGGAAATAAAAAATGTGAAAGAGTTGTGAAAGAAGGAATATTGGTTGAATGTTCTGCTGGCTGGTAGTAGAATAAGAGGGATTTGATATCTTGAGTTGAAAACAAGGAGTGCATAAGTTTATGCAGATGGAAGTTAAGGTTATTAGGAGCAGGCGCAAAACGTTGTCTCTGGAGATTACAAAGGAAGCAAAGATACTGGTCCGCGCGCCTTATCAGATGAAAGAGCCGGAGATTGAGAATTTCATACAGGAGAAATCAGACTGGATTGCAGAGCATCTGAGAAAAATTCAAGACAAACTGGCAGAGAGAGCGGCCATACCGCGGATGAGTATGGAGGAGGTTCAAAGGCTTGCTGACGAGGCTGTCAGAGTTCTTCCGGGGAAGGCAGCGTATTATGCGCCGATTGCAGGCGTGACTTATGGCAGGATTACGATTAGGAATCAGCGTACCCGCTGGGGAAGCTGCAGCGGCAAGGGGAATTTGAACTTTAACTGTCTTCTTATGCTGGCTCCGGAGGAAGTACAGGATTATGTGGTGGTGCATGAACTTTGCCACAGATTGGAGATGAACCATTCGCCGGAGTTCTGGAAAGAGGTTGAGAGAGTTCTTCCGGATTACCGGACGGCAAAGCAGTGGCTTAAGGAGCATGGAGATGAGCTTATGAGCAGGATAAGCTGATGCAGGTCCGGTTTTGTACATTTGAATATAAAAGAAAGTGAGTAATAGAATGGATATGAATCAACAATATAACAGTCAGAGACCGCCGTCAGGCAGCGGAAAAAGGTTCTGGCATATATGGGGGCCGTTTTTGATTAATTGGGGAATTGGAACGCTGGCGGGTATCGTGGCGCTGTCTGCATTTATGACAGTATATTTGGCAACACATTCAACGGATCTGCTATCCTATTATCAGGATCAGGAAGCAGCGATGAAACTGGTTGAAAAAACGATGGAAATCCTGATGCGCTATACAACTGAAATTCAGGGAGCGACAGCTTTTATTACCATTCCTATTATGTCGTTCTTGTATTATAGGGACAGGAAGCGTGAGAAGATAACCGGAGTTGTACCAAATAAAAAAGCGGCCGCGCTTCAGTATCTTCCTATGCTATTTATGGCTGGTCTGCTGAATATTGCAATGAATAATCTGATTATGATTGGAAATCTGTCCAGCTATAGCGCAGAATACAGGGAGACATCGGAGGCATTTTACAGCGCGTCTTTGGGAATGCAGATCCTTTGTCTGGGGGTTCTGGTACCGGTTGCAGAAGAATTGGTATTCCGGGGACTTATGTACCGGAGACTGCGGGAAGACACAGGGTTTACAGCATCGGTAATATATTCAGCGGTTGTATTCGGGCTTTTTCATGGAAATATGGTACAGATGCTATACGGAACGGCGATGGGACTGATGCTGGCATATGTATGTGAAAAATATGGTACGGTTGCCGCACCGATTGCCGCTCATATTACGGTAAATCTGGTATCGATTCTGGCAACATATTTTCATGTGTATAATCGGATTCAGGAAAATATTCTGATTGTGGGAGCGGTTACTGTCGCATGTGCGGCAGGCGCGGCAGGGATGTTTTTATCAGTGCAGAGAATTGATGAAAAACCAGAGGTTTCAGACAAAAATGAAGGGTCTTTTGGAGAATCTAAATCTTAAAATTATCGAAAGAAGATTGAAAAGGAGCAGGATTTGTAGTATCCTTTAAAAGGTAATAGGGAGATTATTGACAGGTTGTAAGAGATTTTGTCATAGCAATTATATAGGGGAGAATATCATGAATAAATACGGAAGAATGTTACTGGTTTCACTTATGGCCAGTTCTTTGATTGTAACTCCGGTGTGCGCGGCGCCTGAGACGGAGAGTCTGGAGTCGCAGAAGGCGGCGGCAGAAAATGAAGCGGACGCACTGCAGCAGGAACTTGTAGAACTGCTGGATACGATGGGAAGGCTGGAGGAAGATTTAATTACCAAAGGCGAGGAAATCATTCAGGCGGAAGAAGATCTGGAAAGCGCCAAGAAGCTGGAAGAAGAACAATATGAGTCGATGAAGCTTCGGATTAAGTACATGTACGAAGAAGGCACGTCAACAGCTTTGGAGACGCTGGTCAGCGCTGAGAGTTTCACAGATCTTTTAAACAAAGCGGAGTATGTGGCAGAGGTTCATATTTATGACCGTTCAAAGCTTCAGGAATATGTGGATACGAAGCAGAGCGTAGAGAATTTAAAAGAGCAGTTGGTGGAAGAACAGGCCAATATGCAGGCTATGCAGGCCGAGTATGAAGCCGAGGAAAGTACGCTGACTGCGACGCTGGAAGAAAAAAGGGAAGAGATTGCCGGATTTGACCAGCAGATTCAGGCGGCGGCGGAGGCAGCAGCCAGAGAAGCTGCGGAAAGGGAAGCGGCTGAGAGAGAAGCCGCCGAGAGACAGGCGGATAACGCAGGCGGCGATAATCAGACGGATACGTCCGGCGGGGGAAATACAGGCTCCGCGAATGCGGGAAGCGGAAGCACCGGCGGGCAGACAGGCGGCAGCGCCGGAAGCAATAGCAGTAACGGCGGAAGTAGCAGCAGCTCTGGAACCGGCAGTTCTAACTCAGGAGGCGGCAGTATTTCTTCAGGCAATACTTCAGCAGCGCAAACCATTGTAAATGCAGCCTATGGACAGATCGGGGTTCCTTATGTATATGGAGGTACCGGCAGCGGAGGCTGGGATTGCTCTGGTCTGGTACAATATTGTCACAGTGCGGCAGGAATCAGTCTTCCCAGAACTTCGCAGTCTCAGGGTGGATGCGGTATTGCAGTCAGCAATCCACAGCCAGGTGATATTGTGTGTTACGGAACTCATGTGGGAATATATATTGGCGGAGGACAGATGATTCATGCCCCGAAACCGGGGGATGTGGTAAAGGTTGCCGCGGTATATGGCTCGCCATGGTATAGAAGATGTTGGTAATTTGGACAGCGGAGGATGATAGAACAGAGTAGAGCAGAGGTACAAATATGAGAAAAAGAATCGCACAGTCTACGATTGCGGCATTGCTTGTCAGTGTGTTGGGTGTAACTCCTGTTTTTGCAGCGTCACTAGAGGATATGCAGGCCGATAAGGCCAGAGCGGAGAGTGAGGCAAGTTCGCTTCAGGAGCAGATTTCCCAGACATTGGATAAAATCCACACTTTGGAGACGGATCTTGAGAATAAGCAGAAAGAAATTCAAGCGGCAGATGCTGAATTTGAAGAAGCGGCGGCAAGACAGTCAGAACAGTATGGAGCAATGAAGCTGCGTATCAAATATATGTATGAGGAAGGAGAGACAAGCTTTCTTGAAACACTTTTTTCAGCTACCAGCTTTTCAGATTTTATCAATAAGGCAGAATATGTTCAAGAGGTTCACTCTTATGACCGAAGCAAGCTGAATGAGTATGAGAATACTACGAAAGAAGTGAAAGAGTTAAAGGAAAGCCTTGAAGATGAATATGTTCAGATGCAGACCATGCAGACGGATTTAGAAGAAGAAAAGGCGTCTTTGAATGCTACACTGGATGAAAAACAGGTAGAGATCGCACAGCTTGACGAGAGTATACAGGCTGAGATTGCGGCCAGACAGGAAGCGGAACGGCGTGCAAGAGAAGAGGAGGAGCGCCGTGCAAGGGAGGAAGAAGAGCAGAGGCAGGCACAGGAAGCGGCGAGAGCGGCAGCGGCCGCACAGCAGGCGGCAGGCGGCAGCAGTTCTTCCGGCGGTAATTCAAATTCAGGAAGCTCTTCCGGTGGCAGCAGTTCGGGTTCTGGCGGCGGTTCCTATGTACCGCCTCAGGGAAGCGACGGCTGGGCTGTCGTACAGTATGCGAGACAGTTTATAGGTTACCCTTATGTATATGGAGGCAACAGTTTAACAGGAGGAATTGACTGTTCCGGTTTTACCCAGCAGATTTATGGGGCATTTGGAGTATCTCTTCCACGTGTGGACTCGGCACAGGCAACCTGTGGAGTGGAGATTCCGTTGTCTCAGGCGCAGGCGGGAGATCTTCTATGTTATTGGGGACATGTAGGCATATACAATGGCGCGGGAGGCATTATCCACGCATCCTCTCCGGGCGTTGGAATTGTGGAATTTTCAAATTGCCAGTATCGGTCGCTGAAGTGTGTAAGAAGGGTTTTATAGAAAATCGAAATGGGTGAATAAAAAAGTTAGGTGAAAAACACGTAAATGCATTAGATATACTTGCATTTACGTGTTTTTTATGCTAAAATTTTACGGTCGCAAAAAACACGCATGGGGATTTTCATGAAGGTGCCGGAGAACAGAAAACGGTCTCATGAAAAGTGAGCCGTGCGGAAGTAAAACCAAATGGAGGAAAGAAACATGAGCGTAATTTCAATGAAGCAGCTTTTAGAGGCAGGTGTTCATTTCGGACATCAGACAAGAAGATGGAACCCTAAGATGGCTCCATACATTTACACAGAGAGAAATGGTATCTATATCATTGATCTTCAGAAATCAGTAGGCAAGGTTGACGAGGCATATCAGGCAGTTGCGGATATTGCGGCTGAGGGCGGCACAATCCTGTTTGTAGGTACGAAGAAGCAGGCGCAGGATGCCATTAAGACAGAGGCAGAGCGCTGCGGTATGTTCTATGTAAATGAGAGATGGCTTGGCGGTATGCTGACCAACTTTAAGACCATTAAGAGCAGAATCGCACGTTTGAAAGAGATTGAAAGAATGTCAGAGGACGGAACCTTCGACGTGCTGCCGAAGAAGGAAGTGATCCAGCTTAAGAAAGAATGGGAAAAGCTTGAGAAAAACCTTGGTGGTATCAAAGATATGAAGAAGCTTCCAGACGCTATCTTTATTGTAGATCCAAAGAAGGAGAGAATCTGTGTTCAGGAGGCCCATACTCTGGGAATCCCGTTGATTGGAATCGCTGATACGAACTGTGATCCGGAAGAACTTGACTATGTGATTCCGGGAAATGATGATGCGATCCGTGCGGTTAAATTAATTGTTTCTAAGATGGCGGACGCCGTTGTAGAGGCAAACCAGGGAGAGACCGGATACGAGGAAGAGTATGTGGAAGAAGCTGAAGAGGCTGTAGAAGAATAGAAGACGAAAGGGGCGTTTGGCAGATTTCGCAGGAATATTGGCTGATCAGCTCCATAACAGATTAGGAGGATAGAGAAGATGGCAATTACAGCTAGTATGGTAAAAGAGTTAAGAGAATTAACAGGCGCCGGCATGATGGACTGTAAGAAGGCTCTTAACGAGACGAATGGAAATATGGAAGAGGCGATTGAGTTCTTAAGAAAGAACGGCGAGGCAAAGGCAGTTAGGAAGGCCGGCCGTATTGCAGCAGAGGGAATCGTTATGGCTGAGGTTCGTGACGATAAGACCGCAGCAATCGTGGAAGTAAATTCAGAGACAGACTTTGTTGCTAAGAACGCAGAGTTCCAGGGATTTGTAAAGGCAGTTGTGAATCAGGCAATTGCTACAAAGTCTACGGATATGGATGCATTTATGGCAGAGGCTTGGAATGAGGATGCTTCTAAGACTGTCAAGGATGCGCTTACTGAGAAGATTGCGGTAATCGGAGAGAATCTGAATATCAGAAGATTCGAGAAGCTGGAGTCTGACGGATGTATCGTGGCTTACATCCATGGCGGCGGACGTATTGGTGTTCTAGTAGAAGCGGCTGCGGATGTGGTAAACGATGAAGTGAAGACATGCTTAAAGAATGTGGCTATGCAGGTAGCAGCAATGTCTCCAAAGTATGTATCCCGTGATGAAGTGTCTCAGGAGTTCTTGGACAAAGAGAAAGAGATTCTCCTTGCACAGGCTAAGAATGATCCGAAGAATGCTAACAAGCCGGAGAACATCATTGAGAAGATGATCGTAGGCCGTCTGAACAAAGAGATGAAGGAGATCTGTTTGTTAGATCAGGTATATGTTCAGGATGGAGATTTGACTGTTGCCAAGTATGTTGAGAAGGTTGCAAAAGAGACAGGAGCAAATCTTGCTGTGAAGAAGTTTATTCGTTTTGAGACAGGCGAAGGGCTTGAGAAGAAGAATGAGGATTTCGCGGCTGAGGTTGCGGCGCAGATGAATGCATAAGGCAAAATTTGCCTGATTATTTTGAATGAAGAAACCCTTGTGAATGGTGTGAAAATGCTGTTTGCAGGGGTTTTTGTGTTCCTATATTAAGATTCAAAAAGAGATTGGAGAAAATGTAATTGATGGACCGATTTAACATAGAATAGTCAAAGAGGAACGCTTAAAAATGAAATTTGAATGGGATGAAGATAAGAATATTATAAACAAGGAAAAACATAAAATTTCTTTTGAAACGGCAGCATATGTTTTTGATGATCCTTATTATATTGAAATGTTTGATTTTGATCATAGTGTTGATGAGGATAGATATTTTGTAATAGGAAAAGTCGGAGATGTGTTTGCGGTGGCGTAAAGAAATCTTTGAAAGTATAATGTATTTGTTTGGTGAGAATCTTGATTTACATGTTGAATTTTGGGAAAAGGTTGTGGATGACATAAATAGTATGATCAGCACGGAATTAAAAAAAGGAAAGTTTGCAAAACAGATGAATGCATAAGGCAAAGTTTGCCTGGTTATTCTGAATGAAGTTACTTGTTAAGTTGTTTGAACCGCCATGTACCGAACGGTATGCACGGTAGTGTGAGAGGTCGGAAATTTCTCATTCAGAGAAATTTCATCCTACTCGATTGCAAAAAGTTTTAGGGGTCGGTGTGATTCGTACGAATCATACCGACCTCTGTTTGGAACTATCTATTTTTTGATAGCCCCTTCCGTGGGATATACTTATTTTGTGGTAGGAATCTAAAAATCGGTATTAACTGAAAGCCTCATATTTTTCACAAAAAAATACATGATAAATGCAGAATATTCGTGATATTTCATAATTATAATAGACTTGTATAGAAAAATATGGCAAAACATAGTAAATAGTGTATTTAAATGTTATAAATCTAGGAGGAAGACGAAATGGCATTAATGAAGTGTTCTGAGTGTGGAAATGAATTAAATAATGAAGATATAGTTTGTGCTAAATGTGGCTGTTTAGTTGAAGAGAATGGAAATAATAGTAATGATAGTAGTAAAAAAGAAGTTGAAAGTTGTATATCAGAAACAGAAAAGAAAAATAATTCTGATATTAAAACAACCAATAAAAGAAAAATGGTAAGTTGTGCTATTGTTCTGATATTATTAGTTTGAATTATTATATATATTTCGTCCGATTATTGGAAGTATAGTATTGCCAAGGGTTATTATGAGAAAGAAAATTATATTGAAGCAGCAGAAAGATTTAAAAAATTAGATGATTATAAAGATTCTAAGGAATTATATCATACGGCAGATCATAAGGTTGCAGTTATGAACGACAAAGAGCCTCCTATCATTTCAATGAGTTCAAAAAAAATTGATATAAAACAGGGCGACGAATTTAGAGTTTCTGAGTGGTTGATAGATAATAATGTAACAGCTAATGATGATATAATTCTTTAGGAAAGTATCAGATTCAGGGCAGACGAAAAGAGCAGCTT
>CAJUTH010000058.1 GCA_910589275.1 uncultured Dorea sp.
CCCATGATAGAAATATAGTCTATTGTCACACATTTTGCCGCCATAGTCGAGGTACTCACTATCTACCGTTTACTCTTGACTGGTGCGTTTACGACTTTGAATATCAGCTCGTCAACGCAGTCTGTATATCTGCCTTGCTGAATGAGCTGATTTTTCAGCCCCACAAGGCTATGTAATAAAATGCTCCGTTCTTGGCTATCCACATACAAATGGACTTTCTTTTCTCTCATAAATTTCACCAACCTTACTTGTCCAACTATGCAACATCGGGAGTAGATACCAAAAGGTTAATTGTACGTTCATTACCTCGTTGAACCACTGTCGGATGTTCCGAAAACTCAACTTGATTATTTTCACCATACCGTACCACCTTATCCGAAGTCTTTAAAGAATATACTAAAAAGCCTGTAAAATCAGATGATTCATTACTTTGTGATAATGGAACATTACCGCTGCTTCTCTGGGTCGAAATTTTTTCAAATAGCACACTTCACTTTTTATCATTTTAATCAACTCTGTGGGACAATCCTAAAAGCTCTATCCATAAAATCAAGAATTGCATCGTACATCTTAATTATATCGCCATATTCCAGATAAAGTTGATGGTCTTCTTCTCTGTAGCCAATACCAAACTTATCATATTTTTCAAAATCCTTGTGTATTCTACCTCCATTGTGTACAATCATATTCCGAGCGTCACGAATAGCAGTAATATATTCCCATTGCTTATCAGCAGTAAATCCAATTATGCCGACTTCTTCTTTTAAGTATTTAGCTGCCCTCTCTAATCCGCTTCCCTTAATATCTTTCAACTCTTTATCTAAATGTTTTATGCCATGATATAATCGACAAAGAGTATTTACCGCTTCCTCCAACAACGCTACCATTGTTAAAAGCAATGAATATTGTGTCAATAAATCCACCCTGCAAGAATGCAACCCTCCACTTGTCATTGCCCATTCTTCGGTTACAAAATCTTTATCACCTCTAGCTTCTTTTGCTATTTTTCTATAACTTTCAGCTATTACATCAAGAGCTATTTTATTATTTTCTATAACACTTTTAAAAGGATAAAAATCACAATGAGCTAAATACAAAGCCATATCACTTGCCTTATCCATATCATAGTATTCCATGTTTGGAAACTTTACATTGCTATTAAGGCTATACATATTTGTCATTTACTTACCTCCAAAAATTTCACGGTGATGTATTTATATTAAACCTTTGTCGTCTCTCCAATTACAACGAACATATCTTTTAAATTCCTCTTTGCACTCTAAATTCTCTCCATCCACATGGTCTACTATAATAATTTGTGGTAAAATTCCTGTATCTTTGCTAATAGCTTTAATTTCATCAAAAATTGTTTTATACATTTTATTAACTGCCATTAAATCAGCCTGTGTTATCTTGTCATTATCACTATCACCTTGCGGAAAATAAACTTGGCTTGGTTGGTCAAAAAACATAGTTAATGGCATAGGAGAATTCTTTTGCTTTGCAAAAAAATGGAGAAAACTCAAAAACAATGCAATATGACAGGATACCCAATTAGCCCCACTTCCCATTTCATATAAATAAATGTTTTCTCTATTATTCTGATGTTGATAAATATCAAAACTTCCATCAGTCAATCCAAAGTTCAAATTAATGGGTCTATATTCCTCCTCAAAATCCAGAGTAATGGCAAGGTGATTCATATTTTCTGACAAAAAAGATTTAGCCTTTGACATTTTTGTATCTACATCAAATCCTTTAATCTTTTTTTCTAGCCGTTCTATTTTTTCTTTAAGGTCTTCAATATCTTCATCAACTGTTTCAAAAATTCCAGAATCACTCATTTCAACAAATAGTGATATATTTGCTTTTGCATAATTTACCTTTTCTCTTTTCGAAGCAAGGGTTTTAGACGAAATAAATTTTTCCTCAATTGTTCTAATCTGCTTCCATACTTCTCGAATTTTAGCATCAATTTGAGATTGTATTTCCTTAAGTTTTCTGACATCCTCTGAAAAATCAGCAGTATATTTTTCGGTTATCTTTAATTCATTATCTAACCATTCAGTAGCTTCAATAAGTTCAGAATCTTTTTCTGCAATTTCTTTGCAATCATGACCGCAAAGCGGGCAAACATATTCCGTAGTCTCTATTTCTGCGACTCTCGTTTGTTGCTTTAACTCATTTAACATTTCTGAAAAAGCATTACCAGTATTTGAAGCCTTATCTATATTTTTAATTTTCAATAAAACTTCTCTTTCCTTATCCCTCAACTCATCCAATTCTTCATTTAACGCACTATAACGAGCCGCTATTTTAGATTCTCCAAAAAGTTGTGAATCATCAAATTCGGGTAGATTAGTCGCCAATCTCAACATTTTTTGTACAGAAATATTACTATCAAAATCCTGTTCAATCAGTGCAAAGTAATTTGCTAATAATGGGGATAAGTTCTCTTTTATATAAATAGTACTTTTTTCATTAGCCTTTTGTTTTTTATATTTTTGCTTTAATTGAGCTTTTAAACTATTGAGCTGAATCAAATCACTATAGTATTCTTGACTAATCATTCCAGCAAAAACAGGAAATTGGTCTATCACATCTTTTCTTTTATAATAATCAGAAAATCTATAAAACAATGCAAACTTACTTGCCATTAAATTCTGATGTTGAAATAAATATGAAACCATATTTCTTAGTGAAGCCCTTTTACTTTGCATTTCACCATCTGTAGCCATATTTGTTACAAATAGTCCCAATGCACATTCAATCTCATACTTAACATCTTTATGGGACAATGGATTCATCTCTGCAAAATAGCCTATCTCTATTGTTTCCGGCTCAAAATTTATGGATTCTTTAGAAAGGTACATTTTACCCCCATTTTCCCAATTTTGACGAGCAATCACATAGGTGTGCTTACTTATAGCCATTACAAGTACATAGAGAAAGGAAAACTCCGTTATTTTGCCCTTAGGTATAGTACAGCGAGTACTACACAAGCAGTAATCCATTATCTCAACTAAGGCACTTTTTCCTGTTTTTGATTCTCCAGTAATTATATTAACCCCCTGTTTGAGCGGGACAATTCTTTTTTCCCCATTTTCATTAAAAATAATGATTGCTTTTACATAACTTTTCATTTACACATCAACTCCTAAATAGTAAGATAAATGGTCTTCGGTTGTCTTTGAAAACACTACTCCAAGATAAAATGCACATTTAATCCAGTCTCTAATTGTTCCTTCAAAATTTTTATATTCAATCTTTTTTATAAGCCTTATTTTATGATTGTTGAAAACTATTTTATCTTCGGAAGAAAGGATTATTAAGGCTTCCTTACAATACGGTTTAAGCGAATTATATCTATCCACATATCCTGACAAACGTGTCTTTCCAGAAATTTTACTTTCTTCTATAATTTGGGACGACTGAAATAAAGTATCAATTCGACTTCTCTTATTTGCAGTTACTAGTTTTTCTCGCGACTCTACATATAATAAAATAGGAAGTGCCATAAATGGCAATTTCATTTCGCAAGGCTTATCATAACCAGAAAGGAATCCTTGTATGAGCAATGAATAAAAATGAGTATTCATCGAAAGTTTCTTAATATTAGTTATGCTCATCTATTTCTTCACCCACTTTCCATTTAAAATCAGTTTCATCTACTATGTTATGTATAATTCCCCGCTGAAAAAATCCCTGATTACGAATAATCGAGCCAAAATCGTGTACATCCCACATCATTACATCATCATAAAGCGATTGTGCCGTATCAATTTGTTTCTCAAAGGATTGTCCCTTTGCATTTCGTTCGCTAATTCGTTTTTGGCGGTGCAACTTTTTATCTAATTCATCTATGTAAGGCTCAAGGCTATCCAAATACATTAGATTATTGTGAAAATAATTAACAACTGTCATATCAGTTTTCCAGTAATCTGAAATAGCTTCCGTAATCTCAGAAGTATATTCTATTTCTCGGATAGCTTCAACAAATTTTTTTTGTTCAAGTTTTTTAGCTTCTTTTTCAGAAACAACCGCTTTGATATATTCTTGGGGAAGTGGAATAGAACCTTTAGTACCATATGCTGACGCTTCAACTTGGCAAATCTCATCAAATTCTTTTTTTGCCACTTCCCACTTATGTGGTGGATTCTTTACTTTATTTAATATCCGCCCAAGTAATGCTCCAATATATCCATCTCTATTCTCTTCTGGAATTGAGCGTATATATTTTGAAAATTCACCAGATATGCCAACTAATGATGTTTTTGCAGCATCAATTATAAATTTATCCAAAATTTCTAAAAGGCGATTTTCATCATAAGAATCAGTAAAAATTCTATTATACTGACTTCTAAATGTTTCTTCTTTCTTTTTATATACTGCTCCTATACCTTTTAGTCGTTTTAATTTTTCACCTTTTTCTATGTTGTTCCATTCATAAAAAGGAGACTCTTTAGCAATTTTAGCCGTGGTACTGAGTATATAGTGAGAAAAATTCTTTACCCTTTCATAGTCTACATACCAATTAGCTAATGTTTTCCAAAAATCCACATCTCTATCCGAAAGAAATGTTTCACTAAAATGATGTTTCACCTCTCTTTGAAATAGACCACCTGTATTATTTATAATGCTTACATCACCATTTATCTCTATCTGAAGAGTCTCACCATCATTCAATTCAAAGCAATCTCTTAAAGCATTTAGATATTGATAAATATCGCCAGCTTTGGTTAGTGTTGCATCATTAACTGCTCTTGTCACTTTCGATACCTCCTTTCAAATCCAACCATGTGCCTGAATTGCTGTTCCATTCTTTATCCCATTCTCCCTCATCCACTATCGCATCAAACACTGGCTCAAGAAATTTCTGCATCTCCTTAATAACCACCGCAAATTCCAACGAACCATCTTTAATATTTTTCAAAAAATATCTCCACCGCTTCTGCATATCTTCATCTTCGGAAAGTGCCAGAATACGCTTAAAGCTATCTCTGTCATAAGGTGTTTCTCTTTTCTTCAATGTTTCAAAAATTGCCGCCCGCAGCTTCGCTCCCTCAAAATCGAATGTTCTTGCCAGATAATATATATCGTAAAAGTCTTTCATCCTGCCAGTCAATTCAAATCGCTGCAAGATAGCGTCAAATTTCTCTGCTATCGTACTTTCCAAAGAATAAGTTTTTATCACTGGCTTTTCAAAATCTGGAAGCTGTGTATTGATTCTCCTTTCCTCCGCTTTCGGCACAATAATATCTCCCACACCAATATCCACATTAAACGGCACACGTACATTTTTTATCTGACCGATAATTTGAGTGCTGATGCCGTGGTATTTCCTCTGTGGGGAAATTTCTTCAAATCCCTTTGCTATCATGGAAACAAAGTCATTTCCTGTTGATGTCTCAATAATCTTACCAATCATACTTTTTACATCTTCTATGGAATTGGAAAATCCACGAAGCAGGAAATCAACATCTATCGTTGCGCGGCTTTCAAAATTGGTAAGCGTATAGATGAACAATCCGCCTTTCAGAATAAGATTGTCTTCATAACCAGATTTTGAAAGTTTCCGCAAAAATTCCTCCTGCATAAACAACTGTAAACACTGTTGATAGCTGATTCCAGAAATCTTAGCTTTGTTTTTCAATTTTGCAAGAACGGACGCCGCCTTATCTGTCATTACAACCACACTCCAATCAAATCCTTTACACGCTTTTGCACCCGCAAAGTCTTTGCGTACTGCATAAGGTTCGGAATATTTTTTTTCTGGTCTTTTACATAGCCTTGTATTGCCTTATTAAAAATCTCTTTATCCATCTTATTCATATTCCTCAGCACATCACAAATGGTACGGTCACGGTCATAAATATGAACTTCTTGGAAGTCAATTTCTCCTTTTGTTTTTCCAATGAAAAGCAGCTCTGGCTCCACCCGATAAGCCTTAATGAAAGGATAATCAATATTTGTACGCTTTCTGGAAGTATTTTTGTCAATGGTAATATTCCATTCAGCGGGATTCCTGTCACTGTATCTATAATAGAAAAGGGCTGTTTCCATACAAAGAACTGCATCAGGGAACAGGCGGTTGACAATAACCACCTCACTCGTACCATAGTCATCCACCCAATGGTAACAGCCCCTTTTTATTCTTTCAATCAATCCTTGTTCCAGCATACGTTGAATATCTCTATAAAACAATTTTTCATTTGTAAGCTGTGCCGTTGTCATGACATAGCCATAATCAGAAAATATTTTGCTTAGTATTCTTATATCATTTTGTGTTAGCATTATTTCCTCCTTCTGACGCATTTACTGCGTCATTCAGGTAGATTTGGAAGTTTACTTCCAAACTTTCACCTCTGCACTAAAATACGCATAAATTTTTTATCGCTTGTGTGCTTTACTACATTATATCTATTCAACGCAAAAAAATCAAGCGAATCAAATCGAACAACTTCAAATCTTATACTTGTGTGCTTTACTACATAAAATCAGACCTACTTGTCCACAATAAAACAAATAGGTCTGACACAATTTAACCTGCTATATCAAATCTCGTTGAAGCAATGCCATATATAGTTATCGTTCTTTCCGTATCTCTAACTTCGATAGAATAAGGCTTCCCGACATTCCCCGCATCCTCATTTTCATCATACTTCTTTATCCTCTCAAATGTCGAAAAGCTATGTATCGGGAATCCCACCGTTTCATGCCCGTCCGAAAATACAATAAGTGGAACATTACCGCTGCTTCTCTGGGCACAGAGGAATTGGCCCATATGGAAATGGTCTGCGCAATCGTCCATCAGCTAACCCGCGACTTGACGCCGGAAGAACTAAAGGCATCCGGATTCGACAAATACTATGTGGATCACACCCTTGCCCTCTGGCCGCAGGCGGCAGGCGGCGCACCCTGGACTGCTACCTATTTCCAATCCAAAGGCGATCCGATTACTGACCTGCACGAAGACCTAGCGGCAGAGCAGAAAGCAAGAACCACCTACGACAATATCCTTCGTCTAGTAAACGAACCTGACGTAGCCGATCCGATCCGGTTCCTGCGCGAGCGGGAAATCGTACATTACCAAAGATTTGGAGAAAGTCTCAGGATCGTCCAAGACAGACTAGACAGCAAAAACTTTTATGCATTCAATCCGGAATTTGACGGAAAAAACTCTGGAAAATGCTGTAGTTAATCCGAATTTTAATATATCCATGCACAATAGGGCGCCGGTCAAACGCCAGCGCCCCATTATATAAAACATCTAAATCAAAGGATATTTTTTCGTAAGCTCCGCAACAATCAATTTTGCAGCCCCAACATTTTCCTCACTTTCTACAACCACAGCAATCGCTTCCGCTATTCTCTCCATATCCTCTTCCACCATTCCTCTGGATGTCACTGCCGGTGTACCAAGCCGGACCCCGCTGGTAACAAACGGAGATCTTGGATCATTCGGAACCGTGTTCTTATTACATGTAATGTACGCATCGTCCAAACGCTTCTCAAGCTCCTTACCCGTCAGCTCCCTGCCTCTCAAATCTACCAACATCAGATGATTATCCGTGCCGCCGGATACAATATCCACACCCCGGTCCATCAAACCCTTGCATAAGGCTTTCGCATTTTTTACAATCTGCTCCTGATACGCCTTAAATTCCGGCTGCAGCGCCTCCTTAAAGGACACGGCTTTTGCCGCGATCACATGCTCTAATGGACCTCCCTGTATTCCTGGAAATACAGCTTTATTAAAGTTGAACTTCTTTGCAGCCTCTTCATTACAGAGAATCAATCCTCCTCTCGGGCCCCGCAGAGTTTTATGGGTAGTAGTTGTCACAACATCCGCATAAGGAATCGGACTTGGGTGAATGCCTGCTGCAACAAGTCCTGCAATATGCGCAATATCCACCATCAGATATGCCCCTGCCTCATCTGCGATTTCCCGGAACCTCTTAAAATCGATGGTTCGTGCATAAGCGCTCGCACCTGCAAGAATCATCTTCGGTTTCTCCGCCAATGCAATTTCACGTACCTTATCATAATCGATAAAACCTTCGTTATTTACGCCATATGACACAATATTAAAATATTTACCCGAAATATTAACCGGTGAACCATGGCTTAAGTGCCCGCCATGATCCAGATTCATACTCAGAACCTTATCTCCCGGCTCCAACATAGCAAAAAACGCCGCCATGTTAGCCTGTGCTCCGGAATGCGGCTGTACATTGGCATAATCACAGCCAAACAGCTCCTTTGCCCGGTCAATCGCCAGATTCTCAACCACATCCACACATTGGCATCCGCCATAATAACGTTTGCCGGGATATCCTTCGGCATACTTATTGGTCAGAGGGCTTCCCATTGCTGCCATAACAGCTTTGCTCACCCAATTTTCAGAAGCAATCAGCTCAATATGCGAATTTTGTCTTTCCATTTCGCTCTGAATTGCCTCCGCGATCTCATTGTCAGCCTGCCTGATCTCATCAAATGCGTACATACTTTCCTCTTCTCCTTTTACTTTTTCACATTTTTCTCATGAACGCTTTCCAAGCGTCACTGTTACTGTCTGTTCCTTATATTCTCCGTTACTTGTTGGAACCTGTATCACAACTTCAACTTCCTCTCCTGCGCGGAAATATTTAAGCTGCTCCTGCAGAGTCGCCATACTATCAATCGTAATTCCATCGAACTTTGTAATAATGCTTCCTTTTGAAATTCCGGCCTTATCAGCTCCGCCCTTTCTTACAACCTCTGCAATATAAACTCCTGTCGGCATATTGTACATCTGAGCGCTGTCCGAAGTAACATCTACACCTTGGATTCCCAAATATCCCTGTTCCTTTTCTGGAACCTTTGACCGGGTCGTACGGTTCATCAACGTCTCAATCACTTCATTTGCATCAGAAATAGGAATTGCATAGCCCATTCCCTCTACCGCGTTTGCATTTACCTTAACCGTATTAATTCCTATCAGTTCCCCATTGGCATTCAAAAGCGCGCCGCCGCTGTTTCCGGGATTAATAGCCGCATCTGTCTGGATCAATTTGCTGTCAAAGCCTTCCATCTCCAGATCCCTGTTCAATGCAGATACGATTCCTTTTGTCACAGACTGCCCGTACCCAAGAGCGTTTCCAATTGCAATCACCGGCTCGCCAACCTGAAGGCTGTTCGAATCTCCAAGGGTAATAATCTGAATCGCATTCATAGTTGAAGAATCAATGTCATCCAGCGGAACCGCTACGACCGCTAGATCCTTGGATGGATCCGTTCCCTTCAAACTGGCCTCGACAGCCGCATCGTCTACAAAAGATACCGTCAACGTCTGCGCGCCTTCTACCACATGGTTATTTGTCACAATCAACAGCTCCGATTCATTCTTTCCAATAATAATTCCGGTTCCTCCGCTCTCACTTTCCCGCTGCTGTATCCCTCCGAAAAAGCTCTGAACCTCCTGCACACTCATATTGGTAATTGATACCATAGAAGGCATATTCTTTTGAACAACTCCAGATACATCCGACAATACTGTACTAGACGATTGTTTTAATTCAATATTAGAGGAATCGGATATTCCCTTCTGCTCTTGAATAATCTGCCGCCCGCCGGAATTTCCAGTCAACTTGCCCACAACAACATTGGTAGCTGAAAACGCAAGGCTGGCAGCTATGCCAAATATGATTGCCGCTCCAACAAGCTTAACTCCTTTGGGCAGTTTCTTTCTTCTCTTCGGGGGCTGTCCGTCAGGTTCCCCCTGTCCGTATACATTTCTTGGCTGCGAATCAAAAATATTATTTCTGTCATTTTCTCCCGGATTATAATAATTATATTGATTTTCCATTTTCAAAACCCCTTTCTATTATTGGAAGCCCCGATATACTGCTGTATTCAAATCCACCGGAGACCTTCATATACCTTTCTTGTTTCTATGCTGTAGTCTAATAGAAAATTGTGTTGAAACTGTGATAAAACCGTCAAAAAATATTGAAAACCAAATCCAGCGCCGCCCGAATCACCTTATCCATATCATAATACTTATAAGCTCCCAGCCGGCCGCCAAAAATCACATTACTCTCACGAGCCGCAAGTTCTTGATATTTTGCATACAGCTCGCTGTTTTTCTGATCGTTAACCGGATAATAAGGTTCGTCTCCCACTGTCCACTCAGAAGAAAACTCCTTGGAGATCACAGTCTTTTCCTGCCTGCCAAACTCAAAATGCTTATGCTCAATAATACGGGTATACGGAACCGCTTTATCTGTATAATTTACCACTGCATTTCCCTGGTAATTATCACAGTCAAGCACCTCTGTCTCAAATCTTACGCTCCGATACTCCAGCGCCCCCAGCCGGTAACCATAATACTCATCAATCATTCCGGTATAAATGATCTTTTCTGCAAGAGACTCATATTTTGCCCTATCATTTAGAAAATCTACCCCTGTCCGGACTTCAATTCCCTCTAGAAGTTTTCTAACGATAGCCGTATATCCGCCGATAGGAATCCCCTGATACCTGTCATTGAAATAATTATTATCATACGTAAACCGCAACGGAAGCCTGCGGATGATAAATGCCGGAAGTTCCCTACAATCCCTTCCCCATTGTTTCTCCGTATAACCCTTGATCAGCTTCTCATAGACGTCTCTTCCCACCAAAGACAGGGCCTGCTCTTCTAGATTCGAAGGTTCTTTAATAGCAAGGTCTTCAATTTGTTTCTCAATGATATCCTTTGCCTCCCGCGGCGTACGAATATTCCACATCTTACTGAAGGTATTCATGTTAAAAGGCAGATTATACAGTTCATCCTTATAAACCGCCACCGGAGAATTGATGTAATTGTTAAATTCCGCAAACCTATTTACATAGTCCCAAACTGCCTGATCTGAGGTGTGGAAAATATGCGCCCCATATCTGTGTACCTGGATTCCCTCGATCTCTTCCGTATATACATTACCGCCAATATGAGGACGTCTGTCAATCACCAGACACCTTTTCCCGCGGCAGGCCGCCTCATGAGCAAATACAGCGCCAAACAGACCCGCGCCCACCACTAAATAGTCATACTTCATTTTCATTCTCCTACTCAACCGTAACCGATTTCGCCAGATTCCTCGGCTTATCCACATCACAGCCCTTTCCTACGGCCACATAATAGCCAAATAGCTGCAGCGGAATGATCGCCAGTGAATTCGTAAAATATTTGTTTGTTTTTGGAATATATATAACATAATCCGCCGCCCGCTCCACTTCTGTGTTATCCACATTAGTCACGGCCATAACAAACGCTCCCCTAGTCTTAACCTCCACCATATTGCTGATCATTTTCTTATAAAGATTCTCCTGAGTCAATACTGCCGTTACCAGCGTCCCCTCCTCAATCAAGGAAATTGTTCCATGCTTTAACTCGCCCGCCGCATAAGCCTCGGAATGCACATAAGAAATCTCTTTCATCTTAAGAGAACCTTCCAGCGAAATTGCGTGGTCAATTCCCCGGCCAATAAAGAAAATATCCTTCGCCGCCAGATAACGGTTGGCAAATCTCTGGATCCGGTTCTTATTATTCAAAAGCATCTCTGCCTGTGCCGGTAATTTCTTCAGATCCTCGATCATTCCGGCAAGGCCGGCATCGTCAAGAAGCCCTCTTACATGCGCAAACTTCATTGCCAGCAGATACTGGGCAATGAGCTGCGCTGTATAAGCCTTCGTAGTAGCTACGGCAATCTCCGGTCCCGCCCATGTATACATCACATTATCCGCTTCGCGGGCAATGGAACTTCCTACCACATTTACAATGCCAAGAACCCTGCCGCCTTTCTCTTTAGCCTCCCTAAGCGCCGCCAAGGAATCCGCCGTCTCACCGGACTGGCTGATCACCAGAAGAAGCGTACCCTCCTCAATAATCGGATCCCGGTATCGAAACTCTGATGCCAGATCCACCTCAACCGGGATTCTGGCCAAGCCTTCGTAGACATACTTAGCCGTCATGCCCACATGATAAGCAGAACCGCAGGCAACAATCATAATTTTCTTAATGTCCCTCATTTCTTCGTCGGACATTCCAAGCTCCTCAATTACAATCTGGCCGTCTTTAATTCTCGGAGAAAATGTATCCAAAATTGCCTTCGGCTGCTCATACATTTCCTTCAGCATAAAGTGTTCGTATCCGCCCTTCTCCGCCGCATTTACATCCCACTCAATATGAGTCGTCTCTTTCTCAATCGGCTCCTCGTCAATATTGTAAAACTCCATATTATCCTTTGTAAGCTTTACAATCTCCTCGTTTTGAATAAATACCACATCTCTGGTATACTTCAAAACCGCCGGCACATCCGACGCAATAATACTCCCGTCCTTCGTATGCCCCACAATCAGCGGACTGTCCTTGCGGACCGCATACATCTTCTCAGGATGATCAGAAAAAATAAGGCCAAGGGCATAAGAACCTTCCATCCGGTGCATTACCTTCGTAATTGCCTCAAGAGGATCCCCCTTATAATAGTAATCCAAAAGATGCGCAATCACCTCTGTATCTGTCTCTGACACAAATTCATACTTCTTTTCTTCCAGACGCTTTTTTAACTTGAGATAATTCTCAATGATCCCGTTATGAACCACCACGATGCTTTCATCCTTATTAAAATGCGGATGCGCATTCGTATCTGAGGGCGCTCCATGGGTTGCCCACCGGGTATGGCCAATCCCCATCATTCCCGGCATCAGCTCGCCGTCATGGGTCAATTCACTTAAAACCTTCAGCCTTCCCATCGCTTTTTTCATCTGCACCTGTCTGCCGTCATACACCGCGATTCCCGCTGAATCATACCCCCTGTATTCCAGCTTCGCAAGTCCCTCCAGCAAAATCGGCGCTGCTTGACTCTCACCTACATAACCAACAATTCCACACATAACGCTGCTCCTTTCATACTCCTGTTATAAAATCGGGAGGACACTGCTGTATCCTCCCTAGATATTAATCCAAATCAATCAGATCCATCTTAAACGTATCATCATCCTCCGCATGGCCGATCTGTCTTTTCGGCTGTTTCTGAGGACCTGCAGATTCCATCTTCGGATGCTTTGCTGGCTTTCTAACACGGACCTTCGCATTCAGCATTGCATCCAAATCCTCAATATCACTGTCATCCTCATAGTCAGACGCATCGTATTCACTGAATTCATCCTCGTCTAACCCGCCATCCTCGTATTCTTCTTCGTCAAATTCTTCTTCATCGTACAGATCATCTTCATCATCAAAATCATAAAAATCGTCTTCTGATTTCTTCTTTTTATTTTTCTTCGATTCCTTCTCAGCCTTTTTCATAGACTTCTTGTCAGGAAATACCTCTTCCTCCTCTTCGTCCTCCAGATCAATGCCGTACTCATCATACAGATCATCCAGCTCCAAATTACGATGGCGGAGCTTGATAGCAAGAATGATGATTACAATCAGCATAACCAGAAAGATTCCCCATACAACCAGAATCACCTTATCCAGATTATTGCGGAGTTTATTCAGAATCCCCGCCTTTTTATCATCATCCTGATCCCCTTTATCTGCCGAATCCGGCGTATAGCGCTGATAGGTTCCGTCAATCGTATCATACTGATAATAGCCCTTTTCACCGTCGCTATTCAGGGCATATACTACATAATAAGAACTCGCGTCAACATTCTGCCATGCCGGAAATTCCTTTCCATTTACTGCCATGGTTGTTCTCTGCAGATTCTCCGGGAGGTCTGAACTCTTATCCTCGCTTAATAATACAATATATCTGGTATCAGACACACTTACCTGCTCAAATTTAGAAAATGTCTCTGTGTCCGGATCATACAGATAAAAATCTGATTCTCCCTCCGGATCAGCCAGATAAACCGCATAGATTGTTCCAACTTCCTGTCTGGTCGCGGCATATACCTGACCGCCATAGGTTAAATCAGCCTTTACAAATCCCTCCGGAATCAAAACATCAGGAATTTCCGTCGATACCGTATAAGATTGGCCGGCAATCTCAATATTGCCGCCTCCTCCGGCTCCTGCCGCCGGCTGTTCCGGCGTAATCAAAGACGGATCACCGGGACCGATCGTTACGGTAGAAGTCCCCTGAGTTACCGAGATATCGCCGCCTCCGGATGCAGATGCAGAAACCGATGCAATCGTAACCTGGCTAGAGCCTTCTGCCAGAGCCTGAAACTGCAAAGTCCAGCTTACCTCTCTGTTTCCGCCTCCGTCACCGGTCAATTGAATCTGGCTGCCTGTATCCACAGCTCCGTTTCCGCCTACAAACTTTAAATACTGGCTGTCGTAGGACAGCGTCGCCGTTACGGAACCGACTCCTTCGTCTGCGCTCATCTTCGCCGTGATATCCACATTCGCTCCTACAGTGGTAGACGGATCCGAAAATCTCAATTCACCGTTCGCAGCAAATGATTCGATTCCGCATATCATAAACATCATACTTGCACAAACCATGAATGCAAATATCTTTTTTAGTCTCTTCATCTTTTATCCTCTCCCAGATACAATCTTACTCCGTGTAGTCTTCGGTAT
>CAJUTH010000059.1 GCA_910589275.1 uncultured Dorea sp.
TCAAGTAATGAGAATCACTTTGAAGGCGTATGATCACCAACTGGTAGATGCATCCGCAAAGAAAATCATCGAAACTGTAAAGAAGAATGGAGCACAGGTAAGCGGACCGGTTCCGCTCCCAACTAAGAAGGAAGTTGTGACAATCCTGAGAGCTGTACACAAGTACAAAGATTCCAGAGAGCAGTTCGAGCAGAGGACTCATAAGAGACTGATCGATATCATCACGCCTACCCAGAAGACGGTAGACGCATTATCCAGACTGGAGATGCCGGCGGGCGTGTACATTGATATCAAGATGAAAAGCAAAAAGAAGTAAAAAATAACACAGTAGTTCCTAACATTTAGGATGAACACTCACGAAGTGTTCCGCTGTAAATCAAGGAGGTAATTATAATGAAGAAAGCTATTTTAGCTACAAAGATCGGGATGACTCAGATCTTTAACGAAGACGGCGTGCTGACGCCGGTAACAGTTCTTCAGGCAGGCCCCTGTGTGGTAACGCAGATTAAGACTGTGGAGAACGACGGATACAGCGCGGTGCAGGTTGGATTCGGCGACAAGAAAGAGAAGATCGTGATAAAGGATAAGAGCGGAAAAAAAGAGATCGCTCACCGCAACGGACTGACAAAGGCCGAGCAGGGACATTTTGCAAAGGCCGGCGTTGCAGGAAAGAGATTTGTAAGAGAGTTTAAGTTTGAGAATGCCGGCGAGTATGAGCTTGGACAGGAGATCAAGGCAGATATTTTTGAGGCGGGCGATAAAATCGACGCTACGGCTGTTTCAAAGGGTAAAGGTTTCCAAGGCGCGATCAAGAGACACAATCAGCACAGAGGACCTATGACCCACGGTTCTAAGTTCCACCGCCATGCGGGTTCTAACGGCGCGGCATCTGATCCGAGCAAGGTATTCAAGGGCAAGAAGATGCCGGGGCAGATGGGAAATAAACAGATTACCATTCAGAATCTTGAGATTGTCCGCGTGGACGCTGAGAAGAACCTTCTTCTGGTAAAAGGCGCCGTACCGGGACCGAAGAAATCTTTAGTAACGATCAAAGAGACAGTAAAGGCCGGTAAGTAGGCTTTACTTAAGGAAAGGAGGAACGCTAGAGATGGCAAACGTAGCAGTTTACAATATCGAAGGCAAAGAAGTTGGTACAATTGAGCTGAACGACGCTGTGTTCGGTGTGGAAGTGAACGATCATTTAGTACACATGGCAGTAGTGAACCAGCTTGCAAATAAACGTCAGGGCACTCAGAAGGCTAAGACACGTTCTGAAGTATCAGGCGGAGGAAGAAAACCATGGAGACAAAAAGGGACAGGTCATGCAAGACAGGGTTCCACAAGGGCGCCTCAGTGGACGGGCGGCGGAGTCGTATTCGCACCGGTTCCGAGAGATTATTCCTTCAAGATGAATAAGAAGGAAAAGCGCGCCGCATTGAAATCTGCGCTTTCCGCAAAGGTAGAAGAGAAGAAGTTTATCGTCGTAGACGAGATTAAGCTTGATGAAATTAAGACAAAGAGCATTGCAGATATGCTGAAAGGTCTGGATGTCAGCAAAGCGCTGGTGGTGTTGGAGGACGGAAATACAAACGCTGAGATTTCTGCAAGGAATATCGCAGACGTTAAGACTGCAAAGACTAATACGATCAACGTATACGACATCCTGAAATACAACACGGTAGTAGCTACAAAGGCTGCTGTAGAGGCGATTGAGGAGGTGTACGCATAATGGCAAACGTACAGTATTATGATGTAATCCTTAAACCGGTAGTGACTGAGAAGAGCATGGAGCTGATGGGCGAGAAGAAATATACATTTCTGGTTCACACAGAGGCGACCAAGACTCAGGTAAAGGAAGCTGTTGAGAAGATGTTTGCAGGAACAAAGGTTAGGAGTGTCAATACGATGAATCTTGACGGCAAGAAGAAGAGAGTCCGCGGAACTTGGAAGTTCGGGAAGACTGCAAAGACAAAGAAAGCGATTGTGCAGCTTACAGAGGACAGCGCGGATATCGAGATATTCGAGGGACTGTAGAAAGGAGATGTAATCATGGGAATCAAAACCTATAATCCATATACGCCTTCCAGAAGACAGATGACTGGATCTGATTTCGCAGAAATCACTAAGACTACTCCAGAGAAATCTCTGTTGGCTTCTAAGAGCAGACAGGCAGGACGTAATAATCAGGGGAAAATCACAGTTAGACACCGCGGAGGCGGAGCGAAGAGAAAATACAGGATCATTGATTTTAAGAGAAGAAAAGACGGCGTACCGGCTACTGTAATCGGAATCGAGTACGATCCGAACAGGACGGCGAATATTGCGCTGATCTGCTATGAGGACGGCGAGAAAGCATACATTCTCGCACCGGCGGGGCTCACAGACGGCATGAAGGTCATGAACGGACCGGAAGCCGAGGTTCATGTAGGCAACTGCCTGCCGCTGTCTGATATTCCGGTAGGTACGCAGATCCACAATATTGAGCTGTATCCGGGAAAAGGCGGACAGTTAGTACGTTCCGCAGGAAACAGCGCACAGTTGATGGCAAAAGAAGGCAAATACGCAACCCTTCGTCTTCCTTCCGGGGAGATGAGAATGGTTCCGATCATCTGCCGCGCATCCATCGGCGTGGTTGGCAACGGTGACCACAGCCTGATCAACTATGGCAAGGCAGGACGTAAGCGCCACATGGGCTTCAGACCTACCGTACGAGGTTCTGTTATGAACCCGAACGACCATCCGCACGGCGGCGGCGAGGGCAAGACTGGAATCGGACGTCCGGGTCCGTGTACTCCTTGGGGCAAACCTGCTCTCGGCCTTAAGACCCGCAAGAAGAATAAGCAGTCTAACAAGCTGATCGTAAGAAGACGCGATGGCAGAGGTATTAAATAAGAGATTCGAAAGGGAGGTAGAACCATGGCTCGTTCACTGAAAAAAGGACCATTTGCAGATGCTAGTCTGCTTAAGAAAATAGATGCTATGAACGCATCAGGCGACAAGTCAGTTATTAAAACATGGTCTCGTCGTTCTACAATCTTTCCAAGCATGATCGGACATACAATCGCCGTTCATGACGGAAGGAAACATGTGCCGGTATATGTAACAGAGGATATGGTCGGACACAAGCTCGGTGAGTTTGTAGCGACTAGAACTTACAGAGGACACGGCAAAGACGAAAAGAAATCTAAAGTTAGATAATAGACAACGTATTTGAAAGGAGGGTTCATCCATGGCAAAAGGACATAGATCCCAGATCAAGAGAGAGAGAAATGCTAATAAGGACACAAGACCTTCAGCTAAGTTATCTTACGCTAGAGTATCTGTTCAGAAAGCATGCTTTGTATTGGATGCCATCAGAGGTAAGGACGTACAGACAGCACTTGGTATTTTGACTTACAATCCAAGATATGCTTCAAGTTTAATAAAGAAATTATTAGAGTCGGCAATTGCAAATGCTGAGAACAATAACGGTATGAGCGCTGATAACCTTTATATTGCGGAAGCTTATGCAAATAAAGGACCAACAATGAAGAGAATCAGACCGAGGGCACAGGGCAGAGCTTATAGAATTGAGAAGAGAATGAGCCACATTACGCTGGTGCTTGATGAAAGATAAGGAGGGGAATCATGGGACAGAAAGTTAATCCTCATGGCTTGAGAGTCGGAATTATCAAAGATTGGGACTCAAAATGGTATGCGGAGAAGGATTTTGCAGACTATTTAATAGAAGACCATGAAATCAGAACATTTCTTAAGAAAAGATTATACAGCGCGGGTGTTTCCAGAATCGAGATCGAGAGAGCATCAGAGCGTGTGAAGATTGTGATTTACACAGCAAAGCCGGGCGTGGTGATCGGCAAGGGCGGCTCTGAGATCGAGAAGGTGAAGGCTGAGCTTGCTAAATATACAGACAAGAAGCTGATCGTGGATATCAAGGAGATCAAGAGACCTGATAAGGACGCGCAGTTAGTAGCTGAGAATATCGCACTTCAGCTTGAGAACCGTATTTCTTTCAGACGTGCGATGAAATCCTGCATGTCAAGAACTATGAAAGCGGGAGCGCTTGGCGTCAAGACATCTGTTTCAGGAAGACTTGGCGGAGCTGATATGGCCCGTACAGAATTTTACAGCGAGGGAACAATTCCTCTTCAGACATTGAGAGCTGACATTGACTACGGATTCGCCGAGGCAGACACAACCTACGGTAAGGTTGGCGTTAAAGTATGGATTTACAAAGGCGAGATTCTTCCGGAAAAGGCAGAAAAGGAAGGGAGCGATAAATAATGTTAATGCCAAAAAGAGTAAAACGTCGTAAACAGTTCCGCGGTTCCATGAAGGGCAAAGCGCTTCGCGGAAATACACTTTCATATGGTGAATATGGTATTGTTGCAGCAGAGCCGTGCTGGATCAAGTCCAATCAGATAGAGGCTGCCCGTGTCGCTATGACCCGTTATATCAAGCGTGGCGGTAAAGTATGGATTAAGATATTCCCAGATAAGCCAGTAACTACGAAACCAGCTGAAACACGTATGGGTTCCGGTAAAGGTACCTTAGAATACTGGGTAGCAGTTGTGAAGCCGGGACGCGTAATGTTCGAGATCGCGGGCGTTCCAGAGGAAGTGGCAAGAGAGGCTCTTCGCCTTGCTACACATAAGTTACCTTGTAAATGTAAGATCGTTTCTCGCGCAGACTTAGAAGGCGGTGATAACAGTGAAAATTAATGCATTTGTAGAAGATTTAAGGACAAAATCAGCTGCAGAGCTGAATGAAGAATTAGTAGCTGCTAAAAAGGAACTCTTCAACTTAAGATTCCAGAACGCAACGAATCAGTTAGATAATACAAGCAGAATCAAGGAAGTAAGAAAGAATATCGCAAGAATCCAGACTGTGATCACGGAACGGGGCTAACTTCCTGAAATAAGACATTATTATTACCGAGAAAGGAGTAAAAGTCGTGGAAAGAAATCTTAGAAAAACACGTACAGGCAAGGTTGTCAGCAATAAGATGGATAAGACGATCGTAGTTGCTGTTGAGGACCATGTAAAACATGCTCTTTACAATAAGATTGTAAAAAGAACTTATAAATTAAAGGCTCACGATGAGGCAAACGAATGCGGCATCGGCGACATCGTAAAGGTTATGGAGACAAGGCCGTTATCCAAGGATAAGAGATGGAGACTTGTCGAGATCATGGAAAAAGCAAAATAGTGTAAGGAGGGAAACCTGCAATGATACAGCAAGAAAGCAGACTGAAAGTAGCAGACAATACAGGTGCGAAAGAGTTACTTTGTATCCGCGTGCTTGGCGGTTCTACCAGAAGATACGCAAGCATCGGCGATATTATTGTTGCGACTGTTAAAGATGCAACACCAGGCGGCGTTGTTAAAAAGGGCGATGTAGTAAAAGCTGTAGTTGTACGTACTGTAAAAGGTACTCGTCGGAAAGACGGATCTTATATCCGCTTTGACGAAAATGCTGCTGTAATTATTAAAGAAGATAAGAACCCAAGAGGAACCCGTATCTTCGGGCCAGTAGCGAGAGAGCTTCGTGACAAACAGTTTATGAAGATTGTTTCCTTAGCTCCGGAAGTACTTTAAGGAGGTGCGATAGATGTCAACAATGAAGATCAAAAAGGGCGATATGGTGAAGGTTATTGCCGGAGCGGAGAAGGATAAAGAAGGCAAAGTCCTCTCTGTAAATCAGAAAGACGGAACAGTCCTTGTTGAAGGCGTTAATATGCTGACAAAGCACGCGAAACCGAGTATGGCGAACCAGAACGGCGGAATCATCCACCAGGAAGGTCCGATCAACATTTCCAACGTAATGTATCTCCACAATGGAAAAGCAACCAGAGTTGGATTTCAGATGGACGGAGATAAGAAGGTGCGTGTTGCAAAATCAACAGGCGAAGTAATCGATAAATAATTTGAGGAAGGAGGTTCAGGGCTTTGAGCAGCAGATTAAAAGAACAGTACCAGAACGAGATTGTCGCTGCAATGACAAAGAAGTTCGGTTATAAGAATATTATGGAAGTGCCAAAACTCGATAAGGTTGTTATCAACATGGGTGTTGGCGAAGCAAAAGATAATGCAAAAGCTTTAGATTCAGCAATCGCTGATATGGAGAAGATCACAGGACAGAAGGCCGTTGTTTGCAAGGCTAAGAAGTCAGTGGCAAACTTCAAGATCAGGGAAGGAATGTCAATCGGATGTAAGACCACGTTAAGAGGGGATAAGATGTATGAGTTCGTTGACCGCCTGATCAACCTCGCACTGCCGCGTGTACGTGACTTCAGAGGTGTGAACCCGAACGCATTCGACGGAAGAGGCAATTATGCCCTTGGTATCAGGGAACAGCTTATCTTCCCTGAGATCGAATATGATAAGATCGACAAGGTAAGAGGTATGGATGTTATCTTTGTAACAACTGCTAAGACAGACGAGGAAGCGCGCGAGCTTCTGAAACAGTTCAACATGCCGTTTAAAAAATAAGGAGGTAAATTATGGCTAAGACAGCAATGAAAATCAAACAGCAGCGCAAGCCGAAATTCTCTACAAGAGCATACAGCCGCTGCAGAATCTGTGGACGTCCCCATGCGTATTTGAGAAAATACGGTATCTGCCGTGTTTGCTTCCGCGAACTGGCATACAAAGGACAGATCCCGGGTGTGAAGAAAGCAAGTTGGTAGGCACCGAACACTTAGCGAGACCAAGCGTTAGCGCCGGTCGAGGTTAGTGTGAGGGCTGTTCTTTGAGCGAAGCGAAAAGAACTTCCTTGTCAGGCGACCCTTAGTGAAGCCAAGCTGAAAGCGCGGGCTGAGATTAGTGGAGCGATGTCTGGCGAGCGGGAAATCCGTTCTCTGAGCGAAGCGAGGGGAACTTCATTAGATTAAAGAGGAGGAAAACATTCATGACTATGAGCGATCCAATTGCAGATATGCTTACAAGAATCCGTAATGCAAATACTGCAAAACATGATACAGTAGATATTCCTGCATCTAAGATGAAGATTGCAATTGCTAATATTCTGCTGGATGAAGGATATATTACAAAATACGATATCGTAGAAGACGGAGCGTTCCAGACAATCCGTGTAACATTAAAATACGGCGCAGATAAGAATGAGAAGGTTATTTCAGGCCTTAAGAGAATTTCCAAACCGGGTCTGCGTGTATACGCAAACTGCGAGGATCTGCCGAAGGTACTCGGCGGACTTGGAACAGCGATCATCTCAACCAATCAGGGCGTAATCACAGACAAAGAAGCAAGAAAGCTCGGCGTAGGCGGAGAAGTACTGGCGTTTGTGTGGTAGCCCGGAAGCACTTAGTGAAAGCGAGCCGGAGGCGAAGCTTGAGCTTAGTGCGAGGGCGTTCCTTGAGATTAGCGAGGTATTTTCGAGCTTAGCGAAAGGAACTTCCTTATGAAACAGGACTGAAAACAGAGCAGGCGAAGATCCTGCTCCGAGAATTTAAGTTAAGGAGGATATGGCAATGTCACGTATTGGAAGACTGCCAATTGCAATTCCGGCAGGCGTAACTGTTGAAATTGCGGAGAATAATGTAGTGACTGTAAAAGGTCCAAAGGGAACCCTTACAAAAGAGCTTCCCACAGAGATGGAGATTAAGAAAGACGTTGATACAATCGTTGTTACAAGACCGAACGATTTAAAGAAGATGAAATCCCTTCACGGTCTTACCAGAACACTGATCAACAACATGGTTGTCGGCGTTACAGAAGGATACAAGAAAGTTCTTGAGGTAAACGGCGTTGGTTACAGGGCTACAAAGTCAGGCAATAAATTAACGCTGAGCCTTGGATACTCCCATCCGGTAGAGATGATCGATCCGGAAGGAGTCGAGACAGTTCTCGAAGGACAGAACAAGATTACTGTTCAGGGCATCGACAAGGAGAAGGTTGGACAGTATGCAGCCGAGATCAGAGACAAGAGAAGGCCGGAGCCGTATAAGGGCAAGGGTATCAAGTACTCTGACGAGGTTATCAGACGTAAAGTCGGTAAGACAGGTAAAAAATAATTAAGGAGGGTGAGAGAAAATGGTTAGCAAAAAATCAAGAAGCGAAGTTCGTGTAAAAAAGCACATGAAAATACGTAACCGTTTCAGCGGTACAGCTGAATGCCCGCGTTTGGCAGTTTTCAGAAGTAACAAGCATATGTATGCTCAGATTATTGACGATACGGCCCAGAATACGCTGGTATCCGCTTCCACTCTTCAGAAAGATGTGAAAGCAAATCTGGAAAAGACGGACAATGTAGAAGCCGCTGCTTACCTTGGCAAGGTAATTGCCGAGAGAGCCCTTGAAAAGGGAATCAAGGACGTAGTTTTTGACAGAGGCGGTTTTGTCTATCACGGAAAGATTCAGGCATTAGCAGACGCAGCTAGAGAAGCTGGTTTGAATTTCTAGAAGGAGGAGCACACATGAAACAAGAACGTATTGATGCTGGTTCATTAGAATTGACAGAAAAAGTAGTATCAATTAAACGTGTTACCAAGGTTGTTAAAGGTGGCCGGAACATGAGATTCACAGCTTTAGTAGTTGTTGGCGATGGGAACGGCCATGTTGGTGCAGGTTTAGGGAAAGCAACCGAAATCCCGGAGGCGATCCGCAAGGGAAAAGAGGATGCTGCAAAGAAGCTTATTACTGTTGCATTAGATGAGAATGGAAGTATTACCCACGATTTGATCGGTAAATTCGGAAGCGCTTCCGTATTGTTGAAGAAAGCACCAGATGGTACTGGAGTTATTGCCGGCGGTCCGGCGCGTGCCGTGATCGAGATGGCGGGCATCAAGAATATCCGTACAAAATCTCTTGGTTCAAACAATAAGCAGAACGTTGTTCTGGCTACGATTGAGGGACTGAAAGAGGTTAAGACTCCAGAAGAAGTAGCTAAGCTTCGTGGAAAATCCATCGAAGAGATCTTAGGCTAGAGGAGGTAGACCGAGATGGCAAATTTAAAAATCACATTGGTAAAATCTACGATCGGTGCGGTACCGAAGCATAAGAAAACTGTTGAGGCGCTTGGCCTTAAGAAGACGGGAAAGACAGTTGTACTTCCGGACAATGCGGCTACAAGAGGAATGGTGAAACAGGTTCAGCATCTGGTAAAGGTAGAAGAGGCATAAGCAAATTTCGAATAAGGAGGTGTAACAATGGACTTATCTAATTTAAGACCTGCTGACGGAGCAAAGCAGAGCAGCAATTTCAGAAGAGGACGCGGACACGGTTCTGGAAACGGAAAGACTGCCGGCAAGGGACATAAAGGTCAGAGAGCCCGTTCAGGCGGCACAAGGCCCGGTTTCGAAGGCGGTCAGATGCCATTATACAGAAGGATTCCAAAGAGAGGCTTCACAAACAGAAATTCCAAGACGATTGTCGGGATCAATGTAAGTGTTTTAGAGGCATTTGAAAATGATACAGTGGTTTCTGTAGAAAATTTAATCGAGGCTGGAATCGTAAAGAATCCAAGAGACGGCGTTAAGATTCTTGGAAATGGTGAATTGACGAAAAAACTTACAGTTCAGGCGAATGCATTCAGTGCTGGTGCAGTAGCTAAGATTGAGGCACTTGGTGGAAAAGCAGAGGTGATCTAATGTTCAAAACATTTCGACGGGCATTTCAAATTGAAGATATTCGGAAGAAGATCTTATACACATTTTTAATGTTAATCGTAATCAGACTTGGCTCACAGCTTCCGACGCCGGGCGTGGATCCGTCCTATATCAAAGAGTTTTTTGCACAGAATACGGGGGAAGCGTTTAACTTTTTTAACGCTTTCACCGGCGGTTCCTTTGAGCAGATGTCAGTATTTGCCCTAAGTATTACCCCGTATATTACGTCTTCCATTATCATGCAGCTTCTAACCATTGCAATTCCGAAGTTAGAGGAAATGCAGAAGGAAGGTGAGGATGGAAGAAAGAAGATTGCCTCTTTTACAAGGTATCTGACGGTAGGTCTCGCGCTGATCGAATCAACGGCAATGGCAGTTGGCTTTGGCCGTCAGGGGCTTCTGATCGAGTATAATTTTGTAAATGCGGCAATTGTAGTGCTCACTCTTACAGGTGGTTCTGCATTTCTCATGTGGATTGGCGAGCGTATCACAGAGAACGGTGTTGGAAATGGTATCTCCATCGTGCTGGTGATTAATATTGTTTCACGTATCCCGAACGATATGGCAACGCTGTTTGAGCAGTTTATACAAGGAAAGAACATCGCCAAAGGCGGTCTGGCAGTTATCATTATTCTGGCTATCATTTTGGTGCTGGTAGTATTTGTTGTGATTCTTCAAAGTGGAGAGAGAAGGATTGCGGTACAATATTCCCAGAAGATGCAAGGCAGAAGGACTTACGGCGGACAGTCAACCCATATTCCGATGAAGATCAACACAGCCGGTGTTATTCCGATCATTTTTGCATCCTCGCTGATGCAGTTCCCGGTATTGATTGCTACATTTTTAGGGAAAGCAGAGGGAGACGGGATCGGAAGTGAGATCCTTCGCGGATTAAACCAGAGCAACTGGTGTAATCCTCAGAATATTAAATATTCATGGGGACTGATCTTGTATATCGTTTTAACCATATTCTTTGCATATTTTTACACATCCATCACCTTTAACCCGATGGAGATCGCAAATAATATGAAAAAGAGCGGCGGTTTTGTTCCGGGGATCCGTCCGGGGCGTCCGACGGTTGAGTATCTGAGCAGGATACTGAACTATATCATATTTATTGGAGCATGCGGCCTTGTGGTGATACAGTTTGTGCCGATCCTGTTTAACGGATGGCTTGGCGCAAGAGTGTCCTTTGGCGGAACGTCGCTGATCATTATTGTCAGCGTTGTGCTCGAGACAATTAAACAGATTGAATCTCAGATGCTTGTACGTAATTACAAGGGATTTTTGAACAGATGAGACTGATGGGCGTATGCCCGTCAGGCGATGCGGAACAGGCGGAAGATGCTTGTTCCGGTACCATATCTATTTTGACCTGCGAAATTGTTCGCGGGTTAAAATGCTATATAAGGAGGAGGTATTCCATGAAGATTATTATGTTAGGCGCGCCTGGAGCCGGTAAAGGAACCCAGGCGAAGAAGATTGCTGCTAAGTACAATATTCCGCATATTTCTACGGGAGACATTTTCCGCGCAAATATTAAGAACGGCACAGAGCTCGGCAAAAAGGCTAAGACTTACATGGATCAGGGACTTCTTGTACCGGATGAATTGGTTGTAGACTTGGTAGTAGACCGTGTGAATCAGGACGATTGCGCGAACGGATACGTTTTGGACGGTTTCCCGAGAACGATCCCGCAGGCGGAGGCGCTGACAGAGGCACTGAAAAAGCTTGGGCAGAAGATGGATTATGCGATCGATGTGGATGTGCCGGACGAGAATATTGTGAATCGTATGTCGGGCAGAAGAGCCTGTGTTGGGTGCGGTGCTACCTATCATCTGGTATATGCGCCGACAAAGCAGGAAGGTATCTGCGATACATGCGGAAAGGAATTGATCCTGAGGGACGACGATAAGCCGGAAACGGTTCAAAAACGCCTGAATGTATACCATGAGCAGACCCAGCCATTGATCGACTATTATACAAAGGAAGGAATCCTCCACAAAGTAGACGGAACGATCGATATTGACGAAGTGTTTGGACAGATTGTAAAGCTTCTGGAGGCGTAGGATATGCCGATATCAATTAAATCATCAAGAGAAATAGAACTGATGGCGGAGGCGGGGCGGATTCTGGAGAAGGTTCATCTGGAACTGGAAAAGGCTCTGCGTCCGGGAATGAGCACTCTTGACATTGACCGTTTGGGGAGAGAGCTGATCGAGGGGTATGGATGTACCCCTTCATTCCTTAATTATAACGGATATCCGGCATCTATCTGCGTATCGGTAAACGAAGAAGTTGTGCATGGCATTCCTTCGAAGCACCGTATTATAAAGGAAGGCGATATTGTAAGTCTGGATGCGGGCGTGATCTATAAGGGATATCATTCCGACGCCGCAAGGACTCATGCGGTCGGAAATGTGAGCAAAGAAGCCGAAGATTTGATCAGAGTCACAAGAGAATGCTTCTTCGAAGGCATAAAGTATGCAAAAGAAGGCAATCATTTATTTGACATTTCCAGAGCGATCGGAAAATATGCCAGAGAGCGTGGGTATGGTGTGGTGAGAGACCTCTGCGGTCATGGTGTTGGCACGGCCTTGCATGAAGCGCCGGAGATACCGAATTATGAGGTGGCGAAGCGCGGCGTAAGGTTAAGAGCGGGAATGACGCTGGCGGTTGAGCCGATGATTAATATCGGAGGCTGGGAAGTTGACTGGCTGGATGACGACTGGACGGTAGTAACCAGAGACCGCACGCTGTCGGCACATTATGAAAATACCATCGTAATCACAGAGGGCGAGCCGAGGATCCTGTCGATGACCGAAAGCACTTAGCGAAAGCAAGCCGTAAGGCGCAGCTTGAGGTTAGTGCGAGGTCGTTCCTGCTTCCTTAATGAGGTGTTGTCGAATTTAGGAACAGGAACTTCCTTGATAAAAAAGCACTTAGCGAAAGCAAGCCGTAAGGCGCAGCTTGAGGTTAGTGCGGGACGGGAAGGTTATAAAGAGCAGTAAGTGAGGTTGGAATGGACAGATACAGGGCAGGAATGCTTGCAAGGTCAAAGGCCGGACATGACGCCGGGAAAATATATGTAATAATGGAGACTGACGGCGCATATGTATATTTAGCGGACGGCAGGATTAGAACTGCCGCTAAGCCAAAGAAGAAAAAAATAAAGCATATAGAATTAATCTGTATGGAGCATGATATATCCGAAGCGGATGACGCGCAGCTAAAAAGGATACTGAAGGAATATCAGAATAACGTTTTAATTGAGGAAGAAGAGATTTAGGAGGATGTAAGATATGTCAAAGGCTGACGTGATTGAAATTGAAGGAACCGTAGTAGAGAAACTTCCGAATGCAATGTTTCAGGTAGAGCTTGAAAACGGACATCAGGTGCTTGCGCATATCAGCGGTAAGCTTAGGATGAATTTTATCAAGATTTTGCCGGGTGATAAGGTTACGTTAGAGCTGTCACCTTATGATTTATCCAAAGGAAGAATTATTTGGAGAGATAAGTAAAAAACATATTGACGCAGGATAAAAAAGGGTGCTATAATGTAAAAGCACGTTTTTGGGTGCTTTATTTCGTTGCGCATTTTTAAAGCCCCGGAAACAAGGAAACCTGAAAGGCAAAGCAATGGATGAAAGGAGGATCCCCGTGAAGGTTAGATCATCAGTAAAACCAATTTGCGAGAAGTGCAAAGTAATTAAAAGAAAAGGAAGCATTCGCATTATCTGCGAAAATCCAAAACATAAACAGCGTCAGGGATAGGCACTGAACACTTAATGAAAGCAAGCCGTAAGGCGTAGCTTGAATTTAGTGGGAAGGCCGTTCTCTGAGCGAAGCGAAGAGAACATCTTTAGACAATGTTTATGAATCAAATTAGGCGGCTGATAGCCGGTACGGTTTTATGTGCAGGCTATTTTAAATATACAAGGTGCACCTGTAGCCGGTGAAGTCCTCGTATATTGCTTCTAATGCCGGCCCGTCATTACCGGATCGCATTTGGTTCGGTGGCCGGAAAGGACGTGATACCGAACACGTCTGGATGAAAAGAGGAAGTTCCTTATACTAGGCTCGTGGAAAACCTCGCCAAGTAAACAGGAACGACTTTTCGCAGTAAGCTTATGAAAAAATTTGCTAACTGCTCAGTAGTCCCTATTAAAGACAATGTAACTATAATTTTTAGAAAATGGAGGAAAATCACATGGCTCGTATAGCAGGTGTAGACTTACCAAGAGACAAACGTGTTGAAATCGGACTGACTTATATTTATGGAATCGGCAGACCGAGTGCAACCCGGATTCTGGCAGAGGCAGGAGTAGATCCTGATATCCGCTGCAGAGACTTGACAGATGAGGATGTTAAGAAAATCAGTGCAGTAATTGATGAGACTCAGATGGTAGAAGGCGATCTTAGAAGAGAGATTGCGCTGAACATCAAGAGACTGCAGGAGATTGGATGCTACAGAGGTATCCGTCACAGAAAAGGACTTCCGGTTCGCGGTCAGAAGACGAAGACAAACGCAAGAACAAGGAAGGGTCCGAAGAGAACAGTAGCTAATAAGAAGAAGTAAAAGACTTAGCGAAGGCAAGCTGTAAACGCAGCCTGAGGTTCGTATTTACTTTGTTCTTCGAGCATAGCGAGAAGAACTTCATGAAAATTCATCAAAAAAAGGAAAGTGTAGGTTAGTTTTATTATGGCAAAGAAAGTTACAAAGAAAGTGA
>CAJUTH010000060.1 GCA_910589275.1 uncultured Dorea sp.
GCGCCCCTGCCAAGGAACTACGGAAAAGGGACTTGAACCCCTACTAACAGAGTCAGAGTCTGCTGTGCTGCCATTACACCATTCCGCATTAGTGTTGTCCTCGCGAACAAATACTATTATACCAAAAGATTTCCAAAAATCAACCCCTTTTTTCATTTTTTTTAATTATAGGGTGCATCAAATCCATTAGGTCATTTAAATGTGGCAGGAAAGTCCAACCGTTCCCTCCTGCCTCATGAGCCAAATAGCTGTACGGCCATGACTATTTTGTCCGCCGCCCCGCTAGAATCAATACTTTCTATCTTTCTATTCTTCACTCATATATTCTCTATAGTCTTCTTCACAGGAAAATAACATATATTTTCCATTCACATATCCCATGTATCCGTCATTTACAACATAGCCTTTCATATTCTCTTACCATCCTTTCTACATCTTTATATCCTCACGCCTTATATACAGCGTTCCTTTTGATGTATTAAGGATAACAGATAAGCTGTCCTCTTTTCAGTACAGCTATGCCGTTTTCTTACATAATTCCAACCTTCGTCAGAATCCAGTATACCAGTCCCAATAACCAGCTTGTAAATATACCATATAATATTACCGGTCCGGCTATGGTAAATATCTTACACCCGATTCCCATAACCTGTCCTTCTTTTTTATATTCAATCGCCGGAGCTGTCACCGAATTAGCAAACCCTGTAATCGGAACAAGCGCACCGGCTCCTCCCCATTTTGCAATCCTCGGATACAGATTTAACCCTGTCAGGACTGCCGACAGCAGTACCAATATCATAGCGCACCAGCCGCTTGCCGCATCCTTGTCCATTCCCAGTTTATCGCAGTATGCCAAAACCCCCTGTCCAATCATACAGATGATTCCTCCTGTTATGAATGCTTTTGCCATATTAAGCGGCAGGTTATGCATAGGCGTTTTTTGTTTTACATAATCCTCATATGCCTTTTGTTTCTGTTCCTTTGTTTCCATTATAATTATTTTCTCCTTCCTGCTATCTGCCCCATCTCTGATAAAAAAATAAAAGCGAGCCCACGCATTTTCCAATAGCGGTTCCTAAAATCACCCATGGAATACACCGGATCAGCTTGGCCCTTCTGATAAATATCGGAAATACCTCCAGCATTTCCGCCAGAGCCATAGCCCAGCAGCCAGTAAATATTCCCGCCAAGAGTCCAAATACGGGAAGCAGCCATCCAGCCCCGGCAATATGCGGCTGAAAGATAATAAATACATTTCCCAAAATTCCTCCCACCGCAACTGCATCCTCATAGAGAAGCACATGCTCCCCCGTATGAGTCCGGTCCGCAAAATCTGATATAACGCCCAGCCCTGTAATAAAGGAGAACAATCCGCTTGCCACAATCATGCCAGAGCTAAGTCCGATGATTATTAACAATATCTGTCGTACCCACATCGACCTCTTTCCCCTTTCTGGAATAATTCTCTACCAGTGTCGTCTGGATATCCGCCTCATACAGGCGCATTTCCACCTCCATCGGCGTTGGATCCACAGAAAAGCGTTTTCGCCCGAAATGATTGAAAAATACCAAAATACCTATGGTAATCCCAATGCTGTATGTCACTTCAAGCAATGTAAACCCATCCGATGCCTTTCCCATCAGCAGTTCGTAGATTTGGTCAAATAATCTACTGGTATCCACGTCATTGTTAAATGCCATAATAGAAAAGGCTGAACCTGCAAATGATATAAGCACCACACATACTATCTTGGCCCAATGCACAAATTGTCCTGCTGTCTGCTGATTTTCATAGGTCACAATAATATCTTCCGCCCCCAGATTCTGCACACTCATTCCAGGATATTTTTCATGGATGCATTCAATCAGCTTCAATACGGAAACTACCGTCCTGCTGTTATTATGGTGGGAATGCTTTGTCTTTGTTTCCGAAAATTTAAGAACCTTTAAGGTCTTAAGCTTAGGTATCACTACCGGATTCGCACATTCCATCTGGACCAGATCTCCAAGAGTGGCATATGGTCTTGTAACTTCCACATTTGCGTCTCCCTTAATGTATATTGTCTCATTTACTACCGCCATAGCATCGTTCCTCCCGGTATGGCAATCAGTGTTCCATCACTTACCTGGGCTGCGCCTTTCACATCGTGAAAATAATATACCATTCCGATAATCACCGCCACTGTCACTACGAAAATCAGACATGCTCTGAGCTTCCTTCTCGTTTCCTCCACAAATGCCGCCTCCTTTCCATCTAACACAGGCGGACAATAAGCACCTGACACCCTGCGTCAATGCATCAAAGACTTATTTTCCGCTGTATTGACAATTTATTGTTAGTATGGATTCTGCGCACAAAAATATACACTCTTATTTCCCACAATGAAATTTACGATTCTTATGCAGTTATTTCAAAGAGCCTCACGCATTCGTTTCAATATCCGTTTTTCAGTTCTTGATACCTGAACCTGAGATATCCCCATCATCCTCCCCACCTCTGCCTGCGTCTTATTTCCAAAATATCTCAGATAAATTAATTGCCTCTCCTCTTTCTCCAGATGCTGCAAAAGTTCATTAAGAAGCATATGGTTTAATACCTTTTCTTCCCGTTCTTCTTTTTCTTCCAGCTTGTCCATAAGCTGAATCTCATGACCGTCCCTCTGGTAAATGGTTTTGTGCAATGATTCCACTTCCGAGCTTGCCTCTAACGCAGCCGCAAGCTCCTCTTTATCTACTGCAAGCTTTTCTGCAATTTCTCCGAGAGAAGGTTCTCTCCCCCATTTTCTCCTTAATTCTTCCTGACAGGAAAATGCTTTGTATGCCAGCTCCTTTAAGGAACGGCTTACCTTGATCATTCCATCGTCTCTCAGAAAACGCTTAATTTCACCGGATATCATAGGCACCGCATAGGTGCTGAATTTTACGTCATAGCTCAGATCAAATTTATCAATTGCCTTCAAAAGCCCAATACTGCCGATTTGAAATAAATCCTCTGCTTCTGCCCCTCTGTTATAGAAACGTTTGACAATGCACCACACCAGCCCCACATTTTCCTCCACAAGCTGCGCCTTCGCTCTCTCATCCCCCTCGTGAGATTTCCTAATCAGAGCGATTGTGCGGTCCATAGTTCCCTGCCCTTTCCGATTACTTTTTTCATTTTGACAACCGTTCCTTTCCCCGGCTCAGACTCTACAATCACCTCGTCCATAAATGCCTCCATAAAAGAGAATCCCATACCGGATCGCTCAAGCTCCGGTTTTGTTGTAAATAAAGGCTCCATTGCCTGTTTCACATCCGGAATCCCCACGCCTCTGTCTGTGATCTCTAAGCGCAAGGTTTTTCCCTCAATCCCGGCAAATATCTGAATTTTATTTACATGATTCTCATATCCATGAATAATAGCATTGGTTACCGCCTCGGAAACAGCGGTTTTTACATCGGACACCTCCTCAAGCGTCGGATTCAATTGCGTCATAAACGACGCTACCGTTACCCTTGCAAATGCCTCGTTGGCAGAGCGGCTGTCAAATTCCAGCTTCATCTCATTTGTCATACCATTTACAATCTCTCTCATTCCTATACATCCTCCTCATATATCTGCATAATTTTAGTCGCTCCGGACATTTTGAGTATTTTCTTAATCCGCTCGTTTGCATGGGCCGCCCACACTTCGCCGCCAAACATACATACCTTCTTATAACGTCCCATAATCACACCAATTCCTGAACTGTCACAAAACTCCGTATCTGCAAAATCAAAGATTACATAGCGTACATGTCCGCGTTCAATCAGACGGTCTGCTTCCCGCTTAATCTCCTCTGAATTGTGATGATCCAGCTCCCCCGGAAGGTAGATAGTCAGGCAGTTCTCCTGCACTTCATATTTCATAGTCTCGTCCCCTTTTCTTTATATTTCCCCTGACTGCAGGCATTTCCCCGATCCCTGCAATGAAATAGTCTGCACTTTTATTACGCGTGCAGCCGCGCATTTATTTTCATACAGGAAACCACACGACGGTTTCCCAATAGAAAAAGGATATGCCGCCCGCATATCCTTCTCTTTCGTATCCCATCTGTCTTATGCCGCCGTCTGCCTTCTAAGCAGCAGCATTTTTATTCATACTCATCGTCATAGTAATCGTCTGAATCGTCATATTCATCGTAACCATCGTCCTCTTCGTAATCCCCTGAATCCTCTGACTCATCATCGCTCTTTTCTGATGTATCCACATTCGGATAGTCTTTCTCTACCTTTCCTTTCCACTGAGCCGCATTATCTGCGTCGCCGGCCGCCTCATAGGCTCTCGCGAGCAAGAACATGGCATTGCCCTCGTCATACCCCTCATCAAACTGCATCAGCATTGTCAGATTCGTAATTGCGTCCGTGTAATTAGCAGCCTCATAGTTTTCTCTCGCCGTATAATATAGGGTTTCCCCATAACGCGGGAACAAAGTTCCCGTCATCTCATCGTAGCGCTCTCTGCCCAGTGTCCCCAGCGCCTCCGGATTTACCTTTAATATTTGCTCTACCATAGCGGAATCACTGATATCGTCATTAAGAAAATGAGAATACATCTCTATAACAATCTCATAACTATCCTTCGTTGAAGCCGCCGTCTGCTGCGCATTCTCCGTCTCTTCACTGGTTGCACGGTAACTTTCAAGCTCTGTCTTAAGAGCCGCAATCTGTGCCTCTTCCTCAGCAATCTTATCGCTGAACTCTACCACCTGTTTGTTGGTCTTTGCAGAGGTGGAGCGATTTACCGCCGGCATAACCATAAATCTCATAAATGCAATTCCTACAGCCAGTCCGATCAGTATGTTCATAATCGTCATTCTGCTGGTGTTCTCTTTCATTACTGTAGAAGCCGGCTGGATAATTGTCTCGTTTCCTATACTGTATGTAACGGTCTGAGGCTTTTTCCGAGGCTTAACCTCTGCCTTTTCCCCGCTCTCCCGCCTTTGGCGCCGGCTTTGAACCAGCTCATGCATATATCTTAACGTCAGCTCATTGGTCGTATCCAATTTATTGGCTTCCTTCAACACCCGTCTGGCCAAGCTGTACTGTTCCGTATGAAGATAAAGCAGCGCCAGAAGCTGATACGCACGCAAAAAGCTTGGGCAAGAACTCACCACCTGTTTTAGCTGAATGATTGCCAGATCCTCCCCGCCCTGTCCGCAGTAAACCAGACTCTGGTTATACTTGCGGATTGCCTGATTGATCGTGTCCAGATCCGCCGGACTTTCCTGTATCTTTTGTATATAATAGCTGGCAATGTTATCCTGAGGATGGATGTTCTTACTGAGAATCCACTCTACCAGAGCTTCCCCCACTTCTCCCCGGCCATAGTAAACCAGACCAAGAAGATTTCTTGCCGCAATATTCTCACTATTAAACTGAAGGCTCTTTTTCAAAGACGTAATCGCGCCTGACATATCGCGGATGTTCGCCTTCTGGAGCCCGTCGTTATACCAGTAATTGGACTGATAGATCAGTTTTTGTGTATACTCCATAAATATCCTTCTGCTTTCTACTTGTTCGTCTGTTCAATAACCTCTCTCAGTAAATCAGTCATATCAGCAAGGTCTTCCTGATAAACCGCATCCTCAATATCCTCTACTTCCAGACACGGCTGGAATCTCTTCAACTCTTCTTCAAAATTCAGCATTTTGCCTCCTTTCTGTCTCTATAACTTCAGACGTGCTTTTTCTTTCCTTAATCCGCCAGTATCTCTTCTTTCACCATTCCAGCCAGATACAAAGAACCCAGACAATATACTTTTCCCTGCCCTTCTCTGCAGGCAAGCGCGGTTTCCCACGCCTGATGAAGATCTGCTCTTTCAAATACCGGCCTGTCTGTATACTTCCGAAAAATCTCCGCAAGCTTCCTGGCCGGAACCCTTCTCCTGTCAAAGACCTCCGTGACCACATAAGCCTTTGCAGGGATTCTCCTGCAGAGTTCTTCAGCCATGACCTCGTATTCTTTGTCATCGACTGCCGAGAACAAAATAACGGGATATGCTCTCTGCTTGTTGTTCTCTTCCCTGTACATTTCTTTATCCAATGCCAGTACACTTTCACAAAATGCAGTAACAGCCCCCGGATTATGGGCTCCATCCAGATATACTCCTGGAAGGACCTCTTCCATCCGGCCTTCCCAGGTCACTTCTGCAATCGCCCTGCTCCAGCGTTCATACTGTGCTTTCTCGATAGATCCGCCCATTATCTGCTCCATAGAAGCGATCGCGATGGACGCGTTCATCATCTGGTATATTCCACAATTTGAAAGCCTCCAGACGATATTACCATCATACGCATTTACCCTAGAAAAAGCAATATATTTATTCGTAATTTCCCGTAATTCGTACGCATGATTCGTGATTTCTCTACACTTGCTTCCCTTTCGCTCCGCTTGTTTTTTCAGGACTTCACAAGCTTCCCGGCTGCTCCCGTCGAAAATAAGCGGAATCCCTTTTTTAATGATTCCCGCTTTTTCTCCTGCAATAGCTGCAATGGTATTTCCCAGATACTGAACATGGTCCAAACTGATGGAGGTAATAATAGTAAGCACCGGCTCTTCAACCGCATTGGTCGCATCCAGTCTTCCTCCCAGCCCCGTTTCCAAAATAATATAATCCGGCTGCATCTCTTGAAACACCAGCATGCCCATTCCAAACAAAAACTCAAAATATGATGGATGAGCGAAGCCCGCTTCGCTCATCTCATCTATTTTATCATTTACGATGCCAAACACCCTCAGAAATGTCTCATCGTCAACCGGCTCTCCGTTCAGGCGGAACCGTTCATTTATCTTCACCAGATGAGGTGAGGAAAAAAATCCTACCTGTTTTCCTTCCGCCATCAGCATTGCCTGTATATAAACACAGACTGAGCCTTTGCCGTTGGTTCCGGCAACATGGATTACCTTCTGCCCCTTCTGAGGATTCCCCAGTGCCCTTAGGAATTCTTTTGTGTGCTCCAAGGAATGCTTTTTGGTGAACTTAGGGATCCCTTCTATATAGCTTACCGCTTCCCTGTATGTCATCATTATTCACCATCTTTCTTTGTGGTCTCCAGCCATGATTTTCCCGGTATTCCGGATGAAGTCTCTGGCTGCTCAACAAGCTTCCCATCCTTATAAATATATTCACAGGAGGTCCTAAATACTGTATTGCTTGACCCCACCTGGCTGACCGTCAGTACATCTCCCTCTAAAAGCTCTGTCTCTGGAAGTTCAATCCTTGTATTATTCAGAAAACTGCTTCTCTGCCTCTCTCCGTTTACATAGACTCTGCTGCTCTTAGTAAAATTCTGCCCATACAGACTATATCCCTCATCCAGATGCATAATCAAATCCGTTACCTGGGCATCCTTTACCCCCATCTGCATATGTCCTCCTGTAATCGGCGGCCTGCCGTCATATACATATTGATTCCCATATAGAATATCATACTGTAAAAGTTCCAGATCTACCAGATAATCTTTGGTTTCCCTGCGCTCCTGATGATAATTAAACACGGTTCCCGCATGGATATCCAGCCGCTCAAAAACATCCGCCATAATCTGATAAGCAGGAACATTCCTGTCTTCCTTTTTCAGGCCGATATTGTCCCAGATCACATAATTTGTATTATACAGATATCGGCTCTTTAAATCCTCCGCTTTGAGACCCATGGTAGGCAGATGATCCCCATAGAATACAATCACTGTCGGCTCGCCTCTCTGTTCCATGGTCTCCACCAGCTTACCGGCAAAAGCATCCATCTCATAGACCTGATTCACATAATATTCCCACTTATTCTTTGTTCCTTCGTCCTTAATTCCTTCCACCTTAATTTGAGGGTTCTCAATGATCTGCTCCTCCGGATAATCTCCATGCCCCTGCACACTAATCGCAAACACAAAGTCCTGCTGCTCTGTGGTATCCATTGCTTCCACAATATGATCTATCAGAATCTCATCCTTGGCCCAGCCATTTTCTGTCATTTGAAGAATATTCATGAATTCTTTACTGGTAAAGGTATCAAATCCCGTATTATTATAAACCCTTGCCCTGCTGTAAAAATTTCCGCCGTTATTGTGAAGCCCATGGGTGCCGTAGCCCAGATCAGCCAGCGCCGTAGCCGCGCTCTCTGCCGTCCGTTCCTTTAAGTACGTTTTAAACGGATACTCGCCCGGTCCAAAAAAGCGCATGTTCATGCCGGTCAGCACTTCAAATTCCGTATTAGCTGTCCCGGCGCCTACCGATGGCACTTTGAAATAGCCGGATGAATAGTTTTCATACATCTTTCTGAGATTCGGGCTTGCATCCTCAGATGTAGTAAAAAATTCTGCTTCAGCCACGTCAAAATAGGACTCAAGCTGGACAAAGATAATATTCGGAAGCTTATTTTTATCCCTGCCTGTTTCATTTTTTGTCATCTCACGGTTATTGCTGATTTTTTGAATTGATTCCTCACTGTAGCCTGCAGGCTCGTCAATCCCTGTATTAAAAAGACTGGCCATAAAACAGTACGGCAGCCCATAATCCTCATAAGCAAATGCAATGTTTCCAAAATAGTTGGAAATCACTCTCTGATCCAGCGCGGCCTGAGTAAGTCCCAGATACCCGGCAAAACTTGCAAAAATTCCGATCAGAGCCAGCCACCAGCGAACCTTACCGTTATACTGTCCGCCTCTGCGCCACATGGAAATCACCCACACAATAACCGCCGCGATTCCAATAGCCAGAATGATCAGTTCCATTGGATTAAAATAATTGTTGATCAGCGAAACCGCATCCATCGCCACTTTTAAGTCCTGCGCGTTAAAGGGCGTAACACGTTTCATCAGCATATAACCATTGCAGACACCAAGCACCATCCAAAGTACGCTGATAATAATCCGCACAAACACTCTCCGTTTGAAAAAGTACACAATAAAAAATGTAGCAAATATCATAAACGCATTATAGAGAAACACCAAAGGCGACCCGGTCATATATTCCCATGCCTGAATAAATGAATGTCTGGAAATTGCCTCGATTGCAAGATTGATCACACAGGCCAGCAGGGCATGGAACAACAGGGACAGCCGGTTCATCCACAGATAAACCGGCTTCAGCTTTCTCGCAAGCGCACTGTTACGGCGTTCCTCAAGAATACGCGCCCGCCGCTCTTTGTGCTCCCGCCTCCACCTGCTTACATCTTCCTTTTTCAGATTCTTAAGTTTATGAACAGTTCCCTTTATATCCGGCTTTCCCGGCATTTTAAATTGAATCTTTTTCATAATATCCCCTTGACTTATTAACAGCTTAAAAATGTTAAAAATGCTTAACCGCAGCTCCTATTTCCTTTTGCGAAGGCCCGCAAGCCGCTCCTCCACCTGCGCAAGCATCTGCCGGTACTTCTCTAACTTCTCCCGCTCTTCTTGAACCTTTGCCTCAGGCGCCTTGCTTACGAATTTCTCATTTTTCAGCATTCCCTCTGCTCTAGCGATCTCCTTGTGAAGCCTGCTCTCTTCTTTCTCAAGACGCTCGGTCTCCTGCGCAAAATCAACCAGATCCTCTAACGGCAGATACACCGTTGCATCCGGCACTACAACCGATACCATGTCGTCGGCAATCCCATCCTTCGTCTGCTGGATGATCAGCTCATTGACTGCCGCCATATTCAATGCGGCGTCGCTCAGATAAGCAAGTCCCTCACAAAGGTCCTTGTCCTCGCATACGATATATACCTTTGCCTTTCTGGAATTTGGAACATTCATTTCCGCGCGGACATTCCGCACTCCCCGAATAATTTCCTTGTAATGATCCACAATCCTTTCTGCCGTCGGGAAGTTCCACGCATCATCATAAACCGGCCATTCAGACATCATCAGGGAAGCTTCCTCCGGCACCAGATTACCATAGATTTCCTCGGTTACAAACGGCATATACGGGTGGAGAAGCTTCAGCGCTTTCTTCAGAACCTCCCGCAGGATCCACAGCGCGTCGTTTGCGCTCTCCGGATCCTCATCTGCATGGTAAATCCTGTATTTTGCCAGCTCAATATACCAGTCGCAGAACTCGTCCCATATAAAATCATATAATTTCGACAGCGCGATTCCCAGCTCAAATTTGTCCATGTTCTCGGTTACGTCTTTTACCAGATTATTACACCGGGACATAATCCACCTGTCGCCCGGACGGAACTTGACGCCTTCCGGCTTCTTTAACTTCCTGCCTTCTAAATTCATCAGAATAAACCGGGACGCATTCCATACCTTATTGGCAAAATTCCGGCTTGCCTCCACTCTCTCCTTGTAGAACCGCATGTCGTTGCCCGGCGCGTTTCCGGTCACCAGCGTCATACGCAGCGCGTCCGCGCCGTACTGGTCAATGATCTCCAGCGGGTCGATTCCATTCCCCAGAGATTTGCTCATCTTGCGTCCCAGCGAATCCCTGATCAGGCCGTGGATCAGCACCGTGTGGAAGGGTGATTTTCCCGTGTGCGCATAGCCGGAAAATACCATACGGATTACCCAGAAGAAAATAATGTCATATCCGGTTACCAGCACGTCTGTAGGGTAGAAATACTCCAGATCCTCTGTCTTTTCCGGCCACCCAAGGGTCGAGAACGGCCAGAGGGCAGACGAGAACCATGTATCCAGTGTATCTTCATCCTGAACCATATGATTATGGCCGCATTTGGGGCATACACCCGGATTTTCTCTTGCCACAACCATCTCTCCGCATTCCTCGCAGTAATATGCCGGGATCCTGTGCCCCCACCAAATCTGTCTGGAAATACACCAGTCGCGGATATTTTCCAGCCAGTGCAGATAGATCTTGTCAAACCGCTCGGGAACAAATTTCAGTTCTCCTGTCTGAATCGCCTGAATGGCGGGTTTTGCCAGTTCCTCCATCTTCACAAACCACTGCTGCTTTACAAGCGGCTCGACCGTTGTATGGCAGCGGTCATGGGTTCCTACGTTATGGGAATGGGGCACTACTTTCACCAGAAGCCCCTGTTCCTCCAGCTCTTTTACTATCAGCTTTCTCGCTTCATACCGGTCCATTCCCGCATACTTTCCGCCATTCTCATTGATCGTGGCGTCATCGTTCATAATATTGATTTCCGGCAGATTGTGGCGCTTTCCAACCTCAAAGTCATTGGGGTCGTGGGCCGGCGTAATCTTCACCGCTCCGGTTCCAAATTCCTTATCTACATAATAATCTGCCACAATCGGGATCTCCCGGTTCACAAGCGGCAGAATTGCAGTCTTACCTACAATATCCGTATACCGCTCGTCATCCGGATGAACCGCGATCGCCGTATCTCCAAGCATTGTCTCCGGACGGGTGGTCGCAATCTCAAGATACTCATCCGTACCCGCGATCGGATACTTGATATGCCAGAAATTTCCCTCCTGCTCCTCATGCTCTACCTCGGCATCGGACAGGGAAGTCTTACATACCGGACACCAGTTGATGATCCGGGAACCCTTGTAAATATAACCTTCCTCATATAATTTGATAAATACTTCCTCTACCGCCTTAGAACAGCCTTCGTCCATCGTAAAACGCTCCCTGTCCCAATCGCAGGAGCTTCCCAGCTTCATAAGCTGGGACTTAATGGTTCCGCCGTACTCTTCCTTCCACTTCCATGTACGCTCTAGGAACTTCTCCCGTCCCAGCTCTTTCTTGTCAATTCCTTCGTCCTTTAACTGATTCGTAACCTTAACCTCCGTGGAAATAGCCGCATGGTCCGTTCCCGGAACCCACAGCGCATTATATCCCTGCATTCTCTTATAACGAATCAAAATATCCTGCAGGGTATTATCCAGCGCATGTCCCATGTGAAGCTTCCCGGTAATATTCGGCGGCGGCATCACCGTAGTAAACGGCTTCCTGCTTTTATCAATCTCTGCATGAAAATACTTCTTCTCACACCATCTGCTGTACAGCTTGTCCTCAATCGCCTTCGGATTGTAGGTCTTCTCTAAATTCTGACTCATACTCTCTTGTCCTTTCACATATTTTTCACAATTAAGGGCACGAAAAAACGCCCTCTACGCTACACATAAAGGGCGATAAAATATCACGGTACCACCTTTATCCCGCAAAGAACGAACCGTCTTCGCAATTCTCCTCTTATTCTATAACGTGAACGACTCCGGGATTTCCTACTTCCCGTTCAGAAATCCAGCTCCAAAGCTACCTTCCGCATCCCTCTTCCCAGACCGTCTTCCAGCCAGCGGACGGTCCTCTCTGTCGGATTCTTTACGCGTACTCCTCTTCTTCCTTGCTGTTGCCAGCCAGCCGGTATACCTGTCATATATTAATAAGTATATATGCTGGCCTAAACTATTGATTATGATAGCCACAAGAGTCGGATTTGTCAAGGATTTTCAAAATTTTTCAGAAAGTCTTAAGTATTGATTTTCTCAATCTTACACTGGTGGCGTTTTTCTTTGTTGTAACTGATTCCTATCAAAAGAATCTCTCCAAACTGTTCTGTACGCTGCAGGTAGTTTTTCTGCCTGATCTGCTCTATTGCATGTTCGCAGCTATCATTTATTTTCAGTTCAAGGATCATTGCCGGCTTACCGGATTTCTTAGGAATGAATAAATAATCGCAATATCCTTTTCCGGCCTTTGCTTCCCGTTCTACATAGTAATCTTTCCTCGCGAAAAGGTAGCACAGTGTGATCACACAGGATAAGGAATTTTCATCGTTATAATTCAGGAAGGGGATTTCCTTATCATGCACATACTCTAACAGAGCGGCAACCTTTTCTTCCTCACAGTTCAGCGTCGCGTTCAGGATTTCTTTTGATCTGTCTACGATTTCCTTTACTTCACCCATGCTGTCTCTAGACAGCACTTTCTGGAACTTCTCCATCAATTCATGGTTTGGGATTCGGAGCGTTCCATCATAGTAGGATAGAAAACCATAGATAACCATAGCAGATAAAATCTCGTCTCTGGTATCTAACTGCAATTCGCTGACGCTGTATCCGTGCAGTTCTATCTCAACAGGAATCCCCGCTACCAGTCTGACAATATCTTCTCTGACTTCGCCCACATTATGCTCGATGCAGTCTGCGATTTCATTCATCGGGCCGGTTTCTGTCCAGTAATTCAGGCAGAGCCCTCTTTCTAAGGCTTTATGGACAGAACACGGATTAAACAGCCTGCCGCCCCCGCTGGTATAATATCCATCATACCAGTACGCGATATCCTCATACTGCAGTATATCCTTGGAACTGCATAACTGCTTAACCTCTTCTTCCGTAAATCCAAAGTATCTGTCATAAACGTTATCGTTCATAAAGTTAAATTCATCAAACATATTCAATTCCGAACCACTGGAATATTTGGCGATCGGAAGAATCCCCGTCATATAGGCCAAAGCCGCGTAAGGCTGGTCTTTCAGCAGATTTTTTAAAAATTCCAAGAAAGATCTTTTATCCTCTTCCTTCATAAAGGATTTATAGAAACAGGAATCCCACTCATCCAAGATAAAGATAAAGCTGTCCCCGGATGCCTGCAGCACAGCGGAAAGTCTTGTGTATTCCTTCTCCTTTACGTGCGGATATGCCTCTTCGATATCTTCCCTGAGTCCCCGGATAATATCGGTAATATAACTCTGATAATCGCCGCAGAAATCCGGCATTCTGCTGAAATCAATATAGATCACGTTATATTTTCCCTGATGCTTCCTGCTAAAAGCGCTTTTATCAATCTGAAGGCCCGCAAATAAAGCCTCATGATCCAAGCCCTTCATATAATAACTGCCCAGCATAGCGGCATTGACCGACTTGCCAAACCTCCTTGGCCTTGTAACACAGATATACCTGTTTCCCGTATTGATGTATTTGGAAATCTTGTCAATCATCATGGATTTATCTACATAGATTTCACTGTTGATGGTCTGTCTGAACAAAATATCCACTGCTGGCGTATTCAGATAATTCAAGCCTGATCACCTCCATAAAGCACATTTCCACAAGAAAAAATGAGATATATCAAGTATATCCCATTTTTTCTTGTTTTGCCAGATACCTGCCAATTTTTTATTTTCCGAAGTAACAGTTCAGCCTTCGGCCTCACTGTTACGGAATTTGCCCATTTCAAG
>CAJUTH010000061.1 GCA_910589275.1 uncultured Dorea sp.
ACAGAAGAAAACTTCAATCTCCTGCTGGAAAAGACACAGAAGGAACAGGCGGAATTAAAAGCCAAGGTTGAGGAAGGCCGGAAACGCCTTGCCGATGAAATCCGGCTTGCCGTGGACGCAAGGCAGTGGGTGGAATCCATACAGGAATACCGGGACATCACCGAGCTGGACGCTTCCACCTTAAACCGCCTGATGAAAGAAATCGTTGTCCATGAAACCATAGACAGCGACAAAACAAGACACATTTCTATCGAAATTCATTTTAATCTCAAACCCATACCGGAAGTGGAGCAGGTCACAGGCTGACCGCTCCCCTGCTCCGGGGGATTCTTTAAAAACTCCATATATATTTCTTGACGTGCCGCCGCCCGCCAGAAAGCTGTATTGTTCCTACTAATTGGGGATAACACAGCCGCAGCAATGTAGTATTGAACGGTTCATCCAGTCTTTCCATCAGGTCGTCCAGCCCCCTGGGAGCAGCCATAGGCGCAGCCTCTGCTAAAAGCGGCTCCATTTGCTGGCGGCGAACGCTGCATGTGTCAACATAATGCTCATTGATGTAGCTTTCTACCGCTCCAAGGAGTTCTTCACTGACCACAAAGGAAGCCCGGTCAAAAACCGCTAAATACACATCCATATCATGTTCTGTAAGAAAGTCCTTGATTGCAGCAGCGGCAACCTGTAATGCCTCATCCTTGGGGTAACCGTAAATGCCACTGGAAATCAGCGGAAACGCTATACTCTCGCATTTGTTCTTCAACGCCAGCTTCAAAGATTCCATATAAGCGGACCAAAGAAGCTTTTCATTCTGTTCTGGAGACCAGTGGCGATACACGGGGCCGGCGGCATGGATGACATACTTCGCCGGAAGATTAAAGCCATGAGTAATCGCAGCGCCGCCTGTCTTTATTGGCGAAATCTTATCACAGGCTGCTTGAAGCTTGGCAGAGCCCGCCGCCTTAAATATAGCTCCGCAGACTCCTCCACCCATAACCAAGTCGGTGTTAGCGGCGTTGACAATCGCATCAACCTTCATTCGTGTTATATCCTGCCGCACAATTGTAAAGGGCATGGTTCCACCTCCTCATATGAAAATATTAAAATCCTTAATGCAGTCTATATTACGAAAAATATAGCTTTATCATACCACAAATCCAGATCCATCTCAATTCCTGTTACTGTTCACTCCGTTCACAGCAGCCTTCGCAAATCCATTGAAAATTCGCTTCACGAATGGGAATTTTCGTTTTCCCTTGACTTTTCTAATCCTTCTGCATATAATCATAATACGCAGACGAATTTCTGCGAACCGGCACAAGATGCTTCCGCCCGGCAGTTACAAGGATATGCCGCCGGAAGCCAATGATCTGGGCTTGTACTGGTTTCGACGGGGGTTTAGAAGTTTGGGAAGCCATTCGTAGTAGGACACTACGTTAAAAGTTCTAATTAAATATAAACGCAGACAATAGAGAGTTAGCGTACGCAGCCTAATCTGGCTGCAGTCGGCCTTAGGTCTTCCGTCGCTTAAGTAACCGGCTTCGACGAGACGGAGCACTTCGTTTCCAAAGCTTTGAGGGAATGGAAGATTTTATGAAGCTACTGATGCTTTCAGCCTGTCATTAGGCGGGAAGCGGAGGGAATGAACGTATAATGACTGTAATGGGAGATGCCTGAATGGAAGAGCTTTCGGACGCGGGTTCGATTCCCGCCAGGTCCACCAAAAAGTCCTTAATCAAACCTTGTCCAAAAAAAGGATTGATTTGAGTTAAAATAATGACCTGAGAAAAATCCGTGAGTGCTTTCGCACCACGGATTTTTTCGTTATTATACTGCATAAGTTTATCTTTCATAGGTTCTACAATCGTGTTAAATGGTTCAGCAAACTCCTTTCTGGAGCTAGCTTTGTTAAATCTAATGGTTTTCATCTAAGATATCCAGAAAACTGTTTATATCTTCTACGAGAAATGTTATAAGAAAAATGAATTTAACTATTATTTTTTGCTAGGAAATTTGAGATGAGGATTAAGATGAGTACTCTTGAGAACACAATTTCTATATTAGAAGTATTGCCAGAAACGGATTTAATTAAGATACAGGATTTGGCTAAAAAACTTTTTCAGCAACGACGGAGTGAATGTCCATTCCCGTTAAAAAGCAGAGAGGATTTTTATCGAGATTTAGAAATTTCCAGAAAACAAGCCGCTGAAGGAAAATGTACGGAGATGGAACAGGCTATTGAGGAAATCAGGGAAAAATATGGATTATGAGAATTTTTTCCAAAAATAAATCCATCCGCTATTTTTTATCAATTGCGGATGGATTTGTCTCATTTCCAAGACATCTGCAATTGCTTTTTCTGTTTTGCACAGTCGGAAAGGTACAGATTTTCATGTCTTGAAATATCGAGTATCAGGAATCGCTCTTCCTCTTATTGAACAACAATCTTATATTCTGCCTGAAATACCCCGCCCGGGGCAAGCTTCAGCTCCCACTCACGGTCTTTTAATTCTCCTTCAAACACATCCTTATCGCATCTCCCATACCATGGTTCAATGCAGATAAACGGAGCCTTCTTCTTCGGCGGCGACCAAATCCCTACCAGCGGAGCGCTAAATTCCACTGCCAGATATTCCTCTCCGTTCCCGTCTAAAAGAGACACCCTCTGGGTCTGTCCTTCCTCAATCACCTTGGCATCGTAATCAAAGAGAGTCTCCGTAACCGGCAGGATTCCTTCCTGAAGGTTTACCGCCTCGTGGGCGTTAGTCACGGTTCCTCCCTGCCCGAAAATGGTGTTGATAAAATATGCCAGATTCTTTCCGTCCCGATCCTGCAGGCGGAGGGCGCAATCCGTCTGTTTGTCTCCTTCCTTAAGAGGACAGTTAAAGGCCGGATGCGCGCCGATCGCAAAATACATCGTCTCTTCTGACGGATTTTCCACCTTCCACATAACCTTCACGCCATTTTCTAGAAGCTGATAACCGATTTCCAAATGAAAGGCGAAAGGATATACCCCGCGGCTTTCTTCATCATCCTCCAGCCCGAACCATACCGCATCCTCCGTCTGGCTGATCAATGTAAAATCACGGTCTCTTGCAAAGCCATGCTGACTCATTTGATACTCGGTTCCCTCATGACGGTAAACCCCATTTCTCACACCGCCTACAAACGGGAACAGCACCGGAGACGTACGGTTCCAGTAAGCCGGATCCCCGCACCAGAGATATTCCGTTCCAGTATCCGTCCTGCGCAGCGACTTCAGTTCCGCGCCATGCAGATTGACGCCGATTTCAATGATTCCATTCTTCAAAATAATATCTGCCATTTTTCGTCCTCCTTTTCCTGTTTACACTTTATAGTTCAGGCTTTCCCTACTTCAAAATACCGGTCAAACCATCGGCCGTATACACCGATCAGCGGCCCGTTGCAGCATGCCATCACCAGCGTCCCCACACCCACTGCCACAAGCCTGTGGAACATCAAAAACGACATGCTTACCGTCAGCAGAAGAAACGCCAGATCAAAACGAAGCTTAAACCCCGCCAGATCCTTTTGATATTTCTCACTAATCCCTTTTACAAAGAACTCATAAACCTGCGGATAATACCGGCTCTTGAAATACAGCATGGCCGCAAACGCATTGATAAAAAAGCCAATGATAAAATACCCCGCGCGGACCCTCAGCGGAAGCGTCCCCGGCGGATATATATCTGGGTTAAGCTGCGTAACTGCCATTCTCCACAGATCAAGCATCAGGCCATAGATCAGACCTGAAAGAAACGCCCCGAAATACAATGGCTTCACTTGTTTCATGGCTATGCAGAACAAAATTCCCTGAACCACATATTCTGCCTGCCCGAAGGTTAAAAACGGCACCCTAAGGCTCACCAAATATGCTGGGGACACGATCACCGACAGCCCAAAATCTGCGGCCGACAGCATCGCTGTTGCCAGAGATAACAACAATGCCCCCAGTATATATACCACCTCGTCACTCAGTCGGATTTTCTTTTTCTTAGCTAACTCCTGCATTTGATTTCTCCCATTCCAGTTCTAGTACATCGAATATTAAGTTTTGGATGTACTAGTATAACGTCTCCTAATTAATCGGAATACGTTTACAAGCTTTATCTGCAGTCTAATCACAACAGCTTCCCCAGCGCTTCTATTTCTTCCGTTGTTGTCGCCCAGCTTGTAGCAAACCGCACCACCGTATGACTTTCATCTGCCTTCTCCCAGAAACTGACATTCACCTGTTTCTTCAATCTCTCCAGCCTATCGTTCTCCAGCACGATAAATATTTGGTTCGCCGGGGAATCAAGTAAAAACCGATAACCCTTTTCCCTGAACAGCCTCTTCAATACATCCGCCGTCTCAATTGCATTCCTGCTGATCTCCATATAGAGATTATCCGTAAATAACGTATCAAACTGTACGCCCAGCAGTCTTCCCTTTGCCAGCAGCGCTCCATGCTGTTTTACCGTAGTCAGAAAATGCTCCGGCGTGTTATGATGAGTAAACACAACCGCTTCGCCGCACAGCGCTCCGACTTTCGTTCCCCCAATATAGAATACATCCATTATTCTGGCAATATCCGGAAGCGTCACATCTGTCTCCTTACTTGCAAGACCATACCCCAGCCTTGCTCCGTCCATATAAAATGGAATCCCATATTCCCTGCAAAGCACAGACAATTCCTCAAGTTCCTTAAGTGAATACAGCGTTCCATATTCCGTAGGATGGGAAATATAGACCATGCCCGGAAATACCATATGCTCATGATTTTCATCCTCATAAAATTCTTCCAGACAGCGTCTTACCGTTTCTGCTGCAAGCTTCCCTTCCGTATGCGGAAGCGTGATTACTTTATGCCCGGTAAATTCAATTGCTCCCGCTTCATGCTGGCTCACATGTCCGGTCTCTGCGGCAATGACCCCCTGATACTTCGTAAGCATAGCGTCAATCACAATCTGATTGGTCTGCGTTCCGCCGGTCAGGAAATGAACCTCCGCTTCCGGATTCTGACAGCAGCCCTTGATTTTTTCCTTTGCCATAGCACAATACTTATCAGAGCCGTAACCGCTTAACGGTTCTTCGTTCGTCTCAGCCAAACGCTCCAAAATCTTATCATGGGCTCCTTTATTATAATCACATTCAAAAGACAGCATCCCATCTCCTCCTTGTATCATAATTGTTTTTAAGTTTCCGACGGTTCCTCCGTCCTATTTGTTTCTTCCTATGACTTTTTCTTCCCTACGTATCGAGTTGCGATTTCTACTACTAGAAAACCAAAGGCAATCGCCAGACATGTCTGCGCAAGCGCAATCGTCTGCTGGGAAGCCAGCCTATAGTCCTCCTGAACCAAACCGTGCATCAGGTAAAATAAGGTCGCCCCCGGTATCACCGGCATAATTGACGTGGTAAGAAAAATCGTTGCCGGCGCCCGGTGTACTCTAGACATAACGTAAGCATACGCCGCCACAAACGCCGCGCCGGCCATAACCGCTGCAAAATCATTTCCGCCAAACGCCTGTACTACAAGATAACAGGCGCAGGTAACAAGCCCTCCGATTCCGGCATAAAAAGACTGTTTTACCGCCGCTTTAAACAGTAGCGCAAACCCCATGCTCGCCACTCCGCAGGATAGTAACTGTACCGCAACATTCGGTGCAATATACATCTCATACATATCCCCTTTAAAAAGCAGCATGGCAAGTCCTGTACCACAAGCAATCGCGATAGCTCCCAGACAGGAATTTACAATATTCAAAAGTCCCGACAAATACGCCCGGTCTACCATATCTCGAATGCCGTTAGCCACTCCCAGCCCGCTGATCAATACCATATTCAGTCCCAGCACGATTCTGTCCGGGTGATGGCCAACCCCCGCCTTATCCGCCATGAATACTGCTGCCGATGACAGGAAAGCAGCCACCAGATTATACACAACCAGATTCCGTTCCCTTTTATCCAATATGCTCCCTATGTATCCGATCACAATTGCACATATAACAACTGCCACAGCCGAATCCGCCAGATCACAGCCAAAATACACGCCAAATCCCACTCCGCCCATAATTGCCGATAAATAATTCAGATACACTGGCTGCGGTTTCCGGTTCATGACCTCGCTATATTTCTCTTGTATTTCTTCCAGCGAAGGTTTATTCTTACAAATGTACCGAGATAAATTGTTGAGATAATCCAGCCGGTCATAGTTCATTCCTACCCTGTGAACCCGCCGGATCTGCGTAATATACCGGCCTTCCGCCGGCTTAATCGTTGCCTGAATATTACTTTGAATGGCAAACACACTGCAGTGCTCCACATCATAACTCTCAAGCATCCGATACATGCTGTCCTCCGCCCGGTTTGTCTCGGCTCCGCTTTTAATCATCTCTTTTCCAATATTCAATATTTCATGTAATAACAGTTCATAATCCATCTTTATTCCTAATGACTCTCTTATCACCCGTGTCGTCTGCTATCCCACAATTTCCAATATTTCCTTTATGTCCTTGATTTCATAATCAATCCGGAGGCCCTCCGGCCGTTTTTCGCCGCCCGGATTATACCAGCAGGTCACAATCCCGGCATTATTGCCTCCCTTAATATCACTGGTGAGAGAATCTCCCACGATCATCATCTCTTCCGGCTTATATGCTCCGATTTCCTGAAATACCTTGTCAAAAAAAGCCTTCATCGGTTTCTCTATTCCAATCATCTCAGAAATAAACACGCCCTCTAACAGCTTGTCAAGGCCAGACTCGGTAAGTTTCCGTTCCTGCGCGGTCTTTGTACCGTTCGTTACTGCATACTGCCGGACCTGCCCGTGCAATGCGCGGACCGTCTCCAAAGCATTTTTACAGAAACAAATCGTATCCCCCAGCCTTACCTGATATTCCTCATTAAATGCCTGCGCCGCGGCCGGATCAATCCCATATTTTCCAAAAAACTCTTCAAACCGTCCCACAAGAACCTGCGGTTTTGTCAGCTCGCCTCTCTCAAGGCGTCTCCAGTATCCCACATTAATCTCTACATAGTCCTGGAGCATCTCATCCGTACATTCTCCAAGCTGGAGTTTCGAAAAGCATGCCCGGATCGCATGTCTTTCCGCCACCTGAAAATCAAGCAGCGTACCGTCTATATCCCATAGAACCGCCTTTATTTTACCCATTCCTTATTTCTCCTCTATAGCTCCTATCCAATCAATCCCTGTACAATGATCAATATAATCAGCACTGGCAGCACAAACTGAAAGTACGGTTTCAGCTTTTTCGAAAACTTCAATCCTTCTCCCTGATTACATTCCTCCATATAATGGTCAAATCCCCACCCAAATTTGGTAACGCAAAACAAAAGATAAATCAAAGAACCGATTGGCAGCAGCAGATTACTCACAATAAAGTCCTCGCTGTCCAACACATCCCGGCCGCCGATCAAGTGGAGTCCGCTCCAGAGATTATAACCCAGTACACACGGAAGGCTGGCAATCAGCACCACGACTCCATTGATAAGCACCGCTTTTTTACGGCTGATTCCAAACATATCCACACAGAAAGAAATCAGATTCTCAAACACAGCCATAACTGTTGAAAAGCTTGCAAAGGTCATGAACAGAAAAAACAACGCGCCCCAGATTCTTCCTCCATGCATATTTACAAATACGTTCGGCAAAGTAATAAATATCAGAGACGGCCCCGCATCCGGCTGCACACCGTAGGAAAAGCAGGCCGGAAAGATAATAAGACCCGACATAATCGCAACAAAGGTATCCAGCGCACAGATCCTCACCGCTTCACCCGGAAGCGAATTGTCCTTCGTCATGTAACTTCCGAAAATCTCCATAGCGGCAATACCCAGACTCAGCGTGAAAAATGCCTGATTCATAGCCTCTGTAACAACCGTTGTAATCCCCACAGACCTAACCTTCTCCATGCTTGGTACCAGATAAAACAAAACTCCCTCTCCAGAACCTGGCAGCAAAATACTGTGGACTGCCAATACAATAATCAAAATCAAGAGCGCCAGCATCATAATCTTACTGATTCGTTCCAGCCCGTTTCGCAGCCCTCTAGAGCATACAAAAAAACCAAGTATCACTGTCAGCGCCATCCAGACACCCATCTCCCCCGGAGACGCCAGAAGTTCAGAAAACACCGCCCCCGCAGCTTCCGCATCCATTCCAGACCGGAATACGCCTGCCGCAAACTTAAAGAAATAGCTGACCATCCAGCCGGAAACCGTCGTATAGTACATCATCAGCATATAACATCCAAAAATACAGAACCACCCATGGATGTGCCACTTACTTCCATGCTTCTCCAGCGCCTGATACCCTAAAACAGCACTCTTCCTGCTGGCCCGGCCAACTGCCAGCTCCATTGTCAGCACCGGCACTCCCATGCAAAGCAGAAAAACCAGATAGAGCAACACAAAAATACCGCCCCCGTTCTGACCTACTACATACGGAAACCTCCATACATTTCCAATTCCAATCGCACAGCCCGCGCTGACTAGAATAAAACCTAATCTTGATTGAAAACCTTCTCTTTTCATAAGTAACCCCCAAATCTCAAATTCGTAATCTATCATAGCACAGAATCACACAAAGAGGAAGCACCTTCTATTCACGGCTCAGGAATGCGCTGGACTGCGCATTCCGTAAAAACATGATTCAGGTGTGAGGGGCGGTTTTTGCGTAGCAAAACTTTGAATACCGCCCCGAATTGTTGCTATGAGCGGCCTCCTAGGCCGTGAATAGCAACGAAGCACCTTTGGATTTGCCATACCAATCCACAGGTGCTTTTACTGTTTCCTATTTGAATATCTGTATATTTCCAATGGTCGGCAGCAATTTTCTTGTTCCCTTCGCCGCAGACACAATTCCCATTATCGCCAAAATCAAAAATGCAAAACCCGCTATATCAACTACATGCGATAATATTCCCCCGACATATAATACATCGTCTAATATCTTCTCAATTACATCAAATACCGTCTCAATCAAAAACAATACCAAGCCTTGATTCATATGCTGTTTTAGATAAGCCGAGCTTTTGTCCCCCGCTATAATCGGAATCAACACAAGAATCCCCAGATATGAGAGCACTCCCATAAGTTTATTCCGGCTTACTTCCTCCTGAGGAAAATATTCCGGATCATAATCATATGCCGTATTCTGCTCATAACCATATCCCTGATTATATGTATACTGCTCCCCATACGTTTGACCGTTATAAGTTCCCTGTTCTTCGTATACCTGACCGCTATAAGTATTCTGCTGCCCATATGCCTGACTGTTGTAAGTATTCTGTTCCCCACATGAATCCTGTGGATCCGGCGTATCAAACGCACCCGGAATCACAGCCCCGCACTGGGGACAGATACCGATTCCATCCTCTACCTGTGCCCCGCATTTTACACAATAAGTCATACCAAAGCCCCTCCTAACCCAGATTGCGAACCTTGAAATCCCGGCTCGCTTCTCTCTGCTGATCCTTTTTTGCAATGTCCTGTCTCTTATCATAAAGCTTCTTGCCCTTGGCAAGTCCGATTTCAACCTTTACCAAGCTTCCTTTAAAATAAACCTTTAACGGTACAATTGCAATACCCTTTTCCTTTGTTTTCCCAAGAAGTTTATTAATTTCGCTTCTATGAAGCAGCAATTTCCTCGGCCTTAACGGATCCTTGTTAAAAATGTTGCCCTTCTCATAGGGGCTGATATGCATTCCGTAAATGAATACTTCGCCGTTTTCTATTCGAACAAAGGCTTCTTTGATACTGCATTTCCCCATCCTGAGGGACTTCACCTCTGTTCCGGCAAGGGAAATACCCGTCTCGTAATTATCCAGTATAAAGTAATCGTGATATGCCTTCTTATTATTAGCAATCAACTTTCCATTACTCTTCGCCATCTTCCATGTCTCCTTCATCTGCCATCTCAAAATCTATGGTTCTCGTCAAAGAATCTGCGCCTGTTACCCGCACATATACCGTCTGTCCCAGTTTATAGACCTTTCCCGTATGGCTGCCCGCCATCTCATACCGCTCTTCATTATACTCGTAATGGTCATCCTGAATACTTGCCACATGTACCATTCCTTCTATTGTATTCGGAAGTTCCACGTAAATTCCCCATGCGGTAATCCCGGAAATCACACCCTCGTACACTCTGCCAATCCGATGGGACATATACTCAGCCTTTTTAAGCTTCAGCGTCTCCCGCTCGGCCTCCTCTGCTCTCCGCTCCGTATCGCTGGCCTGTTTCGTCACATCGGTAAGGATATTCTGATAATGCTGTATCCTCTCCTGACTCATCCGGCCCCGAAGATGGTCTTTGATGATCCGGTGTATCTGTAAATCCGGATACCGCCTGATCGGTGAAGTAAAATGCGTATAGTATTTTGCAGCCAGACCAAAATGGCCGGCGTTGTCCGGCGCATACTGGGCCCGTCTCATGGAGCGGAGCGCAAGTCTGCTAATCAGCGTCTCCTGCGGCGTGCCTTCGATTTTAGCAAGAAGCTTCTGTATCTCTCCCGGCCTTACCTCATCTCCGCCAAGATGCATGGAATATCCAAAATTATGGATAAACGCCGCCAGCTTCTTCAATTTATCTTCGTCGGGGGACTCATGTACGCGGTAAACAAATGGCAGTTCAAGCCAATAATATTCCTCCGCTACCGTTTCATTGGCAAGCAGCATAAAATCCTCGATAATCTTTGTTGCCGTATTCCGGTCATAAGCCTTGATCTCTACCGGAGTGCCCTCTTCATCCAGCACCAGCTTGCTTTCCGGAAAATCAAAGTCAATAGAACCCCGTTTCTGTCTCCGCTTTCTTAAAATCTCTGACAGTTCCTCCATCAGCTCAAACATAGGAACGAATGCCTGATACCGGCGGATTTCATCCTCATCTCTGTCTGTCAGTATTTTTTTAACACTGGTATAGGACATCCGCTGGTCTACCCGGATCACAGTCTCACAGATCTCGTGATCCACAACTGTGCCCTTGCTGTCTATCGTCATGATACAGCTAAGCGCCAGCCGGTCTTCCCCCGCATTCAGCGAACAGATCCCATTCGACAGCTTGTGGGGGAGCATGGGAATCACCCGGTCAGCCAGATATACACTGGTTCCCCGCTCAAGGGCTTCCCTGTCTAGGGCGCTTCTCTCCTGCACGTAATTGGATACGTCCGCAATATGCACTCCCAGAACGTAACCTTCTCCGTCTTCGGTTCGTGTAATAGAAACTGCGTCGTCCAGATCCTTGGCATCCTCACCGTCAATGGTCACCATCTGCCAGTCCCGGATATCCCCTCGTCCATTCCTGTCGGCCTCGCTGACCGCATCCGGCGTCCGCTCCGCCTGATTCATCACCCGCTCCGGAAATTCCAGCGGCAAATCAAAATCCTTGATAATCGACAGGATATCTACTCCCGGATCATTTACATGCCCAAGGATCTCCACAATCTTGCCTTCCGGCTTTTCTTTATCAGACCCGTAAGAAGTAAGTTCTACTACCACCTTATGTCCGTTCACGGCGCCCTTTGCACGCTCTGCCGGTACAAAGATGTCCTGAAGGATTCTACGGTTATCCGGGATGACAAAGCCATAGTTCTTATTTCCGTGAACTTGATATAAACCTACAGCCTTCGTGATTCCATGAGATACAACACGCACAATCTTTCCTTCCCTGCGCTTTCCGGAGGACGTCCCTGTAACCCGAACCTCTACGGTATCCCCATGAAATACACCTTTTACCTCTTCCTCCGGAATGAAGATATCATCCTTCTCCCCTTCTATAGACACAAAACCGAAGCCCTTCGGGTGAGCCTGATAGATTCCGGTAAGCCCTTCGGCTTCCCCCTTTATATACTTGCCCTTCTTCGTCTGATGTATCTTCCCCTCTGTCTCAAGAGCGCCAAGAACCTTCTTAAGTTCTTCTCTCTGCTCCTTTGGAACCTGCAGCATCATGGCAAGTTCTTTCAGCTTCATCGGCACATACAAATCATCGCACATGAACTCATAGATAACCTTTTTTCTCTTCTCAAACATATCGTCCATCCTGCTGCCTCCTTCAATAAATATTCGCAATAGCTAAAGAGGACACCCTTGTTACAAGAGTGTCCCCATCATCTTCAAAAACATTCCCCTATGCAAACACTTTCAGGTTCAATGCAAGGGCTAATACAATAAACAGTACCGCCAGCACTCTGGTAATCTTCACCAGCGTCCCTTCCATAGAACGGCTCTTGTTCTGACTCCAGAATGTATCTCCCATACCGCCGATTGTTCCAAGTCCTGCAGACTTGCCTTCCTGTAATAATACAATCACCGTCAAAGCAATACAATCTATTGCAAATATAACCATCAATACCATCTTCAATGTTTCCACGATTCACACCTCCTGCGGATTAAACACAATTATTCTACCACAAGAGCTTTCAGTTAGCAAGCAAATTCTACAATCTTATAAAAACGGTATAAGCCATTTATGATAATGTCCTAGTATACCACAAATGAAAATGTCCCG
>CAJUTH010000062.1:0-6425 GCA_910589275.1 uncultured Dorea sp.
TTTTTCCTCTGTTTTTCTAACGCATTTCCCCTCGAAAACAGCACGGTTTTATGGTATTCTTTTCTTAGCTTAAAACAATCAGGAGCACCGGACTATGGAACCACTTTTTTCTAAGAAACAATTACAGGAAATGAGTAAAGAAAATATGATCACACTGCTTACAACCATGCAGGCGCATCAGCAAAAGCAGGAAACTAAGATCCAGCTCCTGACGGAAAAAATGAAGGAGCTGGAGTTCATGAATGCGCTGCTTTCTGACAGGCTGGCGCTTGCCCAGCGGAAACAGTTTGGTGCCTCCAGTGAAAAGTACGCGGATGGATATACGCAGATGGATCTGTTCAATGAAGCAGAGCAGGAAGCGGATCCGAATGCAGCGGAACCGGAAATGGAAGAGATCCATCCGAAATCTTACAAACGCAAAAAACCTGCTGGAAAAAAGGAAGAAGATCTTTCTTCTTTTGAGACGACAGAGGTGATCGAACATAAGCTGGAAGGGCAAGAACGGTTCTGCCCGGAATGCGGGACGAAATACAAAGTAGTGACGACAGAGAAAGTAAAATATCTGAAATTTATACCGGCCCGTTTCGAAGTCGTAGAAGAGGTCACATATATTTACAGCTGTCCAAAATGCGGAAAAATGCAGCGGCCAGAGAAGGCCCAGGCACTTATGAAAGGGAGTGTCGCCACACCATCCCTGGTTGCAGGTATCATGAATGCCAAATATGTAAATGGGATGCCGCTTGCACGCCAGGAGCGGGAATTCGCGCGGTATGATCTGAATCTGTCAACCAAAACGATGGCAAACTGGATCATCCTGTGTGCCGGGCGGTATCTCCAGCCGGTCTATGACCTGATGAAGGAGGAATTCCTTTGCAGTAGGTATGTCCATAGCGACGAGACACGGATCCAGGTCATAGACGAACCGGGGCAGAAAGGTACGACACAGAACTGGATGTGGGTGTATCTTACGGATGAGAATAGTGGATCTCCGAGAATGGTACTCTTCCAGTATGAGAGAACCCGGGGCGGCTACCACCCGGTGGAGTTTCTGGGAGATACATTTGAGGGTTATCTTACCTGTGATGGATACCAGGCGTACCATAGTCTCCCGGAGAAGATCACCGTGACAGGGTGTATGGCCCATGCAAGGCGGCGTTTTGATGAAGCCCTTACAACATTGAAAAAGGATTTCACCAAAGAGCAGCTGAAAGAAACAACTGCATATCAGGCAATGGAGCGGATCGGCATGCTCTATAAGATAGAAGAAATGCTCCGAGGCAAATCGCCGGAGGAAAAATATACCGAGCGTCAGAAGCAGTCAAAACCGCTTTTAGATGCCTTCTTTGAGTGGCTGCATTCCCTGGAGGATGCAGTAGACAGATCATCGAAAATAGGAGAAGCGGTATTGTACACGATAAACCAGGAACAATACTTAAGAAGATACTTGGATGACGGACATTTGAGTATCGACAATACGGCCGCTGAGAGAGCCATTAAGAACTTTGCGGTAGGACGCCGCAACTGGCTGTTTTCTAAGAGTATCAAAGGAGCAGAGGCCAGCGCAACCGTATACAGCATAACAGAAACGGCGATCCTGAACGGACTCAAGCCCTATAATTATCTGACCTACATATTGGAAAAGATGAAAGATTTGGCTCCATTTCCGACAAAAGAAGACATTCTTCCACTATTGCCCTGGTCAGAAACAATACCGGAAAACTGTCGTACCAAACGACCAGAGGGGACATCCACTTAGCAGAAACTGTTAGGTGGATTTTTTTGTCAAAGTACGGATGAATCTCTATTCATCTTTAAGGAATATTTTACCAAATGCGTAGATTTATGAACAGGTACGGATTATTTCCTACTTACCGTAGATTTATGAACAGGTACGGATTATTTCCTACTTACGTCAATCCTAAGACAAACTGCTTTCTTTTAAACCTCATTCAATTCAATAATAATACTTAAAACATTATTGCTATAATCAGCAGAAATATTACCGTCCATTTTTTCAATCAACGCTTTGGCAATAGATAAACCTAACCCCGTAGATTTTCTTGCGGTATTTACTGTATAAAATCTATCAAACAATTTCCCAATTTGTATTTCGTTAAGGTCAGAAGTGTGGTTTGAAAATACAATTTTCCCATTTTCAAATAATGATATTACTAAATCTCCATCACTATATTTGATTGCATTATCTATAACATTATTGAAAATACGAAGTAAGGCAGTTTTATCAACGGAACGCACAATTTTTTGTTCGCACAAATTTATATTCGGAGTAATGCCTTTTTCCTTAAACATCGCATAATAGGACGAAATACAATCTTCTAAAACATTGTTGATAACGGTTTCTGTATAAACGCTATTTTCGGTATCAGAAATAATAGTTGTATATCTAAATAGTTCTTCTACTAGCTGTTTTAATGCAAAAGTACGATTTTTAATGATTGATAATTGTCTAGCAATATGTTCGCTTTTTTCTTCTTTGTCTAATAAGCTTAAGTAACCGCAAATCGTTGTAAGAGGAGTTCGTAAGTCATGTGATATATTCGTAATAGCGTTTTTTAATTCTTTATCGCCTTGTATATAGCGGTGCTTTTGTTTTTGTAATTCTTTCAACTCTACATTTATATCATTTGCTAAAGAAGAAACCAATTTATCATGTGAGGAAAGCATAATCGGAGTATTCGTATCTGTATATAATTTTTCTGAAAACCCTCTTTTTATCTCTCTAATTGCTTTTCTCATATAAAAGATTTTCAAAAGTAAAGCAAATATTATTACCAGCAAGAAAAACACCAGTATTTTCCAAAACATAACATCATTCCCTACAAATTCATTTTAAATTCTTTTGCTCAAAAACCATTATACCTGTTCCCGTGCTTATTACAAGTATCAGTATATTGTAAATAATCATTTCCGTAGCTTGTGTAACTTGCAAATTGATTAAATTTAAAAGCTGTCCTGTTGGTAAAAAGATATTTAAAAATTCATAAATTTGTTTCACAATGCTATCTGAATGAGCCATATCAGAAGAAAACAACACACTTAACACATAAAATGATATTCCAAACATCAATAAACTAACTACCAAACAGATGGTTGAAGAAGAAGCCTTATTTTGATTTATCATAACAATCATGGTATTTATTCCAGCAAATGTTATTGTTGCAAGAATAGTAATCCCTATAATTAAAGATATAGTGTGAATATCGGTTTTAAACGGAGCTATTAACCAAGTACCCAGCCCAATGATTGTTATTTGATGTGCCACCACTAAAATAACACTGGCAATCACACATATCAGCAAAGCAGAAATATATATTTTTAAACGACTATTTCCTGCAATGATTTTATTTCTAATTGTTCCGTCTGAATAATCTGTTCCTAAGAACCAAGAACAGAAGACAGCAACAATAAAACCGATTATAAGAAAATGCCATACCAGTCTGCTTTCTAAAGTATAATCTGTTCCATAAGTTATCATTTCGCGGTGTGCTAATATCGGAATAATTATTCCAGAAAGTATCATAAGTCCAAGCAAACACCAGTACAATCTACTTTTAAGTAAGCGTTGAAAATATGCGGAAAGTAAGTTATTCATTACGGTTTCCTCCAATCAAATTGATATAATAATTCTCTAGGCTTTCATCCTGCTCTTGAATATTAAGCACATTGCATTCTTTTTTTGCCAGTTCTACAACAAGTGATGTTATATCTAATTTGGCAAATACATCTATTTCTTTATCTGATATGACAGAATAATCATATCCTTTTTCTGTAAGAACGTTACATAACACTTCCATATTTGAAACGGTCAGTTTTACACATTTCCTACATTTCTTATTTAATTCCAAAGCACTTATTTCTTGTATCATTTGCCCGTTATCTATAAATCCAAAATGTGTGGCAATGCGAGAAAGCTCATCAAGAATATGGCTGGAAATCAAAACCGTAATATCATGTTCGTGATTAAGTTTTAAAATCAGTTCTCTAATTTCAATAATACCTTGCGGGTCAAGTCCGTTTATCAGCTCATCTAAGATAAGGAAATCTGGAGAACCCGATAAAGCGATTGCAATTCCTAGTCGTTGACGCATACCTAAAGAAAAATTTCTAGCTTTCTTTTTACCCGTATTTTCAAGTCCGACTAATTTTAATAAATCTGGAATAGTGCTGTAAGAGGGAATACCTAATATTCGATACTGCTGTTTTAAATTATCTTCCGCACTCATATCTAAATAAATAGACGGTGTTTCAACAACAGCTCCTATTCGTTTTCTGGAACGAACAATCTCTTTAGAGTGATTATTTATTCCGTATAGCAAAAAATCCCCCTCCGTTGCTTTTTGTAATCCACAGATCAAACGAATTAAAGTTGTTTTTCCAACCCCATTTCTACCAATCAAACCGTAGATAGAACCTTTAGGAACATTCATTGAAAGTCCATTTAATGCGTTATAATTACCGTATGTTTTCTTTAAATCTTTCGTTTTCAATACATATTCCATTTTTTCAGCCTCCTTTATAGTCAAAATACTAAATCAAAAGTGTTAAGAAAGCTGTTAAGGAAATTGTTAAGAAAGTGTAAAGATTTATTCTTCTGCCATTTTAAATCCAATCCCCCATACTGCTTCAATATATTCTTTATCAGAAATGTCCCTTAATTTTTTTCTTAGATTACTTATATGCACTCTTAGTGAACTTTCCATACAATCAGGTGTCTCTTCGCTTATACGTTCAAGCAAAATATTTTTAGTAATAACTTGTTTGGGATTTTCCATTAGTATTTTCAATATCGCATATTCTGTTTTTGTTAATTTAACTTCTATATTTTTAATAGATACAGTACGGATGTTTAAGTCCAATCGAATATCCCCATGTTCTAAAACGGAATTTATAGAATTAGTCTGACTGTGTCTAAGTTGAGCAACAATCCGTGCCAGTAACTCGTCTACATCAAATGGTTTTGTAACATAATCTACTGCACCATTTAATAACAAAGATATTTTGTTTTTAGTATCTATTTTTGCACTAATTACAATAACGGGTATATGTGAAATTTCCTCTATAATTTCTTCACCGCTTAACCCCGGCAACATTAAATCCAGCAAAATCAAATCTGGTTTTATACTAGGTATGAGAAGCAGGGCTTCTGTTCCAGAATAAGCATGAGTTACTTTATATCCCGCACTTGCGAGAACTTCTTCCAGCATTTGATTTATATACACATCATCATCGACAATTAAAATATGTTTCATTTTCATCACTCCATTTAAGATAGTATAAAATAATTATACTGTTATGTAATATACTCTACAACAGAAATCTAACTTGTTAAATGCTGATTGTATGTTTCCATGCAATACTTAGCCATTTTCTTCCTCTTGATCACCCAACACAGAAAAGAAAAAAGCCTTGTCAAGAGCCTGCCACCATTGGTGGTGCTTTGCACTCTTTACTGGGCTTTTTATTTGCTGTATCTTCTCGTAACGCTCTGCATCTGAAAAATATAAAAATAGCGGTGCGAAATGTCACTGTAAAAACTATGAAAATGTGCAGGGTGGAAAAACTAAGCGGAAAAAACCGCAATCTAGCAAACACCCTTTATATCGGCTCAAAGGCAAGCACAAAATGTTTTTGCTCAGCCCTTTTTTCTTCAGCAGTTCGTTCACTCCTTCTCTGTTGGAACAAAAATCAAAAAACGACAAAAACGTCCTTAGCCATGAGTTCCTACCCACAGCTAAGGGCGTTATAAATTTGTTAAGCATTTCTATTTATTCCCACTCAATCGTCCCACACGGCTTCGGAGTCAGATCATAGAGCACCCGATTCACTCCCTCCACCTCATGCGTAATCCGGTCCGTAATATGTTCAAGCAGCTCAAACGGAACATTCTCCACCGTCGCCGTCATGGCGTCCACCGTATTCACCGCCCGCAGGATCACCGGATAAGCGAAGGTTCTCGCACCATCCGATACTCCGACCGATCTGAAGTCCGGCACTGCAGTAAAATACTGCCACACCTTGCCTTCCAGCCCGTTCTTCGCGAACTCCTCACGGAGGATCGCATCCGACTCACGAACGATCGTAAGCCTCTCCCGCGTAATCGCACCAAGACAGCGCACGCCAAGTCCCGGTCCCGGGAACGGCTGACGGTAAACCATGCCATCCGGCAGGCCAAGCGCCTTTCCAACCACACGCACCTCGTCCTTATAGAGGAATTTCAAAGGCTCTACCAGTTCAAACTGCAGATCTTCCGGCAATCCCCCAACATTGTGATGAGCTTTCACTCCGTCGCTTTCTATGATATCCGGGTAAATGGTTCCCTGAGCCAGGAATTCGATTCCCTCCTGCTTCCTGGCCTCTTCCTCAAAGACACGGATGAACTCCGCACCGATGATCTTACGCTTCTT
>CAJUTH010000062.1:6435-12485 GCA_910589275.1 uncultured Dorea sp.
CGTCCACATAGACCAGATTCGCATCCATCTGACCGCGGAACACCTCTACCACCTGTTCCGGCTCACCCTTCCTCAGCAAGCCGTGATTTACATGTACACAGACCAACTGCTTTCCGATCGCCTTGATCAGAAGCGCTGCAACAACAGAAGAATCTACTCCCCCTGAGAGCGCCAGCAATACCTTCTTTCCGCCTACCTGTGCCTGAATCTCTGCTACCTGTTCCGCGATGAACGCATCCGCCAGTTCATTTGTCACAATTCGTTCCATGTTCTCGGGTCTCGTATTATTCCCCATAAAACATACCTCCTTTATCTCATCATCTTTCACACAACGTTACCAGATCCTCTACTCCTTACCGTTAAAGCAATAAGTACACACCTTGCACGGTTCTATTCCAATGGAAGCAAGCAGATCATCCAGTCTGTGATACCGAAGCGTCGTAAAATTCTGCTGCTGCCTGATATCCTCCAACATCTGCGCATACTTGCAGGAACATGGATTCGCATACTCGTCCAGCACTTCCTGCGGACATTCCTCACCCTCGCGCTTCTTGATCATCTGCCTCGTAATCAGCTCCATCTCCGTCTTAGACCTGGAGAAATTCAGATACTTACATCCGTATAAAAGCGGCGGACATGCCGGACGCACGTGTACTTCCTTAGCGCCGCTGTTGTACAGGAATTCTGTCGTCTCACGAAGCTGAGTTCCCCTCACGATGGAGTCGTCGATCAGCAGAAGCTTCTTATTCTCGATCAAAGCCTGCACCGGAATCAGCTTCATACGCGCGATCAGGCTCCTCTGATTCTGATTGGTCGGCATAAATGACCTCGGCCATGTAGGCGTATACTTGATAAACGGTCTCGCATACGGGATTCCCGACTCATTGGCGTAACCGATCGCATGAGCAATACCCGAATCCGGCACACCTGCCACTACATCCGGTTGAACGCTGTTCCCGTCCCGTTTAGCCAGCATGCTTCCGCACTTATAACGCATCTCTTCTACGTTGACGCCTTCATAGGATGAAGTCGGATATCCATAGTAGACCCACAAGAAGGAGCAGATCTTCATCTCCTCGCGCGGCGCCCTGAGTGTCTCAACACCCTCCGGAGTGATGTAGGCAATCTCCGACGGTCCCAGCTCCTTATAATCCGTATAGCCCAGATTAATATAAGCATGGCTCTCAAATGATACACAATATGCATCTTCCTTGTGCCCTACCACAAGAGGCGTCCTTCCGTAACGGTCCCTTGCCGCATAGATGCCGTCCTTCGTCATGAGGAGCAGCGTCATCGAACCTTCTACAATATCCTGGACGTACTCGATCCCTTCTACGATCGAATCCTTCTCACAGATCAATGCCGCGATCAATTCCGTCACATTCACCTGTCCGTTCGTCATCTCCTGAAAATGAGAATGCGTATTATCATACAACTGCCTCAGCAACTCATCATAATTATTGACCTTCCCCACTGTCGTAATGGCAAAGCTTCCGAGCTTCGAGCAGATCAAAAGCGGCTGCGGCTCAAAATCAGAGATGCATCCGATTCCAAGATTCCCCTTCATCTCCCCGACATCCCGGTCGAACTTCGTCCGGAACGGAGAATTCTCAATGTTATGGATAGCGCGGTTGAAACCGTCCTCCCCATAGGTCGCCATTCCTCCTCGCCGCGTTCCAAGGTGCGAATGATAATCCACACCATAAAAAAGCTCTAAAACACAATCTCTTTTTGATGCAACGCCAAAAAATCCTCCCATATAGTATCTCCTTTTCTGTGCTTAATAAATAATCTGTCATATCATTTATCAATACAGATTATTCACATTCCTTGTATGTCCGTTAATATCATATCACATCCCCGGACAAATGACACCCCTAAAACTGACAAATCTTTACCCTGATTTCTTCCTGTCAAGCAGAACATTTCTCTAAATCATCTCACGAAGCTTCCGGTTCACAAGCCCGGGATCTGCCTTACCTTTCATCGCCTTCATGGTCTGCCCCACCAGTGCGCCGAGCGCCTTTTCCTTACCGCTGTGATAATCTTTTGCAGCCTTTGGATTGTCTGCGATCACCTTCCTTATCACCTCTTCAAGCGCCCCTTCGTCATTGACCGTCTTAAGTCCATGCTCTTCTACATAGATCTCCGGGTCGATGTCCTGCGCAAATATTTTCTCAAATACTTCCTTCGCAACCGAACTGTTGATGGCTCGGCTTTCTGTCAGATTCACAAGCTTCGCCAGATTTTCCGGTGAAAATGATATTTCCTCTGGCTCCATCCCCCGGTCCTTCAACAGGCGCAGCGTCTCCACCATCAGCCAGTTGGACACCTTCTTAGGCTTCCCGCAGACAGCCGAAGCCGCTTCGAAGATATCCGCCATATGCTTAGAACTGGTGATGATCTTTGCATCATACTCCGGGATATCGAATTCTTTCTTGTATCTTTCCATCTTCTCCGTCTGAAGTTCCGGCTGCCTGGCGCGTATCTGTTCAATCCATTCTCCGCTGATCACGATCGGCACAAGATCCGGCTCAGGGAAATATCTGTAATCCTGTGCGTCTTCCTTGGAGCGCATGGCATAAGACGATTCCTTGTTGTCATCCCAGCGCCTTGTCTCCTGGACGACCGCCTTTCCTTCTTCTAATAATTCGATCTGACGCTCCCTCTCTCCCTCGATGGCCCTTGCAATGGCCTTGAAGGAGTTCAGGTTCTTCATCTCTGTCCTTGTACCGAATTCTTCCGCGCCCGCTTCCCGCACAGACAGGTTGACGTCCGCCCTCATGGAGCCTTCCTGCAGCTTACAGTCTGATGCACCCAGATATTGTATGATCATGCGCAGCTTTTCCAGATAGGCGATCACTTCATCCGCCGAGCGCATATCCGGCTCTGAGACGATCTCCACCAACGGAACTCCGCTTCTGTTATAATCCACCAGAGATGTATCGTCCCACTCATCATGGATCAATTTCCCCGCATCCTCTTCCATATGCATCTCATGAATGCGGACTTTCTTCTTCGTGCCTCCCGTTTCTATCTCTACATAACCATTTCTTGCAATTGGATGATATAGCTGTGAGATCTGATAGTTCTGCGGATTGTCCGGATAGAAATAATTCTTGCGGTCGAATTTGCAGACTTTCGTAATCTCACAATTCGTTGCCAGGCCGATCGCCATGGCATACTCTACTACCTGTTTATTCAAGACCGGAAGAGCCCCCGGCATACCCGTACATACCGGACAGGTGTGGGTATTGGGCGCTTTGCCGAACTCCGTACTGCAGGAGCAGAAGATCTTCGTCCTGGTCGCAAGTTCCACGTGTACTTCCAACCCGATCACTGTCTCATACTGTTTTCCCATGATTATCTGCCTCCTTCCATCTCTTCCAGATGCTTAACAAACGCCGGTCTCTCGTAGGTCCTCGTCTGTTCCAGCGTATATGCCGCCCGGATGATCTTGTTCTCCTCAAAACAATCTCCAATGAGCTGCATTCCGATCGGAAGCCCTTTAGAATCTGTTCCTACCGGAATACTGATTCCCGGCAAGCCCGCCAGATTCACAGAGACCGTATAGATATCTCCCAGATACATTTTCATAGGATCGCTTAAGCTGTGCCCAAGTTCCAATGCTGTTGTCGGTGACGCCGGTGCGGCGATCACATCATATCTGGCAAATGCCTTGTCAAACGCCTGCTTGATCAATGCCTTGGTCCTAAGGGCTTTCAGATAATACGCGTCATAGTAGCCAGAGCTTAACACGAAGGAGCCCAATATGATCCGGCGCTTCACTTCTGCACCAAACCCTTCGGAACGTGTCTTCTTATACATATTATGAAGTCCCTCGTAGTCTTCTGTGCGGAACCCGTATTTCACCCCGTCAAACCGGGACAGGTTCGAGCTTGCCTCCGCAGACGCGATCACATAATAAGCCGGAATCGCATACTGGACCAGGCTTAAGTCGAACTCCTCCACGACAGCGCCCCTCTCCTCCAATACCCTGACTGCTGCCAGAATCTTCTCTTTGACCTCTGCATCCAGCCCTTCGGTAAAATAATCCTTCGGGATACCGATCCGCATCCCGGTCACATCATTTACCAGAGCGCTGGTAAAATCATATCTTTTCCGGTCAATAGATGTGCTGTCCTTGGGATCATGGGAAGCGATCACGGTAAGAACCGCCGCACAGTCTGTCACATCCTTCGCGATCGGTCCGATCTGATCCAGAGAAGAACCATAAGCGATCAGCCCATACCGCGACACCGTTCCGTAAGTCGGTTTTATACCTACCACGCCGCAGAAGGAACTTGGCTGACGGATGGAACCGCCCGTGTCAGAGCCCAGTGAATAAGGACATTCCTCTGCTGCCACTGCCGCGCAGGATCCGCCGGAGGATCCGCCCGGCACATGGTCAAGATTCCACGGATTTCTCGTCACTCCGTAATACGAAGTCTCTGTCGTGCTTCCCATTGCGAATTCGTCCATGTTCGTCTTGCCAATGATGACCGCTCCCGCTTTCTCAAGATTCCTGACCGCTTCCGCCGTATATGTTGGTTTGAAGTTCTCAAGGATCTTCGAACTGCAAGTGGTCAGCATCCCTTTCGTACACATGTTGTCCTTGACTGCCACCGGTACTCCCGCAAGCGGTCCGTCAAGGCTCCCGCTGTCGATCTGCTTCTGCACTTCATCAGCGCGCCTGAACGCGCCTTCTCTGTCAATGGTCACGAAGCTGTGCACATCCTTCTCGACCCTGTCAATCTGATCCAGAGAAGCCTTCACCGCATCAGCTACAGATAACTCTTTTGCTTTTATCTTTTTCCCCAGCTCTACCGCTGTCAAACTTGTAATATCCATCCCCTGCACCTCCTATCCGATCGTCTTCGGCACTTTGAAGCAATTGTCCTTCTGAAGCGGAGCGTTAGCAAGCGTATCCCCGCTTCCGTCTGTACTGCTTGCCGCATCCTCCCGGAATACATTGTGTACAGGGAACACATGCGGCATCGGCTCCACCCCGTCCGTGTCCAATTCATTTAACGTATCTATATAATCCAGCATTTTCTCCATATCTGCCCTGGCATTCTCTTTCTCTTCGCCGGATAACTCTAATTTTGCCAGAATTCCTACATACTCTATGATTTCATTTGAGATCTTATCAGCCATATCTATCCTCCTCGTCTTACGCATTCTCAATATCACTAAGGTTCCAACCGGCTCAAATCCCTTGGAAACAGCGTCGTCTCTCTTACATTATCCTCACCGACCAGCTTCATCGTCAATCGTTCCAAACCGATTCCAAGCCCTCCATGGGGCGGCATTCCATGCTTAAATGTACCGAGATAATCCTCCATGCCCTCTTCCGTCATTCCTCTTGCCGCGATCTTCTCTGCGAGCATCTGATAGTCATGGATTCTCTGCCCTCCCGTCGTGATCTCCATTCCCCGGAACAGAAGATCGAAACTCAATGTGTATCTTGCATCCGCCGGATCATCCATCGCATAGAACGGCCGTTTCTTAGACGGATAATGGGTCACAAATACGAAATCACTGCCCCATTCTTCCTTCGCATACTGACTGATCAGCTGCTCTTCCTCCGGTTCCAGGTCAAATGGATTCCTCATCTTATGCCCGTACTTCTCAGACACGGCTTCTTTGATCTCACTGAACTTCACTGCCGGGATCTTATCAGCCTTAGGCAGCGTGATACCAAGAATCTTAAGCTCACTCGCGTAATCCTTCGATAACATCTCCATGGCATATTGTAAATATCCGGTCTCCATCGCCATAATGTCTTCGAATCCTTCAATATATCCCATCTCAAAATCCAGGCTGGTATATTCATTCAGGTGACGTTTCGTGTTGTGCTTCTCCGCACGGAACACCGGCGCTGTCTCAAATACCCGGTCAAACACTCCCACCATCATCTGTTTATAGAACTGCGGGCTCTGTGCCAGCACTGCCGGACGGTGGAAATAATCAAGCTTGAAGATATTTGCTCCGCCCTCGGCTCCCTTAGCCCCGATCTTCGGCGTGTGGATCTCCGTAAAGCCCTGGCT
>CAJUTH010000063.1 GCA_910589275.1 uncultured Dorea sp.
AGAGCGCCGCCCTGTCACGGCGGAGGTCGAGAGTTCGAGTCTCTTCTGGGTCGTTGCTTAGGCACTTGCCGAGGTATTTTCAAGGCTAGTGTTAAGCTACAACCTGCTGGTTTAGCGAGGTATTTTCGAGCTTAGCGGCATGGTTGTTTCATTATGGGATCTTAGCTCAGCTGGGAGAGCATCTGCCTTACAAGCAGAGGGTCACAGGTTCGAGCCCTGTAGGTCCCATATGGATGGGTTCCCGAGTGGCCAAAGGGGGCAGACTGTAAATCTGTTGCAAGTTGCTTCGGTGGTTCGAATCCACCTCCATCCATTTAAGCCGATACAAACGGTCGGTGAGAGATGCCGATGTGGCTCAATTCTTTAAGATTGACAAAGTCAATCGCAGGCAGAGCGCTGATTACAAATCAGTTGCACGGTGAAACTTATCGATATGGCTCAATTCTTTAAGATTGATGAAGTCAATCGCAGGCAGAGTGCTGATTACAAATCAGTTGCTCGACGGAATTTGCCGATGTGGCTCAATTGGCAGAGCAGCTGATTTGTAATCAGCAGGTTATCGGTTCGAGTCCGATCATCGGCTTTGTCTTGGAAACAAGATATAATAAAATATTGCCGCGGGGTGGAGCAGTCTGGTAGCTCGTCGGGCTCATAACCCGAAGGTCGTAGGTTCAAATCCTGCCCCCGCAATTAATGCCCAGATAGCTCAGTTGGTAGAGCAGAGGACTGAAAATCCTCGTGTCACTGGTTCGATTCCGGTTCTGGGCATTTTCTTTTATTATAAAAATGATTAGCTGTATGAAATAAGGGCGTGTAGCTCAGGTGGTAGAGCACTTGACTTTTAATCAAGTTGTCCGGGGTTCGAATCCCCGCACGCTCAGGCGTAGAAATAACCCGAAAAGCCTTAGTTTTAGAGGCTTTTCGGGTTATTTACATTGTAACCAAATATGTACTGGAAAGGCTTGTTTTTTGGAGATGATACAAAATTTTTGTGGAAAAGGGTATCACTCTCGGGGATATCTAAAACCGTTCCCGCCTACGCAAGGACGATTTTTATTGATTGTTCAGGTTGCGCCGATTGGGAGGAAACCCCATTTCGGCAAGAACTTCTTCTAGAGTTAATAGCTGAAGATTTTTATCCAATGTTCTTAGGGCGCGGTAAAGTTCTTTGCTCATTCGTTTATAGTCGCTATTGGATAGTAAACGTTTTAAAGCTATTACACAAGCAAATAGATCTCTTTTTCCTTGCAAATATTCACCATTACTGTTTTGGGGTATTTTTAAATTTTTGTGATAGCTTGTACTCGCAAGAGGGTTTTTAGTTCTAAAACAATATAATCTATTTCCGTGCGCACAGAAGTTTCTTACAACAGAAATATATAAAAGTGCGTTTTCAAGTTCATTATCCATCATTTGAAAATGTTTTGAAACGCTTTGTTTTCTGATGGGAGCATTAAACTATAAAATTTACTGATCGTTCCAAGGGTTAATATATTATTGATCACCCATAAAGGAATGTACCCATGTTTTTTTAGATAATGTTCTATACTAGGGTCAGATGACCTGCTTGCGGTTTGCCGTTGTATTTCTGCAATGAGATTTGTAATTTTAGATTCAGAATTTCGTAAAGCAGAGTTGAAATTCGTATATATTAAATAATTTTTGTGTCCATGTGTTTCAGAAAAATAATAAGAAATAAGACTTTTAACATGTGTCTCTACTTCTAAAATATATCTGAAAAAAATATTTCTTAAAACACGGTCAAACTGATAAAGAGCATTAATTTCATGCATAGTAGTTCCATGGCGGTAGTGTATTTCGCTGCTTTCTGTGTCTAAAAATAATTTATTATAGCCATTGATAAGATTATAGTATCCATTTTTTTCTAAAATTCTTTTCGCATAATCTCGTTCAGATGAATTAGGAATACTTATGCCGCGAGACTTTAATATATCTACGAGTTCGTCAAGAGTTTTAAAAATCTTTTCTTCCATCAGTAATCTCCATGAATTAAAAGACCCGGGGCCCGAAGGACACCCGAGTACGTTCCAAAATATTATATGCACTTTAAAGAAATAAATTCCTTCTAAGTGATTAAATCATAACATGTTACATTCTTAATGTCAATCGAATTGAAAAAACTTTTTTCTATGTAAAAATACATATTTTTCAGGTAATCTTTTAAAACCTGTCGATGATCGGTAGTATAGCAATGTAATAAAAATGAATCAAAGATCTCTGAAAGAACAAAAGTGAATTGACGAAGCTCTTTAAAAAAGATTATTATGTTTTTGTAAAAGAAACCTCCTTCTATGCGGTGTTTTTACGCAAAGCAGTCACTGTTTCCTGCAGGCAGCCCCTAACCGCAAAGCTGGAAATTTTTTTCTAAAAAATTAAAATAACATGAGACAAAACTACTCTCTGAGTTGTTATATAGATGAGTACTCAGGAAGGGAGGTTATCGGAATGGATATTACGCAAGTTTACAATGACAATAAGAATTCCGTCTACCGGCTGGCATTGACCTACCTGCATTCGCAGGAGGAGGCAGAAGACGTCTGCCATGACGTATTTATAAAGATGATGGAGCACAAGATTGCTCTTTTCCCGGGAAAGGAGCGGGCATGGCTTTTGACTGTAACGGCCAATGAATGCAAGAACCGGCTGAGATTCTGGAACCGTCACAGAAAGGAAGAATTATCGGATCGTATCCCTGTGAGGGAGGCGGAATCGCCGGATGTATTAGAAGCAGTTCTGTCATTGTCTGTGAAAGAACGGTCGGTAATCTACCTTTACTACTATGAGGGATATACAGCGGAAGAAATTGCCGGGATCTTGAAAATTACCGCTTCGGCAGTCAGATCCCGGATGGAACGGGCCCGGAAGCATTTGAAAAATAAGCTGGAAGGAGAATTGTCATGATGGATAAATATAGGAAGAGATATCGTGAGCAGATGGACCAGGTAAGATTATCTGATGAAGCGGATCAGGCAATTTTGGAGGATATTTTGAAGGCTGATATCCGGAAAAGAGCGACCTATGGGAAAGGGGCAAGAAGGACGGTAAGCGCAGCCATGGCTGCGGCGGCGTTTGTAATGGCTTCCTCTATTACCGTATTTGCAGGCGTTATAATCCACAAAATGATCATTGAGTCGAAGAAAGAAGAGTCGTATCTGGAGGGAATCGGGACGGTAAATGTGGGAGAATCTTATTATTATGATTTTCTGGCGGACGGTTCCGGTGGACTCTACGCCCTCACGGATAATGATTATGAGGGTTCCCTGACGGATCATCAGGCGATCGCGTGGAAAAGCACGGACAAAGGGGATACATGGGAAGAAGTTTTGGTCCTGCCGGATGAACTGGAGGGGGAAACCGCTCTGTATGCCGGTGCTCTCAGAGAGGGTGAATCCGGACTTGAGGCGGTGGTACTTGTGGAGGAAAGGGATGACAAAGCAGAGTACGGATACGTCAACCGGGTATATCAGGTGGCGGAAGATTCCTATACAGAGTATGACATGGAAGAGGTATATGCGCAGTTAGGAGATCAGGACGCCCTGTGGAACATGAGCTATGTGAACGGCCACATCCTTGCATTGTTTGGGACTAAGGACTGCCTGCTGTATGATACGGATACGCAGAAAATAGTAAAACGGCTGCCGTATAACGCGGCGACAGAAGGGTGGCTGAAAGCCGGAGATCAGTTCCTGCTGTACGGCGATGGGATTTACAGTTGTATTGATGCAGAAACCCTTAAAGAGCGGGAGCCGGAAGAAGGGCTGGAAGAATTTGTCCGGCTCATGTATGAGAAAAATACAGACGGCGTTCTGCCTCCCATGGATGTCTGGAACGATACGGTGGTATCGGTAACAAGATCCGGCATTTACGAGTATCGGGACGGAGAAACCACACAGATCCGGAGGCTTTCAACTGCCGTAACAAAAGGCTATGCATTGAACGGCGTGCTGCCGATGTGCAAGACGCGGGACGGTGAGTATTATGTATGCACAGGCGGCGATGCTGGAATGAATTTGTGGCATATTACCGGCGATAAGGAAGAACTGAAGTAGACTGCCGAAATATACGCGGAAGCGGATTCTGGCAGCAATTGATGGGAGAATAACAGGAGGTAAGCTATGAGAAAAAAGAGTCGTTTATTATCCATGATTACGATACTGGCTGTGATGGGATGTCTGGCGGTTTGCGGATGCAGCGGCCAGAGCGCTGGCAGGCGCCCTTCGGAAATGGTCGGGGAGCATATGAAGTTTGGAACGTATCAGGGCGAAGAAATCGAGTGGCGCGTGATTGACGCTGATGATGACAGCGGAAAGGTGCTGCTGCTCAGCGAATACGGACTGGATGCAAAGCCTTATCATGAAGAATTTTCATTTGATATCAAATGGGCGGACTGTACTCTGCGCCAGTGGCTGAATGAGGATTTTTATGAAAATGCGTTTACGAAGGAGGAGCGGGAACAGATCCTGCTGTCAGAGTCGAAAGGATTTCCCAAGTATAACATGCGCGTTCCGGGGAAGGATTACGGCAGGCTGGAGCGGGAGACGAAAGATTATGTATTCCTGCTCAGCTATACGGAGGTTTACCATTATATCAATGATACCCATGGCGATGAGTCGGATCCGAACAGGCTCTGCTATCCCACGGAATATACGAGGGAAAATACAAATGTAAAGATATACAATGATGCATGCGGCTGGTGGCTGTGCGCCGGCGGCAGGGGTTATGAGGGAGAAGGGCATACCCCTTGCGCGGTCTCCGTCCATGGTGCGGTTATCATGCAGGAAAAGGTTGACAGCGATCAGTACGCCGTGCGGCCAGCCATGTGGATCGAATTGTAGCAATCATAACAAGTACATCGAAAATTAAACAAGCCAAACTGCCGATTACTTAATATTCGATGTAGAAGGGTGTCTGTTCTGTCCGGAAGATTTAACGGTAGGAAGCGGGGCAGACACCCGCTAATAAGTTCTTTATTTTTTGGCGAATTAGATAGCTTTGAAATATTCGCAAAGTTCTTCTCTGGTTTTCAGCATCTTCACTTCTTCTACCCGGCAGAGCCTGTCGCTGTGAAAGATATGGTTCAGGCGGAAGAGAAGGGAGATATCTGCTTTCTTTAGCGAACCAAGAATGATGGTTCTTATCTTATGTGATTTCCATTTGATCCGATGCTCGAGGGTCATGACGGACAGCTTGGTTTCCCTCGTGATATCGGGAAAATATAAGAATAGGATCCCCGGCCTTGTGGCGGCTGAGATCAGGGCTTCCTTTTTCAGCAGAGCCTGTAGCTGCAGCTCGTCTGCGATGCCGTCCCGGATAAAATCCTGTGCCAGCGTTTCAATAATGTCGAAGGGCTTGTCAAACCGCTCCTTTTCGTGCCAGTAGGCGTTTGCCAGCAATTCGTAAAGCGTATAGCTGCTCTGGGGATAGAAAAACTCCGTGCGCTTCTGGGTAATATACGCAGACAGGGTTAAATAATCTTCCGGCAGCAGGGGGCTGCTGATGCGGACCATGTCGCAGGCGGCGTTGGTGGCGATATTTTTCTGTACAGTCGTAAGGACTAAGTCTACGCTGCTAAAATCGTAGAAGTGCTGTGCGTTGATGGGCAGCAGGGCAACGATATTCAGATATTTATCAAAAGCGCCCAGCACCTGTCGTTTTAACATCCAGTATGCGGCCGGGTTCAGATGGCAACACACGGCCGTCCGGATTTTGCGCTCCGGGTGGGTGTCAAACAAAAATTCCAGAGCGCCGGCCAGCATACAGGCCAGATACTGCAGTTCCGAGCGGGTAATGTACCGCCCCAGATAGCGGAGGGCGACATCCTGAAACAGGTAGGCGATCTCTACTTCGTCCAAGAGCTGCTCATGAATGCTGTCTGTATTTTTCTGAGCGTTATAAAAGCGGTCGTCTATCTTCAAATCCCGGATAAAAAGCAGAAGCGTGATGTAGAAGTCGTCGTCGCCTGAAAAATCAATGCTGAACCGTTTCTTGATTTCCTGCAGATATACGTGGGCGATCTCGATGGTGTCCGGCTCGAAAAAATTCTTGGGGTTCTTCGAATCCAGATCCTCCAGAGCCACGATGCTGCTGGAAGAAATCTGCCGGTAGATCTGAAACCGTTCACTGGCGGGAAACGAACATTCAAAATGTTCTTCTAACACGAGGAACAGGTCTTCGGTTACCGCAAAGGCTTTCTGATCCGTAATCTTAATTTCTGGCTGGGGCGGAAGATAATGTCCGTCAAGGATGCGGTGGTACATGATCGCAATTTCCAGATTCAGGGCGACCAGCGTGGGATCGTCCAGCACGATATTATACTGTTTCAAATGAACCGGCAGGCTTTTCATAATATAGCTTAGATTTTCCTGATCGAGGAAATTATATCCATAATATGCATTTCCGCGGGTCTGGTAATTCCAGTCATTGTGGAACAGGAGCAAAAGAAGCCGTCGGATTTTAAATTCGTCCCGCTCAAAGCTTAAGAAATCCTTGGAATAATTCAGCGTAATATAGGGCTCGGCAAGCATATACTGCATCTTTAACTGATGGATATCATGCTCTAAGGTGGTATGGCTGACAAAGACTTCGTCCTCCAGATCATATCCTCTGCCGTAAAATAGTACCCCTTGCTTCTAACCGAATGGATTTCTGCATGAAACGGACGGATGTTCCGGTTGATTTCCGTAACATCCGTGCGGATAGTGCGCGGAGACACCTGAAGCTGTTTTGTCAGTTCCTGACCGGTGATCAGGGTATGGTGGTTTTGCATGATATGCGGCAGTTTCCGCTGCCGTAAGGTTAAGTTTAGTGATTTCATCTTGTAATAGCTCCTGTGATGATTCTAGCACATTAGTAATAAGGAAACAACTTTAACCGGTTATCGCCGCTCCGGTCCGGCTTTTCTAGTGTGACCTCTCCGGTTGCCGCCCATTCGCATCCCCTGACAAGCATTGTAATGAAATTAAAGCGGTCCAAGGCCTCCCAATGCCCGATGGAGGTTACGAATACGCGCCCTTTTCCGTATTCATTTGTCCAGATTACGGGCGTATACTGGTTCACGCCCGGCATTTTTGTAAGGTCGCCATCCGGGATATCCACCGGATGATGGGCGGGCGGAAAGCCGGGAACCCGGTAAAAATCAACATCATCATAGATGGAAGCCAATACATGAATGTTAGCGTCCGGGTGTATGATCAGGTGGGTGAAAAGGTCGTCAAACACATTCATCCATTTCGCGTCAATCCCTTTCGTGATGGGATGGTCCGGATCCGTGGTCTCTATGATGTGGTCGTCCTTCGGACACCGGCGGCAGCCCTGATCCATGGCACAGTAACCGCCAAGGAGCCTGCGCCACTCGTCCGGCCAGTGGGCATCTACCCAGATACTGGAATGATAGAAAACAATGCCCTTTCCCTGTGCCGCAAAGTCATAAACCGCCGCCTCCGACTGTTCGCCGAATCGTCTGGCGGGCTGGGAAGGCAGGAGCTTTCCATCGTAGTTGATCAGCAGCAGATCGTAGGGTTCGAGGAACTTCGGGGTGATATTGCGAAATTCTTCTACGATGGTTACCTGAAAGCGCCCGGTTGCTTCTAAGAGCTCTCTGAGCCGTTCATTCATTTTTCTGCTCTGGTGTTCAATGGTAACAAGACCCGATACCAGAAGCACTTGGATTGTTTTCATAAAAATCCCTCCTGTTTTCTATTATTTTATTTTATCATTCTATTTCAGGTTTTCCACCAAAACAAACGGTACTTTTCCTTTACTATTAGGAAATTAGAAGTTTGAGGGGAAATCGGAAATCCATTATAGTAAGGCCATAAGGAAACGGACCGGAACGTGAACACTTAAAAACAACCAGAGGAGAAGAAAGGAAAATAGGAAAATGAAAAAGGGATATGGAGCAGGGTTTTGTGACAAGGGGCAGATGGGAGGGGTTCATGGTATCGCTGCCTACGAATACTAAAGAAGTGGTTCCGGAGGATTCGCCGGCTTCCCCCAGTCTGCTTAACCCGGTGGCATGCAACGCAGACCCAGAGCATCCATATGGTAAAAAAGGGCGGGCTTGTCGTATTTTTTGGCGGCGTGCCGAAAGGGTCTATGACCGAACTTGACTGCAATTTGATCCATTATAATAATATCTGGATCAAAGGGCATTTCGGGGCGTCCTACAGCCAGTCGAAAAGGGCGTTTCAGCTAGCGGTTTCCCCGGCGTTTCCAACGGAGAAGTTTATTACACATATATTACCGCTGGATCAGATCAATGAAGGGATCAAACTAACCCGGACGGGGGAGGCGATCAAGGTTGTCCTTCATCCTTGGGACGAGGCGTAGAGGCTTTTTTACTAGATAAAATAGGGTATAACCGGAGGATTTTTTGTTAAAGATATAGATGTAGCAACAGTTTGTAAGGGGTCTCGCCTATCCGGATAGGCGAGACCCCGGTAAAACAAGGTACTGGTATTCATAACTGGATTTGTTCGGAGTGTGAGATGGAATTTAGCAGAGAAATCATCCGGGAGATCAGGAGACTGATCGTATTTACCGCAATATTGTTTTTATGCCTCTGGAAACATGAAGTGGTCTTTGCGCTGCTTGGGGGAGTGTTCCATGTGGTCTTTCCTTTTGTGCTCGGAGGGGCAATTGCATTTGTTTTAGGTGTGCCGATGAATTATGTGGAGCATCGTTTGTTTCCGGAGGAAAGGAAAAATAGTTCGAGGATGATGGGCAGGCTGGCAAGACCGGTGAGCTTGGTCATCATTCTTGTTTTGCTGTTTGGAATTATGTTTGCCGTTCTGTTTCTGCTGCTTCCGCAGCTTGGCGAAACCTTTGCGAATCTGGGAGACAGCGCGCAGGAATTTTTACCGAAGGTGCAGCTTTGGGCGGAAGGTGTTTTTCGTAACAATGAGGAAATCATGGAACTGCTGGGACATATAGAATTTGACTGGGATAAAATTACGGATATGGGAATCCGTTTCTTAAGGAGCGGGGCGTCTAATATGGTGGGTTCTACGATTCTTGTGGTGAGGGAAATCGTAAGCGGGCTGGCGGTGTTCTTTATTGCGTTTGCATTTGCCTGCTATGTGCTTCTTCAGAAGGAGCGGCTGAAAATTCAGGGGAAAAAGATCCTGTATGCGTTTGTACCGGAGGGAAAGGCGGAAGCCATACTGGAGGTGCTGTCGCTGACCTATTATACGTTTTCCGGTTTTCTGACAGGACAGTGTCTTGAGGCGGTTATTCTGGGCGGGATGTTTGTCGCCGCAATGACCGTACTTCGCATTCCTTATGCCCTTCTGATTGGTATGATTATCGCGTTTACCGCGCTTGTACCGGTATTTGGGGCGTTTGTGGGATGCGCGGTGGGCGTGAGTCTGATTTTTATTGTAAATCCGGCAAAAGCGCTTTTATTTATCGTGCTGTTTTTAGTGCTGCAGCAGTTAGAAGGGAATTTTATCTACCCTCATGTGGTGGGAAATTCGGTGGGGCTGCCTTCGATCTGGGTGCTGGCGGCGGTCAGTGTCGGCGGCACGCTTATGGGAGTTGTGGGGATGCTGATTTTTATTCCGGTGGCGTCAGTAACGTATGCGCTGTTTCGGGAGATTATTTATCTTCTGCTGAAAAAGCGGGGGATGAAGCCGGAGGATATTGTGTAAAAGCTGGGGCGTCCGGCTGGAAAAGCGCAGCGTGGTTCTAAAAGAGGGTATCCGGCTCATAAATATAAAAGAATATTTGAAAATGGGAATGGCGGTATGCTGAATTATTTGTGGGCGGGAATGATTGTGATCGGGATTATCTGCGCGGCATTTACAGGGAGGATGCCGGAGATTACAAATGCGGCGCTGGATTCGTCGAAGGAGGCGGTTACCCTGTGTATTACGATGATGGGGGTTATGTCTTTCTGGGTTGGGATGATGGAGATTGCTTCAGAGGCTGGGCTGGTTAGAAGTATGGCCCGCAGGATGCGGCCGGTGATCCGATTTTTGTTTCCGGAGATCCCGAAAAATCATCCTTCGCTGGAGCATATTACGACGAATATTATTGCCAATGTACTGGGGCTTGGATGGGCGGCGACACCGGCGGGGCTTCAGGCGATGGAAGAGCTTTCTAAACTGGAGGAAGACAGGAGGAAGGGACGGCTTCCAGGGCCTGTGAGACGAAGGGGGATTGCCAGCAATGAGATGTGTACATTTCTGATCATTAACATCTCGTCACTGCAGCTGATCCCGGTGAATGTGATTGCCTACCGGAGCCAGTACGGGAGCGTGAATCCGGCGGGAATCGTAGGGGCAGGGATTGCGGCGACGGCGGTGAGTACATTGGTGGCGGTGGTGTATTGCAAGGTGATGGATAGGAAGCGGGGAACGTAGAATTCCCTGCTTTCTTTAAAAAATTCCCCTTTATAGGAAATCAGTATAATTACAAAAATATCGGAAATAATAGTTGAAATAACACAAAAAAGTATATATAATAACATAATAAAAACGTAAATAACGTGGAAAAAAGGTGGAGGACATGAAAATCTTAAAACTATCCATAAAAGGTTTACAAAATTTAAAAAATACTTTAGATGTGGACTTCGTTGCACAACAAAGAGTAGACAATGATGCCAGAGAACAAATGTTCAATGTGTTTTCTAATGTTTATACAAGTCCAACATTATCTTTTATTGGGATTAATGCATCTGGTAAGACAACAATCCTAAAATTGATTTCTTTTGCTATAGGATTATTAAATAATGAACCTATTAATAGTATTTCCTCTAAAAAATTTTTGGACGACTTAGATAGTAAACAAAATATGATTTTTACTGCTTATTTTTATCATAATGGCATTGTATATAAATTGGAAACAATAGTAGGAAGAAAAAGAAATGCTATTGATGGCAATACAAAATTTGTAATTATAGATGAAACATTATGGGAAAAAGAAATTCATAAGATAAAAACGAAAAAAAGACTTTATGATTTTAATGATGCCCAAGTAAAAATCCGAAGAAATAAAAATGAACAGTATCTAATAGAAGATGTTAGTATTATAGTTGCTTTAAATAAAGAACAAGACACGAATTTTTCCTTATATGATATGTCAGATTTCACAGATCATAATATGTTGAATTTTTTAGGCCAGTATCCGAAAGAAATATTAACTTTTTTAGATCCTAGCATCGAAACCCTTAGCTGTGAACCAACTGAAAAAAAAGTTGATATCAGATTGAAATTTTATGAAAAAGAAGAGCTAACGTTAAATAGTCCGTTAGCACTTAACAGATATCTTTCTTCAGGTACAATAAAAGGTCTGAGTGTATTTATGGGGGCAGTATTTTCATTTTTGGAAGGGGGATATTTGATTGTAGATGAATTAGAAAATCATTTTAACAAAGAAATTGTTTCAACATTAATACGATTTTTCATGGATAAAAAAGTCAATAAAAAAGGGGCAACTCTGATTTTTTCAACTCATTATTCAGAATTGCTAGATGAATTTGAAAGGAACGACAGTATTTATATTACAAAAAACAAAGATGGGATTACTGCCGAAAAACTTTCTGGTATTTTGAAAAGAAATGATATTAAAAAAAGTGAGATATACGATAGTGATTTTCTTGAGGGAACCGTACCTGCTTATGAATCTTATATTGCTCTGAAAAAAGCGCTAATATCATTAAGATAGGAGGCTTTAAAATGGCAAAATATTTAGCATGTATATGCGAAGGCGGTGCCGAACACGCGATATTAGATTTATTACTGGACAACCATAGCTTAGTTTTTGAGAGAGAAGATCTAATTGAAGAAGAAGTGTTAAAATGCCGACGAGGAAGAGATTTTGAAGAAAAGTACCTAAAGAAAGGCTTTTCCGAAAAAATAACAGTTTATCGAATTTTAGATTCAAGAAATGAAAATTTTAAGCTACGCAAAGCATATGAAAAGAAGGTAGATGTTATAAATGTAGTTACAGCTCCTGAAATTGAAATGCTTATAATATGTAATGAAGACAGATACAAAGATTTTAAAAATTCAGGAGAGAAACCAAGTACATATTGTAAGCGTGCTTTGTAATATAGCAAAGTAAAAAGTTATGATTTTATTTATGAATATTTTTCTGATATAAATATCTTAATAAATGCGTTGCATGAATATAGACGGATATCAAAAATTCGTAGAAAAGAAATGACCTTATGGGATCTATTAAAACAAAAATAATAAATTTTTCAACCTACTCATCTACTGGTTAAAAAATATGTAACCATCAAATTTTTTAGTCTTAGCTTGACACAACCGTACCG
>CAJUTH010000064.1 GCA_910589275.1 uncultured Dorea sp.
ACAGTAACTAAGTGGCTTTCAGCCACTTTCACGGCTGTGCCGTGAATAATCTAGGATAAATATCATCTTTTGTAACATTATACAGAAACATTTTAATTTTGTATATGTCTGGAGAATCCATCTCCACTACTGACGTTATATTATCAATCAAATAAATTACATTATCTTTTTTCTTTAACGCATATTCTAATGCAGATAAGCTATGAGTTGTAAAAAATATTTGTATTTTATATGCATGAGAATACTCTCTAAGAATATCCAATAGCTTAAACGGCAAAGACGGATGCAAAGTCGCATCAAATTCATCTATCAATAAGATACTTTCTACATCATTACTGCTATCTATATTCTCAAAATAGTATTTAAGTGAAACAATCGCACTTATAATGATAAAAAGATTATCTTCACCCGCTGATATTGTGTTTGAATCTATACCTGTTTTGTCACTATCAAAATCAGCCCTAGTTTTAATATCTCCCATTTTTTGTGAACAAATAGACGAAATATTTATTCCAACAAGACGATGATAAATTTGTGCAATTTCTTCCTGATATTTTTCCGGAAGCCCTTTTTTTATAATTTTAATGGCATCTTCATTTGAATATTTCACAGCATATCTATTACTTATTTTAGAATTATGTTTTCTAAATTCAAGTGGATTATGATTAAAAAAATCCACTGTAAATAATGTACCCGCAACACCATTAGCAGGATCATTATATGCCTTATCCCCCTTAGTTAACGATTCTATTTTAGGATTAGTCATACCATTAATTTGTTTGATAATATCTAAACATTCTTTATCTCTAAGCCATGTACAATTTTTAGTAACAGCTTGATGAGCATTACTTATTATATGCAGCAACGACGACTTACACGTCCCATTTGTACCTGAAATAATATTAATGTAAGGCGACATAGATAATTTCAAATTTTCCAGTTTTCGATATTTAACAATATCAAGGCTCTTTATCAAATTTGGTACCTCCTCATATATATCTCCCGAATGCATTTAGTATAGCATGAAATACGTCAAATATCAATTACATAAATGTGCATTTGGACAAGAGTATATCTTTGAGTATGCTTCCGAAATTGATGGAGGCTGTAAGATTATTTTCAAAATGGAACAAGGCAAAGATTGATTTCACAATGCTTAACGCTCTTGGCATGAAAGAAATTGCGAAGAAACAGTACATCTCGCTGTCCACAGTACAAAAAAGGCGATTATATCTTGCTCTTGCGCTTATTGGTAATCCAGATATTATTTTTCTCGATGAGCCGACAGTGGGGATTTGAAAGTTGACCGCGGTACGCTTGAACAACATTTTATTGAAATAGCAGAGAGGGAAACAGAATGAACGGTTTTTTATATGGTGCAGCGTAACAGTGGAAATTGAATATACGAAGTAAATCCCTCCTAGTTACCTGCTATATCGTCCCTCTTAGGGATACCGATTGATGTTGGATCATGGATTTCACTTGGAAAATCTATGGTACCTAAATCTTTATCTTTTTTACAGCGGTAATTGTATGTGGAATAGTTTTGAAAAAACAAAAAGCAAACTAATTTTGAGGGAAAATTTTTGAGCAGAACACAGCAAAATACAAATTTAAAAAATATGAGGGAATGACGCTGTATAAGCTGCCATTCCCCTTGTGCGGTAAGAAAAATCCAATTTCATAACCCTTGAAAAAGGACCGCGCGGGCGCAAAACCTTCTACCCTAACATAGCCATCCGGTAAATCGCCAGCATATCCTCTTCCCTCAGAATCTTCGCGGAGCCCTTCTTATTATTGCAGGCCGCCGCGCATTTGTGCGCCATTTCCTTTAACTGGTCGTCTGTCGGTTCGATACCAAGCTCCCGGATCGTGACCGGCATATGGATTTCCCGGTAGAAGTCTTCCATCGCTTCGATACCCTTCAGCGCAATTTCTTCGTCCGTTCCTTCTTCCTTTACGCCCATAACATTCAGGGCATAGCGTTTGAATCTGGGCAGGCAGTCTTTGTACACATATCTTGCCCAGCTTCCCCAGACCGCTGCAAGCCCGGCTCCGTGAGCCACGTCGAACATGCCGCCCATCTCATGCTCCAGCGCGTGAGAAGCAAAATCTCCCCCGTCGTTGCCGCATCCGGTCAGGCCGTTGTGTGCAAGGCTTCCCGCCCACATCACTTCCGCCCTTGCATCGTAATTATCCGGCTCTTTCACCAGTATCTTTGCATTTGTCAGCACCGTCCTTAACAGCGCCTCCGCGATACTGTCGGTAATTTCCATATTGCCGCCGTTGGTAAAATACCGCTCCATGGTGTGCATCATAATATCCGTACATCCGCAGGCCGTCTGGTAATCCGGCAGCGTCATAGTAAGCTCCGGGTTCATAACCGCAAATTTCGGCCTTCCCAGATCGCAGTTATATCCCCGCTTGTTCCAATCCTCTTCCCTTGTAATGACCGAAGAATTGCTCATCTCGCTGCCGGTAGCGGACAGGGTGAGCACCACGCCGATGGGAAGGCAGTCTTTTGCCTGACGCTTTTTGCAGTAGAAGTCCCAGACGTCCCCTTCATTTGCTACTCCGTAGCCGATGGCTTTTCCGGAATCAATGGCGCTTCCTCCGCCTACTGCCAGAATAAAGTCTACGCCCTCTTTTTTACACAGTTCAATCCCCTCGTATACCAGACTAAGCCTCGGATTCGGCACAGCGCCCCCAAGCTCGATATAATCCACCTGATATTCATCCAACGATTTCTTTACCTTGTCCAAAAGGCCGGAGCGGACCACGCTGCCCTTGCCGTAGTGGATCAGAACCTTCCTGCAGTTCTGTTCTGCCACAAGCTGTCCCACCTTGGCTTCTGCGTCTCTGCCAAACACCACCTTTGTCGGTGTAAAATACTCAAAATTGTACATACCGATCCCTTCTTTCCCTTAAGTTACTCTTACGGCTGTAACGCCGTAAGGCATCTGCTCTTATCATACCCCTTAACGAGAGAGAATGCAATCATTTGTATCGGTTTACGGCCGCCTGCACCAATCCCTTAAACAAAGGATGCGCCCGGTTAGGCCTTGATTTCAGCTCCGGGTGTCCCTGCGTTCCCACAAAATACGGATGGTCTGCAAGCTCCAGCATCTCAACGATCCTTCCATCCGGCGACAAACCGGACAGACTCATGCCCTTTTCCTCCAATTCCTTCCGGTATTCGTTATTTACCTCGTACCTGTGCCGATGACGCTCGCTGATCTTTTCCGCCTGATATAATTTTGCGGCAAGGCTTCCCTTTTTCAGTACGCAGGGGTAGGCTCCCAGACGGAGGGTCCCGCCCAGATCCGTCACCTCGTCCTGCTCTGGCATCAGGGCGATCACCGGATGGGCGGTATCTGCATCAAGCTCAATACTGTTCGCGTCCGCGTATCCCAGCACATGGCGGGCATACTCCACAATCGCCATCTGCATTCCAAGACAGATTCCAAGAAACGGAATCCGATTCTCCCTTGCGTAACGGATCGCGGCAATCTTCCCTTCCGTCCCCCGCATCCCAAAGCCTCCCGGAATCAGGATCCCTCCCACTCCTTCTAAATGTTTTCCCACTGTCTCTTCCTGTATTTCCTCCGAATCCACCCAGCGGATCTTCACGCTGGCCCTAGCGGCGATGCCTCCGTGCTTCAATGCCTCTACAACGCTCAGATATGCATCGTGAAGCTGGATGTATTTTCCCACAATGGCGATCTCCACCTCTGTCTCCGGGTTCTTTAGATTGTACACCATCTCTCTCCAGTCGGTCAGATCCGGTTCGGGACAGGGCAGGTGCAAAGACTCGCACACCACTTTCGCAAGCCGTTCCTCCTCCATGGCAAGGGGCGCTTCATACAGATATTCCACATCCAGATTCTGCAGCACATGCTCCTCCCTCACATTGCAGAACAGCGCGATCTTTGCCCGAAGCTCCTTCGGAATCGGATGCTCGCTCCTGCATACCAAAATATCCGGCCACAGACCCATCGCCTGCAGCTCCTTTACACTCTGCTGGGTGGGCTTGCTCTTTAACTCTCCGCTAGCCTTCAGATAGGGGATCAGGGTAACATGAATGAGGATGGCATTCTCATGCCCCGCCTCATGCTGGAACTGGCGGATGGACTCTAAGAAAGGCTGGCTCTCAATATCCCCGACGGTGCCGCCTACCTCGATGATCACAATCCGCTCCTCCTCCGGGCTTTTTCCCTGATAGAACCTACTCTTAATCTCATTGGTAATATGGGGGATCACCTGAACTGTTCCGCCGCCGTAGTCCCCCTTACGCTCCTTCTGAAGCACCGACCAGTAAATCTTCCCTGTGGTCACATTGGAATTTTTATCCAGACACTCGTCGATAAATCTCTCATAATGCCCCAGATCCAAATCCGTCTCCGTGCCGTCGTCCGTCACATAGACCTCGCCGTGCTGGATCGGGTTCATGGTTCCCGGATCCACATTGATATAGGGGTCAAATTTCTGCATGGTAACCTGATACCCCCTCGCCTTCAAAAGCCGCCCCAAGGACGCCGCCGTAATCCCTTTTCCCAGACCGGAGACCACTCCTCCGGTAACAAATACGTATTTCACTGCCATTTCTTTTCCTCCAGACTGATGCTCTCATTTCAGACAAAAAAAGCCAGAAACCCCTTGGATTCCTGACTCCTTTGTCTACTCTTTTCTGCTATTATTATCACCCCTTCCAGAGGTTTTGTCAAACCAAAAATTAAAAAACCGGGTTGACAAGTTAGAAATTCCTAGTATACTACTTTCCATAGGCAACGGCGCCGTGGATCCCGGATTCATGGCGCCGTTTTTTATGCTGCAGGTAATTTGTTTTCCATAAAACAAACACCTCCGGGGAAACCTTCCCCGGACAGGTTATACCCGTATTTTACTTTCAATGAAAAAATGCAAAGGAGACTGCACTATGACTGATAAAACTGAAACAGAACAAATCCACGAGGAATGCGGCGTATTCGGAATCTATAACCCACTCGGAGAGGACGCCGCAAGTTCCGTCTATTACGGCCTGTCCTCCCTCCAGCACAGGGGACAGGAATCCTGCGGAATTGCCGTATCCGACACCAGCGGACCCAAAGGGAACATGAATGTACACAGGGGCATGGGACTGGTACACGAAGTCTTTAAGGAAGATACCCTGAACGGACTCCACGGGAATCTTGGGATCGGCCACGTCCGCTATTCCACCACCGGAGAAGCAACCTTAAACAATGCCCAGCCTCTTGTACTGAACTACATCAAGGGAACGCTGGCTCTGGCCCACAACGGAAATCTGGTAAATACAGAGGAACTGCGAAATGAGCTTGCCAGAACCGGAGCTATTTTCCAGACGACCACCGATTCCGAGATCATCGCCTATGAGATTGCAAGGGCAAGAGTCCATACCCGGACGGTGGAGGAAGCCATCGCGCAGGCTGCCACGCGGCTAAAAGGCGCTTACGGACTGGTAATCGCCAGCCCCCGCAAGCTCATCGGCGTACGCGATCCCCTCGGCTTAAAGCCTCTCTGCCTTGGAAAGCGGAAGGACTCCTATATCATCGCTTCGGAGAGCTGCGCCCTGACTGCCATCGGAGCGGAATTTCTGCGGGATATCCATCCCGGCGAAATCGTTACCATTTCCTCCGAAGGGCTTTCCTCCAACATGTCCATGCATCAGGAGCGGCATGCCCACTGCATCTTCGAATACATCTATTTTGCCAGACTTGACAGCGTCATCGACGGAGTCTCCGTCTACGCCTCCCGGAAAAAGGCCGGCGCTGCGCTGGCAGAGGCCTATCCTGCAGAAGCGGATCTTGTCACCGGAGTTCCGGATTCCGGCATCACCGCGGCGGAAGGGTACGCCGAAGCCTCCGGGCTGCCCTTCCGCCGCGCCTTTTACAAAAACAGCTATGTGGGAAGAACCTTTATCAAACCCACCCAGAAGGAGCGGGAATCCAGCGTGCGCCTGAAACTAAGTGTCCTAAAGGATACGGTACAGGGAAAAGACATCGTACTGGTGGATGATTCCATTGTCCGCGGCACCACCATCGCCAACCTGATCCGTCTCCTCAAGCAGGCCGGGGCAGGCAGGGTGCATGTGCGGATCAGCTCCCCTCCTTTTTTATATCCCTGCTATTTCGGCACGGATGTGCCTTCTAACAGCCAGCTTCTGGCGGCCTCCCATCATACCGGGGAAATCTGCAGGATGATCGGGGCGGATTCCTTGGGGTATATGCGGGTGGAGGATCTGTCAGCCGCCGTAGGCGGACTGCCTCTCTGCAAGGCCTGTTTTGACTGTAATTACCCGATGGAAGGGATTTCGCCGAAATAATTATTCCATATCCCAGAGCGTTAGCTGCCGCTCCTTTGCCTCCGGAAATTCGGACAGATATGCAAAAATCCGGTCGTTGTTATGTATCAGTCCCTCCGCTTCGCATTGTTCATGGAACAGCCGCATCAGTTCCCCACTGCGGGGGCTTTCGGCCACATACCGGTTCCCATAATGCTGCAGATATTTTTCTTTCATCCCCGGAAACAGCCCGTCAAGCTGCTCATAGAAGTATTCCCGGTTCCCCTCCCGGAGAGTCAGCCCCATCCCAAAGCAGAGGACGCCCCAGACCTTTGCCTCTGCGCACATCTCTAGAATCCCGGAGATATTCTCCGGCGTGTCGTTGATAAATGGAAGGATCGGAGACAGCCACACCACGGTGGGGATCCCCGCGTCCTGCAGTATTTTCAACACCTCAAATCGTTCCTTCGTGGTGCTGACATTCGGCTCTATTTCTTTGCAGAGCGCCTCGTCGCAGGTGGTGAGCGTCATCTGCACCACACATTTCGTTTTTTCATTGATACGCTCTAGCAGGTCAAGGTCACGTAAGATCCGGTCGGATTTCGTGATTACGGTAAAGCCGAACCCATAGGCGTCGATCAGCTTAAGCGCCTTCCTCACATAGCCAAGCTCCATTTCCAGCGGAATGTAAGGGTCTGTCATGGAGCCGGTTCCGATCATGCATTTCCTCCGCTTCCGCCTGAGCGTGCTCTCCAACAGCTCCAATGCGTTTTCTTTGACTTCGATATCTTCAAACCTATGCTCCATATGATAACACCTACTTCTGGAATCGCAGTAGATGCATCCGTGGGAACAGCCCCGGTACAGGTTCATTCCGTTCTTTGCCGACAAGATTCCTTTTGCTCTTACATAATGCATTGTTTTCCCTCCGCGGCCGCGCCGCATTTATCCTATTCTGCTGGTACTCCTGCTATTCCTTCATCATTTCGCCGATCAGGATCCCATAGCCCTTCGCCGGGTCGTTTACAAACACATGGGTAACGGCTCCCACCAGCTTTCCGTTCTGCAGGATGGGGCTTCCGCTCATGCCCTGTACGATCCCCCCTGTCAGTTCCAGAAGCTTCTGATCGGTCACCTCAAGTTCGATCGTCTTATTGACCTCCCTTGCATCCGGATTTACCCCGGTAATCCGGATCTCATATTCCTCCACCTTTCCTTCAATGCTGCACCGGATTGCGGCTTTCCCTTCCGTAATCTCCCCGGCCGCGGCAAGTTCCACCGGCTCTGCATTCTTAAACAGCGTGTCCACCCGATCCAGCGTTCCGTAAATGCCTTCCTCGCTGTTCTTTGTGATGCTTCCCAGCACGTTATAATTATTATAGACAATGATTCCTTCCATACCTCCCGGTTCTCCGCTCTCGCCTCTCTGCACATCCCGGATACTAGTAGTATACAGCCTTCCCTTGGAAATATCCAGAAGTTCTCCGGTATCCGTATCATGGATTCCGTGCCCCAGCGCCCCGAACTGGCTGTCCGCCGTCAGGTAGGTGATTGTTCCCAGCCCCTGCGCGTTGTCCCGCACCCAGATTCCCAGCTTATAATCGTCCACTGCACATTGTACTGCCCTGACCCTAATATCGATTGTCTGCTCGTTTCGCATAACCTTTAGAACCACATCCTCGTCATTCAGGGACTTGACAGCCGCAATCAGCTCGGATTTGTCCCTGATCTCCTTTTCATTCAGGCCGATGATATAGTCCCCTTCCTTCACCAGATGGGCCGCAGGCTCGCATGTCTCGCCGTCCATGCCCTCGACCGCCTCCGTGCCCAGCACCAGCACTCCGTCCGTCTCCAGATAGATTCCAATCGGCATTCCTCCCGGAATTACCATTTCCCCGGATGCTCCGGCCGACACCTCCCGCTCCAGCTTACTCCTCTGCGCCTCCAAAAGAAAATAACTGCCTCCCACGCTGACCGCCAATGTAAGAACCATGATCAAAATGCGCCGATACCAGAATCTCCTCATCATCTTCTCCTCCGCAATTATCTAGACTAATCCTTATAGAATCCGCCCCGCAAATACATTTTCATCTCCTGCGTCAATAAAAAGCAGATATCTATATACCTGCTTTATTATATACAAATATTTCATTTTTACACCGGTTCTAATATTTTTTCACAACTGCCGGACTCACTTGCTTTTTCTTTTGTAATGAGACTCTTCCGCTTTTTTACAAAATGTTACTGCTTTTCTTCTATCTTTTTAAAAAATCCGGCGGAAAGAACTCCGGTCAGACACACGGCTATTCCGGCAGGAATCAATACCAGATATACCGCCCCGCTGAATCTGTCAAACAAAAAGCCATAAACCATCTGTCCCGCCGGCTGGACACACATGGTAATCGCCGATGTGTACGCCATTACCTTGCCCAGCAGCTCCTCCGGCGTATTCTGCTGGATCATGGATACTGCAAAAATAGAAAAGATACTGATCGCAGCCTGCATGCCACAGAAAGATACCACATTTACTGCATATCTGACAGCCGCGCCGCAAGGAAGACAGAATACAGCTCCGGCAGGAATCATCCAAAAACCAACCGCTCCCAGCACAACCGACAGCCTGCCCGGTCTTAATTTCCCCACTAGCAGTCCGGCGGCAATACTTCCCAGAATCGTGGCCACCGCAAGCATACTCTCCGCCGCTCCGTAATAGCCTGCATTCAGACCCAGCACCGTCCGCACAATATAGGGAAGTCCCACTAACGTAACCCCCATTACAAAAAAGCGGGAAATCGCAGCCAGAACCAGCACGTTCAGGATGCCAGCCTCCTCCCTTCTAAGAAACCGGAAACTGCTGACAAAATCCTCCCGGATCATAGACAGGAGGGTTCCCGGATAATCTGCCGGCCGATACCCTGTTCTTATAAAACATTCCAACAATGCGGTGAGCAGGAAACAGGCGGCACTTGCATACATCACCGGCTTTAAGCCAAATGCCGAATACAGAATGCTGCCAAGCATGGGCGCCGTCAGATAAGACACCGACGCCGTCTGATTCACAACCGCATTGCCCCGGATGATCTGATCGCCTTCCAGCATTCCGGGAATACACGCCTGCACAGTGGGCGTCTCAAATATCCCCAGCACAGAGAGCGCCACAAGAAGGATGCCGATTACCGCAAGTGCATTTTTTCCCGATAAAACCACCGCCGAGCAGAGAACCGCCAGCCCGGACAGCGTATCCAGCGCCACCATGATCTTCCTCCGGTCTGCCCGGTCGGCAAGGATACCGCCAAAGGGCGAGAGCAGAATCATGGGAATCGTCGAAAGGGATAGGATCCCCGCAAATACGGCTGCCGAACCTGTGGCCTCCAGCACGTACATGGACAGCGCCAGCCTTAATATGTAATTACCGAATAGAGAACTTGTCTGCCCCAGCACAAGAAGAGTAAAATTCTTCGTAAATAGCTTCTGTTTCACCTGCTACTCACCTCCTTGCCCACCGTCTGCCAGCAGCTTTTCCGCCCTTTTACACACCGCCTCGTCTATGACCGGAAGCCCCATCAATGTGAGAACTTCCGCTACAAACCGGCATTTATGCCGAAGTTCTTCCCCATCAGCGGGAAACACGGAGGGCATCAGCCAGAAATTAATCAGCGGCAGCAGCTCGGAAAGCTCTTTGGCATATTCCGTCTGGATTGAGCCGTCACGCTTTCCTTCCTCAATCAGTTCAAACCACAGGGGCGTCAGAACTCTCCGGTTCGCCTCCACCGCAGACGCCAGAATACGCGGATCCTTCAAAATAGAAACCGCCTGTGTATTGATACGTTCCCTCTCTTTGTCGGCTCCGTCAAGTGCAAGCACTTCCCGGATTTTCTCCAGTCCGCTCAGACCGGTGCGCCCCCGAACCGCCTCAAAGGGATTATTCTCCAAAAACATCTGGTCTCCCAGCGCATGCATAACCTCCTCCTTACTCTTAAAGAACCGATAAAACATCCCCTTCGCACCGCCTGCCAGCTCCATAATATCCGTGATGGCGGTTTCTTCATATCCCTTCGATAAAAATAACTCCCTGGCAGCATCTAAAATCTCTTTTTTCCACTGTTCCGGCTGCTTTTTTACTGGCCTTGCCATAGTTTTTCTCCTTTTACTAGTTATTGACTTTGAGTCAATAACTAGTATACACAAAAAAAGACGGCGTGTCAACAGCCGTAAAAAACACAGTATATCATCGCTATCTTTCCTCCTTCCTGAAAATATGAAAAAAGCCGCTATAAAGGTAGCACATCATAATAAAATGAAAGGCAAAACAGACCGTTTCGGTTTGTCTTACCTTAACTTGTTACAATATTTTTTATAAAATACTCTTCTGCATCAGAGCAAGAAACTGGAATTTAGGACAGCTCAAATAAATTATTATTTCCTAATTAAAATAATAATTTGCTATCAACATATTCATTTGCTCTTTAAAACTTCTATCAAATTCCTCTTCAATCGCTATTTGGTCCAATTTCAATCTATACCAATCAGTTCCGCAATCTCTTCAACCGTATCCAAAAGCACACGGAATTCCAAACCTTCTGCATAGCTGTTCTCCGCTGCGTAGTTTCTCCACAAGCTGTAAAGTGCAGTTTCCTCACGCATATCCCGCATGATATCCTTCCAGTCTTTCAGCATATCCATAGACTCTCTTTTGACTGCGGTATGCTCAATCGCCATTTTTAAGATATCCGGTCTGACGCTGTCCCTGCGCTCATGATAGAGAACATGAAGATCATAAAAATCCCTAGCTCTCGTATTTCCTATGTTTCGGCGGATAATGGTTTCATACTTCTCAGCCAGCACCGTCTCAAGCGTATAGGCCATGATCGGAACCGTTTTGTCCTCAAATATAAGTGGGTAATCATACTGAATGGCCGCCGGAGTGATTTTATCCCCAGTCGTAACATCCACTTTCATGGGGCTGTTTATCTTACCGTATTTCGCTGCTATATGGATACGGAAATTATTATAGGCATCCTCTTCCCGGATCGGTTCAATGCGCTGGTACTCAAAGATTATCCCATCGCCGGTATCAATAGCAAGGAGCTCCTTGAAGATTTTGACGATTTCATCCTCCTCCAGTTGTATCCCTCTTACGGTCGTATCCATGTCCATCGTGGTTCTGGCTCCAACCCCAATCATTGAGGAAATCAGCAGGCCGCCTTTCAGGATAAAATTCTGTGCGTAAGGCGATACGGCAAGACGCTCCAAAATGCGTTCAAACATAAACATATGCTGCACATCCAAAGCCCTCAGATGATTCTTTGCCGCAAAATTTCGGATTGCACCTTTTAGCTGTTCCGGTGTTTTCATTACAATACCTCCATGTA
>CAJUTH010000065.1 GCA_910589275.1 uncultured Dorea sp.
CTATTGTCACACATTTTGCCGCCATAGTCGAGGTACGCACTATCTACCGTTTACGAATATTAAGTAATTGGCAGTTTGGTTTGCCTATTTTCCTGATAGCTCTACTCCCCAAGCCTCGACGTAGCCACCGCTACGCCTACGTTTGTGAAGCAGAACTCTCAGAAAAATATTCTGCGCCAAACTATCCAAAACTTAATTTTCGATGTACTAGTTAATAGTTACAAGTGGGCAGAGCCGGGCGGGGTTATTCAAGACCCCGCATCATCCGTGTAGACATCAGGCAGGTTTCGCCGTTAGCAAAATAGACGATCCGGTTTTTGGCGTCTATTTCTTTTATGTTCTTTCTATTTACCAGAAATGACCGATGACAGCGCACAAAATCTCCGCCTAATATAGCTGCCAGTTCTTTTATGGCGCCGGAAAATTCAATTTGGCGGTCTTTTGCATGGAGGATAACTTTATGGGCGCTGCCGGAGGTTTCAAAAAAGAAAATATCGTCATAGTCTACGCTGATTTTCCGTCCGGCGGTTTCGATCGTATATAACTTATGCATCTTATTGGTCTGGAGCGTGTAGCGTTCCATTGCATTTAACAGGCATTCTCTGATCTTTACTTTCACTTCGGCAGGATTGTCTTTTAATACAAAGTCCATGGCCTCTACCCGGTATTGGAAGGTCATGTAGCTGAGTTCGGAATGTGCGGTTATGAATATGATGAAACCGCGGGGGTCGGACAGACGGATCTGCTGTGCCAGTTTCATTCCGTTTATATCGCTGTTTAAGTCGATATCGAGGAAATAAATGCCGGTGTTTTGGCAGGCATTGACTTTTTCCAGCAATGCATAAGGATCTTCGGTATCCAAAACAAGCCGCATATCTAGTTCATCGATCAGTACAGTATTTTGAATGATCTGCACAATGGTCCGCCGCTGCGCGGCGTTATCTTCGCACACAAAAATATCCAGCATTGTAGGTTACTCCTTTCTGGCGGTAAGTATCATGTGCTGCGTAAAACAATCGCATTGCATGGTGGTTTCTGACAATACATTGTCATAAGAACTGATGATTTTCTGGGCATTGGAAAGTCCGATGCCCGGATGATTGTCCTTTGTACTAAAGCCTTTTTGTTTGAATTGATGCAGCGCTAAGCCATTATTCCGGAAGCGGTTGCTTATGATGACGGACACGCTATCCTCATTCTGAATAATGTTCAGTCCAACTTGCGGCTGATCTGTCTCTAACGCGGCTTCTATCGCGTTATCCAAAAAGATTCCCAGTAGTCTGGCAAGGTCCACAGTATCTATCGGAAAATGGTTCACGATGTCGGGAATATCAATGGTGACGTCAATTCCAGATTCATGGGCGTAAATCATTTTTGCAGAGAGCAGGCTTTTGATTTCCAGTAAACCGATATTGCCAAGCTGGTTCAGCTTGTAATCGCCCTGATCAATCAGGTTCTTAGTCGGGAAGATCCTGCTGTCAAAATATTCTTTTAATTCCTTTATTTCTCCATGTTCAATATAACCGGACAAAGAGAGCAGAATGTTAATATAGTCATGTTTAAAGGAACGCAGGCCGTTATACATGACTTCTAAATTGTGCGTGTAATCCTGTAAGTCCTGCAGAGCTTTTTGTTTTGCTTCTGTCTGGATTTGTTCCAGATAAGAATGACGCATAGCAAGGAGCAGAAAAAGCATAACAAGCAGATATCCGGAAATATGTAAAGCATTGTTATAGATCATGCGGCCGATTGAGCCATTCTGCCCCGGGATAAGATCATCAAACAAATAGATGGTGATAAGGAGCAGTAATGCGGCATCAATCAGATACCATGCCTGCGGAAGGCGTAAAATCCCTTTGCCTGACAGTAATATTTTTTTTAGCAGTCTGCCGATAAGCAGCGTAATCAGGTAAAACAGCAGAATATGAATCAGGCTGACGCCGGAAGAAACATACGGCTGGTTGATGAAAGATGGAGGAACTAGTATGTATAGAAGAATTGACAGTAAATTCTCTGTTATGACGGTAAGCACACATCCAATCATGCCCATACAGATATTCTGGGGCGCGCTGTTCCGGCAGATAAGCAGTCCATAGATACAAACTGCCGCCGGAATCCCGAAAACTCCGTATGGAACGCAGGACAGGAGCACTACAGGCGTTCCGGCGAGCAGCAGCAGCGTATAAAGCAAAGTAAATGCTTTCAGACTCATACGGCCGGGCCATACGTTACGAATGGCAAGGGATAGTTGAAAAAAAGGCAGCAGCATTTTCATAAATGGTACCATACGGTTCTTCCTTTCAAGGGTTACTTCCCTGATTATACGGTATTTGATTTTTCATATCAAGAGCGGGCCTGCGAAAATGATGAATAAATGCGTACTTTGCAAAGGAAAAAACGCACTTATTCATAGATAGGGGCGTTTTATGACTGATTTGGGAAAAGGGCCGTTTTCTCTGATATACTATCTTGTGATAAAAACATATTGACTTTGGAAGGAGACAGGAAGTTATGAAACATTTTTTAAAAGGAGTTGCGGCATGGGCGATTGTAATGTCCATCGCGATGTTAATTCATATTTTTTTCAATATGAAAGGTATTGATTTGAATAATTACATAAATAGTACGGTGGAAGTTTTGCTGCTATCAAGTCTTAATATCGCGCTTTACCACTCATTTACCAAGAATGAAAAATAGGAAGACATGAGACATTAATGAAAATGTACTTGTTCATATGGAACTTCCCCGGTATAATGTATTTGCACATATCCCACAATTGTTATTGCGGAGCAGTTTATAATCAGGAGGAAGTCAAATGTCGATTGAAAAAGTAAGGGAATATTTCAAAATAAAGGGGATTGACGGAAGGATACAGGAATTTGAAATTTCAAGCGCAACCGTATCTCTTGCCGCTAAGGCTCTGCATTGCGAGGAAAGCCGCATTGCGAAAACACTGTCATTCCATCTGGGAGAAAAGGTAATACTGGTGGTCGCGGCGGGTGACGCGAAGATCGATAATCCAAAGTATAAAGCCCAGTTTGGAACAAAAGCAAAAATGTTATCGTTTGACGAGGCAGAGCCCTTAACCGGACATGCGGTGGGAGGAGTCTGTCCCTTTGCGGTAAAGGAAGGCGTGGAAGTTTATCTGGACGTCTCCCTGAAACGATTCCAAACTGTATTTCCAGCGTGCGGCAGTTCTAACAGTGCGATTGAGTTGTCGCTAAGGGAACTAGAAGAATATTCGGGTTTTGTTCAATGGGTTGACGTCTGTAAAATAGTGTGACGGAAGGCGGCAGTCTTACAGACGTCCGTTTATTAAGTCATCTAAGGTAATGTTATAAAAAAAATCGTGGATCAGCGAATCGAATTTTTCCCATAAGGGCAGGGTAATACAGGCATCCCTCCTGCGGCAGGGTTCCGCATCCGGCATCAGGCATGCGACCGGGGAGAGGGGGCCGTCTGTCAGTTCTATGATTTCGCCCACAGTATATTCTTCCGGCCGGCGGGTAAGCATATATCCGCCGCCTTTTCCGCGGAGTCCTTTTAAAATTTTTCCCTTCACCAGAGTCTTTAGAATGTTTTCCAGATATTTTTCGGAAATTTCCTGACGTATTGCGATTTCTTTTAAAGGAACAAAGTTATCTTCCTGATTCTGGGCAAGATCAATTAATACTCGAAGGGCATAGCGGGCTCTTGTTGAGATCATAAAATCATTCCTCCATCCGTTTTCTTGATTATAGCGTTGAAATGGAAAAAATGCAACAAAAACATATAAACCTATTGACTTAGTAGGTAAATAGTGGTAATATGCACTCAATAATTTTTGAGGAGGAAATAAGGATGGCAGATATAAGAGATTCTAAAAATTGGGGCTTCGAGACAAGGCAGTTACATATCGGACAGGAGCAGGCTGATCCGGTTACGGACGCAAGGGCAGTACCGATCTACGCGACAACGTCTTATGTGTTCCATGATTCGCAGCATGCGGCGGATCGGTTCGGGCTCCGGGATGCAGGCAATATATATGGGAGGCTTACAAATCCCACGCAGGATATTTTTGAGCGGCGTATGGCTTCTCTGGAGGGCGGTGTAGCGGCGCTTGCGGTGGCATCCGGTGCAGCGGCGATCAGTTATACATTTCAGGCGCTTGCGGGATCGGGAGAGCATATTGTAGCGGCTAAGACGATTTACGGCGGAACCTATAATCTGCTGGCGCATACGCTTCCGCTGACAAACGGCGTTACTACAACGTTTGTAGATCCAGAGGAAGAGGGTTCTTTTGAGGCGGCGATTAGAGGCAATACAAAGGCGATTTTTGTGGAGACGTTAGGAAATCCAAATTCCAATTTGGTGGATCTAGAAGAGCTTGCGAAGCTTGCGCATAAGCACGGAATACCGCTGGTGGTGGATTCGACATTCGCGACGCCTTATCTAATCCGGCCGCTGGAATATGGCGCTGACCTTGTAGTGCATTCTGCAACGAAATTTATCGGAGGGCATGGGACGGCCATCGGCGGCGTAATCATCGATGGCGGTAACTTTGACTGGAAGGCATCCGGAAGATATCCATGGATTTCAGAGCCAAATCCAAGCTATCATGGAGTGTCCTTTGCGGATGCGGCGGGCGCGGCCGCGTTCGTGACCTACATCCGCGCGGTTCTCCTGCGAGACACCGGCGCGACCCTTTCTCCATTTCATGCGTTTCTTTTTCTGCAGGGACTGGAAACCTTATCTCTCCGTGTAGAGCGCCATGTAAGCAACGCATTGAAGATTGTAGAATATCTGGCGGGTCATCCGCAGGTGGAGGCCGTGCATCATCCCTCCCTTGAGAGTGAGCCGAGCCATGGATTATATAAGAAATATCTTCCGGGCGGCGGCGGATCCATTTTTACTTTTGAGATCAAGGGGGATGCGAAGACAGCCCAGAAATTTATTGATAATCTTGCCATTTTCTCCTTGCTGGCAAATGTGGCGGATGTGAAATCGCTGGTGATCCATCCGGCAACTACCACTCACAGCCAGAGTACGGAGGAGGAACTGTCAGAGCAAGGCATTAAGCCGAATACGATCCGGCTTTCCATAGGCATTGAAAAAGCGGAGGATTTAATAGCCGCGCTGGAGACAGCATTTCGAGCCATAACGCATTAATCTTTGATTGAATCCTGCAATATTTTAGAATACAGAGGGAAAAGGTCCGGGCATATTATGTCCGGGCTTTTTGAGTAATTGACATGACAGTGGCAAAAAGATATAGTAGGGAGAAAAGAGGCTGTATACCATGGAGGATTCCAGAAATCGGGAGATACAAGGAAACGGCCTTGGATTAACGATTGCAAAGAACCTTGCCGAGCGGCTGGGCGGAGATATCTATCTGAACAGCCTGCCGAATAGAAAGACGACTTTTACTGTAAAACTGAAAAAAATCATGTATTGAATATTCTGAATTGTGAAACGCTTTTCGGGTATCCCGTTATATCCAGAAAACATGGACGAGAATAACGAAAGAAATTCGTAAGAATCGTGCAAGGGTTTTGCAAAGCTATTTTACTATAATAGCATTTGTAAGCAAGAAGTTTATCAGTGAAAGGAGTCAGAGATGTCTTACATATTACAAACGAGTCATCTGAGTAAGAGGATTGGCGGGAAAGAGTTGGTTTCGGATGTGAATATTCATGTAAAGAAAGGCGAGATATATGGATTTTTAGGACCGAACGGAGCGGGAAAAACTACGGTGATGAAGATGGTTACGAATCTTTGGAAACCGACAGAAGGGACGATCGCATTATTTGGCAGATTACTGGAGCCTTCGTCTTACGAGTTGTTTCAGCGTATGGGAAGTATCATTGAATTTCCCGCGTTTTACGAGTATATGAGCGGAAGGGACAATTTGCAGGTTCACTGTGAGTATATGGGGTATTACAAGAAAGGAAGCGTAGAGGAAGCCTTGGGAATGCTGGATTTGACAGAAGCGGCGGATGTGCCTGTAAAGAACTATTCTCTGGGTATGAAACAGCGTCTTGGGATTGTGCGGGCGGTACTTTGCAGGCCGGAGCTGGTGATTCTTGACGAACCGACAAACGGTCTGGATCCCGTGGGAATGAAGAAGATCAGGGATCTGTTTCGAATGCTTTGCACAGAATACGGCATGACCTTTATGATTTCCAGCCATCTTCTTTCTGAAATTGAAAGTATTGCCGATACCGTCGGAGTTATCCATCATGGGAGGATGATGAGAGAGATCTCTATGCAGGAAATCGCGGAAATGAATACGGCTTATATAGAATTTGTTGTGGAGGATACAAGGAAAGCGGCCTATGTGCTTGCTGAGAAAATGGGGCTGGAGTATTTCAAAATTGTCGGTGATTCTGAAATACGTATTTATGATCAAGGCATTACGACCCAGAAAGCGGCAAAGGAACTGATGAAAAATGGTGTGGAATTGGTTTCTATCAGCCGGCACACAGAGAACTTGGAGAACTTTTTTTAAAAATGACGGCGGAGGAGGAGCGATCATGTTAAAGTTAATCAGGCTTGAATGGAAAAAGAACCATATTGGAAAATATATTGCGGGCGCGGTAATTATGGCGGCTCTGCTGGGACTGTTTATTTTTGCGCTGGCATTCTTGGGGATTGCAGAGGATCCGGATGGAACACTGGACGCCGCGGCGGGGATGAATGTGATTTCTGCGCCGATTGAACTGTTTACCAGTATGGCGTTTTTGAATTATACCAGCGTTATGCTGGCGTCATTTATCGTTAGCGCTTATAAAAATAAAACCATGAACTTGATGTTTACTTATCCGATCAAACGGCAGAAAATATTGGCCTCCCAGATGAGCGCGGTCTGGCTCTTTAATTTTGCAGCCCTTATTTTTACAAAGCTGGCTATTTATGCCTGCGTGTCCGTGGGGGCAAATTCTATGCAGTCCTCCTTTGCAATTGATTTTTCCATGGGCAGCCTATCGTTTTATATTCAACTGATTTTAAAATCAGTGGTCATCGTGAGCATGAGTTTTATCGCTTTGTTTGTGGGTTTGGCTATGAAATCCTCCAAGGCGGCTGTCGTTACTTCTTTTCTGCTGATTTTTCTGACGCAGGCAAACGTGGGAGATTTTACGATGTCAGACAGCCCGGTTTTTCCGATTGTTTTAACGGCGGTTTCATTCGGGTTTGCGGCTCTGTCATTGTACAATGCGGAGAGGAAAGATTTGGTATAGGGAGTGTAGTAAGTATAAAAAGAAAGGAGACTAATAGAAAACATAAATAAATAAAAGTATTTATTAAAATAATCTATCGCATGATTGAATAGGTTTGTTGACACAGATTTGCAGTATTTATATAATCAATAAGACATGAAAGACGAGGACGGCAGTATGTGTGGATTATATAAAAGGCAGACGGATTTGTTCCAAGCGTTTTTGCCATTGGAGCGGGATCTTATCGGGATCCGTTTTCTTAGGAATAAGCAGGAATATGAGGAGTGCGGCGGACAGGAAGTACGGTACAAAATGCCCTATTGCGTGATGGTGAAATCAGCGTCGGCCGGACATGATATAAAAGTAAAAGAGGATAATTTCGGTTGCAAGGCTTCTGCAAGGGCGCTGGGTTTTATCAGGCCCCAGAAGTCTTTTCTAGACGGGGAGGACGGGCTGCGTTTTGGGATTTATAAGGATCTGGAAACAGCGGGATGTTCTAGCAGGCACATTACCTTATGTGATAGGAAAGTTTATGGGATACAGCTTGCACCGTTACACAAGTTCACAAAGGCGCCGGATGTAATCATTTGCTTTACGAACCCTTACGGCGCCATGCGGCTGGTTCAGGCACACAGCTACAGCTTTGGAAACAAAATGGAATTCAAGATGGGCGGTCTTCAGGCTATGTGTTCGGAGACGACGGCATACCCCTATTTGTCGGGGAATATGAATATCAGTATGCTTTGCGCCGGGACAAGAAATCTCTGTAAGTGGAAGGAAGAAGAACTGGCAGCAGGGATTCCTTACGCTAGGTTTGAAGGTATCCTAACAGGGCTCTGGCAGACGGTAAATCCTTTAGAACGCGATGGGAAAAAGAAAATCATCCAAGAAAAGCTAACGGCCGTTGGCGAAGATCCGACGGGGATCATTTTTGGGAAAAATTACGATGATAATTTATATGAATTTGGAAAGAGTGTGCGCAGGTAGAAGCGATGCAGATGATAACGATAAAGAATTTGTGTAAAAAATATGACGAGAAAATGGTCTTAAGCGACATTAATATTGAGATTGAGAAGGGTGAGATTTATGGTTTGATTGGACGCAGCGGAGTTGGAAAATCCACCCTTTTACGATGCATTAATGGGCTGGAAGGGTTTGACGGCGGCGAACTCTGTGTGGACGGGACAGATATTACGAAACTGAAAGACAGGGAAATGAGGGAATTTCGCAAGGGGATCGGTATGATTTTCCAGCAGTTTTCACTGTTAAAGCGCCTGACAGTATTTGAGAATATTGCGCTCCCTATGAAGATGTGGAAATATCCGAAGGAGCAGATTGCCGCTAGAGTGACGGAATTACTGGAACTTGTAGGATTAGAGGAAAAGGCGGATGCATATCCGGAGGAACTTTCCGGGGGACAGAAACAGAGAGTAGCGATTGCAAGGGCGCTTACAATGGAACCGCAGATACTTTTATGCGATGAGGCAACTTCCGCTTTGGATCCCCAGACGGCTAAATCCATTATCCAGCTTTTGGTAAATATTAACAAAGAGCTTGGGATTACGATAATCGTGGTGACGCATCAGATGTCGGTTGTAAAGAGCTGCTGTGAGAGAATTGCGCTGATGGAAGACGGCAGGATTGCAGTGAGCGGAGGAGTGGAAGAAGTATTTATGGAACAATCCGAGCCGCTTGCAAGGCTGATGGGACAGAAGGAGCTGGCGCTTCCAAAGCATGGAACGACGCTGAAGATTGTGCTTTCCGGCAGAAATTCAGAAGAACCGGTTATTTCAATGATAGCCCGGGAATTGGGTATCGATATACGGATACTTGGGGGCGAGATGGAGCTTTTCCGGGGAAAGACGATCGGTACGATCGTTTTGAATGTGGATGAAAAGGACTGCGGGAAGGTTTTGGATTTTCTGGAGAAGAAAGAAATAAAATGGTTCCGGATTCCGGATACGGATGGAAAGAAAGCGGACGGAACCGAAAGCGTCCGGAAGGGAACCGAAGAAGAGAGAGAAGGTGTACTATGCTAAGAGGAGGGTTCGGAGGAGATTTTGCCCGGTATTTTGACAGGATTATCGGACCTGCAATTGGAACGACGGTGCGTATTCTAATTGTTACGATGATACTGGGGTTTCTGTTTGGGTTTCTGATGTCTGTTTTTTTGATTCTGTATCATCCGCAAGGACTTAGGCCGGATAAGAAGAAATACCGTGTTGTGAATTTCCTTGCAAATCTGATCCGTTCCTTTCCGATTATTATTCTAATCGTGGCTATTTCGCCGCTGACAAGAATGATCGTTGGGACGACAATCGGTGAAAAGGCGGCGATACTTCCGCTGACCATTGCAGCGACGCCTTTTATAGCGAAAATATTTGAGAATTGTTACCTTGAGGTGGACCGGCAGCTTATTGAAGCTGCAAGGTCGTTTGGGGCTTGTGACCTGCAGATTGTTTTTGGTGTTATGGTAAAGGAATCGGTTCCCTCTATGGTATCCGGCATGACGCTGGCTTCGATTTCTTATCTGGCCGCTACTACGCTTGCGGGAGCCGTCGGCGCCGGGGGGATCGGCGCGGTAGCCTTAAATTACGGCTATCAGAGTTTTAATGATATCGTTCTCTATTCATCAGTGCTGATTCTGCTGGTGATGGTTCAGATCATACAGATGACTGGAGATTTGATATATAAAAAGACAATAAAATCAAACAGCAAAAGGAGAGCTAACGAATGAAAAGAAAACTAATTTGTCTGGGTATTGCACTTGTCATGATATTTGGCCTTTTTGCCGGATGCGGCTCAAAGGAAGAAGTGCCGGAAGAAACGGAAGCGGGAAAAGAAGACGCGGCAGAAGAAGGAAACGGAGAGAAAACCATTAAAATCGGATGTATGTCTTCCTCGGAACCAATCGTTCAGATCATTGCCGACGGAATGAAAGAGAAGGGCTATGCGGTTGAAGCGGTATTATTTGACCAGAATAATATGCCGTGTACGGCGTTAAAGGACGGAGAAATTGACGGCGTTATTCTGAATCACAAACCGTGGCTGGAGACCTTCTGCAAGGAAAATAACTGCGAGCTTACTATGGCGGAGCCGTATATTTATTATTCGCCTTTCCGCCTGTATTCGGAAAAATATGATGACGTAAAGGATTTCCCTGACGGGGCTGCGATCGCCGTGCCGTCTGATGCGGCAAACATGGAAAGAAGTCTTCTGGTTCTTCAAGAGGTGGGGCTGATTAAGCTCGGCGAAAAGGCGGAAACATTTTATTCCATTGTTGATATTGAAGAAAATCCAAAGAATATTCAGTTTGTAGAGGCTGAAATTACGACAGCGGCAAGGAGTATCCATGATGCGGACGCCGTTATTTCGCCGGCTGTTTATATTTTTCAGGATGGAGGAGTTGACGTAGAGGATTATTTGTTTGATGATCCGGCATCGGAAGTGAAATATCCGTTAGGGCTGATTGTTGAAAGCGGTGAAGAAGGGGAAGACTGGGTAAAAGAAGCGATAGCATGCGTGTTCTCCGAAAATGGAAAGAAAGCTTTTGACGAGGAGTATCAGGGAACATATATCTTGATCGAACAGTAAGGAACTTCGGTATTTTTTAGAACAGAATCGGCAAAAGAGCTTCAGTAATTATGTCTGGGGCTCTTTTTTTGAAGGGTTTTATCGAAGCGCTATGTTTATGCTGTGATCGGCAGAAGTTTGTGGTATACTAAGGTAGAATATTTGTAACCACATAATGCAATGCTGCTATCAATGGAGGTGGCACGATGACGATTGAGGAAATTGTTCATGGAGAGTCAAGAAACGTTGAATTTAAGGTGACTCTGCCGAGAAACTCGGAAAAGTATGTGAAATCTGTCATTGCTTTTGCAAATACGCAGGGCGGCAGATTGATATTTGGTGTGGATGATAAAACCAGAAAAGCTACCGGTATTGATGAGGGGGCTGTTTTTGCAATGATGGACATCGGACTATTTCCCATTTTCTAAAACCCAGTGTGCGGTATTTAAGGGAACAGAACGGACAGTATTTCTTGATAAACGGGAATTTTCCGGTTCGATTTATGAACAGATTATAAATGCCCATTGTCATCGTAATCTGGCAGATGATTCTTGTGTACAAGTGGCAATATATGATGATAGGCTGGAAGTGTCTTCTCCGGGCGGGCTGTATAATGGACTTACTTATGAAGAACTTATGCAAGGGCATTCGAAAATCCGTAACAGAGCGATCGCTGGTGTATTTCATAAAATGGGATTGGTTGAATCTTGGGGAACCGGCGTTAAAAGAGTTTTAAGCGCCGCTGAAAGCTACGGCCTTCCGAAACCGGGGTTTCAGGTATTTGACAATATGTTTCGAGTAAACCTTTTCCGAAAAAATTATTCAGTAGAAGGAAGCATCGGAGAAGCATCGGAGAAGCATCGGAGAAGCATCGGAGA
>CAJUTH010000066.1 GCA_910589275.1 uncultured Dorea sp.
TGAATCGGGGCTAATGTTTCAATTATTTTGGGACATTTTCAAAAACGCTTGACAGCAAATTCTACAATCTTATAAAAACGGGTTTTCATATATTGCCGCTCTTCCAAGCTTTTCTTCAATCCGCAGAAGCTGATTGTACTTCTCCACCCGCTCGGAACGGCACGGAGCGCCCGTCTTGATCTGGCCGGTATTAAACGCGGCCGCAATGTCTGCGATCATGGTATCCGCCGTCTCTCCGGACCGGTGGGATACCACCGCCCTGTACCCGGCTGTCTTTGCCATCTCAACCGCTTCAAAGGCTTCGCTTAAGGTTCCAATCTGATTGACCTTTATGAGAATTGCATTTGCAACGCCTTTTTCAATGCCCTTCTTTAACCGTTTTGTATTCGTCACAAACAGATCGTCTCCCACAAGCTGGATATCCCGTCCCAGCCTGGTAGTCAAAAGCTCCCAGCCATCCCAGTCCTCCTCGTCCAGCGGGTCTTCGATGGATACAATTGGGAATTTTTCTGCCAGTTCTTCATAGTATTCAATCAGTTCCTCTGAGGAACGGATGATCTGACTGCCATGCATCTTGCTTTCCCCTTCAAATACATAGTTCTTTTGCTGACCGTCGTATAATTCTGATGCCGCCACATCCAAGGCGATCACAATGTCCTTACCCGGCTCATACCTCGCCATCTTTACCGCTTCCACAATGAACTTAAGGACTGCCTCCGCATCAGGAAGATCCGGAGCAAAGCCGCCTTCGTCTCCTACCGCCGTGCTGAAACCTTTGCTTTTCAATCGCTTTTTTAAGGCATGGTAAACCTCCGCGCACATACGCAGTCCTTCCTTAAAACAGCAGGCTCCCACCGGCATGATCATAAATTCCTGAATATCAATGGTATTATCCGCATGCCTTCCCCCATTCATGATATTCATCATGGGAACCGGCATACGCCGGGCGCCTACGCCTCCAAGATAGGAATACAGCGGAAGCTCAAGCGCGGCCGCAGCCGCTCTTGCTGCCGCCATAGAAACGCCCAGAATCGCATTTGCCCCCAGATTTTTCTTATTATCGGTTCCGTCCAGCCGAATCAGCACGTCGTCAAGCTGCCGCTGCTGGAACACATTCATGCCGATGATTTCCGGGGCGATTTTCGCATTTACATGATCCGCCGCTGTCTCCACTCCCAGTCCATTATATCTCTTATTTCGATCACGGAGCTCCACCGCTTCAAACTGCCCTGTAGACGCTCCTGATGGGACGCTTGCCCGTCCGGTAATCCTTTCTCCTGCCAGTACCTCTACTTCTATCGTCGGATTCCCTCGGGAATCAAGTATTTCTCTCGCGTATACATCTGTAATCGGCATAAATCCATACATAAAAATAATACCTCCCTTACACTTACAGGAGGTATTATTACCAAAAACTTTCTCTTCATTCCAGATAGACATCCGCTTCAACTGGAAAAATAAGTATTTACCCGATAACCAATCCTTCTCTTCGGATCACATCGATTACCTGATCTACATACTTTTCACACAACTCATCCGTAACCGCTTCTACCATCACACGGATTACCGGTTCTGTGCCGCTCTCCCTTACCAGAATACGGCCTTCGTCTCCCAATTCCTCTGCCACCGCATTGACCGCATGATTTACCGCCTCATTCTCTCTGGCCGTCTTTTTATCAACCACACGCAGATTCTTCAGAAGCTGCGGATAAATCTTCACCGGCTCCGCAAGCTTACCAAGGCTCATCTTCTTTTCCAGCATAACCTCCATGATCATCAAAGACGTTAAAATGCCGTCTCCCGTAGTCGCATGCTTGCTGAAAATAATATGTCCAGACTGCTCGCCGCCAAGAGAATAATTATTTTTAACCATATTCTCGTACACATATTTATCCCCGACAGCCGTTTTCTCATACTTCAGCCCAGCTTTATCACATGCCTTATACAGCCCCAGATTAGACATAATCGTCGTAACGATGGTATCCTGGTTCAGACGCCCCGTCTCCTTCATATATTTACCGCAGATATAGAGGATCAAATCTCCGTCTACCACGCTGCCATTTTCATCAATGGCGATACACCGGTCCGCGTCCCCGTCATAGGCGAAGCCTACATCCAGCTTTTTCTCTTTTACATATTCCTGAAGCACTTCAATATGGGTAGAGCCGCAGTTTGTATTGATATTGGTCCCATCAGGCTCATTATTAATTACATAAGTCTTTGCTCCCAATGCATCAAACACACTCTTGGCAATCATAAACGCGCTGCCGTTTGAGCAGTCCAGCCCTACTCGTTTTCCTTCAAAAGAACGGGTTGCCAGCGAAATCAGATATCCGATATAACGATTCCTTCCCGCAGAATAATCGGTAGTGCGTCCTATCTTGTCTTTCTTTGCCAGCGGAAGCTCTTCGATCTCCCCGTCAATGTAGGCCTCAATCTTCTCTTCTACTTCCGCCTCCATCTTATGCCCTTTCCCGTTGATAATCTTAATTCCATTATCATAGAACGGATTATGACTTGCCGAAATCATAATACCGCAGTCAAAATCCTCCGTTCTCGTCACATAAGATACGCTGGGCGTAGTCGTAACATGAAGCAGGCATACATCCGCACCGGAAGCCGTCAGTCCGGCTACCAATGAATATTCAAACATATAACTGCTCCGTCTGGTATCTTTTCCAATCACCACTCTTGCTCTGTGTTCCTGCCCGTAATACCATCCCAAATACCGCCCCACTTTAAAGGCATGTTCCACCGTCAGTACATCATTCGCCTCCCCGCGAAATCCATCTGTTCCAAAATATTTCATAATCGTATGCTCTCCTTAATCACAAATCATCTTATTTATTGTATCGCTTTCTCATGAAATATACAACATATTTTACCTTCTGTTTAACTGTGAGACCATGTGCTGCGTGAAAATAAAATCAAAATCGGGAATATCTCCAAACGTCCCGCCAGCATATCTGCAATCAATACTATCTTGGAAAGGGGACTATAGGCGGCAAAATTGCAGGTTGGACCTACCGCGTCAAATCCCGGTCCGATATTATTAAAGCATGCCAGTACTGCCGATATGTTTGTAGTAATGGAAAATCCGTCTAGGGAAATCACTATAAAGCTGAGCAAAACTATCACAACATAAGCCGCCAGATACGCGTTGGTATTTTCCAGCACCTTTTCATCTACCATCTGTCCGTTATTCCGTACAATCTGCACCTTCTGAGGATGCAGGACCTTACGTATATTCCTGCGCAGGCTTTTTAAAAGAAGCAGAGCCCGTCCGCATTTCAAACCGCCGCCGGTACTTCCGGCACAGGCTCCTACCACCATCAAAGACAGCAGGACCGCTTTGGAAAAACTAGGCCACAGATCAAAATCCGTTGTTGCAAAGCCGGTTGTAGTCATAATACTTGCCACCTGAAACGCCGCATGGCGGACCGTCTCCCCCAAAGTACCGTAAAAGCCTTTCAGATTCCAGACAATCAATACGATGCTTCCAATGACAACCCCCAGGTACATCCGAAGTTCTTCATCACGGAATACATTCTTAAACTTCCGCATCAGCAGCAGATAATAGCAGCTAAAATTCACCCCGAACAGCAGCATAAATACTGTGCATACATTCTGCAGGTACGGACTGTAGCCGGCAATACTATCATTACGGATGCCAAAGCCTCCTGTCCCCGCAGTTCCAAACGCAGTACATACCGCGTCAAATACCGGCATTTTTCCAATCAGAAGAAATACCACATTCAAAACGGTCAGAAGAATATAAATCAAGTACAAAATCTTTGCTGTGTCTTTCATCTTCGGTACCAGCTTGCCCACATTAGGCCCTGGACTCTCTGCCCTCAGGATATGCATCGTATATCCTCGTCCTCTGCCCCCCGCGGGTATAATCGCCAGAAGAAACACCAGCACACCCATGCCGCCCAGCCAATGGCTGAAACTCCTCCAATACAGGAGCCCTTTCGACATACCCTCCACTTTCGGAAGAATGGATGCCCCCGTGGTTGTGAATCCGGAGACAATCTCAAATAATGCATCTAAATAACTTGGAATCTCGCCGGATAAAAAAAACGGCAGACATCCAAGAAGTCCCATAACAATCCAACTGATCCCCGCACAGACCAGCCCTTCTTTCGCATAAAACCGGCTCTCTGTCTTCCGGCAAAACAGATACAGCCCCATAACAGCCAGACAGATAATCGAAAGACTCCATAAAAACGCCTGAAATGCCTGAACCTCACCGCACACAAAAGAAACCACTGCCGCAGGAACCATAAACGCACCCTCAACAGCTAATATCTGGGCGAGAAAACGCCCTACCATCTTATAATTCATAACGACGTCTCCTCAGTTTATTCAAATATATCGTTTAGCTGATAAATAACTTCCTCCCGGCTGGATACCACAATTACAGTATCTCCCGCGTCAAAAGAAGACTCTCCATCAGGAATTTCCGTTCTTGCCTTGTGTGAAATGCTTGCAATTAGAACATTTCTCTTAACCTGCACATCCTTCAGCGGTACGCCGCAATATCTAGTAGTCGGCTCTACAAGAAATTCCAGCGCCTCGGCATGTCCATCCGCAATGCCATGCACAGTAATCGCCGCCCCTGTCTGGTTATGCATTGCACGCACATACCGTACAATAGCATTGGCACAGAGATCTTTGGGGCTTATAATACTTCCAAGGGGAAGATTTTCTATAATCTGGGTATGCTCCAGATGCGCGATCTTAGTAATCACCTGGGAAACCCCAGAGCTATTTCCATAAAGGGAAATAATAATATTCTGTTCATCCATGCCAGTCATGGTAATCAATGCGTCGCATTTTTCGATGCCTTCACTCTCTAAAAGGCTCTGGCTGCTGGCATCTCCGTGGACAACACAGACATCCGGCAGTTTATCCGTAAGTTCAAGGCATCTCTCATAATTCTTCTCTATAATCTGAACCTTAACGCCGCTTCTCCTAAGCTGCCATGCCAAATAAAAGCTGATTCTGCCTCCGCCGCAGATCATAACCCGCTTTACCTTATGGGTAATGATACCCAGATTCTTCAGAAGAATCGTCATATTATCTGTCGGCGCGGTAACAAATATACGATCCCCCTCTCTCAGGACAAAATTACCATCCGGAGCAATTGCCTGTCCTTTCCGCAGGACGATACATACCAGCACTTTACAGCCCGCAATCGTATTCAGATCATTCAGCGCCACATCCTTTAACTTACTCTCGCCATTAATTCGAAGCTCTACGATCTCAACCCGCCCTTTGGCAAAGGTATCCCTCTTAAGGAAGCCCGGATATTTCAATAGATGTTCAATCTCGATAGCCGCCTGTTTCTCTGGATTCACTGCCAGCGACAGCCCAAATCTGCCACGCATTCTGTAAATCTGCTCCGAATATTCCGGATTACGGATTCTAGCAATCGTATGGATATCCGGATTCATGCTGTGCGCCGTCAGACAGCTCAGCAGGTTAATTTCATCCGCACTGGTTGCCGCAATCATCAAATCCGCGTCCTTTACCCCCGCCTGTTCTAAAATATCCATTGATGCACAGTTCCCGCGGATTGCCATAACATCATAACGTTCTATACTGCTCTCTAATACCTTCTGTTTTGAATCAATTAATGTAATATCATATCCGGCCGCGCTGAGTTCCCGGGTCAGGAAGGCTCCAACCTTGCCATCTCCTGCAATCAATATTTTCATGTTTCCCTCCGCAAATATAAACCAATTATACTTTATATTCTATATTTTAGTTATAATACTGCTACAGCAATAACTTTTATTAAAACATATAACGGGCAGCAGCAGCCATCTCAAAGCTAATTGAGATAAGCATCAGCACAAATCCGAAAAACATAGCGCCGACGCCTATTCCAACCATCGCTGCCATTAACTTCTTCTTCTCCGGCGGAAACAATCCTCTGTCATAGCCCGGCCGGCCTCTATGCAGCAGATACCTCCCAATATAAATCAGCAGAGGCGCCCCGCCTGCCATCATCATATACAAGCCGACTGACGCCAGCGGCATCCTCATATCCCCAGCCGCTTCTACGCTTTCCGCCATTTCCCATACCTCTTCTCCGCCAAGAAATTCTATAAAAGCATTCATTATGCCTAGAAGAAGCACTGGTACGGCATTATTGATAAAGTGAAACAGCATATTATAAATCATATTCTCTGTCTCCAATAATATATAACCCATCGCTACTCCAAGCATCGCCGTGGGGATCATTCTCCAAACACTGCCGTGGCAGGCACCAAAAAATAAGGAGACAATAATAATTCCTGTCCATTTGCTCTTTGCCCCGCGGAAGCAGCTAAGAAGCGCTCCGCGGAATGCAAGCTCCTCACAGATCGCCGGCGTCAGGGCAACAACCAGCATTCCCAATATAACCGATATATTACTCACCAAATAATTTACGCCTTCGCTTGCGCCCATAACCTGCTCCGGATAGAAAAAGGTCACGATCAGCGTCACAAGAAGAGTAAGCAAATAGCTGCCGAACCACAGCAAAAAGGTTCCGGCAATCTTCATCCACTGTGGTTTCTTAAATGGAAAAATAACTTTAAGCTTCCCCCTGAAAATCAGAAATACCCCTACGCCTATACCGGCAAGAACCATTTCATGTACAATCGTACCGGCAATTCCCAAATACCGTCCCAAGATCTCACTCAGGAAAAATATATCGCCGATATATAATACTGCTAAGAGAACTGCAACCAAATATGGCTTCCTTCTCCTTTTATCCTTCCATATCATTTTGATTTCATTAAAATCTACATATCTGCCCACTTTGTCTTTCGCTCCTCCTGTCATAATTCAGCCGCCGTCACATCTATACCTTATTGAACATTAGTCGTTCAATAAGTATACCCTATTGAACATTAGCAATTCAATAAGTATACCTTATTGAATATTAGTAGTTCAATAAGTATACCTTATTGAATATTAGTAGTTCAATAAGTATAGAATTACAAAACCTCAATCTGCCCCAAAATTTCACCGATTGGCGCGGCAATACTAAGTTCTGCCCCCACTTCTCTCGCTGTTGCACTCTTATTAATCACAACCAGATGCCTGCCGCGGAAATAATCAATAAAACCCGCCGCCGGATATACCACCAGCGATGTTCCCCCAATAATTAATGTGTCCGCCTCACTAATTGCACGGATACTTCTTTCAATGATACTAGAATCTAACCCTTCTTCATATAATACCACGTCCGGCTTAATGATTCCACCACATTTACACTTTGGTACGCCCTCGGAGTGTTTCACATATGCCGCATCATAAAATCCGCCGCATTTCCTGCAGTAATTACGATGTATGCTTCCATGAAGCTCCAATACATTTTTACTTCCCGCCATCTGATGAAGGCCGTCGATATTCTGGGTAATCACAGCCGTAAGCTTTCCTTTCTCCTCCAGTTCTGCAAGCTTTTTGTGAGCCGCATTCGGCTTCGCGTCCAAAAACATCATCTTATCTTTATAAAACTCATAAAAACCTTCTGTATTTCTCATAAAAAAACTGTGGCTGACAATCTGTTCCGGGGAATATTTATAATTCTGCTGATACAATCCGTCCGCACTCCGAAAATCCGGAATATTACTTTCCGTTGACACCCCTGCTCCGCCGAAAAATACGATATGTCTGCTGTCGTCTATGATCTCCTGTAATTTATTTATCTCTTGTTCGTACATTGTTCATTCTCCTTTTCCCACAAATTTAGAGTGTAAATTTCCTTTTGATTATTAATTATACTTCATAAAAGCGTGAATCTAAATGCCAAATACAAAAAATTTGCAAAAAATAAAAAAACATTTGCAAAATCTATAGGTATATGCTAGAATAACATTTGCGAGCGGAGATGGCGGAATGGCAGACGCGCTAGATTCAGGTTCTAGTGGGAGTTTATCCTGTGAGGGTTCAAGTCCCTTTCTCCGCAGTTAAGAAAGATACCGGAAGCCTATAAACAAGGCGTTTCCGGTATTTTTCTTTGTCCAAAAATATAAAAAGGTGGCAAAAAGGTGGCAATTCAATTAAATTACCCTTTTGCCACCCTGTTTCAATCGTTAAGCATTAAAAATATATTCTCCATGCGTGTTTTTCTTCCAAATCCTTGCTTTGTATTGACAGCCATGTTATTCTATTTTTACAGTTGGGGCGGTGGCAAGCCCGCCCTTTCTGCTATTTCCTGTTTCTTTTATTCTTGCTCTTTGGCAAGCGCTATCTTGTCGAGCAATTCCACGAGTTCTTCCGTTGAATACTGCTTTTTTTCTCCACTTGTGAAAATCAAGCGTAAATCATAAAGCGTAGCTTTTCTTACTGTCTGCATTTCTTTTTCTGTCATATCTCTTGTTTCCTCCATTTTTTTACTCCTTTCATCCGTCAAGGCTTGCCCTCTTGACATTATTATAATATCACAATTTCTAGTGATTGTCAATCATATTTCACTAATTTTTGAGATTATTTTTTCCCTATCAATATCCGTCTCCACATACTTTATAATATCCCTCGGTTGCATTTCTAGTATACAGCAAAGCCGATTCAGATTATCCAATGATATAGAAGTATCTCTATTTCTAAATTTCCTCATTGTCTCCTGTCCAAAAACTCCTGTTTTTCTTGCTACTGTAGTATTTACTCCTACATTTTCCAATTCTTTGATTATATCTATCTTATATTCTAGCATTCTAAAACTCACCTCTTTTCTTTTCTGATTATATTGTATATTCCTACGTTTTAAAAGTCAAGAAAAAATCTCAAATTTTTGTGAAAAAAGTATTGACATTCACAAATTTTAGTGATATTATATAACCATAGCAAGGAACACAAGACATATTCAAATACAGGAGGAAATAGAAATGATGAAATTTGAAGCTGGCAAAAAATATTATGAAAGTGGAGTCACTTTTGAAATCGTGAAAAGAACGGCAAAAACCATTACTTACAAAGCATTGCAACATGCTGGAAGCTTCAACGAACGAATCTTGAAAGAAGCAACAACTAAAATTCATGACTGGGAAACAAAGGAAGTTTTCTTTTGCGGAGACAGAACAATTGAAGCATAAAAACTGAATAACCACACCACCCACCCGGCGGGGTTACGTCGGGAGAAAGAAGGGAATCATGAGAAGAAGAAAAAGAAAAACTGTATGGGCTTATCTGGACGGCAAAAAGCTAGTTGACGTAGTACAAGCCGCACTTGACAACAATATGATGGTCGATGACCTGAAAAAACAGCTTATCAAAGAAAATCCGGGGCATGAAGTAACTTTTAAGTGCCAGTAATTTTATCCCGCCCCTGCCGGGTAATGCAGGGAGAAAGAAGGGACGAACATGACGATAGAATATAGGGGAAGAAACCTCAAAGAAGATAGGAAGATTCCAGAGGCATGGATTTTCTATGATGAAGAAATAGAAAGCGAAGAAGAGAAGTCCAATAAACTCGCCGAAATTCTCGAAAGCGAAGGATGGGAATGCGCCTGTGAATATGGATGGATTACTATACCGCTAGACCTTGGAAAAATTCAATACTACGACCTTGTTTCTGATTATAAGGATGCAAAGAAGGCCGTAGGCGCAAGATAATAGAATTTTATAGGGAGAGGGCTCAACAGTCCCCTCCCTTATTATGCTACGTAATTGATATAGTCAAAACGTTTTCGCGGCTCCCAGAAGCTCCAAGCCTGCCTTCCATGCCGCTGGCCCTACCTCATGTGGATCGTCGGTTATGCCGCGTGACAGTTCAAACTGTCTGGTCGCATCCTCCGTAACCGGGCCAAAAGAGCCGTCCAGCTCAACCGCATAGCCTGCTGCACATAAAATATTCTGCCAGACCGTGACCGCAGTTCCGGCCATCCCTTTTTTCAATATCAGAATATTTGCTGTCACTATAACTTTACCTCCTGTAGTATTATTGTGTACGAATCCGGTGTTCGAATCGGACACCGTTTCCCCGGCATACCGCAGCACGCAGTCCCAAGGATAATTCCTATACGACTTAATCAGGAACTCCCGGCCTGTCTGGTCTCCGGGAATGCCGCCTGTAATGCCGCCGTTCTCATTTATAGAGGCTTCCACCTCAAGGCCGTTTCCGCAGAACATGGCGGTATGCTTACGCTTGTTCAGGAGCACGTCGCCGCGTCGCAGGCCGGCCCCCGTGGAAAGGTTCACGCTGGCCGTCACATCCTTAAATCCGCAGAAATAAAATGCATCATACATATTGCCGGTATAAGTTGCCCCGTTTGTCTTGACTAAGACCCCAGCCTGCTCCCATGCAGTAATCACCGCAGAGCTACAGTCGTAGTCCCCTTTTTCTCCCCAGCGGTATCGCTGGTCGTACCCATGGCGATTATCTTTTGCTTTTGACCACATCCAGCTTACTGCTGATTCTATTTTGGACATAGCTTTCTCCTTCCTGTGCGACGTCGCACATAAATTTGCGCCGGCGCAAAATATTATTTTTCTCTCCCGCGCCGTCGATATAGCCTATTTCAAACTTACTTCACCCTCTATCCGTCGTTTAGCAATCTTAAAATATTGTTCTAAAAGTTCCATTCCGATAAAATCTCTGCCAGTGTTCACGCAAGCCACGCCGGTAGAGCCGCTGCCCATAAAGCAGTCCATAACTGTTCCGCCCTTTGGCACAATCGAAACCAGTCTTTCTAAAAGTTCTACTGGTTTTTCTGTCTGATGATGTTTTTGTTTTGCCGAAACGCTACTCGCATCATAATATCCTGGAAATGCCGTAAATCCGGGTGTCCAGTCAACCATTCTTCCGCCATTTGTTCCCCATACGATAAATTCGCAATCCTGCCTAAATCTCCCGGGAATATTTCTTGCATTTCTTTTATTCCACACAACAATTCCACGCCAACCCCAACCGGCCTCCTGCAAAGCGTCCGTCATTGACGGAAGCTGCCTCCAGTCCGTAAAAACTGCACATATGCCCTCTGGTTTTGTTTTCTTCCTACATTTAGTCAGAACCTTACGCATAAATTCAGTAAAAGAACGCTGATCCATGTTATCACCGCTGAAATCTGGAAACCGTGACGCACCGTTATATTTATTATCTGCATATTTTCCTGATGTTCTCTTTTTCCTGTCTCCTGCAAATAATCCGCCTGATGAATAGGGAGGGTCTGTCAGTACCATATCTATCAGGCCATCATTTACATTTTCTAATAATTCAAGGCAATCGCCCTGTAAAAGTTTCATTTACATATCCCTCTCTTTCGATTTCGAACTTGCGCAAAAAGAGGACGCCTTACGCGTCCCCGTTTCTATTTCTTATCCTATAAACTTCCGTCTTTATTCAGGAGATTCCGTATCATCTCATACAGCCCCGTACTGGCCAGACCAGAAATCATTCCGCCAAGCACTACCTCCGCATTAACGCCGGCCTGCAGATTGATCAGAATGTTGATCAGGCATCCTCCCGACAATACAGAGCGATTATGAAGCAAAGCTGAAACAGCGTG
>CAJUTH010000067.1 GCA_910589275.1 uncultured Dorea sp.
GGCTGCCTGACGGAAACAGGGTGTCTTACTACGAAAAGCATACGAGGGCGCTTTTAGCGGAAGTGAAATCCACCGCCTAAGAAGACTTGGATGCGCAGGCATTCCTGCGCATTCTAGTCGAAGTTGGCGGTTAGTTCACTGGAGTGTTGCCCGGTTTTGCGTAGTAAGACACCCTGTTTCCGTCAGGCAGCCCCCCCAACCGCACAGGTGAAATAATTTTCAAACATACGAAGCCGGAGGGAAGATTCGTTTCTGTCTGATTGTTTCGGTTTTGATGATATTTCTTTGGAAAAAGAAACAGAATTGATAAAATCTCCTTTTAAAATAATTGTATAGAATACTTGCATGCCAGAACAAATCTCATTCGCGAAGCGGATTTTAAATGGATTTGCGAAGGCCGCTGTGAACGGAGTGAACAGCAACTGTGGGAAGGAGAAAGGATACATGAATATTTTACAGACGAAAGACCTTACCAAATATTACGGAACCGAGCCGCTGGTGGTGAAGGCAGTCGATGGAATTACGCTGGGGATTGAGCAGGGCAGCTTTACCGCGGTGGTAGGGACGTCCGGATCAGGGAAGAGTACGCTGCTTCATATGCTGGGAGGCCTTGATACGCCTACCGGCGGAAGCATTGTGGTGGATGGACAGGAACTCTCCGGAATGGGAAGGAACGAGTTGACGATTTTCCGCAGGAGGAAGATTGGATTTGTGTTCCAGAATTATAATTTGATTCCGAATCTGACTATTTATGATAACATTGTGCTTCCGGTGGAGTTAGACGGACGGAGTGCGGATGCGCAGTATCTGGAGGATATCGTGAAGGCTCTGGGGCTGGAGGGGCTGCTTGGAAGAAAGCCGGGAAAGCTCTCCGGAGGGCAGCAGCAGAGGGCGGCCATCGCAAGGGCGCTTGTCAGCAAACCTGCGATCATATTGGCCGACGAGCCTACCGGCAATCTTGACAGCCGTACCAGCCAGGAGGTGATGGGGCTGCTCTGCGCCACCGGAAAGAAATTTCACCAGACGATCGTGATGATCACGCACAATGACGAGATCGCCCAGATTGCAGACCGGACGGTCCGCATTGAGGACGGGCGGATCGTGGAAGGCAGGTGAACCCCATGAAGCTGGAGGCAAATAATAACGGAGGGATCATTTACCGTATTGCGAAGAGTAATCTGGAGGGGAAGAGGCTGTATACATTTTTTTCGATGGTGACCATTGCCCTTTCCCTGACATTTATTATGGCTGTTACTTTGTTTTTGCAGGAAACCGAGACGAGTAAAGAGCGGATCTTGGGGCGCATGCAGCATGTGATGTTTCTGGATATGCCGGAACAGGGATTTGCGGAGCTCTCACAGGATGCAAGGGTGGAGCTTGCGCTGCCTTATAAAGGATTCGGGGATGAATATGAGCAGGACGGGGTAAAATACAGCTTTACCTACCAGAAGAGCCGGACGGAGGGGATACAGACCTACGTTCTGGCAGAGGGAAAAGAACCGGAGCAGTATCACGAGATCGCGGTGGACCGGGAATTTATGGAGCGTCTGGGGCGGGAATGCAGGATTGGGGAGGAATTGTCCCTAAACACAAGGGAAGGGATGGAGGATTTTGTGATCTGCGGACTTACCGACAGGCGGCAGGAGAGGTCCGTGTATCCGATCTACGTGTCCAGAGCGTATGCGGATAAAAGCCGGTCTATGGGAAATCGTCCGTATACGGCTCTTATCCGGATCGCGGGCGCTTCCGAAATGGAGTTTTCTGTTTTTGAGACGGCAGTTTATGATCTGGCCGCGGATTATGGAGTGAAACGAGCGGATGTCAATATTAACAGCCGGTTTGAAGAGTCGCTTAGGGAGGACAATCCTATTTTTCAGGCAATGCTTCTGGTATCGGCTTTTATTCTGGCGGCTGCAGGAATCGTGATCTATACCATCTTTTACCTGTCTGTCACCTCGCGCACCCGGCAGATCGGGCAGCTTCTGACGATCGGTATGACGGAGAGGCAGATCCGGAAGATGGTGCGAAGGGAAGGCTTCTGGCTGTGCGCGGTCTCAGTCCCGGCGGCTCTGCTTCTTGGCGGCGGGATCGCATATGTTTTGGAGCCGGAAGGCTGGAGCTTTGTAAATTATCTGCTTACGGCGGCGGCAGCCGGGATATTTGGATTTGTCATGGTACAGATCTCAGTCAGCAGGCCGGCGGTTCTTGCCTCAAGGGTTTCACCGATCGAAGCGTCGAAGGTTTCCTGTGAGGAAGGATGCGAAGACAGGGGCGAAAGAAGCGGGAGAAAAAATAAAAAGGCAAAAAAGAAGCGGGAACAGGAGAAAGAGAAAGGGCATAGAAGGCTGACGCCCTTTGTGCTGGCACAGATCGGGCAGGGAAGGGGCAGAAAGAAGCGGAGGCTTATGACCCTGTCGGTTTCTTTTGGAGGAATTGTATTTATGATCGCAGCGACCTATCTGTATGCGTGGGACGAGGAAGCATTTTCAAGAACCGGCATATTTGCCAATGCAGAGTATGTGGTATCCTATCGGTACAACGCCCACGATCCGCTTCCTTACGGCCCAACACAGATGCAGCTTACCGGACATCTTGGCGGGGAACTGGAAGAAAGGATCAGGGAACTTGCCCATGTGAAGTCTGTGAAAACAGAGCGGGCGGTATTTGGGAATGTGGAGTATCAGGGCGCTTCATGGCAGCAAGGCTTTTACCGTCTGACGGAGGAATCAGAGGATTTTTATGAAATGGAAGCAGAAGGGAATACGGATTATGAATACCTGTGTGAGACGGACGGCGTTCTGATTACCGGTGCGGATTTTTTGTCTCAGCTTATTGGAGTAACTTTTCAGGCCGGGGATTCGATTACCCTGCGCTGGTTTGACGGAGAGGAGCATGAGACGAAGCTTCCGATTGCCGGGGTTGTTTCCAAAATGAACTCTTTGGAGGGAGGATATGAGTTCGCTATGACGGACCGAACCATGGAAAAGCTGTGGAGAAATATGAATACGGCCGTCTCCTTCTATATATCAGCGGAGGATTATGCGGAATACGGCGGCCAGACCGAGGAGGAACTTCTCTCTGTGCTTGAGCCGTATCAAGATCTCTCGCTTGCGACGCTGCGGGAACAGATGATGGACGACTCGGCAAATATCCGGAAGATTAAACTACAGATTTATGGAATTTCAGCCTTTGTAATCTTATTTAGCGTACTGAACCTGATTAATATGATGATAGGAAATATTGCCGCCAGGAAGCGAGAGCTTTCGATGCTGGAAGCTGTCGGAATGGAGGTAAAACAGATCAGGAACATGCTGTTTTGCGAGAATATCCTGTTCCTGCTTCCGGCAATGGCGGTTACGCTGGCGGTGGGGAGCTTTGCAGGGTATGGGACGGTTTCTGTCTTTCAGAAGATCATCCATACGGATTATATGGAGTATCGGTTCCCGGTGGTTCCAAGCCTTCTGTTTGCCGCAGGGCTGCTGCTGATTCCGCTGCTGATCTCCGAGCTTAGTCTAAAGGGGATTGATCCGGGCAGTTATAATCAGGATGTGTAGCCAGAATCCCTTTTGGATGTGGTTTACTGAAAACTTTGATTGTGGTATACTTCCCATAGATTCATGTCGAGGAGGGATGGGAGCATGGTAACGGAACTGAAGACACCAAAAGAGGCGGCGGCATTGTTCGAGGGCTGGCAGGAGACGATGATCTGGTCCTGCCTGCAGGGCGTGATGGGAAAGATTTATGGGGATTCCCCGGAAAATCCGTCGTCTGCGGCGGCAGTACTGGGGGATTTTCATTTCTTTGCGGGGAGGCCGGAGAGGGAGATCATTCTATATGAGACGGAGTATTTCAGCAAAGATTTCCGGATTCTGGTTCCGGCGGATGAGGACTGGGCGGAGCTGATAGAGTCCTGCTTTGGAGACCAGACGAAGAAGGCGCTCCGCTATGCGGTAAAAAAGGAACCGGATGTATTTGACAGAAGAAAGCTCCGTGGGATGGCGGAGGGACTGCCTGAGGGATACACCCTGCACATGATTGACGAGACGCTGTTTTTGCGGCTGTGGGAAATGGACTGGTGCAGGGACTGGGTGGCGCAGTATGCGGATTACGCCGCTTTCCAGAAATACGGTCTGGGAGTTGTGATGTTAAAAGAAGGGGAACCGGTATCCGGGGCATCCTCTTACTCAGGCTATATCGGGGGCATTGAGGTTGAGATCGATACAAGAGAAGACTTCCGGAGAAGAGGATTTGCGGCTATATGCGGGGCGAGTTTGATTTTGGAATGCTTGGAACGGGGCTTATATCCAAGCTGGGACGCTCAGAACAGACAGTCTGCGGCGCTGGCCGAAAAGCTGGGGTATCATATTGACCATGCATATACCGTTTACGAATGGAAGAGAGGAACCGGGAGGATTTTGCCGGCAGATATGGGAACGGCTCTGTCTATGTAAAAGAAACGTGCAAAATTGTACAGGAAAACTGGTGGAGATTCTGCCGGTTTCGGATTATACTGATTCTATCAAAGACAGGGAGGATAGAAGAGATGAGGTTAGGAAATCATTTATTTCATGCGCGGAAAAAATGCGGGCTTTCTCAGGAGGAGGTGGCTGCAAAGCTTGGTGTCAGCAGGCAGACAATTTCAAAATGGGAGACGGATGAGACGCTTCCCGATATACGCCAGTCAAAACAGATGGCGCTTTTGTACCATGTATCTCTGGACGAGCTGATTGAATTTGATATAGAAGTGAAGGAAATTGAGGAGATGATAGAGAGAACCAGCGAGGAAGTGCAGGAAAAGATTGACTGGACAAGCGCGTGGGGAAAGAAATACCCGGTTCTTATTACCTATCAGAATGAAGTGAATACTGCGAATTATGCCGTAAGGCTCATGCGGATGCTGGATGAATTGAAGGAGGAATACGGATATCAGGAGCTGGACGCCTTTTTGGTACTGAAAGATATACTGGCAAAGGTGTGGGAGAGCAGGAAGGGAGATGATAGGAAATGAAGAATCAGACGTTAGCGGATGTATCAACCGGGCCAGACTGGGTTCTGCCTGTTATCATTCTGATATTTGCGCTGCTGTCCATTCTGCTTTTGTCTGGAAAAGGAGGATGGCTCATTGCGGGTTATAATACTGCCCCCAAAGAGGAGAAGGAGAAATATAATGAAAAACGGCTGTGCAGGATTTGCGGCGCGGGAATGGCTGCTGTTACAGGGCTGATGGTTATCATGGAGGTGTTCGAGGACAGGCTTCCGGCATCTTCGGCGCACGCCTTTGGCGCGGCTGTCGTAGTAATTTGTGTGATCATGGTTGTCCTTGGAAATACGGCGGGAAGAAATAAAAAGGGATGAACAGATTTGCTTTTTACGACATAAGCTGTAACAAAAAGGATTTTGCGGCAGGAGTTTCTGCCGCAGCGGTGGATCTATGAATTATTTAGATTTAGTTCCAGTTACAGGCGTTATTATGAATATTTCAGGAAATGACTGCTGTAACCGGATGATTGAACTTCGTACGAATGACGGGACGGTAAATTTCTTTCTTACACCGGAGACGCTTGTAGTAAATGGCAGACTGCTTAGGCGCGGGATGCGGATTGCAGCCTTCTATGACAGCACGCTTCCGGTGCCGCTTATTTTCCCACCTCAGTATAATGCTGTGCTGATTACGGTTCTTGGAAGGAATGAGGAGATTTCACTGAACTATTTTGACAGCAATCTGGTGGCGGGGGATCAGTCTCTTCAGCTTAATGTGGGAAGAAATACGGTGGTGCGTACGTTAAACGGACAGACGTTTACCTGCGGCCTTGGGGAAAGGACGCTGCTTGTCTATTATACGGCGACGACCAGAAGTATTCCTCCGCAGACAACGCCAGAGAAAATTGTAGTGATGTGTTAAGGAAGTAGAGAGATTTTTGTAACTGTGAGGCCGAAGGCTGAACGGTTACGAGATATTATTTGAAGCTTAAAGAAAAAACGATATATGTGTAAGGAAAAATGTTAAATCCGCATTTTAATACCGGATAGAGGAAAAGAAAGCTTCTTTACAAGGTTTATGCGTTCAGACAGGAGAAGTACCGGGGGATTATGCTAAGAGAAACGGTTATTAAGATTGAAAAACTATCGAGAAAATATAACGGATATATCAGTACGGAAGAACTGCTGGCGGAGGGGATTACAAACCGGCAGATCGGCGTGTTTGTTGAGATTGAGATGCTGGAGAGGGTATGTCACGGCCATTATTGGTTTCAGTGCTTTCCGGGTGCAAAGCCTGTGGATTATAAAGCAGTTGAGGTATGCTTTTCCGATCCGGAGGCTGTGGTCTGCGCGGCCAGCGCCTGCTTTTATCTGGGATTGATTGATCAGGAACCGGAGAAATTGTCGATAGCCACCAAACGGAGCGACCGGAGAAAAATTGGTATGAATTTTCCCATAGTACGGCATTATTATTCGGAGCGTACCTTTGGGGCGTATCAGGATATTGTAAAGACGGAATTTGGGAGTTACCGGATTTATGACGTTGAGAGAAGTGTGTGCGACTGTATCCGGTTTCGGAAAGAGATTGGGGAGGATCTCTTTGCCTATGTGCTGGAATGCTATCGGAAACGGGACGGGGCGGGAGAAAAACTGCTTCAGTATGCGAAAACGCTGCGGCTTTTGAATCTGGTAAAGCGGTATGTGTGAATTTTCCATGGACAGAGGGATTGTCCACAGGGTTCGTGGCAGTTCATCCTTTATTAATTTGATATAGTGTATATACATAGTGTATATGCACTATATCGATATACTCACGTTAGGAAGCCGTACTATCGTGGATGGATACTGTTCATATGTCTTTTGGAGGACGCAGGTTGAATCCGCGTATACTCTCTAAGCAGACGAAGCAACATTCCGCTGAACTACCGACTAACCGGGACTAAGCCACTCAGGAGAGCCTTCGTGGCTAAGTCTCGGTAAGCCGCTATTTCATCTCCATTAAAAGCGCTTCTAAATTGTCTGCTTAGAGAGTATACACGGATTCAACCCGCTGTCTAACAAACGCCTTGTGAACAGTAGCATTCTGGGGTGTTACTGTTTACTCTGTTCACAGCGGCATTTGGAAATCTGTTAATGAAAGCGCTAATCCCCCAGCTATGCCAGGGAAAATAAAATATGCAGTAGTGAGAAAGAAGGTATAGAAAAGCCTCCTATGTTATGATGCGAAGGGTGTTGCAAGCCAATCTCGGGAACTGGAGGCGGTTCAATCGGACAGTAAAAGGTTATCACATACGAAATGGAAATGCCAATATCATATCGTATTTATACCAAATTACTGAAAAAGAAGTTATTCGGTCGGTTAAGGCTCGATGCATGGGAGATATTTAGCAACTCTGAGGTTATAATTTACAGGGCTTCTGGAAAACAGCGGATTGAATCAGGATACACTCTCTAAACAGACAATTCGGAAGCGCTTTTAATGGAGATGAAATAACGGCTTACCGGGACTTAGCCACGAAGGCTCTCCTGAGTGGCTTAGTCCCGGTTGGCCGGTAGTTCAGCGGAATGTTGCTTCGTCGGTTTAGAGAGTGTATCCTGATTCAATCCGCGTCCTCCGCGTGTTGTAAACTATAACTAACACACCGGGGCTCTGGCAACTGCGGCCGAATTATGTTATGATAATTCTGGAATAGTCTGGAGCAGAAGATATTCCGAATGAAAAAGATTCCGGGCAACCGGAGGAAGAGAACGAAAGGTGATGAAATAATATGAAAGTTTTGATGATCAACGGAAGCCCTCAGGCTAAGGGCAATACTTATATTGCGCTTCATGAGATGGAGAAGATTTTTGAAGAAGAAGGGATCGGAACGGAGATCCTACATATCGGAAGTCAGGACATCCGGGGCTGCATCGGCTGCGGAGGCTGTATGAAAAAGGGGAAATGTGTTTTTGAGGATATGGTAAATGAGGCTGCACCGAAGTTTGAGGCATGCGACGGATTGGTGGTAGGAAGCCCGGTATACTATGCATCGGCAAACGCGACGCTGATTGCATTCCTGACCCGCCTGTTCTACAGTACGCCTTTTGATAAGACGATGAAGGTAGGAGCCGCTGTTGCGGCTGCAAGGAGAGGCGGCTTATCGTCGACTTTTGATGAGATGAATAAATTCTTTACGATTTCCGGTATGCCGGTGGCTTCCAGCCAGTATTGGAACAGCATCCACGGGAGGGCGCATGGAGAGGCTGCAGGAGATCTGGAGGGTCTGCAGACCATGCGTACTCTGGCAAGGAATATGACGTTTCTGATGAAGAGTATTGCCCTTGGCAGAGAGGCCTATGGACTTCCGGAAAAGGAGTCTGTCCAGAGGACGAATTTTATCCGGTAGGGAAGGATTGTTATGGATATTAATTATCATTATTTTGTAGTAAAGACGCTGGCCTGCCATGCGGGTTTCTGTGAGAAGGACGCGCAGACAGTGGCTTACTATTCTCAGCAAGTAGACAATTATAATCTGAGGGAGCCGCTGTGTGTAGATCGGAAACCGCCTGATTTTTTCTTTGAAAGGCATTACGCGAAGACGGCAGGGAAGGATTTGTGGTTTGTGATGCCTCATCCTACAGGCATCAATGTGGCGGCGTCGCTGGGGAAGGAGTACCGTCAGACGTCTCTGGCGCCCTTTCATTTTATTCCGGCGAGGGGGGTTGACGAATTAGAAAAGGAAGCAGATTTTTCCAGAAAGGATTACCGGTGCATCCCGGCTTGTGAGGAAGCGGCGGTGTTGATTAATGAGATCGTGAGGGAAGCTGTGGAAGAGGTAAAAAAGAAGAAATGCACCCGAAGCCTGATGCAGCTTGGCATGGCGCTTCATACCTATGCGGATACCTACGCCCACTGCGGATATTCTGGATTAGACGGCTGGGAGAACAGGGCGGTGATCCGGAAAGCATATAACCAGCAGACCGGTGAGGAAGAAGTGCCCGAGGAGGAGCGGGAGTTTTTGAAAGAGCTTCCCCATATCGGCCATGGAAATGCCGGAGTCGTGCCGGATATTACGGCGTATCAGATTGACGTGGCCTGTCAGAAAGACGAGGCAGACAAGGAAATGTCTCTGCATATCAGGAGGGATAATCTAGAGTGGTTTCTGCAGTGTTCCAGAGAGATCATGGAGCTGTTGTGTGAAGCGGTGGGAACGGATATGTGGGAGGATGAGGCGTGGGATACGCTAAAGGGCATATTGGCGGAGGCCATGCAGGTTCCTTCTTATAATGAGATGAGAAAGAAAGCGCTGCTCCCTCACTGGCGTAAGCTGTTCCCGGATATTAAGTATAAGTATGAGAAGAACGAACGATTCTTTCTTACAGGGAAAAAGAGGAAGGATAAGGGGATCTGGCCTGTGACGCAGGTGACGAAGGAATTCTTTCTTTATAACGAGCTTTCCTACCGGAGGGCAGAGAGAGTGCTGGGAACAGAAAGGCTAAAAGGGTACTGTCTGGACTGATGTGCAAAAAAGATGCTGGAGGATACCATAACAAACATTAGCAGTTCGTTAAGTATACATGGGAGGAAGATAGAGGATGAAGGTATATAAAATGGTTTTTAGCCCTACAGGCGGTACTGAGAAGTCGGCGGATTTGCTTCTAAAGAGCTGGGAGGAGGAACAGACGGCCATTGATCTTCTAGAGAGGGAGCGGGATTTTTCCTGTTTCCCATTTTCCAAGGAGGATGTCTGTCTGGCGGCGGTGCCTTCTTATGGGGGAAGAGTGCCGGAGCCTGCGGCAAAAAGGCTTAAGGCGATGAAAGGAAATGGCGCCAGAGTGATTCTGATGGTAGTGTATGGGAACCGTGCCTACGAGGATACTATGCTGGAACTGTATGATATTCTGGAGGAGGCGGGATTTGTTCCCATAGCGGGGGTAGCTTCGGTTGCCGAGCATTCGATTATGCGGCAGTTTGCTGCCGGAAGGCCGGATGGCAGGGACGAGGAGGAGCTGGAGAAATACGGAAGGCAGATCCATGCCCGGCTTGGGGAATGCAGACTGAATCGGGAAGAAGTGCCGGGGAATAAGCCTTACAGGGAGTTTGGCGGCGTCCCTATGAAACCAGAAGCCGGAAGGGGCTGCGATGGCTGCGGCATCTGTGCGTCCGGATGTCCTGTGGGTGCGATCCCGGAAGACGCGCCGGAAAAGACAGATAAGGGGCGGTGTATTTCTTGTATGCGGTGTGTGAAGCTCTGCCCGAAACAGGCAAGAAAAGTTAATAAACTGCTGCTTATGGCGGGGACTAAGACTTTGAAAAAGGCATGCAGCACAAGAAAGGAAAATGAATTGATTCCGGATTTATGAAAACTGTCAGACAAAACAGTGCAGATTAAAACAGGAAATCTTTTCTTGATTTCCTGTTTCAGTGTGCCGTTTCATGTAGCGGCGGTTATTCAGTTTTCATGTGAGCCGGATTCTGTTTGCCCCAGTGTTGTTCCTTGCCGCAATTACAGCAAGTAATTATTTTCCCGGTTTGCAATCTGTAAACCGACTAATTTGTAGGTTGCATATCCTCCCATAACCAACGGTTCCGATTTGCAAATATCTTCCGCTTCTTCACGGCTCTCTGTTTTTAGGATATACATACCTGCCATTCCCGGATAGCCTTTAAAGACACCGCAGATTTCCAGCTTTCCCTCATCGTCCAGCTTTCTTATGTTCTCAACGTGTTCCATAACTACCTGTTTTGTCATTTTATTATAGGTCTTGCTTTTCTCAATCATCATCATATACATCAATTTTTCCATACGATTTTCTCCTTTACATTCTATGGGGATTCACTGAGGGTATTATATTATATTTATCCGGCAATAGCAATCTGTCTGTCATTCTCTGGAAACAAACTTATAGCCCACGCCTATAACGGTCTTTATGTAGGTAGGCTTGCGGTTGTCCGGCTCTATCTTTTTTCGCAAGTTGCAAATTACATTGGCAACGCTTGACTGGCAGCTTTCACTTTCCATGCTCCATACAGTTTCAAAGATTTGCGCCTTTGTAAATACCCTCCCCGGACTGGTGGCAAGGCAACAGAGTGCGCCATACTCTAAACGGGTGAGATTTATGTCTGCCCCGCCTTTCAGTACCCGGCGTTGGTGTAATCTGATTTCCAATCCTGGAAAAATCAGTGTGGGGAAGTGTGGCGG
>CAJUTH010000068.1 GCA_910589275.1 uncultured Dorea sp.
GCATAAACAGAGCGATTATAGCATGGAATAATAATTAAGCTTCACGGATTAAGGATTATTTTAACCTCCTTTTATCAGTAACAGCCATATTAACACCTACTATTAGTATTCTGATTATACCACACAGGCATGAAAATGGCATTATATTGGCATATTTTAATTTTGTGCGTCTACAAGATTCAGGTAGACAAGGATATGATACTTGGGAATTTTATAAATACGCCCAACCATAAAATGCTTGATTGTATTGCTTTTTAGCAGACGATAGGCGGTTTTTGTGCTTATTCCCAACATTTCGCTCATTTGTTCTACAGTCACTACATCAGGGTAGTCCTTGAAAACAGCGGCATATGTTTTGTTTGTCTTTTTCAAATAAATCACTCCAATACTATATTTATATCTTCTTTTCTTCCAGAAGCCAGTTCCTATGCCCTTTCCGGCCACGTAGCAGGCGTTACTGTGTAATCATTAAGCTGCAGGCGCGCGTCAATGCACACTATCTACAGCACCGATATCAATCTCCTTAAAGATGTATGGAATTGTCAAGGTACGTGAAAGCACAAATAAGACTTGATTATTTGTCCATCTATATAAGTAATAGTGTTGAAATTTGGGAGATTGGAAAATTTTTGAAAAAAGTTAAAATAAATCAAGAAATGATAAAAAAGGTCAAGAAAAAAGCGAATCGCCTGGAGGCAATCCGGTAAAATCCCTTATTATTCTTTGTTAGACAAGCGTTTTAAGAGAGGAATGATCGTCATCATGTCATCTTCGTCTAGCTGTTTCAGAAGGTCACAGGCTTTCTGGTATAGAGGAAGATTGTGTAATTCTTCGTCAAAGAACTGGTATGGTGTGATGTCGAAGTAATGACAGATCTCATAAAACTGGCTCATGGACGGCAGGGAACGTCCGGAACTGATATTCTGGATATAGCTTTTGTTCTTCCCCAGGTCCAAGCTCATCTGGTATTCTGATACATTTTTCTTAATCCGTAACTCCGTGATACGGTCTGCTACATACTTTTTATCCATCTTCTACACCTCGTATCCTCATTTTATCCCATTTAGGTATGTAGAATTGCGGATTAAAATAGTTATAAGTGTCATATGTAGAAATATATGATTGATTATATCCGTATATTATGGATATAATACAATGGAAGATAGAATTTTATAAGTTAAAAAATAGGTGAATATTGATGATAAATAGTAGTTTTTGGATATGATTTATATTGGAAGGAGTAGATACAAGTGAAAGTAATTGGAACTGCCAAAGAAATCGAATGGCTGAAGGAAGCTATTCAGAATAGCTGTGACCAGTGCCCTTATATGGAGTCCTGCAGCGAGTCTGCAAAGCAGGATGAGCGGTTGTACGGAAAGGTTCAGCATACATGTAAGGATTTTCTGGGAGAGACCATAGAGTTTATCATAGAAAGTGATGTGTAATACTGTATATTGTATATGTGCAAAAAGAATAGTCTATATATAGTACAAATAAAATTAACATCACCCATATCTTGTGTTACTATACTAGTATAGTTGATTTTATGCATGCCCCTTGTGGGGAAGCTTTCGGATTCTTAGGAATCCCGAAAGCAGAGGACAGAAGAAAAAGGAATCTGTCTGGCATAAGCTGTTTATGTTTGTAAGGAGTGTCACCATACGCCGTTTCCGGCTTACAGTGGCACTTTTTGTTTTTTAGGCTGGATTTGTTCATTAACATATCAGCCAGTCAGTGTGGAATGAATGGAGATAATCTCTGTTTCATTCCTTTTTTATTGCAATCATCCCTAAAAATGTCATAGACAAATTCTACGGGTGAGATAGCCAAAACTGGCCAGCGTGCCGTTTATGGATAAAAAAATTTATTTAAGAAAGGTGGAAGAACACATGAATGAAACAAAAATCTATGCAGACGCATTCGAAACGACGTTTGCAAACCCAAAAGAAATGCTAGATTTTCTGGCAGAAAGAGCGAAGGTTGCCACATGGATTAGAAAGCCTACCAGGTCTCTCAGGCTGGTTCCAAACAGCCAGGAGGCAGAACATATGGAGGCTTCTTCTACGGCAGACTGGGAGGATATCCTGAAGGATACGGAAAAGAATACCCAGCTGGCATTAAAGGTCAGAGGGGAAACATATCCGGTACGGGACTGTGCCATTAAAACTATCTTGGACCGTGCAGGAATCTCCGGCGCCGGATTGCGGAAGCTGGAAAAGTCCAACTATGCCAGGGTGGTGAACTATTGCTTGAAGGTGGCCAAGGGAGATGCGCTGATCAAGATTGCGGATGGAAAGGTCTCTGCTGTACACGGCGGAGACAGCCATGATTACAGCATCCTTGATATGCGCGCAGTCTTTGAGACAACCATGCAGTATCTTGATACGAACTTCAAAGGAAGCAGTTATATGGAAGGCTCCGGTGCATTTGACCATTCCATCGTATCGGCGATGTGGGAGCTTGGAGGAAACCAGGAACTTCTGGATACTTACAGGACTGCCCTTGCCGACCATGGTATGGCCGACAAGGTAATTGCGCCTGTAGTAAGGCTTACCACATCAGATGTGGCGGCCAGCGGTGCGAACCTGTACCCAATGCTGTTATGTGACAGCGGGAACCGGACCATCAGCCTTGGAAGCCCGATCAAACTGGCCCATACGGGAGGCGCGGATCTGGTACAGTTTATGAACAACCTCCGTATGCTTTGTTCCAGATATCAGGATGCGGTTGCGGATATGACGAAGCTCATGGATATTGAGATCCGGAATCCATTAAACTGCCTGAAGCTTGTAATGAAGCGTATCGGGGTTCGGAAGAAACTGATCAATGAAGTGGCGGAAATGTTTGAAGCCCAGAACGGGACAGATCCCTGTACAGCTCATGACCTTTATTTTGCAATCAACGAGGCATGCTTTTTCGCAGCCTGTGAAGGGATGCAGGGGCATGGGATTATCAGCCTGGAGGAACAGGTTACCCGCGCACTGGCGCTGAACTGGAAAGAATATGATGTCAGTGGTGCGATTTAGTGGTAAACCCAACTTTATAACGGATTATTTTTGCAAATGGCTGACAAACAGTTTGTGACTCCTAATAAGCACTGCATAGGACAGATTAAGGAATACAAACAAATAATATAATACGGGGAGGATTAAGATGAGCGAAACAAATTTGAACATGAATTATGAACCGGAGGTTATTGTTGATACGGATACCCTCTCCCGTGAGGACTGGCTGTCTTACCGGAAGCTTGGGATTGGAGGAAGCGATGTTGCTGCCATTATGGGTATTTCACCCTTTGCAACCATCCGCGACCTTTATAATGACAAGCTCGGAATCGAACCGCTGATTGAGGAAGGAGAAAGCAACTGGGTGGCAAAGGAAGTCGGACACCGGCTGGAGGATTTGGTGGCGGAGATCTTCGCCAAGAAGACTGGACTTACCGTATTTCCGGTGCGGAAGATGTTCCGGCATCCGCTGTATCCATTTATGCTGGCAGATGTGGATTTCTTTATCATTTTTCCAGATGGTTCTTATGGCATTTTAGAGTGCAAGACCTGTAATTACAATGCCAGGACGAAGTGGGAGGATGGAGGGATTCCCGATAACTATATCCTTCAGGTAAGGCATTATCTGTCTGTGATGAACATGGACAAAGCCTATATTGCCTGTCTCTATGGAAACAATGAGAATGAATTTGTCATCCGTCCGATTGAGCGGGATATGATGGAGGAGGAAGAAATCATTGCACAGGAGGAATATTTCTGGAAGGAATATGTGGAAAAGCAGGCAGAGCCGCCATACAACGGCAAACCTGATTTGATCCTTGCAAGCATCCGGAAATACGGCGGGTATGCCGACAAGGAGCTTCCTGAGATTGAGATTGGGGTGCAACATTCAGTTGATCTTGAAAAGTATCTTACCTTATCAGAAGAAAAATCCCAACTGGAAAAACGGAAAAAGGAAATTGAGGCAATGCAGAGGGAGCTTAGTGTGCCGTTTGTAGAACAGCTTGGTGCTTCCTGCAAGGCAGTCTTATCCGACGGGATCAGCCGTTACCGGATTACTTATAATCCAACCAGGCGAACCCAGGTTGGGAAGGACGCAATGGAAAAGCTGAAAATCCAGCATCCGGATATTTTTGAGGAATATACAAAGACCACGGAAAGCAGGACATTCCGGGTAAAGAAGGAGGCGGCATGATGTTAAGCGGAAAAAAAGCATATATCTGCTCTCCGCTTTCTGCCCCTGATGCGAAGGGAGTCAGCCACAACATGGACATGGCAAGGTTTTATATGGAGAGGATGCAGGTTCTCTATCATTGCAGGACGTTTGCTTCCCACGCGTATCTGCCCCTGATATTAGATGATTCGATTCCGGAGGAACGGGAAACCGCACTCCGGATCGGGATGGAGCTGATGGATTTGTGCGATACCTTGATTATCTGCGGCAGACGTATTAGTTCTGGCATGGCAGGGGAAATCAAGGAAGCATCATTGGTTTTACGGCGGTAGGTTACAACCTGCCGCTGACCGATACGATTGAGCTGGAAATGGAAGGCGACTGGGAAAACGGAAGCCATGGGCTGCAGCTGAAGGTAGACTCCTTTATGGAGATCGTGCCTCGGACAAAGGCAGGGATTATAGGCTACCTCTCTTCCGGAGCCATTAAAGGCGTAAAGCAGAGAACGGCGGAGGCCATCTACCAGCAGTTCGGACTGCAGACATTGGATGTGATAGAAAAGTCTCCGGAAAAATTATTGTCTATCCGAGGGATTTCCGAACGGAAGTTGAGGGAGATCGTAGAATGTTATGGGCAGAACCAGGTATTCCGGGAGCTGATGACATTCCTGGTGCCTTATAAGGTAACGCCGAAGAAGGTGAACATGATCCTGAAAACCTTCCATGAGGAATCCGTCCGTATTATCCAGAGCCGGCCATATATGCTGTGTGCAGTAAAGAGTTTCGGTTTTCTGACGGTGGATGCAATTGGCCGACAGCTATGCAGGGCATTGAATGATCCCATGCGTATTTCGGGGTGTATCAGTTATATCCTGCATGAAGCCATGAAGGAAGGGCATCTGTATCTGAATCAGGAGACGCTGATGGATAAAACATTGGCATTGCTGAATCAGGACCTGACGGTTCCGGCTGTAATAGAGCAAGATGTCAGCAGAGTACTCTATCAGCTGGTCATGCAGCAGAGCATTGTGGTGGATCATGAGAAGGTATATATTTTCCAGCAGTATGAGGAGGAACGGTTGACGGCGTTGATGATTGCCAAACGGATACAGACAGCAAGACAGTCATTCCCGATTGAAACGGAGTTGGATCAGGCACAGCAGGTCTTAGGCATTACATTGTCGGAGCGTCAGAAACAGGCGATAAGGATGGTGTTTGAAAGCCCTTTAAGTATCATTACGGGAGGTCCTGGAACGGGCAAGACAACCGTTCTGAAGGTTATCCTTTATATCCATGGCCTGAAATGCAAGACTTCGGTACAGCTGATGGCGCCTACTGGACGCGTGGCAAGGAGAATGGCGGAAAGCACAGGCAAGGAAGATGCATCTACAATGCATATGGCATTAGGTCTGCTCGGAGGAAGCGACTATAATCTGGGGTTCCAGTATTTGGAAGCAGAGTTCCTAAACATAGATGAGGTATCCATGGTAGACATGCACCTTGCCTATGAATTTTTCAGCAGAGTAAAGGACAGTGCCAGAGTGCTGCTGTTAGGAGATGTGGACCAGCTTCCATCCGTGGGAGCCGGGGATGTGTTCCGGCAGTTGATTGGCTGCGGCCTGATCCCGGTAACCGTATTAGATATGGTATACCGCCAGGGGGCGTCAAGCAATATCCCGGTCAATGCAAATCTGATCCAGCAGAACCGGACAAACCTGTTTATGGGGGAAGATTTTATATTTGTCCCATGTAATGGAACAGAGCCGGCTGCAGAGATGGTAAAGAAGCTGTATTTGGAGGAAGTACAGAAATATGGGCTGGAGCAGGTGCAGATTCTGACCTCTTACCGTATGAAGACTGCCGCTGGCGTGGTGGAATTGAACCGGACATTAGAGGATCTGATTAACCCGCCTGCCGCTGGAAAGAATGAATTGGCGATAGGAAAGGATGTATTCCGGGTGAGTGACAAGATCCTACAGAATAAGAATACGGATTTGGTCAGCAATGGGGACATGGGAATTATCCAGGATATTTATTTTTGCAATTTGAAGAGGATGAAAATTTAGATGTGAAATTTCCATGGGATATATCCATACTGGGGGAGATACGGGATTTGACCGTCGAGTTATTGCGGGAAAAATGGTATCCTGTGTGCGATCCCTGCATTGTATGTGATGAACCGAACCGGTATTGCAATATTGAGGAATGTTACATGTATAGCTGTAATTTACATCCATAGGAGGTAGGAATGAAGCTGATGATTTCTCTCATTTTGGGAGTATATCTTATGAGGAAGCATGGAATTGCGGAGATGATCCTGGTATCATTAGGTATATTCCTGGTTTTATATATGATATTTCAATAAATTATTAAAAAAGTATAAAAAACAGAAGAATTTTCCAATCTGAAAGAAATGCAGACTATTACTCTTATGAAGGGGTATCGTCTGCATTTCATTTTCACGAAGAGAATGAAAGGAGCATAAGCGAATGAAAGAAAAGTTATATGACCGATCAGAGGCAGTCGCAGCATTGAACTGTGTAGAGGGATTTAACCCGATGGAACTGGCAAGAACACTTACAAAGGAGGGACAGGAGGATCAGCTTTATCTGGATGTGAAATACCGGAAGCTGTGGTTCCGTCTCGTACATCCGTTAGGAAAGATTGTCAGCAGTATCCGAAGCTTTACAGAGAATATGGCAATCGTGGAGGCAAGGATCTATCTGGATAAATGCGATGCAGAGGAGAATTATATTGCTAATGCCTTTTCCCAGAGGTTCCGGACTAATGATCCGAATTTCGGGGACAAATTTTTGGAGATGGCGGAGACAGCTGCCGTAGGGCGTGCGCTTTCTGATGCCGGGTTTGGGTTACAGTTTGCCGATGTGGGGGAAGAAAATGATCCCATGCAGGTAGACGCGGGAATCCAGATTCCGGGGACGACGGCGCAATCCCAGGTACAGGGGAATGATATCCCACAGGGAGGCATGACGTGGAATCCACAGATGCAGTCTGGTATACAGGGAAACAATATCCCGCCTGCTAATCAGAATGGACAGAATCTACAGCCTGCCATGACAGGGAACCCGCAGATGCAGCCTGCCATGACGGAAAATCAAGGTATGCAGGCAACCGCACAGAACCAGGGCAATCAGTCACAGACTATGCCGCAGGGAACAGCTAATCCGCAGTCTTCAGCGTCGGCACAATCCAATCCTGTAGGGGCGCCACAGATGCAGAATGGTTTTGGAAATCAGAATCAGCAGGCAAGCCAGATGCCGCAGATGCAAGGGAATTCCCAGGCTTCCAGTCAGTACTCTCCCACCGCTTCTATGGATGAATCACTTCCGGTAGAAGAATTGGTGCAGCGCATGACGTATGAACAGGCTACGCAGGTAGTGATTACCGGGAACGGGAAGTTTGGCGGCAAGACCATGGGACAGGTTGCGGTGGAAAGCCCAAAGAACCTGGAATGGTTTGCACAGAGTTATTCCGGTAAGAACCATCTGATCCCGGCTGCAGCCAGAGTCCTTTTAAATGCGGCTATGCCAATGGCTGGTTAGTCAGAGAAATGAACCCTTTTTAGATTAAAAACAGTTACCAGAGTGATTCCGGTAAGCTTTAGTTAATGTCTGCGTACTCTATACGGATAATCTTATCCATTGAAAGCAGATTTAGAGTTTCCGGAATGCTCTGATAACAAGAGGAGGCGTGTTTATGGATGTATGATATATCTGGATTTGGCTACGACATCCGGGATGTGGTGCGGGTGCTGAACCTTACCATCCGGCGCAAAAATGGACGGTCGTATGATGTTGACTGTCCATTTTGCAACCACAAGACGGGGAAGCTAAACATCAATATTGAAAAAAATGTTTTCCGCTGTAATTATTGCGATGCGCACGGCGGGATGCTGGATCTGTATTCCAAGCTGTATAATGTCACAAAGACGGAGGCAAACCAGCAGATCCGGGAGGCATTGAATCTCGGACAGTACCGGGATGATTACCAACGGCCAGTAAAACCGGAAAGAGATTTGGAACCGCCAGCACCGGTAAACAGCGAACGGGCTTCGGATGTGAAAATCGACCAGACCTATTCCCAGATGCTTTCCATGCTTACACTATCACGGAAGCATCAGGAAGATCTGCAAAGGCGCGGATTAACAGCGGAGCAGATTGCATCCCAGAGATATCGGAGTGTTCCGTTATTTGGGATCAAAAAGCTGACGGAACGGTTAGCAGACAAGGGATGTACTCTGAAAGGAGTGCCTGGATTCTACCAAGGCGAAGACGGAACTTGGAGTATTCATTTCACTGCTAAAAACTCCGGAATCCTGATTCCGATTCTTTCTATGGAAGGGCGAATACAGGGATTCCAGATCAGGCTTGATTTTGTAACGGATTCCAGAAAATATATCTGGCTTTCCAGCTCCAACTATCAGATGGGCGTCTCTTCTGGCAGCCCGGTGCATGTAATCGGGAATTTGGATGCTGAAACAATG
>CAJUTH010000069.1 GCA_910589275.1 uncultured Dorea sp.
CGGCTCCCTGAAACCTACTGGTGAAAGCCAGTAAGGCGCAGGGTGCCTACCTCATATACAAAGAGATGATCCGCTTATCTGGTAAAGCTTATGCTCTAGCTGATGAAGAACAGGAAAAATGGCGAGATCAAATTTTTGAGGAACAGCCTTATCTTGCAAATGTATATCCAGGAGATACAAGAAATATTGGAATCATATTTTGTATTGATAAGGCAGAAATCGAGTATTTTAATCTCGGTGTAAATCCTATTTTTCGAGAGACATATCTTCTTGGCAATGCAGAAATAAAAGAAAAAGGATATTTTATAGCGGATACATGTATAGGTTGTGGTACCTGTGAAAGGAATTGTCCACAGAGATGTATTCAAAAGGGAACGCCTTTTGTAATCGAGCAGAATCATTGTTTACATTGCGGAAATTGTTATGAAAAATGTCCGGTGAAAGCAGTGATTAGAAAGTGATGTTTCCAAAAACAATGCTTATGGTATCAAAGCCCGCAGCCCCAGTATTCCTGCGCTCTCGCGGGCTTTCTCACACCCAAAATTTTTACTCACACCACAAGCATTGCATCTCCAAAAGAGAAAAAACGGTACCGCTCCCTGACAGCCTCTTCGTATGCCGACAGCGTATGCTCTCTCCCTGCCAGCGCAGATACCAGCATAATCAGAGTTGATTCCGGCAAATGGAAATTTGTAATCAAGCAGTCCAATATCTTAAACTGGTACCCCGGATAAATAAATATATCCGTCCACCCGCTGCATTCTTTTATCCTTCCGTCTGCATCTGCCGCAGACTCAATCGTCCTGCAGCTTGTAGTACCCACGCAGATCACTCTGGATCCCTTCTCCTTTGCCCGGTTAATCTTTTCCGCCGCTTCCGCATCAATCTGAAAATACTCTGAATGCATATGATGCTCCAGAATATTCTCTGCCTTTACAGGACGAAAGGTTCCAAGCCCCACATGGAGGGTTACCTTTGCAATATCCACGCCCTTATCTTCAATAATCTCCAGAAGCTCCGGCGTAAAATGCAGGCCGGCTGTCGGCGCGGCAGCAGAGCCGGTATGTCTGGCATACACAGTCTGATAACGGTCCTTATCCTCCAATTGATGGGTAATATACGGCGGCAGGGGCATTTGTCCAAGCTGATCTAAAATTTCCTCAAAAATCCCTTCATATTCAAAACGTATCAAACGGTTGCCTTCCTCGGCTATTTCTACAACCTCTCCGGTAAGAAGACCGCCGCCAAAGCTGATCCTCGTTCCGCATCTTGCCTTTCTTCCCGGCTTTACCAGTGTCTCCCATACATGATCTTCTCTTCTTTTTAGGAGAAGCACTTCTATCCGTCCTCCGGTATCTTCCTTTGCACCAATTAATCTTGCAGGAATTACCTTGGTATCATTTAGAACCAGACAATCGCCTGGTTCTAAATAATCTACAATCTCTTTAAAAATATGATGGGATACCTCACCTGTTTCTTTATCAAGTACCAGAAGTCTAGAACTGGACCGGTCTTCAAGCGGATCCTGCGCTATCAATTCTTCTGGCAACTCATAATAAAAATCCTGACGTTTCATTTTCTCTCCTGTCCTATTTACGAAGCTCAATTCCCATCTCTTCCAACGCCTTCAAAATCTTATCCATTGCCTTGGAAATATCAGTTTCCTCCAGCGTCCTATCCTTTGCGCGGAATACAATCGAATATGCCACTGACTTATAGCCTTTCTTAATCTGGCTTCCCTCGTACAAATCAAACAATGCATAGCTTTCCAGATAAGAACCGCCGCGCTTTTCAAATACTTCTTCAATCTGGCCAACCATAATTTCCTTCGGAACCACCATGCTGATATCCCGGTTCACTGCCGGGAATCTTGCGATGCCCTCATACTTGCGGTCAAAGGTCGCCCTCTCTACAACTTCCGGCATGTCAATCACTGCAATATATGCCTTTTCACCAATTCCATAGATATCGGCCACATCCGGATGAACCTCTCCCAAAAAGCCTACGACGACACCGTCATAAATGATATCCGCCTGCCTGCCCGGATGCAGATACGGTTTATTTGAATCTGGATCATAAACCTCTTTCTTGTGAAGACCCGCCTTATCCAAAAATTCTTCCACAACACCTTTCATGCTGAAGAAATCACCGTCGCCATACATTCCTAGTGTAAACTGCATCCGTTCCTCTGGAAGTTCTGTAAGCGGCAGGGCTTTTGGCAGATAAATATTTCCAAGCTCATACAGTCTTACATTTTTATTTCTTCTATTGTAATTTGTTGCCAGAGAAGTCAGCATACCATTTAGAGAGGTAGTTCTCATAATACTATAGTCCTCTCCCAATGGATTCATAATCTCCACTGCCCTGCGAAGACTAGAATCCTCCGGAAGCATTAATTTATCAAATACCTTCGGACTCTCAAAAGAATAATTCATACCTTGGCTGAAACCGCAGAACTCTGCAATATCCTTCGCCAATTCCTCAATCCGGAGCTTATAGGACAGCTTGCCCGTAGTTGCCTCCCCGCTTGGAAGCGTGGTCGGAATATTATCATATCCATAAAATCTTGCCACTTCCTCTGCAATATCTGCGGGCCGCAGGATATCCTGACGGAAAGTCGGCGCAATTACCTCGCCAGCCTCCTCGTCATATTCAAGCTCTACCATCTTAAGATAGCCAATCATATCTTCTTTTGAAATATCTGTTCCCAAAAGCGCGTTGACCTTATCCGCGTCAAAAGGCACCCGCACCGGCATTCTCTTCTCTGCATAGACGTCTGCCATACCTCCTACAACTTCTCCGGCCCCTATCTCCTCTACTAACTGGCAGGCGCGGTCAATGGCTGCCTGTGCATTCTCAGGATCGAGACCTTTCTCAAATTTGCCGGATGCATCTGTGCGCAGACCTACCTTCTTTGCAGACTTACGGATGTTCGTCCCATCAAAACATGCCGCCTCAAAAAGCATAGTCTTAACATCGTCTGTAATCATGGAATTTTCTCCGCCCATGATGCCTGCAAGACCGACAGCCTTCTCGCCGTCGCAGATCATAAGAACCGTATCGTCCACTTCCCGTTCCTGTCCGTCTAAGGTAACAAATTTCTCTCCCTTTTCTCCCCGGCGTACAATAATCTCATTTCCTGCAATATGAGCCAAGTCATAAGCATGCATCGGCTGCCCGTACTCTTCCATTACATAGTTCGTAATATCAACCAGATTATTAATCGGACGGATTCCAACAGAAGCCAGTCTTCTCTGCATCCATTCCGGAGACGGCCCGAGCTTGATATTCTTCACTACTCTTGCCGTATATCTCGGACAGAGGTCCGGATCCTTCACGGTAACCTTAATATAGTCATTGACATCCTCATCATTTCCTGTCGGCGTCACTACCGGCGGCCGGAATTCTTTGCGGAAGGTTGCCGCCGCTTCCCTTGCAATTCCAATCACACTGTAACAGTCCACACGGTTTGACGTAACTTCGTATTCAAATACCACATCGTCAAGTCCCAGCGCCTCTATGGCGCTGCTTCCTACTTCCACATCCTTCTGGAAAATATAAATTCCATACTCCGGCGCTTCCGGATACATATCTGTGTTGGAGCCAAGTTCTTCGATGGAACACATCATGCCGGCGCTTGGAACACCTCTAAGTTTCCCCTTTTTAATCTTGACTCCGCCTGCCACGCGCTGTCCCGGCTCATGACCGCCTGCCACGCGTCCGCCGTCTAATACAACCGGAATCTTATCCCCTTCTTTTACATTTGGCGCACCGGTAACAATTTGAATTGTCTCCTCTCCCACATTTACCTGACACACAATCAGCTTATCTGCGTCAGGATGTTTCTCGATCTTCTCAATCTGCCCTACCACGATCTTTTCCAAATCCGCATCCAGCTTTACATATCCTTCTACTTTCGTACCGGACAATGTCATTGCATCCGTATATTCCTGAACTGTCACATCCAAATCCGGCACATATGCCTTTATCCATGATAATGAAGTATTCATTACTTTCTCTCCCTTCTGTTATAAGTTCGTGCTTCCTGCCGCTTTTCGCTCGCTAGAACTGCTTCAGGAATCTGATATCATTCTCATACAGCAGCCTCATATCGTCTATCTCATATTTCAGCAATGCAATACGCTCTAATCCTACGCCAAATGCGAAGCCCGTATATTCCTCTGGGTCAATCCCACACATTTCCAGTACATGCGGATGTACCATTCCGCAGCCAAGAATCTCAATCCATCCGGAACCCTTACAGAAACGGCATCCTTTCCCGCCGCATTTAAAACAGCTTACATCCACTTCTGCACTCGGCTCTGTAAATGGAAAATGATGCGGACGGAATTTCGTCTTCGTTTCTTCTCCAAACAGCTCTTTTGCAAATACCTCAAGAGTTCCTTTAAGGTCTGCGAAGGAAATATTTTTGTCTATAACCAGTCCTTCTATCTGATGGAAGGATGGTGAATGTGTTGCGTCCACTTCATCAGAACGGAATACGCGTCCTGGCGCAATCATGCGGATTGGAAGCTTTCCCTGCTCCATCACGCGCGCCTGAACCGGCGACGTCTGAGTCCGAAGTACAATATCTTTATTAATGTAAAAGGTATCCTGCTCATCTTTTGCAGGATGATCTGCCGGAATATTCAATTTCTCGAAATTATACAAGTCATATTCTACTTCCGGCCCTTCCACAACCTCGTATCCCATACCGATGAAAATCCGTTCCACTTCTTCTAACGCAATGGTATTCGGATGGCGGTGTCCCAGCATATTTTTTTTGGCCGGCAAGGTAACATCAATAACCTCCTGTTTCATCTTCTCTTCCCGGATTGCCCGCTCCATCTTCTTTTTGCTTTCCTCTAAAACCTTCTCTATCGCTTCACGGGTCTCGTTCACCATCTGTCCCACCTTCGGACGATCCTTGGGCGCAACCTCTTTCATTCCTTTCAGCACGGCTGTCAATTCACCTTTCTTGCCAAGGAATCTAACGCGGACATCATTTAATTTTTCCGGCACGTCAGCCGCCGAAATGGCTTGTAATGCTTCCTCACGAATGTTTTCTAATCTCTCTTTCATGCTCTTCTTCCTTTCCTCTATTCTTATGCATCCGGAAATACTTTTTCCTATGCGTCTTCCGGAAGATTTTATAATACAGGAAATACTTTTCCTTATATTATAAAAATCCCCGTCCCAAAAGGGACGAGGAATATCTCGCGGTACCACCCTAATTCCCACCATGCGGCAGGCTCTCAAGTTCCGTGTAACGTACGGTTACGGCACGCCCTACTCAATATAAAAAATTCAGGCGTACAGCTCGCGCGGGAAATTCAAGCATTGTCTGAACCTGAGGGAACTTTCAGCCCGGTGATTCCCTCTCTCTGATGGAATACAATCCTCTACTTACGCGGTCATCGCTTTTGTTATTCTAAATTCTACAAAGTATTGTAACACAAGAAATTTGAATGTCAAGCCAGTCTTTACAAATCTTTGCCGGTAAACAGCTTTTCATGAAGCTGTACATTTGCTTCCGCGCCCAGAAGAATACAATACATGCAAAAATACAGCCACAGCATAATCAGTACAATCGTAGTCAAGCTCCCATACATATCCGAAAATCCTTCAAAAATATCCAGATACATAGAAAATATCCAAGATACCACCTGCCAGCCTATCGCTGAAAATAAAGCTCCCGGTATCTGCTTTCGGAACCAGTCTTTTCGGTTCGGCAGAAATTTATACAGAAGCAGAAGGAATCCCATAAGCACTGCCGGAGTTACGACAATACGAAGTTCTATCAGCTTATCTGTCACCGGCTTTATCGCCGGAATATGTGACGTAACAAATAGGTTAATCGAATTACCAAATACAGAGAGTACCAAAAGCAAAAGAATAACTCCCACAAAAAGAACCGTATAAATAGTTGCCCGAATACGCAGATAAATATAATTACGGGTCTCCGGGCATCCAAAAATCGCGTTCAATCCTGTCGTAATAGAGAGAACGCCCTTGCCCGCCGACCAGAGAGCTACAATGACCGTAACCGGAATCACGGTGCCGGACTGATTATATACCTGATTCACAATAGACGTAATCAAAGAATCAACCGTCGACGGAAATACCTGTACCACAGCCGTCATCACATCCGCCTTCGTCACCGGCGTATACTGAACCATAGTAAGAAGCAGCAGGATAATTGGAATCAAGGACAGCATAAAAAAATATGCGGCCTGCGCGGCATATGCACCTACATGATGTCTGGCAATATCATCGGATATCCCCGCTGCTTTCCCGATCCATTTCCTAATCATATTATTCCTCCGTAACTTTATGGCAATTTTACCACTTTCATCCTATTTATTCAACTGTTACTCCTTGATAGAACAAACCCAGAATCTCTTTATAAGTTTTCCCGTTCTTTGCCATCTCATTCGCCCCGTTCTGGCTCATTCCAATTCCATGTCCATATCCGCCGCCCTCGATTATGTATATGTCTTCCTGCCTTGTAATTGTAAAAAACGCACTGGGAAGCAATCGCTGGCTCTCCACCGTCTGGCCGTCGTTTTTCACAATTGTATATCCTGCGCCGCCAAGCGCCGTACGGATTTTATTTTCCGTCGCAACAACGACCGTATTCTCTGTTCCGACTGCGGTAAGCTCAAGCGCTACATCTCCCGGTCCCCGTTTTGTTACTTCTACGCTCTGTAACGTGCCGAGGCTCTTGTTCGCATAGCCGCCAATCAACCCGGCAAGCGTTTCCGCCCCGATTTCAGCTCTCCAATGATACCATGGCAGCTCTTTCTCATAATCTCCCGCGTCTCCACATACCTGAACGCTCTGAAGATAGGCGTTGCCTTCATTTGAGGCGCTGCCCCACGCCTCCATATTTGTTGTCCTGCCACAGGAAGTAGAATAGTAATATGTTACTGCAACATTTCCCTGATAGCGGACCACTTCTCCGGCCGTCTCCGCCACAGCCTGAGAACTGCTCCCTGCTGTATAACTGTTATTGTATACCTGAAATTCCGTACTGTCATTTACATGGGCCTCGTACTGGGGATAAGCATAATCCCCCATCTGCCTTGCCGCATAACTTCTTGCGCACACCGCCTGCGCTTTCAGCGCCTCCATCTCATAAGAAGAAGGCATCTCGCTTGGAACTACTTTGCATAGATACTGCTCCATCGAAAGCTCATTGATAACCGCCATGCCCTCCTCTCCAGACCAGACCTCAATTACGCCTTCATAAGATGGAATGCCGCATCCCCGCTCAATACTCTCAACCCGAATTTCTTCTTTTTCCTTCAGAGGATACACTGTAATCCTGCCCTCTGCAAACCTTGCATCATCCGGAGCAAGAGTTAGGATTCCTTCCTTCCACTCTTCTTCCTTATTCCCATAGACTAGCAATAATCCGCTATCGGCGCCCAGACTAACCGTATCATGCAAAAAATTCCCGTAACCAGAAGTCATAAGAAGCACCCGAATATTTCCCTCCGGAACAGAACCCGGAGCCTTTTTACCAGAATCCCCCGGCAGTTCCAGCTCACTTTCAGTGTTTCCCTTTAATTTCCCTCCCTCTGTTGCCGTAAAACGGATAATTCCCAGTATCACACACAGCATTGCCATAACGCCTAATATATATACGATATTCCGATTTCTTCCCGTCACTTCTCGAACCTCTTGTCCTTCTTTTCTCTTAAGTGTATGTCTGATTTTTCTAAATGATACATCCGGAAATGCTCTCATCCAAAAATTTCCACCTGTGCGGTTAGGGGCTGCCTGCCGGAAACCGCACAGATAGAAAAATTTTATATAGAAAAAGAACGGCCGTACGGCCGTTCTTTCATCTTTGGTACATCCCCAAAATGCCGGTTCCTGTATTTTGACTCCTAGCCACAGCTAGGTGGGTGTCCGCATCCGCTTTTCTGCCTTCCCCTGCGCAAATCGGAGGCCTGACATATTACGGAGATATAAGAGTCCCGTTTAAAGTTTTGTAGGTTCAAAATTACAGGAGT
>CAJUTH010000070.1 GCA_910589275.1 uncultured Dorea sp.
CAAAATCACTGCCGTCCTCTGAGCGTCATCCACTGTAAGCTGGAGATACCGCCTGCATGTTACGTCCAGCTTCTTAGCACCAATCTCTTCAACCAGTACACCGTCACGTAAAATGCCATATCTTGTCGCAATCTTTGACAATTCCCCTAAAATATGGCTTGAAATCAATACCGTCACCTGTTCCTCCTGATTCAGTTTTAATAATAAATCCCGGATTTCTCTGATACCAGACGGGTCTAATCCGTTAATCGGCTCATCTAAAATCAAAAAGTCTGGTCTTCTAATCAGAGCAATTGCCAATCCAAGGCGCTGCTTCATCCCCATGGAGAAATTTTTTACCTTCTTTTTTCCGGCCGATTCCAACCCTACAAGCTCCAGCATATGATCTGTGACTGCCTTATCTGTAATGCCCTGAGTCCTCCGGATAATTTCCAAATTATCCCTTGCACTTATGCCGGGATAACCGCCTGGCTCTTCAATCAGGCTACCGATATGCTTTCTCTGCTGCTCTAAATCCGTTTTACCGAAAAGCTCTATCTGACCGTTATCGGGTGAAGCAAGCCCTAGAACCATACGCATAAAGGTAGTTTTTCCGGCGCCGTTTTTTCCAATCAGCCCGTAAATGTCTCCCTGCTGCACTGTTACACTTACCTTATTAACAGCTATACTTTTGCCATAGGTCTTTGTCAGTCTTTCTGTCTTTAGTATTTCACTCATATTGGCCCCCAGCTTTTGTAAGATGTAGTATCTTATCATTTATATACACCTATTACAATGAGCCAGGCCAGTTTTGTAAATTGAGTGGCCACTTTTGTTCTCTTTAGCAATCTTTCTAAAACATTGATCTAGAATTAACATCGTAACATATTCCTCTTGACTCAATTGATAACACTCAAAAAAAGATGCCTCCCACACTTTCGGAAAGCATCTTCTCATAAACCTAAAGTATGAACTACAACTTCCATCATTAATTCTGAAATATACATAATTTATATCTTCCTCTATAAGTAATTAATTGAAATCTCTTTACGCCATCTACGATAAACAGCAAACGCAAAAGCAATATCCTCAACGCCTATTTCTGCCTTCCCTTTTCTCTCTTCTTTCCCTATAATATGCTTCATTATGGCATTAGCCTGGATATTCTCTTTTATTTCTGCTGTGGTCAAAACATGCAGCAATAAAAATACCATACCGTCTGATTCTTATTTTTCATAAGGACAACATCATTCCTATTTTTTTCATAAATATACAGGCGCCATATAACTCAGAAAGCGGCCAACCAGACATTGATTAGCCGCTTCTCCCATTAATCGTCTTTCTTATTCCTATTGTCTACATAAGTCAAAATTACAAAGATACATGAAATAATTGATACAACCTCCAAAATACTCATACACAAGCATCTCCTTCCTCTACCTTTCTGTTTCCAACAATGGTATAATGTCTGTACATCTATAACCTTTGTCTACACACATACTGTAATATATTTTGGAAGTTGGATTCCAGTCAGATAATGGAACATCTAAATGAAGCCTTTGATATATATATCAGAAAATGCTCCCAGAGAATGCACACCAGCTCATTCATCCATACTGTACCCTTGCCAATCTCATGACAGCACTGGAAGATTACGAGACTGCCATTACCAGCTATTCTCACACCATATGGCTCCTGCTTGAAAATGGTTATACGGAGGATTCCTCTGCGGTCCAGGAATTTGCTGTAAAGATAAATGACTTACAGCAAATACAAAACAGCGATAAACCGGATAGCGACTTTTAAGTTTTTATGCCTCTTGAGCAGGCTAGCAAACATCAGATTATAGAGAAGTAAATATGTCTAAAAAAGAATATATCTAATGCTTGAGAGCCACCGTTTTAAAGCTTCAGAGCCATCAGTGTGCGTATCTTTTAGTCCTTGAGAGCCACCACAATATGTAGTGAATCTATAAGCAAAATAAGGTTATCTTTAACCGCTTGATTATCCTATACCAGAATTGCTTTAGGACTGCAAAGGCTGCAATACAGAGTATTTACCTTTGCAGTCCTAAAACAATTCTGGGACAATATAATAAGCAGTGTAAAGTAAGATACACTATATCTAGTGCTTTAAGATGGCTCTCAAATGTTAAATTATAAGTGGCTCTGAAGTTTTAAATTAGTGGCTCTCAAGAGCATTAGAATATTTATTATTCAAATATCGGTTCTATATCTTTCTTAATCAGCTCTATTCTATCCCCTGCTTTGAGTGCAAAGAGAGCCGCAATTGAAATCACCAGCTTTTTCTTTGTATTTACATAAATCACATTGCCGCCATCCCCCATGGCTGCATAACCATCCTCATTTACCCACCATAGGTATCCGTAGGGCAGATTTTCTTTTTTCCATCGACTATGTTCTATCGTACTATCCTCTATCCATTTTGAGGAAATAATCTGCTTCCCCTCCCACATACCACCATTCAGATATAGCTGCCCAATCTTTGCCATTTCCATGGGTGTAAGCGTAAGCCCCCAGCCTGCCGCATGAATTCCCATGGGGTCTGTTACCCATCCGCTAATATCCGTAGACCGGTTAAATGCCATTTGTTCCTCTTTGTTTTTGAATAACAAATTGTTTTCCACTTTAATCCCAAGCGGTTCAAATAAATTCTCTGCCGCAAAATCTAATACGGATTGCCTTGTTGCCTTCACTAAAATTCCCGATAAAATATCCGGCCCAATCAACGGAGCATATCGGAATGTTCCTATCTTCCCATGGCCGCCTAATAAATCAAGTGAAAATTTTACCCAGTCACTGCTTGTAAAGTATTTTATATAAGGTGCAAAAAATCGATATTTATAAGGTGCCGTCATTGTCAGCATATCCCTTATTGTAATATTCTGTATTTTGGTCTCTCCTCTTTTCACTTTGTATTCAGGAAAATAATCTAACACCTTCTTTTCAATATTTTCAATATATCCCTTATCCAGCGCAATCCCAATCAATATTGAAATAACACTTTTTGTCACAGAAAAAATATGAACACGGCTATTCGCTGTACAACCTTTAAAGTATTTTTCATAGGATACAATACCATCTTTCAATATGACTATACCTGTGGTATTTCCATATTTACTGTTTATTTTCTGTTCCAGCTCTTCAATTTTTATCTGATCCATACTTTCTTCCTCTCATGCACTTCACAATATCTGCTTGCCAGTCTGGTCTTTGAAAACCCTCTTTTTAACTGGATAATAGACCTCCGTAATAAGTTCGCTTTCATTTGAAACCTCTGCCGGATCTATTACATATACCTCATACAATGCATTGCTGTTTTCATAACCTTCCCTTTCTGCCCATTCTATTTGTTTTGCATAAACAGAAGAAAGCTGTAAATAAGAACCCTGCACAACTGTTTTCAAACATAATCCAGGGCAGAAATCCCTTGTTCCAGTTGCGTACTCTTTTATAGGGATTGCAAATTCCGTATCTAATCCAAATGGGGTATACTCATCACTATGAAACAATACCATTGGCGGAGCAGCCGCTGTCAGTTTCTTCTCTTCCATTTTCCGAAGTAGTTTCCCAAAGCAAATCCCATATTCTTCTGAAAACTCATGTTCTAAAACATTCTTCCGTATCGACAGAAGATACATCATTGGGATCTCAACCAACTGTACATTAATGTTTTCCATATATGACATAATGGATTTCCCTTTTCTCAAATTTGATAGATCGCTGTCTATCTGATGAAGAGTATCTTCAAACTTCCGTACCTTTATCGCAATCTCCTTTTTCTTTTTATTAAGCGCAGTAAAAAGCGCCTCATCCATCAGCTCTTCCGATTCAAAAATTGATTTGATTTCTTCCAAAGAAAAGCAATAATCCTTCAAACGATTAATCAGCAGCATTTTCTCCAATTGGTTGATGGAATAATACCGGTAGCCATTTTCTGGATTGATTTCATCCGGCAGTATCAATCCTATTTCAGCATAATATCTAAGCGCTTTTGCAGATACCCTGCATATGTTTGAAAATTCTCCAATTGTAAGCATATGCGAACCCTCCTTCCAAACTCAGTATAAACCTTACCCTAAGGGGAAAGTCAACGGCACTTTTAATACCCTGCCCAGTGTAGTTTAGATAAGGCAATGCGCCTGCCCTTCCAAGGTAGTTGCATTTCTATAAAAGCTTCGGAAGCATTCAATGCCTCATCTGCCATCGGATACTTTAGATACACTTTAAGTATTCTGCCCCTAACATTTTCAAACCAGGAGTTTGCTGTCAAAATAAACGATTTACAGACAGCATATACTAAACAACAACGAACCCGATATGGACTTTTGAGTATTTACGCTTTCTGAGCCGGCTTATCCGGACCAACAGTTATACATATTTATATACTTGATATAGCTCGTCTAAACAGCTATGATGTATAATACATACAAGGAATCGATCATGCTTGAATATGTGACAGCTCACGAAGTAACAATCATTTTAATATCTACGTTCCCCTGCCACCCATCTGTGACCATATATTTTACTGGATTTTAGATAGATTATGCTCCCCATCAATCCGCATTACCTCATCGCAAAAATCAAGCGCCAGCTCCAGGTTATGAACAGAAAACAAAATCATAGCTCCATCATCACGCCGCTCTGCCAATATTTCCTTCAATGTCAAGACACTTTCCGGGTCAAGCCCGTTGAACGGTTCATCCAGGATCAGATTTTCTGCCCCGGACAACAGCGCCGCAGCCATGTAGATTTTTTGCTTCATTCCCAGGGAATAATTCGCGATATATGTGTCTATCGCTTCTTCCAGCCTGAAGGACTCCAACAGCCCTTTTTGCATTATTTCCGCTTTTTCGGGTTTCTGCCGGTACAGACGGGTTATAAATCGTAAATACTCCCTCCCGGTAAGATTCAGAAACATTTCCTTACCGTCCGGAACATAAAAGAAATGGTATTTTGACTGAAAACTGCGGCTTTCGATATGGTCTATGATAACTGTCCCCGAATCCATACATTCCGGCTGTGTAATTACTTGAAACAACGTTGTTTTTCCAATCCCGTTCATCCCCACAAGGGCATAAATCCGACCATTTTCCATCTGGCAGGATACCCTGTCAAAAATCTTCCGACCGCCATAGCTTTTTGACAGTTCATGCATCTGTATCATAAAAAACTCCTTTGCAAAATCGCCAGAAGCAAATCTCTCCTGCAGCCACCCCCGCACCCGCAAGACAAGCAAATGGAAGGAGCGGCACAGGAAACCATTTCCTACTGGACAGAAATATTTCCCCGACAGTTAAAATCGTTGCTGTAATCAACACAAGCACTTTACTTATGTTTCCATGGAGCAGTTCGTTCGTACTGTTTACAGTCCGGGGCATTTTTAAATCAATGAGGACGCCTAACCACGAACAGACATAATTCATGGAAGTACCATAAAGCAGGAGCAGGAAAGCGCTCAGAACCGGCAGCCTCTCCAAACATATCAGGATGGGCCAAAATAGAAATACTGTAATCTCTCCCCATAAAAATCCCTGTATTGTTTTCCATAAAAACAGCCTCTGACCTGAAATGGGGAGAAATGCATAACAGGATTTATTGTCATCACTGGAATAGGCTGTACTGGAGATGGTATTAACCGAACAACAGGACATCAGCAGAAACAGTTCTTCCACATAGGTTCCTGTCAGGCCAATCTGGCTGAAATTGTAGAACAGAAGCCTGGATAAAATCATCACTGTTATCATATTCTTGATGTTGGAAAAGAAGATCAGTTCCTTATTTCTGGTAACACGTTTCCACTCCAACAGGAAATACGGGTGTGTAATATGGGACGTTGTCGGCCGTTTCCCGGCTTCTCTATGGCGGAAGTCCTGTACATTCAGATAGCCCCTCACATACCAATGCTCCGCGGCAAACCTCAGAGCCATTATCAAAACAGTCAACCCCAGCAATGCCACAGCCCATACCCAAAGAGCAACATGTAATTCCTGTTCCTTCGGGACGGCCTGACTTTTTCCGGCAATATATCCCCAAAGGGCAAAAACTACATTCCCCGCAAGCCAGGCAAGCACTAAAAAAGAACCATATTGAAATACAACAAAGGCATATCCCACTATATCATAGGCACAAAATCTGCTAAGCAAGATCGAGAACAAGATAACCCCGATATCCATAACACCTGTAAGGATGCAGCAAAACAACATTGCCAAAACTGCCTCTCTTCGACGATGTGCTTCAAAAAGAAAAAACGGATAAAGAAATGCAGCACAAATTCCTGACTGCAAAATAAAAATCCTCATAGCCACAACACTTACAATCGTCTGCGCCTCCACCGGATAGCAAAGGATCATTTTAATCCGACGGTTCATACACAACTGGTCAGGAAGCTGATAGATTCCCCAAAACGCACAGAGCCAAACCGATATCAGTGATACAAACACATAGCCGTTATCTGCTGCCGCAGCCGGAAGATACGAATCCAATATATACCAGATTAAATATCCTATATAGGCGCCTATTATCATAAAGGAAGCGGCAACCACCGGATGCGTCTTATTATGAAGTAAAATTTTACATAAGATATGTTTCATAAGGCAGCCTTTCCAAGCACAGTCTTCACATCATATTCACATAGGAAAACATCATAACTGCCAGAAGAATCACAAAAACACCACTGTTCATCTTAGTCAGGCGGTTCTGACGGATAAACAGCAGGTTTACAATCAATGCAATAATCGGAAACAGCCACACTCCCAGAACACTGGGTATCGGATAATAAGTTTCGCCCATATGCAGAATAGAAATCTGTTCCGGAAGGAACAGCAGCATAATTCCGGATAGTACAAACATCAGCAATATGACACCAAAGTTTACAGTCGCCAGTTTTGCATTATTTTCCGTAAAATTTTCCCCAAGAACGTTTTTTAATAGTCTTCGAATCATAATATGCTCCTTTCTGTCATTTCCTTTCAGAAAGACTGTCTTTCAGCTTCTTCATCGCCTCACAAAATGCAGGACTGTTTTTATAATCATCACTTTTACTTGTCAGCTCTGGAAGCTCTCCCAGAAGCCTTTCCGCTTCCTCTAAATCATTTTCCAGAACTGCCATTGCCGCTAACGCAGTAGCTGCCGGCTGCCAATACTCGGTCACTCCGCTTTTATATACCGCGTAGAGCAACTCTTTTTTCTGCATTTTCCAATTCTTCTTCTCTTCCCTCGTCGCGTCCGGGCAGACTGCTTCAAATACTGTAAAAATACCGGCCGCCTCATATTTTAATTCCACACTGGCCGGATACTGGTGAAGCAGGTTCGCAAGTGTATTCCCAGCCTCCTGATATCTTCCAGCACGGGCAACAGACAGAATCTCATTCAGCTTTTGTTCAATCACATCACTGGACAGTATTTTTTCATAGTTCAGCAGCATGTCCACATTGGTATCCAACACTCTTGCTAATGGACAGAGCAATGTAATATCAGGATACGAGCTGTTGGTCTCCCACTTGCTGACCGCAGGCGAAGAAATCCCAAGCGCCGCCGCCAACTGTTCCTGGGTCATCCCCTTTGCCTTTCGCAGCGCCGCTATATTAGCGCCAAGCTTTAATTCCACCGCACATTCCCCCTTTTGATTATCCTGCGCTTCATAATTTCAGTATAGGCAAAAAAGAAAATTTACACAATGGAGGCACAGTTAAATATATTTCAATTTTTTCTAACCAATGGTTAGAAAAAATATCTACAAGGTTTACATAAAACTCTGCCTGTTTATGTACTCCGTTATCTATAATCAATAAATACCTTCCTATTCTTTCACCAATCTCAACTCCCACAATACAGAGGTTTCCTTATTTTTCCGTACATGGAACGGCAGCGAATGCATTATTTAATTTTATCAGCTATATACTCCTTTCACAAGGCACTGTTCCATTTTTGCAAACTGAGGGACAGTTTTTGCATACATTCTAAAATGTGC
>CAJUTH010000071.1 GCA_910589275.1 uncultured Dorea sp.
GGCCTCTTGTGGAAGAGTATGCCAATCAAAAAGTGATCCTGCGGGTAAGGTTTTCAATGTGGAGGAAGATCCTGCATCTTCCGATGGATCAGTTCGGAAAGGAACAGCCGTCTTCGCTGGTGTCGGCCGTTACGAACGACGTAACTCAGGCGACTCTGGTGATCAGCGGAATATTCTCAGGAGCTGCGTCGCTGTTCGGATTTGTCCGCGCCTGTATGATCTTGTATCAATACAATTCGCCTCTCGCAGCATACCTTTTGCTCTGCATACCGGTTGCGGTGGCGATGTTTATCATCGTCGGCAAGCTGCAGTTTACCATAATGAAAAAGCGCTATGCGGCGTTGAATGAAATGACCACATTTTTCTCCGAGCACCTGTCGGCCGGAAAATACGTAAAAGCGCAGGTAATGGAAGAGAAAGAGTTGGAAAGCGGATATGCGGCAATCGATTCACGGTATAAGGCAGATATATACTATGCTTTCATGGAGCAGATTCAGGTTCTGACCAATTCCCTATACTCCCTTCTTACGACTGTCGTAATGGCAGTGGGCGGTTCCAGATTGATTAACGCCGGGAAAATGGAAGCGACAGGGATTAATATGTTCAGCACCTATATGACGCAGGTAAATCTCTATATGGCGGAGCTTTTGACGGTGTGGCAGAACGTGATGGGCTCGAAAGGCGCGCTTGTCCATGTCGGGGATATTCTTGATATGGAAGAGGAGCATACGGAAAAAGGCAATTCCTGGACAGAATCCGAGAACAGAGATATTGTGTTCAAAAACGTGAACTTTGGATATGGGAGCGAAAAAGAAATCCTTCATGACTTTTCCGTTTGCATTCCGGGAGGAAAGACGACGGCGGTGATCGGTGATAACGGTTCCGGAAAATCTACGGTCATGAAACTGATACAGGGATTCTACCAGCCTGATTCGGGAGAAATATGGGTTGGAGGAAACAGGATAAGCGAAACGAGTCCCCGGGAATGTCATAAAAAATTTGGCTATGTACTTCAGAACAATCCGCTGATGTCAGGTACGATCCGGGATAATATTCTGTATGGCACAGAAGGAGAGACACCGGAGGAAGAGATGAAAAAAGCGGCAGGAGAAGCCAGGGCGGATTCTTTTATAGATGCGCTTCCCAACGGATATGATACGACTCTTGGAGAGGCGGGGAATCGTTTGTCAAGCGGTCAGAAACAGAGGATAGCCATTGCCAGGGCATTGATTGCGAAGCCGGATTATCTGATACTCGACGAGGCGGGGGCGAGTCTGGATCATGACACATATATGAAGATCTATCATGGTATCAGGAAGAAGATGGAAGGCAACACTATTGTTTTCATCGCCCATGATATGCGCGAGATTGCAGAAGCAGACTATCTGGTCGTTATGCATCACGGACGTCTTGAAGCCTGCGGAACCCATGAAGAAGTATTTGCCATAAGCAGGACTTATCAGGAATATCTGCAGTCTACTGAGGCATCTTAAAAGAAAGAAGGAATGATTATGAAGAAATTTACGATTGTGTCTTCCCTGCTTTTCGTGTTACTGTTTTGTGGGATGGTGGGATATGTGGCGTCGTCCGAAGACTTTACGCCTCCAAAGGAGGAGGAAGAAGCGGCCGTGCCTGAAGAAGAAGACAGGGAAGCGCCTGTCTGGAATAAAACGGTGGATGAACTCGTCTCATTTCTGGAGGAGAAGGGGCTGATCCATGCAGACAGTAAAGTGACGCTCAGTGCGGAAGGTCTGTGTACACTTGCGCTAAAGTATGACGGAGCCGAAATATACTGGTGGGATCTGGAGAATCTGGTCCCGGAATCTGGCGAGTATCAGGCATATGAGAGTCTCAGGACAAAAGGCGAGATCGATTTATATGGAGCCGGTACGATTATTATGCCGAAGAAAAACGGGCCTTTTGCACTTTTATTAACCTATTATGAAGGCGATGTGCAGGCGTTAGAAAAAGCGTTTGGAGAATTTGGTCAGGAGAATTGATTGATGAAAATGAAGCTTGTTCTGGTAGAAAATGATGAAACATTGTGTACAGAGCTGAAAGAATTACTGGCGTTTTATAATGTATTTGATATTGTGAAAACCTTTGAGGGAATCAATGAAGCCAATAAATATATTTGTCTGAATGAGGTGGATGCGGTATTTATCAATCTTAGAACAGGCAATCCCAGATTCAGCGGGGACGGGGCTTTTCTGGCGTATAATCTGTCCCAGATCAAGCCCGATGTTCTGGTGGCGCTATATTCAGAAGAAAAACTGGAAGCGAGCCAGGTATTTAGCTGCGGCTGTGATGAGTACTTTTTGCTTCCGTTTGAAACTCATGTGCTTCAGCGGGTGGTCAGAAGGCTGCAGTATTTGTTTGAATTGCTTCAGTATAAACGGTTATCGGTGAACCGTTCAATTATGATCAAGACGAGGAACGGATATCAGCTGGTGGATATTGATAAGATTTTCTTTATTGAGCGAGTGGACAGAAAGAACAAGATGGTGATGGTGGACGGAAAGGAGATGATTCTTTCCGGATATTCCATGAATGAATTGGAACAGATTCTGGAAGGTTATAATTTTTACCGGTGCTATCAGTCTTTTATCGTGAATCTTTCCAAAGTATCTTATGTCCGGGCGGACAACGAAGCGAAAAATTTTGCTCTGATTTTCGACGGATATGCAGGGGAAGTTATGGTGAGCCGCGATAAATATACGGAAGTACTGCAGCTTCTGAAAAGTAAATATGCGAAGCTTACGCTTTAGGAGGAGAAAGATGAAATCAAAAGTTTTATCGTTTGCCGAATATGATCAGGTGGATATCAGTATGTACAAGCAAATATTCACGCTTGATGAGAAGGCGTACAAGAAAGAAATGGATTTTATTAAGAACAAAAACAGCACATGGGAAGAAGCGGGGGAAGTTACGGATGGAGCGCTTATTGTATGCGACATGGAATCGGCAAATCCGTTTTTTAGCAGAGAGAACCTGAAAATCATGGTAGGACAGGGGTTCTTTCACAAGAAGCTGGAAGCGATGTGCGTTGGGCTGAAAAAAGGAACGGCCGGTGTGCTGGACGTTGACGGGGAGAAAGTGACCGTAACGGTCCGTTCCATTCAGCAAAAAAAGATTCCTGTGATCACGGACGGGATGATAGAAGCTCTTGGAATTGAAGGGGTGAGCGATGTAGAACAATATGAGGCTCGTCTGATCCGGGAGCAGAAAAAAAAGATTGCGGAAAACGAGGGATACGAAGCCGTCCAATATGTGATGGACAAAGTATTTGAGACCAGTACGTTCGATCTTAAGAAGGCTGACTGGAAAGAAATGACAGATCATGAAATTAAGAGATTGAAGGCAATCTCCAGAGAACAAGGGTTGAATCTGGAAACTATGACGCCAGAGGACTTTGAAGGGAAGATGCCGTTCTCAAGCTATCACGAATTATTCGCAAGCGTGCAGAACGATTCGTGGGACAGGCTCTGCGGCTATCTTCTGGGGCGGGAATATGCAGAAAAAGACGGCGTCGGATATACGATGGAGCAATACCGGGACGATATGGAAGAGTACGTGAAATTCTGGCATGAAACGAAAGAAAATGCAGAAAAAATCAATACTTATGAATATTCAGAAATTATGTTTTATGTAAATTATTATTACAATAAAGTAAAAGAATACGTGACAGAAAATTTTTTTAAGGAGGAAAAGTAGATGGCAATTCAATATGCGGATGATGAAAGCTTTAAGGAACAGATTAAGGAAGGGTTTGTGATCGTGGATTTCTTTTCCGCAACATGCGTACCGTGTAAAGCCTTTTCCCGTATTTTGGAAGAGCTAGACGCGGAGCTTCCTTTTATCAATATCGTGAAAGTGAACACCACAGATTATCCGAAGCTTGGCAAAGAGAATCGTATTTTTGCGGTTCCAACCGTTCAATTCTACAAAGACGGTGAAAAGAAGTTTGAGAACGTAGGCGTGATGGAAGTTGAGGAAATAAAAGAGAAGATTACAGAATTCATGTATTAAGAGGGAACGGATATGGAAATCGGGGAAAAAATCTATGGATTTGAAGTTAAAGAAAAGAAGTATGTGCGGGAGGTCGAAGGAGATATTATTCAGATGGAGCACCTGTCAACCGGAGCGCAGGTCGTCGTTATAGACAATCAGGACGTTAAAAAGAGCTTTTTGGTTGGATTTCGGACCATACCAAAGGACAGCACGGGAGTTTTCCATATTCTGGAGCATTCTGTGCTGAACGGTTCCCGCAGATATCCGGATAAAACGATGTTCGTCAATCTGATGAAACATTCCATGGCAGAATTTGTCAATGCAATTACATATCCAGATCATACGGTATATCCCTTTTGTACAGAGAATGAGAAGGATTTTATGAATCTGACGGACGTTTACCTAAACGCGGTATTTTGTCCGAATGTTCTTACGGATAAAGAGATCTTCGAACAGGAGGGCTGGCATTTTCAGTGTGAAGACGGAAAAGCTCCGGAGATTAACGGCGTTGTCTATAATGAGATGAAGGGAGTTTTCTCGTCCCTGGACAGCATATTAGAGGATGAAATGTCTAAGGCAATGTTTCCGGAAACGGCTTATCGTTTTGTTCCCGGAGGATTTCCGGATACGATTCCCGCGCTATCTTATGAGGAATTTCTGGAATATTACAGGACATTTTATAATGCTTCCAACTGCTGTATTGTTCTATATGGGAGAATGAATACGGAACAACTGTTTGAGTATATTGACAAAGTTTATCTGGGAAAAATGAAACGCTCAGAACCTGCGAAGCCGGTTATGCTGCAGAAACCCGTAAAGGGAATCCGAAATAAGCTGTATGATAAGGAGAAGTTCGGCGATCAGGGTGTGTTTGCGTCATGTACCTATAGTCTGGGTGATTTTGACAACCGGGAACGTATGAATGCAGTCTATATCCTTATGCAGGCGATTATGGGGGAAGACGAGGCGCCGATGAAGAAAGGGCTTATTCAGAGCCTGGGAATCCCGGAGATTCAGTATTTTATCATGGATGGTATCAGACAGCCCTATCTTGCCATTAAAATAAAGAATACAGACAAAGAAACTGCCGGCCGGTTGAAAACGGTTATCACAGAACAGGCGGACAGACTTTGCAAAGAAGGAATAGGAGAAGAGGTATTGGTTTCGGCGATCAACCGTCTGGAATTTTGGATGAGGGAAAAAGGCGGGAGCCAGCCGGAGGGAATTGAATATGTACTGGATATTGCCGGCGGATGGGCGCAGGGAACCGGACCTTGCGAGATGATAGAATTTGAAGAAACCTATGTGAAGATGCGGACTCTTGTAAAGGAAAGATATTTTGAATCACTTTTAAAGGAAATCCTTCTGGAAAATGATTATGAGGCAGAGGTTTCCCTGGAACCTCTTGAAAAGGCCGAAGAGAAGGGGGAGGAAGAAGAGACAGAAGACCTGCCGGGTCTGTCTGCGGATGATCTGCTTCATAAGAAGGAGGAGCCGCTCACAAGGGCAGAGGAAGAATCCGGTATTACATATTTGAAACAAGAGATCCCTTCAAAAGGAGTGGCATATCAAAGCTGCTATTTTGATATCAGTGATCTGGAGCCGGAGAAAGTTCCTTATGCGAAGCTGCTTTCGGAACTTCTGGGAGACCTTCCTACGAGAAAGCATAGTCTGGAAGAATTAGTGATTGAGAAGAATATGTGGCTTGGAAATGTAAGAGCTTATCTGGAAGCGTACACCAATACAGATGATATCCGGCATGTTAGGCTTAAATTTGTGATGGATATCAGCTGTCTGGAACAGAATCTTCCAAGAGCGGTAAAACTGGGGGAAGAGCTGCTGTATGATACCATTCTGGAGCATCCGGAGATTATTCTGAAAAGGATCAGGCAGAGCAGGATGGAACTGGAAAGGGGATTTGTTACCAGTGGGAACAGCTATGCGTCCGGACGTGCGGCCGCACACTATATGCTGGAAGGAGCGGCAAGGGAACGCTATAACGGAATTCACTATTATCAGTTCTTAGGAAAGCTTCTGAAGAACTTTGACGCGGACCAGGGGCAGATTATCCGGGAACTTAAGGAAATTCAGGAGAAGCTTTGCCGTAAATCTAATCTGGTGATGAGTTTTACAGGCACAGAGAAAGCTTACGGCGATTTCCGCCAGTTGATCGCAGCTTCCGGGTTCTGCGGCAGTGCAAGGGAAAGGGAACCCGGATGGTATCAGGATAAATTGCTTCCCGGGAAATCAGAGGCATTTATCATTCCGTCGGAGGTATCCTATGTTGCGCTTGGAGGAATCGGGGAATATACCGGTGAGGATTATCTTCTTGGCAGAATGGTGAGCTTCGATTATCTGTGGGCAAAGATCCGCGCTGAAGGAGGGGCTTACGGCTGCCAGACGTCTGTACTCCCAAATCAAAGCTGGACCATGAGCTCCTATCGAGATCCGAACGTAAAAAGGACGATAGAAGCCTTCCGCAACACTTCAAGTTGGCTGAAAGATTTTGAATTAGGAGAGCAGGAGCTTCTGAATTATAAGATTGGCGCAGTTGCCGGATATGACCGGACTCCCAAAACATATGTACAGGCAAAACGAATGGATTCCTGGTATTTGCGGCAGGAAGAACCGCAGGTCAGGGCAAAGGTCAGAGAAGGGTTGTTAAAGGCGTCGGAAGAAGATTTGAAAAACAGGCGTCAGGCGATGGAGAGCTTTGCAGGAGAGGGAACCGTCTGTGTTCTTGGAAACAGAGCGAAGATCGAAGAGGCGGCCGGTCAATTCGACAATGTAACGGTACTGATGGAGTAAATATACGGAGATGTGAGAATGAAAAGAGAGGATAATATTTATCAGATATATGTGCAGATTCTGAAAGAAGAACTGGTTACAGCCATGGGATGCACGGAACCCATCGCGATTTCTTATGCGGCCGCAAGAGCAAGGGCGGTATTAGGGGAATTGCCGGAAAAGATTGTAGTGAAGGCAAGCGGAAGCATTATTAAAAACGTAAAAAGCGTTGTTGTTCCCAATACCGGCGGTTTAAGAGGAATAGAGGCCGCAGCCGCGGCCGGCGTTGTCTGTGGAAATGAGAACAAAAAACTGGAAGTTCTTTCGGAGATAGAGTCGGAGGACATAGAGCGTATTAAAGGTTATTTGGGACAGGCAGATATCAAAGTTGAATATCAGGAGACAGGGCGTACATTTGATTTGTCCGTATGTGTTTATAAGGAACATTCCCAGGCAAGCGTCAGAATTACAGATTATCATACCAATATTGTTCAGATAGAAAAGAACTGGGAACTCATCCGTGACGATTTGAAAGATGAGAAAATAGAAAAAGCGAACAGGGACGTTCTTTCCATGGAGAATATATGGGAATTTGTCCGATGTGCAGATATTGAAGATGTGAAAGAAACCCTGGATAAACAGATAGAATGCAATATGAAGATTGCCAGGGAAGGTATACGCGGAAATTATGGGGC
>CAJUTH010000072.1 GCA_910589275.1 uncultured Dorea sp.
AAGCCTGTGCGGAGATGCAGAGCTTGCTGGCAAAATATTAGGAAAGGATAAAGAAGGTGTAAAGAAAATGAAGCGTTTTGTAGTTTCTTTAATTACAGGGACAAGTGAATTTAAATTTGAATGCCGTAAGATCAGCGATGCCTACCGCGCAATCATAGAAGCTTCGGAAGTATTGAAAGTTGATGCAGATTTAGATCAAGCCATGGCTGCGCTGGTTCTAATAGATAACGGGGACATGCTGTCGTATGAGAAGGGCAGGATTAAGATTGAAATACTTGATGCTGATAACGTGTAGCATGAGAAAGAGCACCCATAAGGGCTGGCAGGCCCGGGCGCTCAAATCCAAAACATTTTACACGGTTATTATACCGTGGGAAAGGAGAAGTGTCAAATGGCGAATGGAAATTCTAAAATAATAAAGCAGCTTCATCAGTTCCCATATGAGGAGGGGGCATTATGGCGTAAGGAGCTGAACCTTGTTTCGTGGCATGGAAAGGCTCCAAAGTATGATATCCGGGACTGGACAGAGGGCCATACGCATCCGGGTCGCGGGGTTACGCTTTCTGCAGATGAACTCCGGGAACTGATAGAAGCAGCAGAAAGCCTTGTATATTAGGAAGAAAGGAGAGGGTATTTGTGTACATCGGGATTGGACCGGAAGCAGGGAAGAAGGTAAGGGAATATGATGCGTTCCCTTATGCCTGCGAAAGGTGCCTGACAGGGACGGAAGAGGAGCACCGTATGTTTTTTGAAATTGCAAGGAACAGCGAGGACATGCTGGAGTTCGCCAGCGACCTTGTAGGATGGTATTATTCCGGCAACTGGCTGAATGATTCACCAAGGGGGCAGGATACGCTGTATTTAATACGGCTTGAGGGAAGCGCACCCCGGTCATTTTACGGGACATATATGGATGCGTTAAAAAGCGGATATGCGGAGGCAAGGGAAAAAGGCGCTGCGTTCTGCGTAGCAGTTTGAGCAGATGGACAATGAAGGAATTTACAGATGGAAAGGGATATGTGTTTTAAGATTTATGATTTTCACAGTGAAACGGAATGGCTTGACGGTCGCCTGAACGGAATCGGAGGAAGTGATGCAAGTGCAGTTATCGGATTGAATCCGTATAAAACAAACATTGAACTTTTTGAAGAAAAAACTGGTAAATGTATGCCGGAAGACATTTCCCAAAAAGAATATGTGATATATGGGAAGAATGCGGAAAGATATATTCGAGAATTATTCAGGCTGGATTATCCAGAGTACCGGGTAGAGCATCATGAATTTCGTATTTTGCAGAGTACTGCATATCCGTTTATGCAGGCATCTCTTGACGGTGAACTTACGGATGCGGATGGCAGGAAGGGGATTCTTGAGATTAAGACTACAAATATCCTGCAGTCCATGCAGTATGAAAAATGGAAAGACCGTATTCCGGATAACTATTATATTCAGGTGCTGCATTATCTTTTAGTGACCGGATATCAGTTTGTGGTTTTTAGAGCACATCTGATCAGTATCTGGGGGAAGGACAGGCGTACTTCGGTAAAGCACTATTTTATAGAGCGCAGCGAGGTACAGGAAGATTTGAAATTGCTGTTAAAAGAAGAAATAAAATTTTGGAAGTATGTGGAGAGCGGAAAGAAGCCTCCGCTGGTTCTTCCGGAGATATAGGAGGTATTTATGGAGTTGAGGATTATAAGCCCTCAGGAGAGCGGTTTTGTAAAGGAAATCCAGTGGAATAGTGAGGAAGTAAAAAAATATGTGCTGGAAAAGACAGCCCAGTACAAGGGCCTTGTGTTTACGGAAGCGGAGATAAAGGATGCGAAGGAAGACAGGGCTAAACTTAGAAAGTTTAAAAATGCATTCGAGGATGAACGCAAGCGTATTAAAAGGCTGTGTATGGATCCGTATAACCTTTTTGAACAGCAGATAAAAGAGCCGATAGCGATCATCGAAGAGACTATCCGTTTGATCGATGTGCAGATTAAAGAGGTAGAGGAAAATAAAAAAGCACAGAAACGAAAAGATATTGAGGAATTATTTAAGAGTATCGGATTCCAGAGCTTTGTTACGCTGGATTCCATATGGGACAGCAGGTGGCTGAATGCGACGGTTTCCATGTCAAAGATTGAAGAGCAGATGAAGAGCCGGATGTATCAGATCGGAGAGGCGGTTTACACCATTTCGCAGCTTTCAGAATACAGTTTTGAAGCAATGGAGGTTTATAAGAATACGCTGGATCTGTCAAGTGCAATCCGCGAGGGGAAGCGGCTTGCGGAGATACAGAGAAGAAAAGCAGAATATGAAGCAGAGCAGCGCAGAAAGGAAGAAGAGCGTAAGGGAGAAGCGGAAAGGCAGAAGAAAACAGCGGAAGAGATGCGGTGTACACCGGCCGGTCCAGATAAGGCAGAAGATAAAGTGCTGGAAAAAGAGGACTCCCAGCCGAAACAGGAGCCCAAGCTTCATATAGTTGATTTCCGTGTAAAAGCAACTTTAGAGCAGCTTGGGAAACTGAAGGAATTTTTAATTACCAATAAGATACAGTATGGCCCGGTACCAAAGGAAGGAGAATGAAAGGATGGCAGTAGGAAACAGTCTTGTAAATTCAAATGGGAATGAGGAAATGAAGTTATCGGTATATCTGCAGAACGATGCAGTAAAACGGCAGATCAACCAGGTGGTTGGAGGGAAGAATGGCACAAGGTTTATTTCAAGCATTGTCTCTGCAGTGCAGAGTAATCCTGATCTTCAGAAATGTTCAAGCCCAAGTATTGTAAATGCGGCACTTCTTGGAGAAGCATTGAATTTATCACCGTCTCCCCAGCTCGGACAGTTTTATATGGTTCCGTTTGATAGTAAAAAAAAGAAATGCAAAGAGGCACAATTTCAGCTCGGGTATAAGGGATACATCCAGTTAGCAAGCAGAAGCGGATATTATAAGCATCTGAATGCAATGGTAATCAAGGAAGGGGAACTTGTGCGTTATGATCCCCTAAATGAGGAGATTGAAGTGAATTTGATAGAAGATGATGCAATTCGGGAACAGACTCCGGCGATTGGTTATTATGCCATGTTTGAATATGAAAATGGGTTTCGTAAAATCATGTACTGGTCAAAGAGGAAAATGCTGGCGCATGCAGAAAAATATTCGTTCGCATTTTCAAAGAACGGAGGAGGAAGTTCACTGGAGCTTCTTGAGCAGGGGAAAATTCCGGAAGATGAACTATGGAAATATTCATCTTTTTGGTTTAAGGATTTTGACAATATGGCACTGAAGACTATGTTGCGCCAGTTGATCAGCAAATGGGGAATTATGAGTATTGATCTGCAGACAGCTATTCATAAGGATATGGCAGTGATTCGGGAGAATGGGGAGCCGGATTATATAGATAATGAAAAAGCCGGAATGGAAGAGCAGAACGATATTGTATCGGAACAGGAAATAAAGGATGTTCCTGAAGAAAGAATGCAACCGCCTGCAAATGAGCAGACGGCTGCGGAAGAGGCTTTCTTTGGCGGGCTTATATAAAAAGAAGGAGGAAAAATTCAAATGAAACACATTAATCTTGAGACGTATGCAAACGGCGCGTTCACAGAGCAGTTCAACAGGGAAATGGAAGCAGTTACCAGAAATATTCAGGACCCGAATACGGATGCCAGAAAAGCACGGAAAATTACCGTGACAGTTACAATCAAGCCGAATGAACAGAGAAGCTTTTCAACGATCAGCGTGGAAGCAAAATCTTCTCTGGTTCCAGCACTGGGGGCGGTAACGGCCATGAGGATGGGAAAGGATATCCGCACTGGCGAAGTGGAAGCGGTTGAAGTCGGCACAGGCCAGATTCCGGGGCAGTTATCGGTCAATGATATTCCGGGCGTGGTTCCCAATGAGGCGTATGACCCGGATACCGGTGAGATACTGGCTGGACAGACGGAAAAGGAAAACGAGGAAGGCAGTAAACTGATTGATATGAGAAGAAAGGCATAGGAGGAACAAGGGATGATTAAAGAAGCGCTGCAATACATTGCAAATCTAAAGGAAGAGAGCATGGAGCCAAAGGTGCTTACTATTGACGGAAAAACTTATTGTAATAAAAGGCTGGATAAATATCATGAGTTTGATATGGCTGGTCCGCTGGAAGTAAATACATTGACATCCATGCTGGATTATATCAAAGGGAAACCAGAGGAATTAAGGGAGTCCATGCTGGTACATGTCTGCAGCCCGGTTAAAGTAAAGCTGGTTTCCGGCCTGATTGATGAAAGGAACAGGGAGACGCTGATGGTTTCTAACGCGATCGTGAATGAATTTCAGTTTGACCGCTATTATGACCAAGAACGTTTCCTCATTGAACTGCAGGCTAATTTCCTAGAGACGGAGGATATTCTGAAGATCCGGCAGGTTGCCGGGAGTATTCAGGCCGGGACAACGGCAATTTATGATGATGACGGCATCAGCCAAAAAACCACCATCAGAAGTAGCATTGCAAATAATACGGATATCATTGTCCCTAACCCAGTAAGGCTCTGTCCATACCGCACGTTTGCAGAGATTGAGCAGCCGGAGAGCTCGTACGTTTTCCGCATCAAAGATACAGACGGCGTACCTGCATTTAAGCTTGTGGAAGCGGATGGCGGGCTGTGGAAGAACGAGACTATGAAACGGATAAAAGAGTATCTGGAGTCTGAGCTGGGAGATGGATTGAAAAAACACAGGATTACAGTGATTGCATAGCGGCAGTTTCTTTCTGGATCATATATCACATGTAACATGCTGGTTTATTGCAGCCGCGTACCGGAAATATAAGGTACGCGGCAGAAAGGAGGATGTTATTCAGCCATTGGGGCTGGGTATTATGGTTGAAGAATATACTACGGAATAGAAAGGCGGGTGGCCGTTATGGGGCGTGGTGCTCCTAACAAACCGGGGCTTTCATATTTTCCGAAGCTGGTTGATTTTTATGAGGATGACAAGATCTTCGACTTACTGGACCGGTATGGTCCGCTGGGCGTGACCGTTTATGACTGTATACTGTGTATCGTGTACAGGAACGGATATTACGCAGAGATCCCCTTGGATAAGCTGGCAAGGATGGTCATGAAGATGATCGGGAACAAGTGGGTGAAGAATAAAAAGGCTGTCGTGCAAGTGGTGCACTTTTGCTCTGAGATAGGCCTCCTGGATGATGGCCTCATGACGAAAAACATCATCACCTCTGTTGGGATTCAGCGCCGTTATTACGAGACAGCAGTAAAGCGGATGAAAAGACAGCTCTATAACATGGAATACTGGCTCCTTGGAAAAGAAGGAAAGAAGGAGCCTTTATTTAGTGAACCAAAAAACAGAATTACTTCGGAAGAAAATAAAATTGATTCAGAAGAAATTCAAACAACTTCGGAAAAAAATGCCCTAGAAATAAAAGAAAATAAAAATAAGTATAGTACCGCGTTCCCGGCAGAACTTGAAAGGGAGTTCCAGCTGTTCCTCCTTGTCCGTGCCAATAATTATGGTGAAATCCTTCCAGCGCAGGAGCAGGCCATAAGGGAGGACCTGATAGGGATGTCGGGGGATTTGCGCGAACAGATAGCGATAGTAAAGAGAGCGACTGCCGGGGGATGGAAGAACCTGTATCCATTGAAAAAGGCAAGGGAACAGAAAAAGGGAAAAAACAGCTTCCATAATTTTAAGGGAAGGGATTATGGGAATATGGATGATCTGACAAAGAGGATTATTGAATGAGAATAAATAAAGGTTAGAAAGGAGCCAGCCTCCGGCCGGGGTGACGTGTACACGGGCTTCTTTGGAGAGATGAAAGAAACTTATAAAAGCAGAGTTTATACAGAAAGACCTGATTATGCAGATTTTGATGCGCCAGCAAAATTTCAGGCAATTGAAAGCATTATTGCTAAACATTTGCGAGAACATCCAAGGGCGATATGTTCATATTCTGGAGGGTCTGACAGCGATATCCTAATCGACCTTATTGAGAGAGTCAGGATGGTATTCAGCCTTCCGCCTGTAGAATATGCGTTTTTTAATACTGGCTTGGAGATGAAGGCTATAAAGGATCATGTAGGATTAACAGCAGAGAAGTATGGAGTAAAAATTGAAACGCACAGGCCAAGAATAGGTATTGTGACAGCGTCTAGAAAATATGGGATACCATTTGTTTCCAAAATCATGTCTGCGGGCTTGGAGGGATGGCAAAAGAAGAAAATTCCGCTTGATATTGCGCAGGAGTACGAAGAGGCAGAGGACAAAACAGCAAAGAGGAAAGAGTTAAAAGAAAGATATCCAAAATGTGAAAGCGTGATTAATTTCTTATGCTGCTGTAACTCTGCAGGAGAGCCAAGACCAAATATTCAACTCGTGATTAACAGTTCTAAGTACATGCGTGATTTTATCGGGGAGAATCCTCCGGATTTTCAGATCAGCGCAAAATGCTGCGATTATTGCAAAAAGCAGGTTGCACACGATGTACAAAAAGACTTTGACATGATAATTACTGGAGAACGCAGAGACGAGGGAGGTATGAGGTCTGTACCGCGTAAGGATAATACAGCGCTATGTTTTACAGAAACAAGTGGAGGGCAATACCGTTTGCGTCCGCGGTATTATGTATCGGATGCAGACAAGGCATGGTATAAAGAATACTATGGAATTAGGTATTCTGACGCATATGAAGTATATGGACTTACTAGGACTGGGTGTTGTGGCTGCCCGATATCATATAAAGCGGTAGAGGATCTGGAAATGATACGTCCATACGAACCAAACCTTGTAAAAGCTGCATGGAACATATTCGGAAAAAGTTATGAGTATCGAAAGAAATACAATGATTATAAAGAACTCAGAAAGTTAAAAGAAAGAAATAAAAAGCAATGCCATGGACAGATAAATTTATTTGATAGTTCGATGGTTGGGGGGAGACATGAAGGCAGTATTTAAATATCCGGGCAGTAAATGGTCCCTAGCAAAATGGATCATAAGCTTTTTCCCAGAGCACCACAGCTACTTAGAACCGTTCTTCGGGAGCGGCGCGGTTCTGTTTAATAAGCCGCGGAGCAATATCGAGACGGTGAACGATCTGGACGGCAATGTAGTCAACCTGTTTGAGTGGATCCGGAAAGACCCGGAACGGCTGGCGCATGAGATTTACTGGATACCGTATTCAAGGCAGGTATATAACGATGCCTTTGCTTCAGAGCCGGAGGACAGCTTTGGGAAAGCAGTAAATTTCTACATAAGGCTGA
>CAJUTH010000073.1 GCA_910589275.1 uncultured Dorea sp.
GGGGGCCAGGCCATAGTGATTATCGGCCTGGCTATCTTTATGCAAATGAAATATAGTTAGGCTGAAAGGTTATAGAAGATTTGGGATGAGGGCTTTATTGAAAAAGCACAGCAGTGGGTGCAGTACATTTTATGTGAATTCTCCCAGACAAAATTGAATATCTCCCAAAACCAATACTGATTTGGGAGAAATAGAATTGATTGGGAGAAAATATAGATAAATTAAGAGCCAGATTGGGATATTCAATTCCGTCTGGCTTTTTTGCTTATATATGATTTAGAATGGAAATAAATTCCAATAATTTATTAAAGATAGAATTGGAGTAAAAATTTATGAAACAGGGATCTCTATTTTACGATCCGTCAAGTGAACGGATGGACATACGGTTTGGACTGGAATCCTACTATGGGGGACTACATTGTGGAACCGGTATGGATGTGCTGATCGACGGCAAATGGGTACCTACCAGGACCCCGCCTGGCGAAGACTAGTAGGGATTAGGACAGATAACATTTCAGGACTGGCTGTAAGGCTTTAGCTTTTACCTGTCGGGCGGCTTCTTTAGAGAAAAGAGGTCGCCTTTTTTGCGCGAGTAATGAGCCATGCGGGAACGCTTGAGTTCCCATATGGCGAATACCGCAGTCAGTGAGCCGATAGGCGAACGTGCCTATTTTTAGAAGAAGGAGGTGTCCGATGTGAAAGTACCGTCTGCCCGGATCCTATGGCTGCCTCATTTTTGATAGACTGTACCCGGCTGGTACAAAAGTTTCGATGACTGCCCAGGAGGATGGTGTAAGTATTCTTAATAAAATACGCATTTTGGGTGCAAATACGCAGAAAAAGGGTTCCGACCATGACTAGCTGAACCGCATTGTCGCATAGTACAGCAGGAGACTGACAGGGGCCAGGGCGGAAAGGGCGCATCAAAATGAGCCGGAAAGGGGCGTTGCACTTTTTGCCCCTATAATACGCGCGTATCTTTCTCCGTGCAGGAGCTGTAAGAAGTATATATGACTGCAAGGGAAAATGTATATACCCGGAGGCAGTGATAGAGACGAGTAAAATCCGCGGGCTGTGTGAGCCGATGGAGATCACAAAAATAGCAAAGGAGTTATTCACATGCGAGCAGACAGGATGAAAAAAAGCTGTATGAACAGCAGGAAGAAAAGATTTTGGCACAGTCGGACGCATTTATCAGCCTTTTGAAAAAGCGGGGGCTTCTTGCGGATCAGAAGATTGACAGTGAGAAGGTGCGCTCTGCAAAGCAGGAGAAGACCAGGAACAGCTACCACAACACGCTTATGCTCCTGCAGCAGTACCGAACCATCGTCTGGATGATGGAATGTTTCCCGGAAACCATTGCGGAGGAGCTGGAGATGCCTTTTGAGGGGGGATGCCCTGATCGAGCATATGGACGTGGAGATGGCCATGGGGAACCGGAAGCTTGAGAACCGGATGGAGGGTGTCCAGAAATCAAGGCTGCTCTTTGTCTTTGACCTGTTCGGGCCATTAAAAGCATTATATGGCGAGGCATCCCGCCTTACTGTTATGAATGCTGCTTTAGACCGGATTGAAGAAGTATTGAATGAAAGTGAATTGCCGGATAAAGGTACACAGCATATATCCAAAGAGAGTGCGGGAAAAGCAGCGTATTTCGATTGCCCGCTGTACACTGAAGGATGCGCCGATTATAATATTGGATGAAGCGGCCGCCAGTGTTGATGCGGACAATGAGAGTTACATTCAGGAGGCTATCAGTGAGCTGGTAAAAAGAAAGACGTTACTGGTGATTGCGGATAGGCGTATCAGTGAACAGGGAACATATGACGAACTTACAGGCTTTATAGGAAAAGTCCTATGTAGAGTGCGATTTGAAAAGTTATCTCTGGAACGCTGGAAATTTTTCTGCGTTTTTTCGTAAATCCTATTGACAGGATGGCGGGTAATATGTTAGCATATACGATAGTTAGATATGACTAACCGAAAGAGGAGACAGATGTTTCCAAATGAAAGGAATTACACGGAAAAATGCCTTATGGCATTTTCTTTTACCACATGAGTTAGATGAGGCTAACTAAAGGGAAAAGGAGGAATCTGCATGAGCGTTGTGATCATAGGAGGACATGAGAGGATGGAGAACCGGTATAAGGAAATCTGTAAGAAATACAACCATAAATCGAAGGTCTTTACTAAAATGAAATCCGATTTAGGCAGTCAGATTGGCAGTCCGGATCTGGTGATCCTGTTTACTTCGACTGTATCCCATAAAATGGTACGCTGTGCAGTTGCGGAATCAGAGCGGCATAATTCAAGGCTGGAACGTTCGCACAGCAGCAGTGCAAGTGCTCTTATACAGATATTGGAGGCGTATGCGTAAGATGTTTGGCAGGCAGAGGATGTGCCTCCATGCCATGGAAAGACGGGCAGGAAGGAGAAATGCGAAATGTATCTGGAAGTAAAAGATCTGAGAAAGAGCTATGGGGAAGGGGGGAGCTATGTGGAGGTTCTAAAGGGCGTGGATCTGTCCGTGGAAAAGGGTGCGATGTGCGTCATACAGGGCGCCAGCGGTTCTGGGAAGTCCACCTTGCTTCACTGCATCGGCGGGTTGGAGGAAGCCGGTTCCGGTTCCGTATCCGTGGATGGGATGGGGATCTGCGGGCTGTTGCCGGAGGAGTTGTCCGACTACCGCAGGGCGAATCTGGGATTCATTTTCCAGTTCTATAATCTTGTGCCGAACCTTACGGTAAAGGAGAATATCCAGGTATGCGAATACCTTACTGACAGCCCCCTTGACATGGGGGAGCTTCTGGGTACTCTGGGCCTGGACGGACACCAGGATAAATTCCCGGCCCAGCTTTCCGGCGGCCAGCAGCAGCGCTGCGCCATTGCCAGGGCGCTCATCAAGAACCCGAAGCTCCTGCTCTGCGACGAGCCCACCGGGGCGCTGGATTCCCACACCTCGCGGGATATTCTGGAACTGCTTGAGGGAGTAAACCGGAAATACGGCACCACCATGCTGATTGTCACCCACAACAATTCCATCAGACATATGGTGGATCAGGTGGTCTGCCTGAAGGACGGACAGGTGATGCAGGATTACCGGAATGAAGAGAAAGTGCCTGCCGCGCAGTTGGAGGATTTGTGATGCAGAAGATATTGAGAAGACGCATATTTCGAGACCTGAAAGAGAATAAGTTCCGGTATCTGGCTTTGGGGCTTTTGATCGTTCTTGGCATGTATATCGTGATCGGGCTGGTAGGCGCAGCAGATACTGTTATCGTACAAACGGCTGAAACAGCAAAGGCCAACCGGGCGGAGGACGGGCAGTTCAGCGTGTTCGCACCCCTTACGGAAAAGGAGAAATCTTCGCTGGAAGGGGAGGGCATTACCCTGGAGGAGCATTTTTATCTGGACTATGCCCCGGCAGGCAAAAGCACTCTGTCAGAAGCGGGAGGGCTGTCTGGGGACGCAGGTTCCACAGACGGCGCGGTTCTCCGCGTCTTTACTCAGAGGAAGCATATCGATCTGGTACAGATTGATTCCGGCAGGCTCCCCAAAGAAGAAGGGGAGATTCTGCTGGAGAGGCGTTTCTGCGAGGAACATGGGATCTCTGCCGGTGACAGGATTACCCTTGGGGGCAGGGAATTTACAGTCACAGGGATTGGCACGGCCCCGGATTATGAATCACCCTTCCGGAGCTTTTCCGACAGCGCCGTGGACAGCGTCCGGTTCGGGCTTGGATTTGTGACAGGAGAAGACTACAGTCGGCTGCGGGAGGCGGGCGGGAGTATTTCTTCCGAAGAATATACCTATGCCTATCTGCTGAATGGCAGGATGACCGATAAGCAGCTGAAGGAACAATTAAAAGGACTGGAAGTTTCGGCGGGTGATATTGAAGATGCCTTTTTCCGGGAGTATTGGGAGAGGAACGGCGGAAAGCTGGATGGAGGGCTTGCGGTTTCCCTCTCCAAACTGACCCGCTTTGTCCCGGCGGGCGACAATCCCCGGATCGGTTCGGCGGGGAACGATAAATATGTAGATAAGGCGGCGGGGCTGGCGGCCGGTGTAATCGTCCTGATCCTGTTTGCCTATGTGATCTCCGTGTTTACCGTACACAGTATTGAGCGGGAGTCCGGCGTCATCGGGACACTCTATGCCATGGGTGTGAAGAGAAAGGAACTTATGCGGCACTACCTTTGTCTGCCGGTGCTAGTCACCTTCCTGGCCGGTGTCACCGGGACGGTTCTTGGCTACAGCAGTTTTGGCGTAAACCGGTATCTCAGCGAGCCCTATGGCTATTTTTCCATTCCGCAGGTGGAGGTGGTTTATGAGCCATACCTGCTTTTATACGGACTGGCTGTGCCGCCCCTTGCCGCCGCCTTCACTAATTACCTTGTGATACGGAAAAAACTGGCCCGGCCTGCCCTTGCCCTGATCCGCGGGGAACGGAAAAGGGACAGAGTGGCAGCCATGCATCTTTCGGGCGGTTTTGTGCGGATTTTCCGGCTCCGGCAGCTTTTGCGGGAAAGACGCACGGCAGCAGCCGTATTTTTGGGGATGTTCATTTCCCTGCTGATCGTCATGCTTTCCCTGGACTGCTATGCGATCTGTTCCTACGTCAAGACGGAAAACGCCAGGGATACGAGGTTTGCCTGGATGTACAACTATAAATATCCGGAGGCAAAAGTGCCAAAAGGCGGGGAGGAAGCTTACGGGGTTACCATGAAAAAGGAAGTCCTGGGCTATTCTTTTGATGTGACGCTTATGGGTATCCATGATGGAAATCCCTATTTCGATGCGTCGGTGGAAAAGGGGGAGGACCGGGTATTAGTTTCTTCGGCGCTGGCACAGAAGTACGGAATCGGCGAGGGGGATGTCCTGACGCTTCTGGATGAGGAAAGAGACCGGTACTATGCTTTCCGGGTGGATGGGATTGTTACTTATTCCACCGGATTTTTCGCATTTATGGACATTGACAGCATGCGGGAGCTGATGGGGGAGAGCGAAGATTATTATAATATCGTATTTTCGGATCATTCCCTGAATATCGATCATGGCAGGCTTTATGCAGCTCTTCCAAAGGAAGATGTAGAGAAAAGCGCCGCCGTATTCGTGGAGCAGATGAAAAGTATGGTGATCTCTCTTCTGGTGGTTTCCGCCCTGATCTTTGCAGTGGTGATGTATCTGATGATGAAGGTGATGATCGACCGGTCAGCGCCAGCGGTTTCCTTGTTCAAGGTGTTCGGTTACCGGAAAAAGGAGATCGGGAAGCTCTACCTGAATGGGAATTTCTTTGTGGTGGCAATAAGCGCCCTTGTGGGGATCCCCTTGGCTAAGGCGGTGATGGATCTGATGTTCCCTTATATGGTGGCGAATGTTGCCTGCGGGATTAACCTTGCCTTTTCCTGGCAGATGTATGCGGGCATCTTTTTCAGCGCGCTGGTTTTATATGGGATTATCAACGGGTTCCTGATGCGCAGGGTGAACCGGATCCTTCCGGCAGAGGTGCTTAAGATGCGGGAATAAAGTTCAGCCGGTCTTCTTTTGTGTGCCGGCAAGATGCAGCGTTTTGTGACAGGATGTGGTCGGAGCCTGGAAATTCGTAGCTATTCAGCCTTTCGGCTGAACCTAGGGCGATTGCGGAGTATTCTAGAAATGACCGGGCAGAGTTTATTAAAGAGGTTCAAGAAACTTCTTCTTGGATATGTCTATACAGTGTTCTATGGATTAGCCCAAATAGAACATATAATAAACTTTGACATAGCATTATCAAGGTTATTATAATATAATCAAGCTATGGAGGTGATGAGTTGCAGGAAAGCAGCTGCTTAAAATTTTGTATTACCTATTGGATAAGGGACGTGCTACTGCTCCGTAGACTGCCGGGCGCATGAGGAAAATGCGGGCGAATGTGACGCGGCAGGGGCGAAAAAAGCCTTGCTGTATGCGGCTTTCCGGGCGGGAAAATAAGACGGTAAGGGATTTATACCTTTACCCCGCAAAATGGCGTTCTATTGCGTCACAATCCAATCTCTGCACCCATAAGAAAACCGGGGCGCGGTGGCTATCTGATAGCTGCCGCGTCCCGGCTCTTTTTTTACAAAATTCCAGTTTATTATATAGACGGTTCACAGTCTTTCAAGAAAAAGCGTAATGTCATTACGGTAATAGCAATTTTATACTTTGCTTCAATGTCAATATTTTTAGTAGAATTTGAAAGAATTTCGTCAATAACGCTTATTTTTACTCCCGCCATTTCTGCAATCGACTTTTTAGATAAATTGTGATATGAAATAAGCACTTCCAAAAAAGCACTTAATTTCAAATCATTATTCTCAATAATACTAAAATAAAGAAATCCAACTTTTGTGAGTAAGTGATTGCAATAGGTAGGCTCCTTTGGTAAACAATCAACATTTCCTTGTGCAATAGTTTCTATTTGTTCTACCGATATTCCTAAATAGTTTGAAAGAGTATTCTTGTTGAAATCATATAATTCAATTAGTGAATTTAGCATTTCTGATATATTTGCTGTTTTCATTATTTTATGCTCCAAATTATAATTTTATTTATAACCAACGACTGCAATAACCTCATTATTCATTAGTAGATAACATATACTCCTACCTTCACTACTAAAGTTTTTGGAACAACTAATGACATTTTCATGCCTATCATTCCCTCCATTCACAGAAAATTTCGATTTTTCGGTTTGTTATGGGAGAAATTTTACCATACCCAATTATGAAAAACAATCCCCGTTCTATGTCAGATCCGACTATCCAGACCGTCAAGGGATGAGTAGTATTTTTTCCGCAAAGAGGGCTAGAAAAGGCTTGATTTTTAAGGCGTTACAGACGCAAAAATCCACAGGGTAAGGGTTTTATACTATCTACCCACGAAAACGGCTTCTAAACGTCCACAGGCGCGTTTTGCGCCCCCTTTTCCTGCCGCACTAATAAGGGCTTGCGTCAATAACTCAAAAAAGCACTT
>CAJUTH010000074.1 GCA_910589275.1 uncultured Dorea sp.
CAGTTACGGCTGTTGCCACGCATATCCATTGGGATCATATCGGAGGGCATAAATACTTTCCGGATTTCTATGCCCATGAAGAGGAATTGGGGTGGCTGTGGGGCGGATTCCCCTTGTCTATGGAAACGGTCAGGGATATGGTAGTTGACCGTTGTGAACTGCCAGAAGGTTATGATGTGGGTAGCTATGAGATGTTTCAGGGAAGGCCGTCCATGGTTCTGCATGGCGGGGAAAAGATTGATATTGGCGGGAGGATGATAGAGGTTTATCATACGCCGGGACATTCACCGGGGCATATGTGCTTTTGGGAACCGGAGCGAGGGTATCTTTTTACGGGGGATCTGATTTATAAAGATACTTTGTTTGCGTATTATCCATCTACAGACCCGGGAGCCTATCTTTCCTCACTGGAGAAGATGGCGCTGCTTCCTGCGGAAAGGGTGTTTCCGGCGCACCATTCTCTGGATATCCGGCCGGAGATCATTATCCGGATGAGGGACAGTTTCCGTGGATTGAAAGAAAGCGGGAAACTGCATCATGGGAGCGGGACTTTTGATTACGGAGACTGGGCGGTCTGGCTGTGATGGGGGTTGTTTATGAGGGATAAAGGCAGGATGGAGACAGAAGATATTATTCTTGGGAAAGCAAAATATGAAGACTGGAGTTCCATATACCGTAATGTCTGGTCAAGGCCGGAAACAGCGGAATATATGGTATGGAAGGTAACGGCTGATGAGGATGGGGCCAGGGAAAGGATACAGAGGACGGTCGCATGGCAGAAAACCCATGACGCATGGCTGGTTTATGAGAGAAGTAGCGGGCAGGCCATTGGATTTGCCGGAGTGGAGGAAACAGAGCCGCATATTTATCATGAGACTGGTATTGCCCTGGGGCCGGAGTATGTGGGAAGGGGATATGGGAAACAGATACTGCGTTTATTGATGGAATACTGTTTTTCTTTAGGCGGGCAGGAATTTTATTATTCTACACGGGCAGGGAATCTTGCTTCAAGGGCGCTGGCCTTATCCTGCGGATTGACTTATCAGCATTCGGAGCAGAAGACAGACCAGCGCAGTGGGAAAACTTATGAATTGGAGATTTATAAAAGGAATCTGAAAAGTACAGGGGGTGGGATATGAAGCCGGATGAGATATTGAAGTATTGTCTGGAGAATCTGGAAGGGAGCGTCCTTGTGGAGAGCTGGGGAGAAAAAGGGATTTTTTATAATCCCGGCCATGTGCTGAAACGAGGTGTGTACATATTGACGGTCAAGGAGAAGGACGGTGATAATGATAAAGGCTCTAAGCTAGATCGACCGGGGGTTTACCGGGTGAACCTGGGTGTCCGTAAGGATACGTTTGTGGGGCTGTTTGGAGCTGTGCCAAAACGTCCGGGGGCAGGCGGGATTGTGGAAATGGATTATGATTTTTCTGCGGTTGACTTTTTTTTGCCGCATCCGGTTTATGCGTGGATGGGGTGGCTGTGCGTACTGAACCCATCGGGAAAGACTTTTGAAGATTTAAAGCCGTATATTCGGGAAGCCTATGAATACGCAAAAGAAAAATTTGCCAAAAGAAAATGAAATGTGTGAAAACGAAAAGGGAGGTTCTGAAATGATAAGTAATTAACATAAACATGACTATAGTTTCTGGTGGACATTGTTTATAAACCGGAAAAAGAGCTTCCTGTATATGCTATGAATTTACTTAGATGCAATGGAATTAATAAAAACTACCAAAATTATTCTTGTTTAAACAGTAGTTCCCACGTATACTATATGCATAGAAATCATGAAGTTTGTACTTTTATACCCAAGGGTACACTGTAATGCATGCTCTGTGGTGGGAAAGCGGGGATGAAGTTACACTGATCACTCGCCCCAGGCGTTTCGGAAAGACACTGACCCTGAGCATGGTGACTACGACCTCTGAAAAATACGAGGATTCTTTCGGCTTCACACAAGAGGAGGTTTGGGAGGTTCTGAAAGAATATGGGTTGTATGAACAGCGGGAACGGGTGCGGTACTGGTATGATGGCTTTACCTTCGGCAAAAAGCCAGACATCTACAATCCCTGGTCAATCATCAATTATCTGGACAAACGCCGTTTTTCTCCATACTGGGCCAACACCAGCAGCAACGGCTTGATTGGGAAACTAATCCGGGAAGGGAGCCCGGATCTGAAGATTGCCATGGAGGATCTGCTTTCCGGCAAGCCGCTCTATGCACAGATTGATGATCAGGTCGTATTCAATATGCTGGATGCCGACGAAAATGCTCTCTGGAGCCTGTTATTGGCAAGCGGCTATCTGCGGGTAGAGCAGTTTGAATTTTTAGACAGTGGATACCCGGAATGCAGATTAAAGTTGACTAATTGGGAAGTTACTGCGATGTTTAGGCGAATGGTAGCCGAATGGTTTAGGCAGCCTGCTTCTGCCTCTGCATATAACACGTTCATTAAAGCGTTTCTGCTGGGGGATGTGGATGCCATGAATACCTATATAAACCGGGTTGCTTCCGCTTCCTTTAGTTACTTCGATACCGGCAAAAGTCCTTCTGAGGATACTGAACCTGAACGTTTTTACCATGGTTTCGTGCTTGGACTGATCGTTGAACTGGCAGACAAGTACAGAATCACATCCAACCGGGAAAGCGGTTTCGGAAGATATGATGTGATGCTGGAGCCTCTCCAGCCTTCGGAAGATGCTGCAATTATCGAATTTAAGGTCTGCAACGCAAAAAAGAAGCAGACTTTAGAGGATGCCGTAGCAGAAGCATTAGATCAGATTGACAGGATGCGCTATGCTGAGGACTTGGAAGCAAAAGGGATTCCGACAGAGCGAATTCGAAAATATGGATTTGCATTTGAAGGGAAGAAAATTTTGATCGGATAATTTCTAGAGCTTTAAGTCTATTAGTTTTTCATTCTTGTTGGATGCTTGAAATCGTTTCTTTATTAACCGGATGCTTTGTAGAAAGATGCAAGGCATTTTAGTCCGTCATTTTAAATTGCATGCGGCAATGGACGGCCTAAATGCTGGTTTTTATGTGTATTATCCTGACCAATCAGATAGATCAGATGGATTATTTTTTTGAGATATTGACAATTTGCATTTGGCGGGGTAGAATAATAGCGATTTATATTATTGCGTGAAATGCAGATTTTACGCAATAATATGACTAAAAGAGAATAGAGGAAGGTTTTATGAGTGAATATACGGATACTGTAAGAACACAGAATATATTGGCTTTGAGAGCATTGTTGAAGCAAATGCCTCCTTTTTGTACAGATTATTTCAGAGGAATTGCTTCATCAACATCGCCAAGGACACAGACCGGGTACTGCAGGGATATCTATACCTTTTTACAATTTATTGTTATGAGAAATCCTATATACAGGGATTTTGAGATTAAGGATATTCCTCTTAAAGTCCTTGAGGAAATGACACCAGCTGACATCGATGAGTATCTAGAACATCTTAACTATTATATATTTGAAGGTATGGAATATAGAAACGGTGAATCTGCAAAAGCACGTAAATTGTCTGCTCTTAGTAATATGTATAGTTTCTTTAATAAAAGGCAGATTGTTTCAAATAATCCATTAAATGCAATTGATCGGCCAAAAGTCCATGATAAAGTGATTATCACACTGGATCAGGAACAAATATTCGATTTGATGGACGCGGTCGAGAGTCCGACTAATATGACAGATCGCCAGAAAAAATTTCATAATCTTACAATGGCCCGTGACCGTGCTATTTTAACTTCATTTTTGGGAACTGGAATGCGAGTATCGGAATTGGTTGGATTGGATATTACGGACATAGACTTTAATAATCAGACGTTTCGGGTGATCCGGAAAGGTGGAAATGAAGCATATATTTACTTTGGTGATGATATACGGGACGCCCTCTGCTACTATTTAGGTATTCAGGAAAATCCAGAGAATCTAAGTAATGAAATAAAACAATTATCCCCTAGGGAATCCCTATTGAAGGGCAACGATGAAGAGAAAGCATTATTTCTTTCACTTAGAGGGAATCGTATGGCGGTTCGCAGTATAGAGGTTATGGTGAAAAAATACTGTACAATGATAAACACGAATAAGAAAATTACCCCTCATAAGCTTCGGAGCACATATGGAACTGCTTTATATAAGGAAACTGGAGATATTTATCTTGTGGCGGATGTTCTTGGGCATAAAGATGTAAATACCACCAAAAAACATTATGCTGAGATGACTAATGATAATAGGAAACGGGCGGCTAATATCGTTTCTATTAAAAAAAGCAGTCAAAAATGATATAGTAATATTTTTAGATCTATTATCTTGCTAGCAGTCTTCGCATAATTATTTATAATAAAAAGTAAAGAAGGGGTATTGTCTATATAAGGAAGCACTATATTGTGAGAACAGATGAGTACTCGTCAAAAGATAAAGCTACTACAAATATGAATGCCGCTGAATTAAAAGAAAATACCTTTACTTCCGGCCGTTTGTTGCTATATTCGGTTTCGGCCAATGCAAGAGTGGTTGTCTGACCGGCATATGTAAGCGAAATTATATTTTGTTGTTTCCTGTACAGTGTATCCTTTTTATGGATCAATGTTTTCTTATCCTGACTTATGATATCTTCGGCAGCATAGATAGAATATTCTGCGTTAGGAAATGAGGAGTCTTCATATACAAAGCTTACCGGATCACTCCCATTGGCCGATGTAAGTTTTTCTCTAGATTTATGAATTTATTTACATACCATATCTTCTGCATTCTGGAAATACTTTTCTACCGAAAATGGCTCCGTTGTTAAATTGTGCTGAGGCAGCCATGTTCCGAAAAGATACTTGTTTGCCCGATCAAAATTCGCTGTTACCAATCCTCAAAATTCGGTTTATTGTTTCCCATGCGTGCATTGCGGCACCTCCTTAATTTGATGCTCAAATCATATCATATTTTTTTTAACCAGGCTTTTCACTCTATGCCCTTTTCTGACTACAGCCATCCAAAGACGAAATATATCAATTCTGTTTTCCTCAAATTCCCCGCAGATCCATGCGGTTATTCTTTCGATATAACAACCATGCAATCCCCAAAACCAACACACACAGAACCGCCTCATATCCACCAAGATATCCCCCCGGAACCACACAGGCTCCCGCGCCGCCAAGAATCGCAAGAACAGACCCGCCCATACCGCCAAGTATGGCTGAAGCGCTCTGTTTGACCACGCTTACTTCATTCTCCCAATCCATAACCGGGAAATGCAGGTTTATGGTAATCCCGTATATACAGGCAAACAAAAGGATAACTGCCGGAATCACTGCCAGCCAGAAACCTTTCTGCATCCCGGGCCTTAATGCTAAGATCAGGAAAACCTCTGACAGGAGATAAAAAGGCAGAACCAGTATCAAATTCATCAGAATCTTCGCGTCAAGAATCGTTTTCGTCGGCAGTGGCAGGCTTTTGACGAGCCACCAGTTCTTCCCTTCCATAGAAACAGAAGTCGCCGCAGTGGTCATCATACAAAAAGTACCTGCCAGCAGGAATGGTGCGATCTCCGCCAGATCAACCGGAACCGGCAGTATTTCCTTAATCCTCTCCGGCCCTGTAAAAAGAAGAGCCCCCGATATGATGCATCCCATAATCGGCCCAATCAGCGTATTGGACACATAGATACTGGATGAAACATATCGTCGGAATTCCTTCCTGCACAGAGACGTCAGCGCCGAATCCGCTTTCAGCTCTCCCACCTGATAATCATGCTTTGCCGCCGTTGTATGCAGGTTCCGGCAGATGGATTGAAAACAGGCGGATACGATCGCTGCCGCTGCAGCAAATACAGCCAGAAACATTCCCGTATACATCAGGCACCGGCTGAATTCCCCCTTTACAATCGCCGTTCCAAGCCAGACGGCAGGCGGATAGCAGTCCTCCAGCACGGCCGAAACCATCCCTGACAGTTCCGCTATAATCTCCATGCTTTCCATCCCTTCCATAGCCGTAAGCCGTGAAGAACCAAACATAACCGCAAAAGCTAACAGAAGCGTCAGCGCTGACGCCGCCAGGCTTTTATGCCTCGTCCTGGCGGAAATACCTGAAACCAACGCCCCCGCAAGGATCGCCCCTGTCATTGGCAATAACGGCACGGACCAGATTCCAAGAAATGCATTCAAATAAAATGTTGCCCCCGGCCTCACCGACCAGGCATATACTGCGATCCCCGGAATCAGTACCAGACCTGTCAGCAGCATATTTTCCGTATACATGCGCAGAAACCGGCTGATTACTATCTCGCCTTTTGTTACAGGCAGGGCGGATATCATATCAAATCCCTGTATCCGGAACATGTGGCTTCCCGCCTTTAAGATTCCAAAAATAAAAATCAGGATACTGGAAACCGCGATCAAGCATGAAATGACCTCATCTTCCGCCCCAAGCCGAACCAAGCCATAGGAAAGACCGCCCATGTAAAAAAGCATCATAATAATCAGGAACGCCCAGAGAACGGACAGCATCACAGCCCTCTTTTTCGCACGCGCATCCTTAGAAAACCGTAAAACATTGATGCCAAAGAGATTACAGAGCTCCAGCCCTGTCATGATCTTAATCTGTTCCAAACTAATCTGTGCCGACATCATTTACCACCTCCATAAAAATAGACTCCAGGGTTCTGCCCTGCTCCACAACCTCCTCCATACTGCCGGAGGCAATCAGACGCCCGTCTTTGACCATCGCTACCTTGTTGCAGAGCTTTTCGGCCACCTCCAGCACGTGGGTAGAGAAGAATATGGCGCCCCCGCTGTCACAAAGTT
>CAJUTH010000075.1 GCA_910589275.1 uncultured Dorea sp.
CTAATTCTTATCAGAAAATCCTATTTTTCACAGACACAAGATTTTTTACAGCCTCTGCTTCGCCAAAATCCACCTGCGCAGGCCCGGGATCCCAGATGAGTTCCAGATTCGCTTTTTGTGTTTGTACAGACCTGCATTTTTTCATGTAGCGCTGCACAATGCTGTAGCTTCCTTCAAATCCGTACTCCTCCTTCAGGCGCTCATAAACCCGTTTGGCTGTATGGTGCTGCTTCCTCCAGTGTTTCTTGTCCTCTTCCAGCCATTCCTGTATGGCAGATTTAAAAGGATCCAGCTTGGAAGGCATTTCCTGAATGACTGGTGGTGTTGGGGAGAAATCCTCCCGGGCAAGATATTTCCGTATTGTTTTCGGATCCGTACCTGTTTTTTCGGAAATTTCACTGATACGGTATCCACAATTGCTCAAATCTTTGATATGATTGATTTGGGACATAGTGAGCATCTTCCTTTCCTCCTTTATCTTTGGTTGTGCTTAGATAAAGGATAAATGTAATGTTAAGAGGATTCCATATGTCCCGCCTTTTTTGGGGAAATTCCCTTGCTCATTTCAGGGAATTCTGACGCTTTTTTTCGGTAATTTTAGTGTATCATAAACATTCCAGCCAGCTAAGCATCACCTAGCTCATCATCCTGTCGTTTTCCATCATCGCGGAGAATGCCCCGCTGGCGTACTGGCCGCCCTTCGTATAAAACTGCATCAGGCGACCGATATGGCCGCTTAAGCTCTCCGCGAACAGCTCCAGTTCTCCCCTTGCCTCTCCTTCATAACATTCCGCGCTGAGTAACAGCTTTATATTTTCCGCCAATATTCTAATTAATTCTAAGATTTACATTTTTATTTTTTTCTAAAATTGGCATAATGAATTCTTTCATTACGCTATTATCAAGTAATAAATCCTTTGAAATGTCTACCGTGCCCTGCAAATTTTCACTGAATCTTTTCTCTAAAGTTAAATAAATTGACTTAACTTGTTCTTTTCCCAATATGCTATTGTTATCGAATAAATTCTCTTTTGTTAAAGAAATATATGCCTCCGTGGACTCAAGAGTTCCTGTATTAACCTCATTCTCCCTGTCAATCTGCGCAGAAATATCTAATTCAATGACCCTAACATCTCGTTTCCACTTTAATCTTTCTAATAAAAAAATTATCTCCTGCCGTTCTTCAATTGGGAAAATATTGCTAATCTTTTTCCAATTTTTCATATTTGGAATTAAAACTAAATCTTTCCCACTAATCATTGGAATTATTTGAAAAATAATATAGTTTCCATGATTCATATATTTTACATGTTTCCACGCCATCTCCAATTTTGCCCCGTCTGGTAATATAATCGCCATTTTCGTCTCCTTCTACATCTCTACTATATCTTCTGGTTTAAATCTTTCCAGCAAATATTTTTTATGTTTTTGTATATATCATCATTCTTTTCTTCTGTTATTTCTACTGATTGATATGGCGGCTCCCATTTTTTATTAGAGATTTTCCTATTACCATTTCAGATTCTCTAAAATCAATATCTATTATTAGTCTTTTTTTGCCTTCTCTATATTCCATACAATAAAAATGCGGAATACTTATACTAATTTTTTTATCAATTCCCTCCATTTTTAATTAATTCTGTAAATATATTTTCTATATTTGGGTTACATTTAACGTAGGATATTCAACTGTATTAAATATGCTTCCTACATGCGCACCTTCAACAAACCCATAAACATTGCCCGATGAACCTTGGGCATATCTTTCCGACAATCCTTTCCATACATCCGTTGCCTGTTCTTTAGTTAATATACTATCCTCCGCAAACAATTGTATATCATCTAAATACTTACCACCCTTGGTCATTTCTAGGGTTGTCTTTCCATTAATTTTAGCAAAAGCTTCTGCTAACTCTCTATTTCCTGATCCGGAATAAAATGTCGCTGTATTTTTTTAGTCGAAACATCTAAATTCTCAGCCAATCCCATATAATATTTATACGCTTCATCATTAGAACCCAAGACTCTAGTTTCACTGCCTCCTCCATCCCAATACCTCTGATACGTAAGGTCATCCCAGCGCCTGACAGACTTCGCTCGTCCCATAGGACACCCCGGTGGAGATCGCGTCTACCGCCAGCATCTTCGCCCCCATTTTCAGCGACTCGCCAAGCGCAATCTTTCCGCCGCTCATCATAATCGAGCCCTACCCTAAGGTAAACAGGCTCACCACCATTTTCGTCTCTTTAATATACCTCTAATATATTTGGCAACCTATACCTTTTTAAATAATCCTTTATACTTGATATAGTGACTCTCATCTTTTTATTAGAAATATTCCATAGACATATCATTCACTAATCTTTCTCCAATATATCCCTATTTTAAAGACACTGTCGTATCTCATTAAACCAATTCATAAAAATATCACTTGAATCTATCCCTGTTTTAGCTGAACATATAGAGTCATATTTGTATTGGCAATCGAATCTGCCACTATCGCAATCATAAATCATTTTTAATTCAGTGGGAGCCACTCGTTTATATTTTTTACATAACTCTTTTATTTTTTCTAAATCAGATTCTCCTAAATCCAAAAATTCCCATATTGCCTCTGTGTTTGCAACAATATCATTTGTTGTTTTGATTTTCCCTCCTATGCAAAAAAAAGCATTAAAAGAAACACTGCTTTCCTCAATTGAACCATACGCATATACTTTAGATACTTTACTTCCTACAAGTTCTAAACATAAAGAAATAATTTGTGATTGTATGTCCATAAATTCATCTTCAAATACTTTTGCCATTTTTAGTCCTCCCTAATTTAATATTTTTTTCTTAAATGGAATGCCATCAATAATATATTTTACCTCAAAAGAATTCGGTCTGACTCCTCCCAGGTCATAATTAATTTTGATGTCTACGTTTACCGTTTTTCCTTCTTCTAACGCCTTTGCCCATTTATTCTCCAAAATTTTATATTCACTCAGATTAACTTTTTGTGCTTGTGATACTAAGTTATCTAATTCTGAAGACCCTCCAAATCTATCACCAAACAAATGACCGGCATGATCTCCTTTTAGCTTGCCAGGAGTTTTTGGATTATGCTTTAATCTTCCATTATGTGTTTTTAGTTTCAAATTCCCATGTGCTTCAATTATAAGTCCATCTGCATTCGTTTTATAAATATATTCATGCTCGCCAGTCTTATATACTGAATTAGGTTTTAATTTACCATCTACATAATGACTACCATCCGTTATTATATCATCTACAGTCCCGTTAACTCCTTCTATTCCTTTCCTTATCTTCAGCACTTCATCATAATCCACTTTATTCAAGGCGATAGTGTCATCCACTTTTCCTAATCCACCAAGAAACTTTTCATATTCCTCCAATGTCATGTCTGGTGGGAGGTGATTTCCAGATGCCACCTCATCCCAGTACCTCTGGTATGCAAGGTCATCCGGCGCAGCTCCGCCATTCCCATACACCCTGCTCCCAAGCCCCGCAGACGTCCCCATCCCGGCCATCAGGCTCAGCACCAGCGTCAGGCCTCCCGGGCACCCCAGCGCCTGGCAGATTTCGCTCGTCCCATAGGATACCCCGGTGGAGATCGCGTCTACCGCCAGCATCTTCGCCCCCATCTTCAGCGACTCGCCAAGCGCGATCTTCCCGCCGCTCATCATAATCGAGCCCTGCCCTAAGGTAAACAGGCTCACCACCCCGCTTACCGCCTTCATCCCCCTCTCGAAGTCTGTCAGATCCTCCCCGGTTATCATGTCATACCCGGTACAGCATTCGATCAGCGGCTTCACCGCCGTAATGTCCAGCACTGCCGAGATGAATTCCTCCAGCGGCTTGTCCATCTTGTGGTCAAATTCCCCGGCGGACTTAAGGCTTAACAGGTAATCTTCTAATGTCACTTCCTTCCCATCCTGTGTTTTTAGCTGTTCCTTAATAGCATTATAATCTACCGCAAACATATCTGTAAAGTCCCGGAACTCCTCCGGCATCCCTACAAGTTTCCCTTGTTACTATTCACGGCCCGGGAGGCCGCTCATAGTAACAATTCGGGGCGACATTTAAAGTTTTGCTACGCAAAAATCGCCCCTCACACTTGAATCATGTTCTCACGGAATGCGCAGTTCAGCGCATTCCTGACCCATGAATAGTAACTTCCCTTGCGTCACCCATAGCAGCAAGTCACAAGAAATCCTCCATGGATGGTAAAAAACAGAGTGGATAAAATCCACTCCGAAACATACGCTTTCAAAATTCAAAAAATTATAGAAAAGAGACTATTTCCTACCGACATTATTATAATTTCGTTCACTAATCCAAAACTAATTCTTCTTGGCAAATATTTGCATATTCATCTATTTCTGCCTGCCATATTTTAATTAATTCATCATCAATATTTGCCCCTTTCCCCTTTGCAATCAAAATTTCTCGTCTTTCCTCAATACTCTTTGCTGGTTTAATTCTCTTACTTTTACATTTAGAAACAAAAGCTTTAAAGCTATCTATTAATTCAATATATTTCTTTGGCCTATCATGATAATAAAAGTATATTTTGCCATTATTATTTCTCCCAATTCCAATAACTATATAATCTCCGAAACAATTAGCAGCTATAGGAATAACTTCATCATTTATATATTCTATCAATTTTCCTCCTTTTGCAAAAATATCGTAATGAAAATACATTTCTGCCTGTCCTAATCCGTAAAATCCATCAATATTTGAATAAATTTTATTAAGCTTAAAACTACTTTCAGGTGTTTTCCCACCATTATATCTTAATAAAAACCTTTTGTATTCCTCTGGAAACATAAACTTATATTCCCTTTCAAACTTTTGAATACTATGTTCTATATTATCTGTACAAAATTTAGAAATAAGCATATTCTTTCCTCCATAATTTTAAATACTTACAAGATTTTCCTTTCATTATACAAAAAGATATTCTTCTTATTTTGCTATTTTATCACATAACATCCCTTTATTAAAGAAAAATCCTCCATAGTGTGAAAATGTTTCATGTATATCTTTTTTTACTAATTGAAATGAACCATTTTTTATATCATGATGTAAAACATATCCTACTGGTATTCTTTCAATCCCAAAGTTATCTGATAAATATTCTATAGCATTTTCCATATCTTTTCCTCTAGTTCCAGCAAAACCCTGAGTTAATGTGAACTCTCCTACCTTTTTTTTAGGATAAATATATTTTTTAGGGAATTGTATTATTTTTTCAACTTTGCCATTCACCATTTGAGGAACATATGGAACAGTCACATTATCCATAGTATATTTCCATATCTGCGTATCATCATTCAATGTCTCAATTGTTAAAGTCCCTCCCTTTTTCAACCAATCTCTTGGATGCGTTGCCCCCAATGGTTTATTATCTTTTACGAACTGAGTTACGGTTCCTTTATGCGCATTCTTCATATCATCCCAATTACTAAATATTTCTCGTGATTTAACAGTATTCAATTCTTCAGGATATGTAATCATTTTGCTCCCAAGCCCCGCAGACGTCCCCATCCCGGCCATCAGGCTCAGCACCAGCGTCAGGCCTCCCGGGCACCCCAGCGCCTGGCAGATTTCGCTCGTCCCATAGGATACCCCGGTGGAGATCGCGTCTACCGCCAGCATCTTCGCCCCCATCTTCAGCGACTCGCCAAGCGCGATCTTCCCGCCGCTCATCATAATCGAGCCCTGCCCTAAGGTAAACAGGCTCACCACCCCGCTTACCGCCTTCATCCCCCTCTCGAAGTCTGTCAGATCCTCCCCGGTTATCATGTCATACCCGGTACAGCATTCGATCAGCGGCTTCACCGCCGTAATGTCCAGCACTGCCGAGATGAATTCCTCCAGCGGCTTGTCCATCTTGTGGTCAAATTCCCCGGCGGACTTAAGGCTTAACAGGTAATCTTCTAATGTCACTTCCTTCCCATCCTGTGTTTTTAGCTGTTCCTTAATAGTATTATAATCTACCGCAAACATATCTGTAAAATCCCGGAACTCCTCCGGCATCCCTACAAGTTTCCCTTCCCTTACGTCACCCATAACGGTAAGCCCCAGAAAATCCTCCATGGATAACCGCGGATCCTCCACCAATTCCTGTGTGGGCACCCCTTCCGTCCCGGGCACGGTCGTCCACCTCTTGAGCCCTAGTTTATTTTCCGTAGTATAGTCCTCCATCCGGATACGGCTTAAACTTTCCGTCGCATGGTGGTTGAATGCTATGTATAAAGGCTTATCCAACTGTTCCTGCAGCTCCGGGATCAAACTCCCTATGTAAGCATTTAAATAAGCCGCCCACTCTGTAAGCTTTGTTATGTCGTCTCCCAAACCGTGGTAACCGATCCCCCCGAGTCCAGCCTCCTGTACGGTGTCATCCATGTCCTTCAGAAGTCTGTCGATCTCTTCAAAGTTACACTGCAGCGCGTGGGGCATCAGCACTGTCTGCCCCTTTTCTTCCCATTCGCCGTACACATATTTAATCTCTGA
>CAJUTH010000076.1 GCA_910589275.1 uncultured Dorea sp.
CCGAAGGCGGTAATGCCGCCGATGACCGTAAAGATTCCGAGAATAACCAGTCCCTGGGGGATAAACAGTGTCTGCCCCTGTGCGACAGAGGCTTCATCCGGCTGATAAAAGTATACGAGCCAGTTAGAAATCAGACCTGACAATAAGGACCATCCGAACTGCCCGGCCGCAAATAGCCATATTTTACCTGTAGATAGTGATTTCATATGCATCCTCCTTGCTGTTTCTTTTCTGTTATGATCTTTTTGATTCTTTGCCGCTAAGCCCGTTAAGGAGGAGATCGCCTGCAATCTCTACCTGTAAGGCCAGACCGACTCGTTCGTCTGATGAAAGGATGTGTCCATTGCAGGCCAGTTTCTGCATCAGGCTCAGAAGCGTGTGCGTTACGGAAAAGTATACTTCATCTATGGTGTATGAAAAGGCCAGGCTTTTGTCCTTAAGGCCTTTTTCCAGAGCATTAGTCATATAAGGTTTCAGATTCAGGATATATTCTTCATATTCTTCCAACCGTTCCTTTGAAATATGATATCTTTGGACAAAGATGTCGAATTCCTGGAGAAATTTTAGAAATAGGAATTCTTCTTGGAAAATCTTTGTAAAGATCTGGAAAATATATTTTATCTGCCGGATGCCGTTCAGCTTCTGATATGCTTCCTGGGACAGGGAATCCAGATATTTTCCGGCGATCATCTGCCAGTAGGTAATTCCTGCCGAGATCGCAAGCTCTGCTTTGGTTTCAAAATAACGGTAGATTGTGGCAGGGCCGACGCCGGCTGCTTTGGCAATCTCCTCCACGGATGTATCTTCAATCCCTTTTTCGCAGAATAGCTTCAAGGCAGTATGGAGTATCTGCTGTGTACGCTGCTCCATCTGCTGTTTCCGAATCTTGGATTCGCCCATAAGGAACATCTCCTGTCTTTTTTGTTTTGTGATAGTAATACTATCACATTTTGGGAATGATGTCAATATTTACGTCCTTTATGGCGTACACATAGAATAAGGAAGTGACTGTTCACGGTGCCTTGCACCTTGCTACAAGGCATCTGGCCAATACAATAGCGGTTGCAGGCATCCAGCCCCTCGCCGTCAGGCGACTTTTCAATGGGCTGGGTACGTTACAGTTTGCGGCAAGCTAGGCCGTGAACGGTAATGAGTAATTGTGGCTTAGAAAATGGTCTGTATACTATGCTTGACATATAAATACTACATCTGTAAGATATAAGGCATAACGGAACGAAAGGAAGCTTTCAGGTTGTTCGTGTGAACTGGTTATAAAGGAGGAAAGTATGAAGGGGAAGAGCAGGCACAAACATAAGAAATCCCGTAGAATGTTTTTGCAGACCGCAGCGGCCGGGTTGACGTTTGTTGTAATAGGGGCTGCAGTCTTTGCGGCCGTATATTTTTTTAGGAAAGGAAACAGGGAGACTCCAGAGGAGCTGCTAGTCCGATATATGGGGCTGATAGAGCAGAAGGATTATGGGGAAATGTACCGGATGACAGATTCGCAGAATTCTGCATATACGGATCAGGAAGCCTTTATCCGGCGGAATTCTGCCATTTATGAGGGGATTGAGGCTGAAAATATCCGGATTGAAATCCTGGAAAATGATAAGGGCCGGCGTTCCGTGACGTACCAGATGAGTCTTGATACGGCTGCGGGCAGCATCCATTTTGAAAATGAAATGCATTTTTCGGATTCAGAGGACGGATATAAGATCCTCTGGCACGATGGCCTGATTTTCCCGGAGTTGGAATCTTCGGACAAAGTGCGGATCACTCCGGTTCCTGCGGCGCGTGGAAAGATATTTGACCGAAATGGCCGGATGCTTGCCGGACCGGGAACCGCGTGCTCAGTGGGCATCGTACCGGGGAAGCTAGAAAATCAGGAAAGTGCTGTGCGGCAGCTGTCTGAACTTCTAGACACGGACTCGGCGACCATTAAGAAGCAGCTTGGTGCTGCATGGGTTAAGGAGGATTCCTTTGTCCCCATCAAAACAATTCCAAAGGTCAGTGAGCTTGACCTGATGGCGATTGAGCCGGATGAGAAAATGCTTCAGGAAAAGGCGCGGCAGGATGCGCTGCTTACTGTCCCGGGCGTCATGATCATGGATACGGAGGTGCGGACATATCCGTTTGGCCCTGCCGCCGGGCATCTGACAGGCTATGTGGGAAATGTGACTGCCGAGGATCTGGAGGAGCATGAGGGAGAGGGCTACAATGAAAACAGCGTGATCGGCCGAAGCGGTTTGGAAGGTCTGTTTGAAACGGAATTGAAGGGCAGGGACGGATGCAGAATTTATATAGAAGGCAAGAACGGCAGTCGGAAATCCGTACTGGCAAATTTACCGGTGGAACATGGACAGGATATTACTCTGACCATCGATGCATGGCTTCAGGACATCCTGTACCGGCAGTTTCAGGAGGATCCGGGCTGCTCTGTCGCCATGAACCCGTATACGGGGGATGTGCTGGCCCTGGTCAGTACGCCCTCCTTTGACAGCAATGACTTTATTTTGGGATTGTCGGATGCGCAGTGGAATTCTCTCAATGAGGAGAAACGGAAACCGCTCCTGAACCGTTTCCGGCAGGCATGGTGCCCTGGCTCCACGCTCAAGCCTGTCATTGCGGCTGTCGGTTTGAAAACAGGCATGGTGGATCCGCAGGAGGATTTCGGAAATGTGGGGCTGAGCTGGCAGAAGGACACTTCCTGGGGGGACTATTTTGTGACGACGCTCCATGCATATGAGCCGGTGACAATGGAAAATGCGCTGATCTATTCGGACAACATATATTTTGCCAAGGCTGCCTTGAAGATCGGCGCCCGGACATTAGAAAATTCCCTAAGGGAGATGGGATTTGAGGAGGAATTGCCGTTTGAAATCGTGATGTCTGTCTCACAGTATTCCAATACGGAGCATATTGAGGGCGAGATCCAGCTTGCGGACAGCGGTTACGGGCAGGGACAGATTCTGATTAATCCGCTTCATCTGGCTAGTCTGTATACTGCTTTTTGCAATGAAGGAAATGCGGTGAAGCCATATCTGGTGCGTGGAAATGAGAGCAGTGGGGGCGATGAAGCTGATGGAAAGAATTCCGGGGCAGAGTTCTGGCTGCAGGGACTCTTTCCGGCGGATATCGCGGCGCAGGTTCTGGAGGGGATGAAAAAGGTGGTGAATAACCCGGAAGGAACAGGCTATGCGGCGCATCGGGAAGACATCGTGCTGGCCGGGAAAACCGGAACCGCCGAGATTAAGGCATCCGTGGCGGATACAGAAGGAACAGAGATCGGGTGGTTTGCGGTATTTACTGCTGAAAAGGATGTAAGAACCCCTCTTCTGATTGTAAGCATGGTGGAAAATGTGAAAGAGATTGGAGGCAGCGGGTATGTAGTAAATAAGGACAAGAATGTGCTGGAAGAGTATCTGGGGAGTGGACAGTAGCTAATTTTATATTGCGGTACCACTGTCTGGCCGGTAATCCGCAGCAAAGACAGAAAGAAGAGAAGCCGCAGGGTTGCCTTAGAAGATTCTGAAAATAGTATATCTTATGTTCCTGTATTTATGGATCAAGTTTCTTTCTGGTTGACTTTTTGGCGAAAAAGTGGAATGCTGCTCGATTGATAGGAAATCCTCTATTTATTATAATGAAGAAAAGATGTAATACAAGAGATGATAAGGAGAACAATAACATGGACAGACTAAAATTATCGGATAATATTATCCGGCTCAGACATGAGCGGAAGATTACGCAGGAGGAACTGGCGAATTTCCTGGGAGTGACCAAGGCGTCCGTATCTAAGTGGGAGAATGCCCAGAGTACGCCGGATCTGATGCTTCTGCTCCAGATTTCCGCATTTTTTGACATGACGATAGATGAGCTGATCGGGTATAAAGCCCAGCTCTCCAGAGAACAGATCCGCCGTTTCTATGGGGAGCTCGTGGGAGATTTTGCGAAGCGGCCTTTTCATGAGGCAATAGAAAAAACCCGTAACCTGGCCCGGCGGTACTATTCCTGCCATCCTTTCCTTCTCCAGCTTATCGTATTGTGCTGGAACCATTACATGCTGGCAGAGTCAAAAGAGGAACAGGAGAGGCTTTTGGAGGAGGCAGTTTCGTGGTGCGACCATATCTTAGAGAACTGCAGCGACGTAGGCGTGTGCAGTGATGCCTTGGTTTTGAAAGCAGGCTTAAGCCTCCAACTGGGGAAAGCAAAAGAAACGATTGCTATGCTGGAGCCGATGTCAGACCCTACACGCCTTGCAGGGCAGGATGGGGCGCTGTTGGTTCAGGCTTACCAGATGGAAGGAGAACCTGAGAAAGCCAGAGGCTATATCCAGGCAAGAGAATATCTGGATCTGCTGAATCTGGTGAGTGATGCCATGATATCCCTGGCTTTATA
>CAJUTH010000077.1:0-1240 GCA_910589275.1 uncultured Dorea sp.
GAATTATGTGGAGCTTAAGCCCATCGGTGAATTTGCCCGGGAACGCGGGATATTGTTTGTGGTGGATGCATCTCAGACGGCAGGAGTATTTCCGATTAATGTAGAAGAGATGAAGATAGATGTGCTGTGCTTTACCGGGCACAAGGGCCTTCTGGGACCGCAGGGGACCGGCGGCATGTATGTGCGGGAAGGCGTGAACATCCGTCCGCTGAAGGCCGGCGGTACAGGAGTTCAGACATACAGCAAGTCTCAGCCGGTGCAGATGCCTACGGCCCTGGAGGCCGGTACGCTGAACGGGCACGGAATTGCCGGGCTGCATGCGGCTCTTGGATATATTGAGGAGCATGGCATCGATGCGATCCGTAAAAGAGAGCAGGAATTAATGCGGAGGTTCTATGAAGGGGTAAAAGACATTGAGAATGTGACGGTATACGGGGACTTTGATACGATGGACCGTTGTGCGATCGTGACTCTGAATATCGGTGATTATGATTCTTCAGAAGTTAGTGACGAGCTTCTTACAGGATATGGTATTTCTACAAGATCAGGAGGACATTGTGCACCGCTTATGCATAAGGCTCTTGGGACGGTGGAGCAGGGGGCTGTAAGGTTCAGCTTCTCACATTATAATACGGACGAAGAAGTGGACGCTGCTGTCAAGGCCGTCCGGGAACTTGCCGCGGATGAAGAGTGATCGGATATCCGGGCCTTAAGATAAGGGGAAGGCGGCCGTTCTGGCTGCCGGGAGGAGAGTACTCACAGGAAAGATTGGAGGAAGTAACATGAATTTATCAGATTCAAAGAAAAAACTGGCACTTGCCGGCGTCATCTGCGGACTTGTAGCGGCATGTCTCGCATTCCTTGGCAATCCGGCGAATATGGCGTTCTGTATCGCGTGCTTTATCCGTGATACTGCGGGAGCGCTTGGGATGCATCAGGCAGAGGTGGTTCAGTATGCGAGACCGGAGATCATCGGTCTGGTGCTTGGGGCGTTTATTATCTCTGTAGGGACGAAGGAATATCGTTCTACGGGAGGTTCGTCTCCGATGATCCGTTTTGTTCTGGGAATGATCATTGTGATTGGTTCCCTTGTATTCTTAGGCTGCCCGCTTCGTATGATTATCCGTATGTCTGCGGGAGATTTGAATGCATGGGTTGCTTTGATAGGTTTTATTCTTGGCGTGGCGACGGGTGTATTTGCACTTAAGAAGGGCTTCAGCCTTGGACGGGCGCATGCGGT
>CAJUTH010000077.1:1250-1712 GCA_910589275.1 uncultured Dorea sp.
AAGTATGCATGCACCGCTTATTGCGTCGCTTATAGGCGGGCTTGTGTTCGGAGCGGTTGCCCAGAAGTCCAGGATGTGCTTCGCGGGAAGTATCCGCGACGTGATCCTGATGAAGAATTTTGATCTGTTCAGTGTGATCGCAGGCTTGTTCGTGGTGATGCTGGTATTCAATCTGGCAACGGGACGTTTCGTGGTTGGATTCGATACGCCTGGAATCATCGCGCATTCCGATCATCTGTGGAATATCCTTGGTATGTATACCGTAGGATTTGCGGCGACTCTTGCAGGAGGCTGCCCGCTGCGTCAATTGATCCTTGCGGGACAGGGATCTTCTGATTCCGCTGTGACGGTGATGGGGATGTTCGTGGGTGCGGCTCTGTGCCATAATCTGGGACTTGCCGCAAGCGGAACGGCGATGAATGCAGAGACGCAGGAGATTGTTGCAGGCGCGGTGCCGCCGCA
>CAJUTH010000077.1:1722-4038 GCA_910589275.1 uncultured Dorea sp.
ATGGAAAAGTGGCTTGTATTGTCTGCATAATCGTATGCTTTGTTATCGCATTTACCAACAAGAGAGACGAAGCGAAATAGGTTTGACGGTAAACTGTAAAAAAGGATTGAAATCATAAACGATACATAGTATTCTAGGAAAGAAGGTAATAATATGAAGGAAGTAGATGCAAGAGGTCTTTCTTGTCCGGAACCGTTAATGCTTACTGCGGAAGCGTTAAAAGGCGCTTCGGGGCCGGTGAAGATACTGGTTACGGAGCCGCATCAGAAGATGAATGTTGAGAAATACGCCAAAGATCACGGCAGGAAGTCAACGGCCAGCGAGAAGGACGGATATTTCGAAGTGGTGATTGAGTAAACATGAGAAAAAAAGAATTAAAACTGGTTGTAACCTTCCATACTACTGCAGATGCGATGGCGATGGAGAAGGCCTGCAAGGAATATCAGGTTCCGGGGCGTATCATCCCGGTGCCGAGAGCGATCTCCGCAGGCTGCGGGCTGTCCTGGTGCGCCGCGCTGGACGACAGAGAACAGATCGTCTCCATGATGCGCAGGGCGGGCATTGAAGAGGAAGCGATGCACGAATGTATGGTTTAGCCGTGTGCAGGGGAGCAGCGGCCAGAAAGGGGGATGCTTCGGCATCCCTTTTTGCGTGCACGGAGCGGTACGCTTCGGCACAGCAGGCAGGGAGAAGAGAAAATCTTCCGTGCGCGATTGCCGTAAAAAAGAATAGAAAAAAGACAGGTACATTCTGCGGTCAACATACCTGTCTTTTAGGGTGTAACATCCATAACTAACTATACTCCTTTCACAAACATATCTAACACATGCGGCAGTAATCTGTCGCTCTGTTCGGTGAGTGAAAATTTTCCTTTGAATAGTGCCCAGTCATAGAGCAATGCCCGCTCGTACATAGCATAGATGTTCATCAGGTCTTCAGTTGTGCTGGTATTGCTGAATTTCCCGGATTCCAGGGCTTCGCCGATAATCTCTGAAACCCATTTGTAATAGAAACGTTTCTTGTCAGCAAGCGACTTCTTATCCTTCGTAGTGAGCTGTGAAGAATAGAGGTAAGCAAGAAGGTTGATATCGACGCTTGTCTCGATCATATGGAACAGTTCGTGATTCAGAAAAAGCAGCTTGTCATAAGCTGGCATATCGGGATCGATCACAGCAGCCAGTTCCTCATACTTCTGATCGAATAGGTAGGAGAGGGAGTTCAAAAGCGCTTCCTTTCCCTTGAAATAGTGGTAAAAAGTACCTTTGGAGGTCTTGGACGCTGTAATAATGTCCTCCACAGTTGTGTTATCATATCCGTTCTTGTAAAATAAATTCCACGCAGCTTTTACAATACGGCTCTTCGTTGACCGCCTCTTACGTGGCATTGACATCACTCCTTTCCGATTGTAAATGAATATGAAGAGAAGCGGATTATTCTAACAGTAACCCGCTTCTTTGCTTCATTGATTAGTATACCATATCTCTGCATAAAATGCAAAGATTAATATAACGCTTCTTTTATTCTTCTTTTATCGTTACTTTTCACACCCACGCCAGTAATAGGCTTTTTAGAAAGTGTTGGTAAATGTGCTGAAATTGAAAAAATTTTTATCCACAGTAAATGATACGTTTGAGGACAAAATGTTAATAATATTTTGTCCTCAGGTATTTCTTGTGGATAACATTTTCTCCTTTCTGTTTTTCGTCTTAAAATCCCCTTCTCACATCTTTTTCTGCGTGGTTTGATATCCATTTGTCTTGAAAAATCAACGATTTATCCCTGGCAAAATGACGAATACCAGATTTCCTTCATTCGCTTTTTTTCCAGATTTCTGCTATACTTTTTTTATTACAAGTGCGGAGGCAGCAATGAGTAAAGAAACATCACTTATAAAAAAATATGAATTACAGATCTCTAAATTGGAGAATGCTCTTAAAGAAGCAGAAAATGTAATCCGAATCCAGGAAAAATGCATTCGGACTTCGGAAGAGCTTCTTGAACAGAAAGAAGAATATATTTCCATGCTGACATTACAACTGGAAGAGACAATAGAATTAAGCAGAACGATGGCACAGGTATTAGATTCCCGCCCCTAATTCATCAAAGGAGAGTACAGATGAATCCATTTGAATATACAAGTGCATTACAGTACAAAGTGAAATCACTGGCACAGCAGATCGCCGAATTTAAATCCGGCGAGAGATACCGGAAATTAGAAGAAGAATATAAGAGCATTATTCGGAAACTTGAAAAAAATATCCGGGAATTAAAACAAGAATTAGCACAGGCACGTAAGGAGATCCGGTCTGTCCGGAA
>CAJUTH010000078.1 GCA_910589275.1 uncultured Dorea sp.
GGCGTAGCGGTGGCTACGTCGAGGCTTGGGGAGTAGTATTATCAGGAAAATAGGCAAGCCAAACCGCCAATTACTTAATATTCGATGTACTAGTTATCTGCCGCGTCCGCCGTGGTGACCGCCGCCATTTCCGCCGTGGTGGCCGTATCCGCCGCCACCGCCGTTTCCAGCGCCATTTCCATTCCCGGCGCCATAGCCGGAACCGTAGTTATCGCAGATGCCGTCGCCGTTGGAGTCAATGTAGCCACCGCCGTTCCCGGCGCCATTCCCATTTCCGGCGCCATAGCCGGAACCATAATTATCACAGATGCCGTCGCCGTTGGCGTCAGTGTAGCCGGCGCCGTTTCCATTCCCGGCGCCATACCCATTCCCGGCTCCATAGACGCATCCGGTATGGGAACCGTAATTATCGCAGATGCCGTCGCCGTTGGCGTCAATGCAGGCTCCGCTTCCTGCGTAGTCGCAGATACCGTCCTGATTTTCATCAATAGAGCGCTGGGTTTCGGTCAGACAGTAGTGGGTAAAGGTGTTGGCGGTTTCAGTAGTTTCAATTGAGAATACAAGTGCGGACGTGAGAGCAGCAGTTAATATTCCGGTTATCATGTTGATTCCTCCCTAAATGTTCATGAGATTAGTTCGTGTTCAGATTGCTATATGTTTTGAAAATAACAATCTTTTTGGATTTTAGATTAGTTGTTTTTCTAAATTATAGTATGTTTTGCTTTGATTTGCAAGAGATGTTTGAAGAAAAAAAGGGATTTTCAATGTTAGTTAAATAACTAACAAACCCAGTGTTTATGGGAATTTTCACTAATTTCACTCCTGTATTTTTAGTGAAAATGGAGAAATGGATTTTAGGGATTGACCGGTATACCGGTATGCAGTAAAATAGAATCAGAAAGTAACAAGCAAACAAAAAATAACAGGCAGGCAGTAATTCCGGATAGGAGGCGCTGCCTGACAGAGAAGAAAAAGAAAAGGAGAAGAGCAGTATGAAGTTAGGATTTATTGGACTGGGTATCATGGGAAGGCCGATGGCTAAGAATCTTTTGAATGCAGGAGAGGAACTTCTGGTTGCAGATCTGAACAAGGAGGCAGTAGCAGACGTAGTGGCGGCGGGGGCTGTAGAAGCTTCTTATACAGAGATCGGCGAGCAGTGCGAGAGGATTATCATCATGGTTCCAAGCGGGGCTATTTCCAAAGCTATTCTATTCGGCGAGGGCGGCGTAGCTTCTACCGTGAAAAAAGGCGCGGTGGTATGCGATATGAGTTCTGTTACGCCGGTTGAATCCAAGGAGTGTTACGAGGGCTTAAAGAAGCTGGGTGTGGGATTCGTAGATGCGCCGGTATCCGGCGGAGAACCGGGAGCAGTTGCAGGTTCCCTTGCGATTATGGCTGGCGGAGATCAGGAGGATTTTGACGCCATGAAGAAGTATTTTGACATCCTTGGAAATTCCGCTCTTTTAATTGGGCCTTCCGGAAGCGGCAGCGTGACCAAGCTGGCGAACCAGATCATCGTAAATAATAACATCGCGGTGGTTTCCGAGGCGTTTGTCCTTGCTACAAAAGCGGGCGCAGATCCGGAGAAGGTGTATCAGGCAATCCGCGGCGGGCTTGCGGGAAGCGCTGTGCTTGACGCAAAAGTCCCGATGATTATCGAGCGGAACTTCAAGCCGGGCGGACCGATCCGCATCAACCACAAGGATATTAAGAATGTGGTAAATACGGCTCATGCCATTGACGTGCCGATTCCTTATACGGCGCAGCTTTATGAGATTCTACAGACTTTAAAGATCCATGGACATATGGAAGACGATCACGGCGGAATCGTACAGTATTTCGAAAAGCTTGCCGATGTAGAGGTAAAGAAGGCAGAGTAACAGATAGGGATTTTCGGCTGGCAGAATAAATGGGACGCTGGCCGAAGAAGTAAGGAGGATAGCAGATATGGCATTACATGCAGAGGTTTTAGCTTCATATAAGAAGATTGACGAGGCATATATTGATGAATTGCTGAATAAGGAAATCGCGGCGAACCATAAAAAGATTGTGGTTTTGGATGACGATCCCACGGGAGTTCAGACGGTGCATGATATTTCCGTTTACACTAACTGGGAGAAGGACAGTATCCGTCAGGGATTTGAGGAGGAGAATAATCTGTTCTATGTCCTGACTAATTCCAGAGGATTTACGGTGGAACAGACCACAAAAGCTCACAATGAGATTGCGGCTGTAGTGGATGAGGTGGCAAAGGAGACCGGGAAGGAGTACATCTTTATCAGCAGGAGTGATAGTACGCTCCGGGGACATTTTCCTTTGGAGACAGAGCTTCTGAAGAAGAATTACGAGAAGAATACCGGCAAGACCATCGACGGTGAGATTCTCTGTCCATTTTTTAAAGAAGGCGGCCGCTTTACAATTGACAATGTACATTATGTGAAATACGGCGAAGAGCTGATTCCGGCCAACGAGACGGAGTTTGCAAAAGATAAGACCTTTGGCTACAGCGCCGCGGCTATGCTGGAGTATGTGGAGGAGAAGACGAAGGGAGCTTACAGGGCAGAGGACGTAATCTGTATTTCTTTAGAGGATATCCACAATATGGAGATCGACAAGATCGAACAGCAGCTTCTTGCGGTAAAGGATTTTAACAAGATTATCGTAAATGCCGTAGATTATGCGGATGTGAAGGTATTCTGTACGGCCCTGTACCGTGCTATGGCGAAAGGGAAGGTATTTATGTTCCGCACGGCGGCAGCGATTGTGAAGGTTCTGGGCGGCGTGACAGATCAGCCTCTGCTTACCAGAGATAAGATGGTGGTGAAGGAGACTGCAAACGGCGGGATCATCGTAGTCGGCTCCCACACAGATAAGACAACAAAGCAGGTGGAGTGTCTGAAAGAGCTTACCGATCTTGAATTTATCGAACTTGACGCAACGCTGGTGAAGGATGACGCGGCCTTTGAGGCAGAGGTGCAAAGATGCCTTGCAGCAGAGGAGACATGTATCAGAGCCGGAAAGACGGTGTGCTGTTATACTACAAGGGCGCTGATCACAGCGGATACGGGAGATAAGGAGGATGAGCTGAGGCTTTCTGTAAAGATATCCGACGCGGTACAGTCTCTGGTGGGACGCCTTGGCGTTACGCCAAGCTTTGTGATCGCTAAGGGAGGCATCACCTCCAGCGATGTGGGAACAAAGGCGCTGGCAGTAAAGAAAGCCAACGTATTAGGTCAGATCAGGCCGGGCATTCCGGTATGGCAGACCGGGGAAGAAAGCAAATTCCCGATGACGCCCTACATTATTTTCCCGGGAAATGTGGGAGAAATTTCCACATTAAAAGAAGCGGTAGAGGTACTGACGGATAAATAAACATCATATCTAACAAAAATAAACATATTGGCTGCGACGCGTAGAGCGCCCATCCCGCCTCCGCTGCTCAGACTAGGGAAGGCAGG
>CAJUTH010000079.1 GCA_910589275.1 uncultured Dorea sp.
ACGTCCATTAAACTTGGAAACTGTAAGTGAATATTCTCCATTTACGGAATTCGCTACAGAATTTTCTTTTGCATAACGGTCTGTGTCCTGAGCAATTTTTTCATCAGAATCATACTCTTGCTTCGCAAATTGATTGCTGCACGCTGTCACCAGTAAGCAAAGCAGGCAAAGCAATATCATTTTCAGCTTCCTATATTTTCTGACTTTCCTCAAATTATTCATTCCCTTTTTCCTTCTTCAATGTGAAATTGTAGTCTGTTAAATATATTTATCCAATAAATACCGTTTTCCCTTCAAATGCGAATCCATACTGCCGGATCCGTTCCTTTGGGATACCTTTTGCTTCCAGCGAAGCAGAATATTTCATGCGTTCAATTTGATTCAATGCTTCCTGCGCTGTATCTGCAAGCGAAGCTTCCTCGTCCGGGTCATGGACTTTAAATTCCAGAATAATAGCATCGTCTGTGTCAGAAAGAGGCTCAAGGACCACATCATATCTTCCGAACCCGCTTTCACGGTTGGAAGTAATTGTGTACCGTTCAGCAAGATCTACCATCAGGCCAAGAACAAAACCATGATAAAATCTTTCGGGTTCTGCTGCTTCGGACGGATGCTTTCCGGTATCAAAGTAACTGAAGGTAGTGAGGGCAACCCGGTTCATATACAGATTCATCGCCTTTTTATCATCTAATAAAAGTGCCTTGAGGAATTGATTATAAGCGGGTGTAAACTCTGAGAACCAATCCTCTACCATCTGCTCAAACACTAGTGTTACTTCGCGGTTGGTTAATACGAGCTCATAGATGATCCGGTCTCTTTTGTCCATACTCCATTGCTTCACACGCAGATAGCCGCTTGCAAGCAGCAGGCTCCAGACGGCATTTTCCCGGCGCCCCAACTGACTGAATACAATCTGCTCGTCAATCTGTGTCCGGAGCGCCTTGCCCGAAAGAAGATCCTCCATAACCATTTTTGTATCTGCGCTTCCTTCGCGGATCAGCTTTCCGACCAGGCTGTTACTGCTGGTGTTGGCCCAGTAGGGGGAGAATTTTGCAAATTTCAGATAATTGATGATCGACCAGGGATTGTAGATATCGGTCTTATTGCCGAATGTAAATCCGTCATACCATCTTCTGACCTCGTCCTTTTTGGCTGACAGGCCATATTCTTCTAGAGCATCCCATACCTCCTGTTGGGTGAATCCAAAGCTTTCCGCGTACAGATCTGAGGTCGTTGTCACTACCGTCAAATTATTCAGGTCAGAAAAGATTGACTCCTTGCTGACTCTGGTGATTCCGGTCATGATGGCTCTTGCAAGGAAAGGATTTGTCTTAAAGGTGGAATGAAACAGATTGCGGATAAAAGGAACCAGTTCATCCCAGTAGCCATGCACATAAGCCTCCTGCATAGGAGTATCATATTCGTCCAATAGGAGAATCACTTTTTTCCCATAATAACGCATCAGGTAATCCGATAAGGTATTCAGGGAATTGGCGGCCAGATTATGATCCATATCGGCGGAGACGTTCTTGTACGCTTTTTTTTCCTTTTCGTTCAAATGGTCGCTTTCCAGAAGGAAATCATATTTGTTATATAAATTTTCTATAATCTGACAGATACTTTTTCTTGCATCAGGAAAGGAGGTTTCTTTCACACCGGCAAAGCTTAAGAAAATGACAGGGTAAGTCCCCTGCAATTCTCTGTATTTTTCTTCCTGCCAGATAGACAGATTCTGAAATAAGTCGCCTCTCCCGGAATGCCTGACAGAGAAAAAATGTTCTGCCATACTCAGATTCAGCGTCTTTCCAAAACGTCTGGGACGGGTGAGCAGGGTTACGGTATCATTGTTTTCCCACCATTCTTTGATAAACATGGTCTTATCAATATAGAAATTGTCGCTTGTGATCATCTGTTCAAAGTCTTGATGGCCGATTCCAACTATTCTAGGCATAGCGGCACCTCCTAAGGTTTTCTTGTATCTTATCATTCTCCAGGTAGAAATTCAATGAATATGGAGAAGAACTTTTGTTATAATCTGATTTTGTCATGCCGCAGTAAATCCTAAGATCCCCTATGGCATGGATGATAATCTGGGAGTCGGTGCAGTATACAGGATACCGAAGGAAGAGTTTGAAAGTGTAATTAAAACGTACTTTAATATAGAAAGCGATGCGCTTAAGTCCAAAACTGTTTTCCGTTCAGAGGATGAAACTTACGAATATAATGATAGGTAATTTAGTTTTGGATAACGGAATCCAGGAGATACCGAAGTATCAATACCGGGTGGGGAGCGGGTGACAGATACAGTGAAAATTAATAAAGACCGGATAACAGTGATAATAATGGTACTGTATCTCCGGTCTTTTTTATTTCCATATATTCATATCTGATAAGACGGACATGGTTATTTCAGCCGCATTCGCTCCGGAGGCATCAGCGCCGGCGCCGATATTGGCAGCAAAAAAGTATGTATTGCCGGCAGTTTCAACGTATCCGACAAACCATCCGTTTACATTCGAATCATCGATGCTTCCTGTTCCGGTTTTCCCATAGATAGTTCCTGCTTCTGATAAGGAGAGACAGATGGAATCCTTTACTGCCTCGACATTTTCAGGTTGGAATCCGAAGGCGTTGTTATATAGTCTGACCAGTTGTTCTACCTGTTCTATGGGAGAAATCTTTAGAGAAGATTCCAGCCAATAGAAAGGGAGACCGGCTTCTGTGTTTTCATTGCCATATCCGATTTTCTGAATATAGTTCTTAACAGAAGCAGATCCAAGCTGTTTATCAATCCCCTGGAAATACCAGTTGACTGAAGAGCGCATGGCAGATGTCAGGATCTGGTCAGCATTCCATTCCTTAAACGGATAGTTTTCCCCATCCCATTCCATTTTGGAATCTTCTGGTGTAATAATACCTTCTTCCAGTCCAAACAATGCGTCATACATTTTGTATGTGGAGTCAGGAGAGCGCCGTAAGGCGGCATGCTCCATATCGTAGATGCCCCATGCGTCCTGCTCAAGATTATACAAAACAAAACTTCCTTCATATTCTCCAAAATAAGACGAAAGATCCAGGGAGGTGACGTTCTTTGAAGAGGATTTCCATCGGTAGTGGATGTCCTCTGCCGCATATGTAGATAATATCGGCGCCAGGCTGATCAGAAGAACGGATGTCAGCAAAAAA
>CAJUTH010000080.1 GCA_910589275.1 uncultured Dorea sp.
AATATCTGGATCTGCTGAATCTGGTGAGTGATGCCATGATATCCCTGGCTTTATATCAGGATGATTTCAAGAGGTGTCAGGAGACCATATACAGAATTGGAAATGTAATAGAACAATACCGGCTGGAACGGCTTCATCCTAATATGGCGGCGCAGTTCCATTACCAGACAGCGGTAGTGTATGCTTTGAACGGGGAGGAAGAAGGGGCGCTTAAGGCCATCCGGTCTTTTCAAAAATGTGTTGACAGACTTTTATGTGCAGAAAAGATGACGCTCCATGGGGATGAATACTTTGACCAGTTAGACGCATGGATCGAAACCCTTCCGTTGGGAGATATGGCACCACGGAGCAGGAAATTCATTTTCCAGAATCTGCAGGCGGCATTCGGTCATCCGGCCTTTGAGGGAATCAAAGAGAACCCCGATTTTCAAAGGATACTGCAACATTTTACAAGTAATTGAGAGGAGGAAGACAAATGCGAAGCATTTTTTGGATGCCTTCCGACGAATTGCCGCCGTACGAAGGTGCGGGGGCTCTGCCATGAGAGAGATACCATAAAAGGAGGAGAAAATGATGCCTGATATAAATGAAATGTTACCTTTTTTAATTCCGCTAGCGATTGTGGAGGTTGCGTTGCTGATTTATACGTTCCACCATATTTTGACACATCAAACATACAAGCACGGCAACCGGGCCTTATGGATTGTGATTACATTAATCGGGATGCAGTTTATCGGACCAATCCTTTATTTTCTGATTGGAAGGGAGGAGAGCTGATATGAAAATGCTATCCCTTTCCCATGTGGCAAAGAACTTCGGAGAAAAACAGGTGCTCCGTGATGTCAGTTTCTCCGTTCCGGAGCATACCGTATTTGGCTTTGTGGGACAAAACGGCGCCGGAAAGACCACGGCCATGAAGATGATTCTAGGGCTTCTAACCGTAAACAGCGGAGAGATTACCGTGGATGGAATGCCGGTCCGCTACGGAAATACACCAACAAACCGGTTTATCGGTTATCTGCCTGATGTGCCGGAATTCTACCCGTATATGACCCCGTCAGAATATCTGCGTTTTTGCGGTGAGATCTCTGGCATGCCGGCAAAAGAGACCAAAAGCCGCTGTGAAGAGCTGCTGCGTCTAGTGGGGCTGGAAAAAGAGAAGCACCGGATCAAAGGATTCTCCAGGGGGATGAAGCAGCGCCTTGGAGTTGCGCAGGCTCTGTTTGGCCGGCCTAAGCTGTTGATCTGCGACGAGCCGACTTCGGCCCTTGACCCGGCCGGCAGGAAGGAATTATTGGACATTCTGACAGCAGCAAAGGAGGAGACGACGGTACTGTTCTCCACCCATATTCTGTCGGACGTGGAGCATATCTGTGATGAGATGGCGTTTCTGCACGAGGGGAAGATTGCCCTTAAGGGCTCTCTTGATGAGGTACGTAAGCTTAAGAAAGCTTCGGCGGTGACGGTGGAAATGGAGTATCCGGAAGACACAAAAGCTTTGCGGCAGGCGTTTCCGTTTCTTAAGGCTGCAGGAAAGAACAGCCTTCTCTTAGAGGAAGCAGAGAGGCTTCCAGAGCTTCTGCATTGGATTGCGGACAGGAGGTATCCGGTTATGCGTATCGAACGGCAGGAGGCGGATCTGGAAGACCTGTTTATGGAGGTGGTAGGCAAATGAATGCATTTCTGAAAAAAGAATGGATGGAATGGAATCGGACCGGGCGGTCGTGGATTCTGATGCTGGTTTTCGTATTATTTGGGATTATGAATCCTGCCCTGGCGAAGCTTACACCCTGGCTTATGGAAGCCTTATCGGATTCTCTGGCGGATACGGGGCTTGTGACGACAGCCGTTCAAGTGGATGCCATGACCTCTTGGGCGCAGTTTTATAAAAATATCCCAATAGGGTTGATCATTTTCATCCTGATCGTCAGCGGGAATTTTACCGCAGAGTACGAGAAAGGCACGCTGATTCCTGTCATAACCAAAGGACTGTCACGCCGGAGTGTCCTGGCAGCGAAGGCGGTATTCTTATATGGCTCCTGGACGGTACTGTATGCGGTCTGTTTTGGGATTACTTACGGTTACAACGCATATTTCTGGGACAACGGAATTGCCGGGAACCTGTTCTTTGCCGCTGCCTATACATGGGTGTTTGGCATATGGACAGTCGCGCTGCTGATCTTCTTTTCCGCAGTGTCAAAAAGCAGTTCCCAGGTACTTTTAGGAACCGGCGGGGCGGCGCTAGGCGTTTATCTTCTTTCTGTATTCCCGAAGCTTGACGCCTTTCTTCCGGCAAGGCTGCTGAGGGGGCTGGATCTTTTACAAAGGGCCAAAAGCCCGGGGGATTATCATGCCAACATAGCGGCGGCAGGGCTGATGGTTTTGCTGTGTATGGTATTATCTGTCGGTTGTTTTGACCGGAAACAGTTGTAGAATGGGAGGAAAGTTATGCTTATCATCAATCATTTGACGAAACATTATAAGGGAAGCAGTAAGGGAATCTCGGATCTAA
>CAJUTH010000081.1 GCA_910589275.1 uncultured Dorea sp.
GTACCCGCTTACGCCGCAGGCAAATTCAAAGAAATAGAAAAGCTGTCCTAGGTAAAACTCGTTTACTTCTGGAACGGTAACCATAAAATTAGGAACCTGGCCGTCGGTGTGCGCAAGGATGGTGCCATTCATGGCGCTTTTGTTTACGAAATCAACGCTCTTTCCGGCAAGATAGTTTAATCCGTCCAGGTCTACCGGCTCTTCTTCAAGAAGAATTTCTTCCCTGCTGGTTTCGATATTGATTACTGTCTCAAACATATTTCTGGAACCGTCCTGGATAAACTGTCCCATAGAATGAAGGTCGGTGGTTAGGTCGACGCTTGCGGGGAATATTCCTTTCTGATCCTTTCCCTCGCTTTCCCCATAGAGCTGTTTCCACCATTCGGAAACGTAGTGGACGCTGGGCTCATAGTTGGCAAGGATTTCAATGGATTTCCCTTTCCTTAAAAGGATATTGCGCAATGCGGCATATTTAAGGGCGTCATTTTCTTCAAAGGGAGCCTCTAAAGCAGCCTTGCGTCCGGCCTGTGCGCCTTCCATCAATTTGTTAATATCTGCACCGCTTACGGCGATGGGGCTTCTTCTTTGCCGTATTTCTTTTCCAGCATCGCTTTAAATACGCGGAAAGCAATGGCGGGTTCTGTGGTAGTGCCTGATTTGCTGATCATGTTGATGGAAAAGTCCCGATCGCCGATGACGTCCATCAAATGTTTAATATAGGTAGAACTAATGGAATTCCCAACAAAATAAATTTCGGGAGTTTTTCTGATTTCTTTGCTGACGGTGTTGTAGAAGCTATGTCTCAAAAACTCAATGGCGGCTCTTGCCCCGAGATAGGAGCCTCCGATGCCGATAACCAGAAGAACATCGGAATCTTTTTGGATTTTGCCGGCAGCTTCTTTGATTCTGCCAGCTTCTTCATGGAGTCTATTTCATGCTCCTGAATGAAGGAGGAAGCCTTGGAATAATCAAATGTGACTTTGTTCATAATGATGCACTCTCCTTTTGTTATTAAAAACATGATTTTCTATATATTGGTCAAATAGAGTTTAGCAAATGAAAGGGGGTTTTTCAATAAGAAGATAATAATCTCATACAAATCAATACTAAAATATGAAAGGATGTCTTATCTTAAACAATAGCCATCATGCTTTGCCGGCCGGATTTTAAAGTAAAGAGTCCGGGATCTTCCTGTAAGGCAAAAAAAGAGCATCCATCCCGGGATGCTCTTCGTAGTGTGATAGAAAACGGAGAAAGAGGGATTTGAACCCTCGCGCCGCGTGAACGACCTACACCCTTAGCAGGGGCGCCTCTTCAGCCTCTTGAGTATTTCTCCAGACTCTGAACTAATAGCTATCACTATAGTATATGCGTTTGACGCATGTGTTATTATACATAAACAAGATTTATTTGTCAATGTAATCTTTCAAAATTTAATTTTAATTTTTAGTATTGACAAATTTTGAGAAATAATGTTATTATATAAACCCACGGCGCAAGGCGCGAACGGATGAATGAAAAAAATGTAAAAATTTTTTAAAAAATGTCTTGACTCGTCTGGAAAGCTGTGGTAATATGTCAGAGTTGCATCTGAGAACAGAGCAACTACAAAACAAAGCACCTTGACAACTAAACAGCAATGCGACCCTGAAAATTCAAGAAGAGAAGAGATGCCGAAAGAGAAGGCATCAGCAGATGAGAGTCTGTACTCTGAATGGAAATTCAGAAAGAAAAGAAGAAAAAAGCCAGTAGATAACTGGAAGGGACAACTCAAATTGAGAGTTCGATCCTGGCTCAGGATGAACGCTGGCGGCGTGCTTAACACATGCAAGTCGAACGGGGATGCTTATGGAAGGAGTGCTTGCACTTTGGAAATGAGTATCTTAGTGGCGGACGGGTGAGTAACGCGTGGGTAACCTGCCCCATACCGGGGGATACCACCTGGAAACAGGTGCTAATACCGCATAAGCGCACGGGAGCGCATGCTCCTGTGTGAAAAACTCCGGTGGTATGGGATGGACCCGCGTCTGATTAGCCAGTTGGCAGGGTAACGGCCTACCAAAGCGACGATCAGT
>CAJUTH010000082.1 GCA_910589275.1 uncultured Dorea sp.
GATCCAGATGGCTCTCAAGCTTTAAATAGATGGCTCCCAAGCATTAGAATAATCAATGATCGGCGGATGATAAAAGCTTAATTGCTGGCTTTTTTTAATCAACAGTATTACCGTACAAAAGGGATGGGAAAATTTTCCCATCCCTTTTGGCAGCTCCACACGCTATTCATAGTATATAAGAAATAAGAAGTATAATACGCAATACCGATATATCGCCGATATCTCCTTTTTATCCCTTATTCTGCATCTCTACTAACCGCTTGCCGCAGTAGATCTCCCGCAGCTTCGGCTTCTCGATCTTCCCGGTCGCATTTCTCGGCACTTCTGCAAAGATGTATTTGTGCGGGCGCTTGTACCTTGGGAGTTTCTTACAGAACTGCTCCAGCTCCTCCTGCGTACATTCCGCGCCTTCCTTAATTTCCACAACCGCCGCCGCGATCTCGCCCAGACGTTTATCCGGCAGGCCGATGACCGCAATATCCTTAATGGCCTTATGCGCGCGGAAGAAATCTTCGATCTGCACCGGATACAGGTTCTCTCCGCCGCTGATAATCACGTCTTTCTTCCGGTCTACCAGAAAGATAAATCCGTCCTCGTCCTCCTGCGCCATATCCCCGGTATAGAGCCAGCCGTCCTTTAAGGATTCCTTCGTAGCCTCCTCATCATGGTAATAGCAGGTCATAACCCCCGGCCCATTGAGGAGCAGTTCGCCCACATCGCCCGGCGTCACGTCAATGCCGTTTTCATCTACGATTCTTGTCTTCCATCCATAGCCGGCCTTGCCGATCGCGCCTACCTTATGGATATTCTCCACGCCCAGATGAACCGCGCCGGGTCCGATGGACTCGCTCAGGCCGTAATTGGTATCGTACTGGTGAAGGGGGAAATATTCCTTCCAGCGCCTGATCAGGCTCGGCGGTACCGGCTGGGCGCCGATATGCATCAGCCTTAACTGATCAAGCTCATAATCCTCCAGTTTAATATCGCCCCGGTCAATGGCGTCCAGAATATCCTGCGCCCACGGAACCAGCAGCCACACAATCGTACATTTCTCCTGAGAGATGGCATCCATGATATATTTCGGCTTCGTCCCCTTTAAAAGAACCGCCTTCGACCCAGTCAGGAAACTGCCAAACCAATGCATCTTTGCCCCGGTATGATAAAGCGGTGGAATACATAGGAAAATATCGTCCCGTGTCTGACCGTGATGGTTCTGCTCCACCTTGCAGGAATGCATCAGGCTCTCATGATTATGGAGAATCGCCTTGGGAAATCCCGTGGTTCCGGATGAAAAATAAATTGCCGCATCATCCTGATCCGTCAGCTTAATATCCGGCGATATGCCAGAGCAGTTCGCCGTCTGCTGTACATAGCTCTCCGCAAAAGAAGGGCAGCCGTCTCCCACAAAAAATAACAGGCGGTTCTTCGCGATCGAATCTGCAATCTCCTCCACACGCCCGATAAATTCCGGCCCGAATACCAGCACATCCGTATCCGACAAGTTCACGCAATACTCAATCTCTTCGGCTGAATAACGGAAATTCAACGGCACCGCCAGCGCCCCGGTCTTCAAAATTCCAAAATAAATCGGAAGCCATTCCAGACAATTCATCAAGAGAATCGCCACCTTGTCCCCCTTCTTCACGCCCCGGCTCAAAAGGAGATTGGCAAACCGGTTCGCCTTCTCGTTGAATACATTCCATGTGATCTCCCTGCGGTAATGTACGAAAGGCGTAGGCTCCATCAGTTCATATTCCTTCCATGTGATCCGCCTGTCCTCCGGCTGCTGCGGATTAATCTCTACCAGACAAATGTCCTCTCCGTACTTCCTGCAATTTTCTTCTAATATTTCTGTAATCGGCATTTCACTTTACCCCTTTAACGCTTTTATCCATTGAAGTCAATACTAGCATAGTTACCGGGGAAAGTCAACCAAAGTTTATTTATATGTTTATTTATTATAAGCCATTTATGATAATGTCCTAGTATACCACAAATGAAAATGTCCCGG